>NZ_JAVDYC010000001.1:7302500-7902500 GCF_031458255.1 Catenuloplanes niger
TAGCGAGTTCCGAGCGGCCCGTACCCTAAACCGACACAGGTGGTCAGGTAGAGAATACCGAGGCGACGGGTGAACTGTGGTTAAGGAACTCGGCAAATTGCCCCCGTAACTTAGGGAGAAGGGGGGCCGGACGCGTGAAGCCACTTGCTGGTGGAGCGTGGTATGGCCGCAGAGAGCAGGGGGAAGCGACTGTTTACTAAAAACACAGGTCCATGCGAAGTCGTAAGACGATGTATATGGACTGACGCCTGCCCGGTGCTGGAACGTTAAGGGGACCGGTTAGCTCTTCGGGGCGAGGCTGAGAACTTAAGCGCCAGTAAACGGCGGTGGTAACTATAACCATCCTAAGGTAGCGAAATTCCTTGTCGGGTAAGTTCCGACCTGCACGAATGGCGTAACGACTTCCCCACTGTCTCAACCACAGGCCCGGCGAAATTGCAGTACGAGTAAAGATGCTCGTTACGCGCGGCAGGACGGAAAGACCCCGGGACCTTTACTATAGCTTGACATTGGTATTTGGGTTGGCTTGTGTAGGATAGGTGGGAGCCGGTGAAGCTCGGACGCCAGTTCGGGTGGAGGCAATCTTGAAATACCACTCTGGTTGATCTGGGTATCTAACTTCGGGCCCTTATCGGGTTCAGGGACAGTGTCTGGTGGGTAGTTTAACTGGGGCGGTTGCCTCCTAAAGGGTAACGGAGGCGCCCAAAGGTTCCCTCAGCCTGGTTGGCAATCAGGTGTTGAGTGTAAGTGCACAAGGGAGCTTGACTGTGAGACTGACGGGTCGAGCAGGGACGAAAGTCGGGACTAGTGATCCGGCACTTGCGTGTGGAAGCGGTGTCGCTCAACGGATAAAAGGTACCCCGGGGATAACAGGCTGATCTTCCCCAAGAGTCCATATCGACGGGATGGTTTGGCACCTCGATGTCGGCTCGTCGCATCCTGGGGCTGTAGCAGGTCCCAAGGGTTGGGCTGTTCGCCCATTAAAGCGGTACGCGAGCTGGGTTTAGAACGTCGTGAGACAGTTCGGTCCCTATCCGCCGCGCGCGTAGGATACTTGAGAAGGGCTGTCCCTAGTACGAGAGGACCGGGACGGACGAACCTCTGGTGTGCCAGTTGTCCTGCCATGGGCATGGCTGGTTGGCTACGTTCGGAAGGGATAACCGCTGAAAGCATCTAAGCGGGAAGCTCGCTTCAAGATGAGGTATCCCACCCACCTTGGTGGGGTAAGGCTCCCAGTAGATGACTGGGTTGATAGGCCGGAGATGTAAGCACGGTAACGTGTTGAGTTGACCGGTACTAATAGGCCGAGGACTTGACTACACAAACTTTGAAAGTATGCTCGCGTCCACTGTGTGATATCTGAACAAACAACCGTGAAGGTACCCGGTTAAGTTCATAGTGTTACGGCGGTTATAGCGAGAGGGAAACGCCCGGTTACATTCCGAACCCGGAAGCTAAGCCTTTCAGCGCCGATGGTACTGCACTCGGGAGGGTGTGGGAGAGTAGGACACCGCCGGACTTCTTTACAATTGAGGGCCACCCTTCCCGGGGCGGCCCTTAGTTGTATTTACGGGCTCGCCCGGGGTCGGGCGTCTTCGAACCGACAGTTTCGTCGGCGCTGCGAGCGGCAGCGCCCCCAGGAAGGATGTACTCGTGAACCCAGGACCGGACGGCGACAACCCGCGTTCCCGGCGGGATGACGGCCGCGACGGGCGGGGCCGCGACGACGCGCGCGGCAACCGCGACTCTCGAGGCGGCGACCGCGACTTCCGGGGCGGCGACTCCCGCGGTGGTGACTCCCGCGGTGGTGATTCCCGCGGCGCCGGCTTCCGCAGCGGCGGCGGTGACCGCGGCTCCAGCGGTGGTGGCTTCCGTTCCGGCGGTGGCGACCGTGACTCGCGTGGCGGTGGCTTCCGGTCCGGTGGTGACCGTGCCGGCGGCGGCTTCCGCAGTGGCGGCGATCGGGACTCCCGCGGTGGCGGCTTCCGGTCCGGCGGTGGCGACCGTACCGGCGGCGGGTTCCGTTCGGGCGGCGACCGCGACGGTGGTTTCCGTTCCGGTGGCGACTCCCGCGGTGGCGATTCCCGCGGTGGTGACTCGCGTGGCGGCGGCTTCCGCAGCGGTGGTGACCGCGGTGCCGCCGGCGGCGGTTTCCGGTCCGGCGGCGGCGACCGTGACTCGCGTGGCGGCGGTTTCCGCAGTGGCGGCGACCGCGACAGCCGCGGTGGCGGCTTCCGCAGCGGTGGCGGCGACCGTGAGGGCGGCTTCCGCGGCGGTGACTCGCGCGGCGGCGGCTTCCGGGACCGTGAGGGTCAGGGCGGCGGCTTCCGGTCCGGCGGTGACCGCGACTCCCGTGGCGGTGGCTTCCGGTCCGGCGGCGACTCCCGCGGGGGCGGCTTCCGCAGTGGCGGCGACCGTGACTCCCGGGGTGGCGGCTTCCGCAGCGGTGGCGACCGGGACGGCCAGGGCGGCGGCTTCCGCAGTGGCGGCGGCGAGCGCACCGGCGGCTTCCGGGGTGGCGACCGTGAGGGCGGCTTCCGCGGCGGTGACCGTGACTCGCGCGGCGGTGGCTTCCGTAGCGGCGGCGACCGGGACGGCCAGAGCGGCGGCTTCCGTGGTGGCGATTCGCGTGGCGGCGGCTTCCGGGACCGTGAGGGTCAGGGCGGCGGCTTCCGTGGCGGCGACTCGCGCGGTGGCGACTCGCGTGGCGGTGGTTTCCGGTCCGGCGGCGACCGTGACTCCCGTGGCGGCGGTTTCCGGTCCGGCGGTGACCGTCCGACCGGTGGCTTCCGCGGTGGTGACCGTGACTCGCGCGGCGGTGGCTTCCGCAGTGGTGGCGACCGGGACGGCCAGAGCGGTGGTTTCCGCAGCGGCGGAACCCGGGACGGCCAGGGCGGTGGCTTCCGCAGCGGCGGTGGCGAGCGCACCGGCGGCTTCCGGGGCGGCGACCGTGAGGGCGGCTTCCGGGGTGGCGACCGTGACGGTGGCTTCCGGTCCGGTGGCGACAACCGCGGTGGCGACTCGCGTGGCGGCGGCTTCCGCAGTGGCGGCGACCGTGACTCGCGCGGTGCCGGGTTCCGGCCCGGCGGCGACCGCGACTCCCGCGGTGGCGGCTTCCGGTCCGGCGGTGACCGTGAGGGCGGTTTCCGCGGTGGTGACCGTGACTCGCGCGGCGGTGGCTTCCGCAGCGGTGGCGACCGGGACGGCCAGAGCGGTGGTTTCCGCAGCGGCGGAACCCGGGACGGCCAGGGCGGCGGCTTCCGCAGCGGCGGTGGCGAGCGCACCAGCGGTGGCGAGCGCACCGGCGGCTTCCGGGGCGGCGACCGTGAGGGCGGCTTCCGCGGTGGCGACCGTGACTCGCGCGGTGGCGGCTTCCGCGACCGCGAGGGCCAGAGCGGTGGCTTCCGCGGTGGGGACCGGGACTCGCGTGGTGGCGGTTTCCGGGAGCGTGAGGGCGGTGCCCGCGGCGGTGACTCGCGGGGCGGCTTCCGGGAGCGCGAAGGCGGCTTCCGTAACGACCGGGGCGGGTTCCGGGAGCGCGAGGGCCAGGGGTTCCGCGGCGGTGAGCGGAGCGACGAGCGCGTCGAGGCGACCCCGGTCGCGCCCACGATCCCGGACGAGGTCGAGGCGACCGAGCTGGACCGTGACGTACGCGCGGAGCTGCTCTCGCTGAACAAGCCGGTGCAGGAGAGCGTGGCCCGGCACCTGGTGATGACCGGCCGGCTGATCGACGAGGACCCGGAGCTCGCGCTCGCGCACGCGCTCGCGGCCCGGCGTCTGGCATCCCGGATCGCGGTCGTGCGGGAGGCCGTGGGGCTCGCCGCGTACCACGCGGGAGAGTGGCAGACCGCGATCGCGGAGATCCGGACGTACCACCGGATGACCGGGAAGCAGTCGCACGTGGCCGTGCTGGCGGACTGCGAGCGGGCGCTCGGCCGTCCGGAGCGGGCGATCGACCTGTTCCGGAACACGGACAGCGCGACGCTGCCCAAGGACACCGCCGTGGAGCTGCTGATCGTGGCCGCCGGCGCGCGTGGTGACATGGGCCAGAACGACGCGGCCGTGTCGATGCTGCAGGTTCGTGAGCTGACCGCGGAGGGCAAGATCGAGCCGTGGACGGCCCGGTTGCGCTACGCCTACGCGGACGCGCTGCTCAAGACCGACCGCCGCGAGGAGGCCCGGGAGTGGTTCGCCCGCGCCGCGACCGCCGACGAGGACGCGGTCACCGACGCGGCCGAGCGGCTGCTGGAGCTCGACGGCGTCGAGATCGAGGGCGATGACGAGTCCGGCGAGGACTCCGCCACGTCCGCCACCTCGGCCGCCGCCGACCGCGACGCGGACGACGACGAGTCGGACGACGACGAGTCGGACGACGACGACGCGGACGACGACGACGCGGACGACGACGACGCGGACGACGACGACGCGGACGACGACGACGCGGACGACGACGACGCGGACGACGACGCGGACGACGACGATGACGACGACGACGATGAGTCCGACGCGGATGACGACGACGAGTCGGACGACGATGACGACGATGAGTCCGACGACGACGATGACGATGAGTCCGACGACGATGACGACGATGACGACGACGAGTCGGATGACGACGATGAGTCGGACGAGGACGAGGACGAGGACGAGGAGCTGACGGGCGCCGGCGCGGAGTCCGAGGCCTCGGAGACCGTTGTGGAGACGGCTGCGGACGACGAGGACGCGAAGCTGAAGGCCAAGGAGGCGGAGGAGGAGTCCACCTCGCCGCGTGACCTCGGCCCGAAGTTCAACGACGGCAGCACCCGCTGACCCGCACCCGTCACTGACCCCAGAACGGCCCCGGCCACCAGGCCGGGGCCGTTCTGCATGCCGGCCGGTGGGCCCGGACTACGAGACGGCGGCGAGCGGGGTGGAGAGTTCCGGAGCGACGTGGTGGACGCAGCCGGCCGGGTTCTGCGAGTCGGCGATGACGGCGTCGAGCCGGTCCCGGGTGGTGATCAGCTCCTGGATCTGGCGGTCGATGCGGTACCGCTCGGCGCGCAGGATCGCGGCCGACTCCTCGGTCGACTCGTTCGCGTCGACGCACGGCAGCAGCGCCGCGATGTTCCGGCTGGACAGGCCGGCCGCGTAGAGCTGCTGGATCAGCCGCACCCGCTCGACCGCGGCCTCCGGGTAGTAGCGCTGGCCGCTGGCGCTGCGCGTCGCGTACAGCAGGCCCTGCTCCTCGTAGTAGCGCAGCGCGCGAACGCTCACGCCGCCGCGGGTGGCCAGGTCGCCGATGCGGATCATGCGGAACTCCTCCGGGAGCGGAACGGCGGGGGCACCGCCCCCACGAGACATGCCTCTGACGTCAACGTCAGCTCGAATAGCGTAGCTCCCGGCGGGAGACGGGCGTCCGGCCCGCGTGGGTACTACTCCCCGGAGGACGGGTAGACCAGGTGGCCGCAGGTGGCCGGCGTCGCGGTGGTGCACGCGACGATCACCTCGCTCAGGCGGTCGCGGGTGGCGGCCAGCTCCTCGATCTGCCGGTCGATGCGGTCCCGTTCGGTGCGCAGGAGCGTGACCGCCTCGTCGGTGGCCTCCCGGGCGTCGACGCACGGCAGCAGCACGGTGAGCGAGCGGCTGGACAGCCCGGCCGCGAACAGGCCCTGGATCAGGCCGACCCGGTCGACCGCCGCCTCGGGGTAGAGCCGCTGGCCACCACCGGTGCGGGCGGCGGGCAGCAGACCCTGCTCCTCGTAGTAACGCAGCGCGCGGGTGCTCACGCCGGTCCGGGCGGCCAGGTCGCCGATGCGGATCATGTGGGACTCCAGGTCGTGTAACGCCGGTCACGCGACTTGCCTTTGACGTCAACGTGAAGTTTTAGCGTAGCGCCACGGGATTCCCCCGATTGAGGAGCTATGCCATGAATCTGAAGAATTCGGTTGCGTTGGTCACCGGCGCGAACCGCGGGCTGGGCCGGCACTTCGCGCAGGAGCTGCTGGCGCGCGGCGCCGCCCGGGTCTACGCGACCGCGCGCCGGCCGGAGTCGGTCGACCTGCCGGGGGCGACGGTGCTGCGGCTCGACGTCACGGACCGGGCCTCGATCGCGGCCGCGGTGGACGCGGCGCCGGACGTGACGGTGCTGGTCAACAACGCGGGCAACTCGTCGTTCGCGAACCTGGTGGACGGCGACGAGGCGGAGATCCGGGGGCAGCTGGACGCGTTCTTCTGGGGGCCGCTGTGGCTGGTGCGCGCGTTCGCGCCGATCCTGCGGGCGAACGGCGGCGGCGGGATCCTCAACATCAACTCGGCGATGTCCTGGGTGTCCGGTGACCGGGCGAACGCCTATCACGTCGCGAAGGCCGCGCAGTGGGCGATGACCAACTCGGTGCGTGCCGAGCTGGCCGGTCAGGGCACGCACGTGGCGGGCGCGTACTTCGGCATGACGGACACCGGGCACCAGGACTTCTGGACCGGGCCGCTGAACGACGCGGCGGAGATCGCCCGGCGCACGCTGGCCGCGTTCGAGGAGGGCCAGATCGAGATCATTCCGGACGAGCTGGGCGCGGCCGCGAAGGCGATGCTGGCCGGCCCGCCGCAGGCCTACCCCACGGCGGGCTGACCCGCGGGCGCGCCTGGAATGATCGGGGGCGGAACCGCAACGGCCGAGGAGGCAGCGTGAGCGATCGTCTGATCGACGGGTACGACCTGGTGATCTTCGACCTGGACGGGGTGGTCTACCTGATCGACGAGCCGATCCCCGGCGCGGTCGAGGCGATCGCGCGGCTGCACGAGGCGGGGATACCGGTCGCCTACGCCACGAACAACGCGTCCCGGCGCGCCGCCGACGTGGCCGGGCTGCTCACCGGCATGGGCATCCCGGCCACGCCGGACGAGGTGCTGACCTCGGCCGGCGCGTCCGCGGCCGTGCTCGCGGAGCGGCTCCCGGCGGGCGCGAGGGTGCTGGTGGTCGGCGCGGACGCACTGCGGGCCGAGATCGAGGCGGTCGGGCTGACCGTGGTGAGCAAGGCGGAGGACCGGCCGGAAGCGGTCGCGCAGGGCTACGGTCCCGCGGTCGGCTGGGCGGACCTGGCCGAGGCGAGCGTGGCGATCCGGGCCGGCGCGATGTGGCTGGCCACGAACACGGACAAGACGCTGCCCAGCCCGCGCGGCCCGCTGCCGGGCAACGGCTCGCTGGTCGCGGCGCTGCGGCACGCGCTCGGCCGGGACCCGGACGTGATCGTCGGCAAGCCCGCGCCCGCGCTGTTCACCACCGCGGCCGAGCGGGTCGGCGCCACGAAGGCGCTGGTCGTCGGCGACCGGCTGGACACGGATCTGGAGGGCGCGGTCCGGGCCGGCATGGACGGCCTGCTCGTGCTCACCGGCGTGCACACGGTCGAGGACCTGCGCGCAGCCCCGGCCGAGCAGCGGGCCACGTTCGTCGCCCCGGACCTGAGCGGCCTCTTCGCACCGGCGGTCAAGGCGGACGACTACAAGGCCTGAAACGGTCCGGGGGTACGCCGTGCGGTGCGGGCGACCGGAGAAGGCGGGCCGGCCGGACACGCCTCTGGGTCTGGCCGGACCTGTCCTCGCCGGGAGTGGCGCCGGGCCGGAGGGGCGCGGCGACGACCGGAACTACAGCAGCTTGCGGAGCTTGAGGAGGTCGAAGGGGTTGGCGCCGATCTTGACCTGGCCGGAGCCGATCGCCTTCATCACGTCGAGCCGGCCGTTGACCAGCGCGATCAGGTCGTCGCTGTTCGCGGTGAGGGAGATCTTGGCCTTCGGGTCGTCGCCGTCCGCGATGTCGACCAGGCGGCCGTCCACCAGGGTGCCGTGGAAGGCGGTGCCCAGGTCCGGGACGCGTGCGGCGAGCGTGCGGTTGAGGTCGATGCGCTGCTGGGCGTCCGCGTTCGCGGCGAGCCGCGCCGCGAGGGTGTTCAATGCCGCCCGAACCTCGTCTACGCTGGCCACGCCTGATCCTCTCCACGCCGGTCACCGATCTCCCGCACGGTACCGCACGGGTCCGGCGACGTCGCCCGGTAGCGTGGCACGCGCGGGGGACCTGAGCGTATCGGAACAGTGAAGGGACGACCGGATGCCGAAGGAAGCGTGGCGGGCCTACCTGGACCTCGCCCTGGGACTGACCGAGAGTTCCCGCAAGCAGGCCACCAAGACCGCGATGAGACTGGTCGGCAAGGGCGGCGCGACCGCGGTCCAGCTGCAGGCGCTGGTCGAGGACGCGCTGGCGGCCGGCACCGCGAACCGGGCCGTGGTCGAGCGCCTGGTCCGCACCGAGGTCGACCGGGCGCTGACCGTGGTGGGACTGGCCAAGTCCGATGAGGTCGCGGCGCTGCGGCAGCGCGTCGCCGAGCTGGAGGACCGGCTCGCGGCCCGGCCGGCGGACGTACCCGGTGATCTGCCCGTCGAACCCGCGGTCGAGGCCGCGGCCGCGGCGTCCGTGGCGGAACCGGCCGCGGCACCGGTGAAGAAGGTCGTCGCGAAGAAGACGGTGGCGAAGAAGGCGGTCGCGAAGGCTCCGGGCGGCGGCACCGCGGTTCCGGACGCGCTGGCCGCGCCCGCGGTCCCGGCGGCGGACGAGCCGGTCGCCGAGGTGCCGGCGCCGGCCCGGACGATCACGCCGCCGCGCAAGGCCGCCAAGAAGGTGCCCACGATCAAGGCCGCGCCGCCGGCCGGCCGGAAGGCGGTGCCGACGCCCGCCGACCTGCCGCCCGCGGTCAAGAAGGCGCCGGCCAAGCGCGCGAAGAAGGTCGTGCCGCCGCTCTTCGACGACGGGACGCCCGGCCGATGAGCACGCCGTTCCCGGTGCCGCGCCCGCCGGCCGCGCCGCGGCCGCCGACGCCGGCGTACGCGCCGCCGGTGCGGATGACCGAGCCCGGCGACGGGACCACCGGGCATCCGGCCGTGGACGCGATGCTGGCCTCGCTGGCCAACGCGGCATCGCTGTCGCCGGCCGACCAGATCGCCGAGTACGAGGCCGCGCACCAGATCCTGCGCGAGACGCTCGCCACCATCGACCAGGCCTGACCGAACCGACCGGACCTCCCCCCGAAAGACACGTGAAGAAGAGCGCATGGCACGCCGCATCCGTCTAGACGCCGAACTCGTCCGCCGCGGCCTGGCCCGCTCCCGCGAGCAGGCCGCCGCGCTCATCGAGGCCGGCCGGGTCGAGGTCCGGGGCGTGGTCGCCCGCAAGGCGGCCGCGCAGCTCGACCCCGCCGAGCCGATCGTGGTCACCGGCGCGGACCCGGTCGACGAGTACGTGTCCCGCGGCGGGCACAAGCTGGCCGGCGCGCTGGCCGCGTTCGGGCCCCGCGGCCTGGCGGTGGCCGGGCGGCGGGCGCTGGACGCGGGCGCGTCCACCGGCGGGTTCACCGACTTGCTGCTGCGCGCGGACGTGGCCGAGGTGGTCGCCGTGGACGTCGGCTACGGCCAGCTCGCCTGGAAACTCCGTACCGACGAGCGGGTGCGGGTCTTCGAACGCACGAACGTGCGGACGCTCACGCCGGAGGCCATCGGTGGCCCGGTCGACCTGGTCGTGTCCGACCTGTCGTTCATCTCGCTGCGCCTGGTACTGCCCGCGCTGGCCGGCTGCGCGCTGCCGGACGCCGACCTCGCGCTGATGGTCAAGCCGCAGTTCGAGGTGGGCAAGGAACGGGTCGGCGAGGGCGGCGTGGTGCGCGACCCGGCGCTGCGCGCGGAGGCGGTCCTGGACGTGTGCGCGGCGGCGCTGGAGCTGGGGCTCGGGCTGGCCGGGGTGGCCGCGAGCCCGCTGCCCGGACCGAGTGGCAACGTCGAGTTCTTCGTGTGGCTGCGGCGCGGTGCGCCGGCCGCGGACCCGGTCCACGTGCGCGCGGTCGTCGAGGCCGGACCCACGGGTACGGTGGCGGAGCACGCGCCGGAGCCAGGCGCGGAATCGCTTGTTGACAGGGGAGTGACGAGTGACGAGCACCGCTAACCGGTCGGCGCTGCTGGTGACCCACACGGGCCGCCGGCACAGCACGGAGCACGCGGCGTCGATAGCGAACGACCTCGTACGCGCGGGCTTCGAGGTGCGGGTGGTGGCCTCCGAGATCGGCGATCTGGACCTGCCGCCCGGCGTGACGCCGGTGTTCGGACCGTCCGCGGCCGAGGGCGTGGAGATCGTGTTCGCGCTCGGCGGGGACGGCACGTTCCTGCGCGCGGCCGAGCTGGCCCGGCCGAACAAGGCGCCGCTGCTCGGCATCAACCTCGGCAAGGTGGGCTTCCTGGCCGAGGCCGAGATCAGCGACATCGACCAGGCCGTGGCGGACGTGGTGCGCGGTGCCTACACCGTGGACGAGCGGCTCACGCTGGACGTCAAGGCCGAGCTGGACGGTGAGCTGATCGCGGAGAGCTGGGCGCTCAACGAGGTCACGGTGGAGAAGGGCCAGCGGGCGCAGATGCTGGAGCTGCGCGTGGACGTGGACGGCCGGCCGCTGTCCCGGTACGGCTGCGACGGCGTGGTCTGCGCGACCCCGACCGGCTCCACCGCGTACGCGTTCTCGGCCGGCGGCCCGGTGGTCTGGCCCGAGGTGGAGGCGCTGCTGCTGGTGCCGGTCGCCGCGCACGCGCTGTTCAGCAAGCCGCTCGTCACCGCGCCCACGTCGACGTTCGTGATCACGGTGGATCCGTACACGTCGGTCGCCACGCTCTGCGCGGACGGGCACCGCGTCTTCGACCTGCCGCCGGGTGCGAAGGTCACTGTCCGGCGCGGCGCGCAACCGGTGCGTGTGGTTCAGCTGACGCCGCGGCCGTTCACCGATCGGCTGGTGGCGAAATTCGACCTCCCGGTTCTCGGCTGGCGGGGTACGAAGCGGCGGTAATCACGGTCTTCTCCGCAATTGGCGCACCGCTCGGCTGGAAATGTGTCAGAGGACGCGGCTACTGTCTTTGCCTGTGCTGGAAGAGCTGCGTATCACCGGCCTGGGCGTCATCGAGGACACCACACTGCCGCTGACCGGCGGCATGAACGTGATAACCGGTGAGACCGGCGCCGGGAAGACCATGGTCGTGACCGGCCTCGGCCTGCTGTTCGGCGGGCGGGCCGATGCCGGTCGCGTGCGATCCGACCCGGGCCGCGCGGTCGTCGAGGGACGGTTGCGCCTGAAGGGCGCGATCGCCGACGCCGTGCTGGCCCGGATCACCGACGCGGGAGCGGAGGCGGACGACGACGGTGCGGTCATGCTGTCGCGCACCGTCACGATCGAGGGCCGCTCCCGGGCCCACGTCGGCGGCCGGTCCGCGCCGGTCGCCGTGCTCACCGACGTCGGTGAGCGGGTGCTGGCCGTGCACGGCCAGTCCGACCAGCTGCGCCTGCTGCGGCCGGCGGAGCAGCGCGCCGCGCTCGACCGGTTCGCCGGGCCCGAGCACGAGAAGCTGCTGGAGACGTTCCGGGAGACGTTCACGAAGTGGCGGCGGACCGCGGACGACCTCGCGGACCGGCGCCGCAACGCGCGCGACCGCAACCAGGAGGCGGACCTCCTCAAGCTCGGGCTGGACGAGATCACCCGCGTCGACCCGCAGCCGGGGGAGGACGACGAGCTGAAGGCGGAGGCGCAGCGCCTCGAGCACGCGGAGGGGCTGCGGACCGCGGCCGCGATCGCCTACCAGTCGGTGGCCGGCGGGTCCGAGGCCGCCGACGAGACGCCGGACGCGACCAGCCTGCTCGGCACCGCGCGCCGCACGCTGGAGGGGCAGGCCGCCGTCGACGCGAAGCTCGGCGACCTCGCGGCCCGCATCGAGGAGGCGGCCACGCTGGTCGCGGACGTCACCGCGGAGCTCTCGTCGTACCTGGACGCGCTGGACGCGGACCCGAACCGGCTGGCCGCCATCTACGAGCGGCGGGCGCTGCTGCGCGGGCTCACCCGGAAGTACGCGGACGACATCGACGGTGTGATCGCCTGGGCGGAGACCGCGCGGACCCGGCTCGGCGAGCTCGACACGTCGGACGAACTGCTCGAGGAGCTGGAGAAGGAGCGCCAGCGGCTCGAGGCGGAGGTCGCGGAGCAGGCGGCCCGACTCACCGCGGCCCGGACCGAGGCGGCGGGCCGGTTCGCCGAGGAGGTCAGCGTCGAGCTGGCCGGGCTGGCGATGCCGCACGCGCGGGTCGAGGTGGCGGTGCTGCCGCGGAGCGCGGGAAAGAGCGAGCCGTCGGTGACCGTGGACGGCACCGAGGTCGGCGTGACCGCGGACGGCGCGGACGAGGTCGAGCTGCGCCTGCTGGCCCACCCGGGCGCACCGGCGCTGCCGCTGCAGCGCGGGGCGTCCGGCGGTGAGCTGTCCCGGGTGATGCTGGCGATCGAGGTGGTGTTCGCCGGGGCCGGTGGCCCGCCGACGCTGGTCTTCGACGAGGTCGACTCCGGCGTGGGCGGCACCGCGGCGGTGGAGATCGGGCGGCGGCTGGCCCGGCTGGCGCGCAGCCACCAGGTGCTGGTGGTGACGCACCTGCCGCAGGTGGCCGCGTTCGCGGACCGGCACCTGGTGGTGGCGAAGGACACCGGGGGCGCGGTGACGACCAGCGGGGTGCGGGTGGTGGAGGACACCGACCGGGCCCGGGAACTGTCCCGGATGCTAGCCGGCCTGCCCGACTCGGACCTGGGCATCGCGCACGCGGAGGAGCTGCTGGCGGTCGCCGACCGGGAGAAGCGCCGCTGACGCGCGACCGCCGGGCCTCCGATCGGGAGCCCGGCGGTCCGGTCCTCGGCCACGCCGGATGCGGCGGTCCGTCATCGGGCCGCGCCGTTTCCGGCGGTCCGTTTCCGGCACGCCGCGCCCGGCGGTTTCGGAATCCGGCCACGTCGGGTCCGGCGGGTTCGGGATTTTGGCCGCGCCGCGTCCGGCGGTGCGGGATTTGGCCGAGCCGCGCCCGGCGGTGCGGAATCCGGCCACGTCGAGTCCGGCGGGTTCGGGATTTGGCCGCGTCGCGTCCGGCGGTGCGGGATTTGGCCGCGCCGGGTCCGGCGGGTTGGGGATCCGGCCACGTGGGGTCCGGCGGGTTCGGGATTCGGCCGCGCCGCGTCCGGCGGTGCGGAATCCGGCCGCGCCGGGACCGGCGGGTTGGGATTGGCGTGCCGGGTCCGGCGGTTCGGAGCGGGCCACGCCGGGACCGGCGGGTTCGGGCTCTTCGCGCCGGGACCGGCAAGGAGGAGCGCCGGCGACGACTGGTGCCCGCGGGAGCATGCGGAACGTCACCACGCCGGAGGTGGGCGGCGAAAAGACGCAGCGTGACGTGACCGCGGACACAGCGGAAATCTATTTGGCCGGGAATCTGCTGGTCAAAGCCGATTTGTCGGCATGTCGTGCGAACACGAGGTCGAGTCAACGTGTCACGATGATGGCGATGCGCCTACCCACTCTTCGCCGCACCCGGGCCGCCGAACCCGGGATCGTCGCCGGCACCGCTCGGCTCGATCGCCGCACGAAGCGGCTGACCGGTCGGCTGCGCCCCGGTGACATCGCCGTGATCGACCATGTCGACCTGGACCGGGTGGCCGCCGACTCGCTGGTCGCGGTCGGGGTGGCCGCGGTGCTGAACGCGAAGCCGTCGATCTCCGGGCGGTACCCGAATCTGGGCCCCGAGGTGCTGGTCAAGGCCGGCATCCCGCTGCTGGACGATCTCGGCGAGGGGCTGTTCCAGCAGATCCGGGAGGGCGACACGGTCCGGATCGACGGCAACACCGTGTACGCCGGGGCCGAGGCGCTGGTGCACGGCACCCGGCAGGACGCCGAGACCGTGGCCAAGGCGATGGCGGACGCGCGCGAGGGGCTGTCGGTGCAGCTCGAGGCGTTCGCGGCGAACACCATGGACTACCTCAAGCAGGAACGTGACCTGCTGCTCGACGGCGTGGGCGTGCCGGAGATCGAGACCCGGATCAGCGGGCGCCACGTGCTGATCGTGGTGCGGGGCTACGACTACCGCGCCGACCTGGACGTGCTGCGGCCGTACATCCGGGAGTACCGGCCGGTGCTGATCGGTGTGGACGGCGGCGCGGACGCGCTGATCGAGGCCGGCTACACGCCCGACATGATCATCGGCGACATGGACTCGGTGAGCGACGACGTGCTGCGCTGCGGCGCGGAGATCGTGGTGCACGCCTATCCGGACGGCCGGGCGCCGGGCCTGCCGCGCGTGCACCAGCTCGGCGTGCCGGCGATCACCTTCCCGGCCGCGGCGACCAGCGAGGACATCGCGCTGCTGCTGGCGGACGAGAAGGGCGCCGAGCTGATCGTGGCGGTCGGCACCCACTACACGCTGGTCGAGTTCCTGGACAAGGGGCGCGGCGGCATGGCGTCGACGTTCCTGACCCGGCTGCGGGTCGGCGGCAAGCTGGTCGACGCGAAGGGCGTGAGCCGGCTCTACAAGCAGACCATCCCGGGCTCGTCGCTGCTGCTGCTCGCCGGGTCGGCGATCGCGGCGATGACGGCGGCGGTGACGGTCTCCACCGTGGGCAAGGCGTACCTCGGTGTGGTCTCCGAGTGGTGGGACAATCTCGTGTTCCAGCTCGGTCAGCTGTTCTAGAGCAGAAAGCGCTACCTGTGATCAATTTCCGGTACCACGTCGTGTCGCTCACCGCGGTCTTCCTCGCGCTGGCGATCGGGCTGGTGGTCGGCACCGCCGCGCTGAACGGGCCGGCCGTCGACGCGCTGGACGGCCAGGTGCAGAAGCTCAGCAAGGACAACAGCCAGCTGCGGGACAGCGTCGGCCAGCTGCAGAACGAGGTCAACTCGCAGGAGGACTTCGCGGTCGGCGCGGCGCCGATACTGCTCGGCGGCAAGCTGACCGGCCGGCGGGTGGCGCTGGTGGTGCTGCCGACCGGCGGTGACTACGCGGAGCAGCTGCGCACCATGCTGGCCACGGCCGGCGCGACCGTGACCGGCCGGGTGGACGTCCAGGAGAGTTTCACCGACCCGGACAACAGCGTGAACCTGCTGGACCTGGCGCACCGCGCGGTGCAGACGTCGCTGCCGGCCGCCGGGCTGCCCAGCAACGCGGACGGCGTGGAGACCTCGGCGGCGCTGCTGGCGACCGCGCTCTACGACCGGACGCCGCCGGCCACCGACTCGGACCGCAACGCGGTGCTGGCGGCGTACGCGGCCGCGAACTACATCACGGTCGAGGACGATCGGGTCGCCGGCCCGGCCGAGGCCGTGGTGATCGTGGGCGGGCTGCCGCCGACCGACGAGCGCGCGGACGAGAAGAACACCTCCACGGTGACGCTGGTCGCCCAGTTCGACGCGGCCGGGAAACTGGTGGTGGGCGGCAACGGGGTCGGCGACGGCAACGTGGTCGCGGCGATCCGCGGCGACGCGGCACTGTCCAAGACGATCGCGACCGTGGACAACGTGAACACCGCGCAGGGCTCGGTCGTCACCTGCCTGGCGCTGACCGACCTGCTCGGCACGAACAAGGTCGGCCACTACGGGCTCGGCGCGGGCGCCACGTCGATACTGCCCACTCCGGCACAGTGAGTGCCCGGTTCCTAGAATCGCGTCATGCCCGTTCCTAGGATTCTGGTGTTCGCCGCCGGCGCGCTCGCCGCGCGTGCCGCGCTGACCGCGGTCCGCCGCAGTTCGGTCAACCCGTCGCTGGAGCGGGCCAACTTCCGCGGCCGCACGGTCACGCTGGCCGGCGGCCCCGCGCTCGCCGCCGGTGCCTCGATCGCGGCCGCGGCCGGTGCGTCCAGCGGCCCGGCCGCCGCGGCCGCGCTGACCGCCGGGCTCACCTCCGGCGCGGTCGGCCTCTACGACGACGTGGTCGGCAACCGGCCGGAGCAGAAGGCGGCCAAGGGCTTCGCCGGTCACCTGCGCGCGCTGCGCCAGGGCCGGGTCACCAGCGGGCTGGTGAAGATCGCCGGGGTCGGCGGCGCCGGGCTGGCCGCGTCCGCGCTGCTCGCGCTGGACCGGCCGGGCCGGTCCCGGTGGGGCACGCTGACCGACGTGGCGCTGGGCGCGGGCGTCATCGCGGGTACGGCGAACCTGGTCAACCTGCTCGACCTGCGCCCCGGCCGGGCGATCAAGGCGAGCGCGCTGATCGCCGCGCCGCTGCTGTCCACGACCGCCGCGGGCGGGCTGGCCGCCGGAGCGGCCGGCGCCGCGGCCGGGCTGCTGCCGGACGACCTGGACGAGCGGATCATGCTGGGCGACTCCGGCGCGAACGCGCTGGGCGCGCTGCTCGGCGTCGCGATCGCGGCGAAGGCCGGGCCGATCGGCCGCGCGGTGATCTTCGCGGGCCTGGCCGGGCTGACCGCGGCCAGCGAGCGGGTCAGCTTCACCGCGGTCATCCAGCGCACCCCCGGCCTGCGCGAACTCGACGAGCTCGGGCGGCGGCAGAGCTGACGTGGCGTCCGGCCTGAGGTCGCGGACCGTCGTCGGAGCCGCCGCGCTGATCGCGGTGCTCACCGTGGTCAGCCGCGTGGCGGGCTTCGCGCGGACCACCGTGTTCGCCTGGACGGTCGGCCCGACCGACCTGGGCGACACCTACCTGGCGGCGAACACGCTGCCGAACGTCATCTTCGAGCTGGTCGCCGGCGGCGCGCTGGCCGGCCTGGTGGTGCCGCTGCTGGCCAGGGCCGTGGAGGCGGGCGACCGGGAGCGGGTCGGGAGGATCACGTCGGCGCTGCTCGGCTGGGTGCTGGTGCTGCTGGTGCCGGTCGCGGTCCTGGTGGCGCTCGCGGCCGGCCCACTGGTCGAGGTGATCATGCCGCTGGCGTCGCCCGCCGAGCTGGAGACCGGCGCCCGCATGCTGCGGGTGTTCGCGCCGCAGCTGCCGCTCTACGGCGTCGGCGTGGTGCTCACCGGCGTGCTCCAGTCGCACCGCCGGTTCGCCTGGCCGGTGATCGCACCGCTGCTGTCCAGTCTCACGGTGATCGGGGTCTACGCGGCGTTCGGGCTCGCCGAGGGCACCCGGACCGGCATCGCGGACGTGTCCGGTGCCGGGGAGCTGATCCTGTCCGCCGGCACGACCTGCGGCGTCGTCGTGCTGTCCGGGTGCCTGCTGATCCCGGTCTCCCGGCTGCGGCTGCCGCTGCGCCCCACGCTCGGCCTGCCGGCCGACGCCCGGGAGCAGGTCGTCAGGCTCGGCTGGGCCGGACTGGTCACGGTCGGCGCGCAGCAACTCGCCCTGCTGGTCCTGATCGGTCAGGCGAGCGGCGGGCCGGACGGCACGACCGTGCTGTTCAACCTGGCGCAGACCGTGTTCCTGCTGCCCTGGGCGGTGCTCGCGGTGCCGCTCGCGACCGCGGCGTACCCGGGCCTGACCACCGCGGACGACGCCGGGTACCGATCGCTGCTGGCCCGGACCGCCCGGCAGACCGCTCTGGTCAGCTGCCTGGGCGCGGCGGGCCTGGTCGCGGTCGCGATCCCGGCGACGGCCGTGCTCACCGGCGGTCAGGCGATGACCCCGGGCGTGGTCGCGTTCGCGCCCGGACTGATCGGTTACGGACTCTTCGCGCTGCTGTCCCGCGCGCTCTACGCCCGCGGGCGGACCGCCGCCGTGGCCGGTGCGACCGCGGCCGGGTGGGCCGTCGTCGCGTTCCTCGCGGCCGTCCTCGGCGCGGTGACCGCGCCGGAGCACCGGGTGCTCGTGCTCGGCCTGGCGCACACCGCCGGCATGCTGGTCCTGGGCGCGCTGCTGCTGGCAGCGGTCCGGCGCACGGCCGGGCCGGCCGCGCTCGCCGGTCTCGCCCGCACGCTCCCGGCCGGGCTGGCCGGTGCGGTCGCCGCAGGTGCCGCCGGGTACGCGCTGGCCGCGCTCACCGACCCGACCCCGGCGCCCGGCTTCGCGGTGTTGCAAGGCATGCTGTGCGGGTTCGTCGGGGTCGCGGTGTTCCTCGGTGTCGCCTTCGTGCTCGACCGGGACCAGGTCACGAAACTCGCCCGGCGTGGCGGCGCGCGGCCCGGTGCGCCCGAGTCGGGTACCTTGCCGGACGGTGAGAACGACGCGCGGACTCCCGCCGCGCGGGACGGAGGGGACCGTACGTGACCGCAGGCGACTGGGCCGGTGGGGTGGCGCTCGTGCTCGCGTCCAGCACCGGCGGCGTGGGGCAGCACGTGGCCTCGCTGGTCCGGGGACTGACCGCGGCCGGCATCACGGTCACGGTCTGCGGGCCGGACGCGACCGAGCGGCTGTTCCACTTCTCCGAGCTGGGCGCGCGGTTCGTGCCGGTGGAGATCCCGGCCAACCCGGCGCCGTCGGACGCGCGCGCGGTCAGCGCGCTGCGCGCCGCGCTCGCCGCCGACGGCATCGACGTGGTGCACGCGCACGGCCTGCGCGCCGGGTTCGTGGCCACGCTCGCCCGCCCGCGCCAGCCGCTGGTGGTCACCTGGCACAACGCGATGCTCGCCGGTGGCCTGCGCGGCCGGGTCGCCCAGCTGCTGGAGCGCGCGGTCGCGGCCGCGGCCCGGGTCACGCTCGGTGCCTCCGAGGACCTGGTCGACCGGGCCCGCGCGGTCGGTGCCCGGGACGCCCGGCTCGGCCCGGTCGCCGCGCCCGCGCTCGGCCCGGCCCGACGCACCCGCGCGGCCGTGCGCGCCGAGTTCGGCGTCGGGCCGGACACGCCGCTGATCCTGTCCGTCGGCCGGCTGCACCCGCAGAAGCGGTACGACGTGCTGGTCGCCGCGGCCGGGCGGTGGCGCGAGCGCCGCCCCACGCCGGTGGTGCTGATCGCCGGCACCGGCCCCAGCTACCTGCCGCTGGCCGCCAGCATCTCCGCCGCGCACGCGCCGGTCACGCTGCTCGGTCACCGCACCGACGTGGCGGACCTGCTGGCCGGCGCGGACCTCGCGGTCGTCACCAGCGACTGGGAGGCCCGGCAGCTGTTCGCGCAGGAGGCGTTGCAGGCCGGCCTGCCGCTGGTCGCGACCGCGGTCGGCGGCCTGCCCGGCCTGGTCGGCGACGCGGCCGTGCTGGTCCCGGCCGGCGACGTGGACGCGGTCGACGCGGCCGTGCGCCGCCTGCTCGACGACCCGGGCCTGCGCCAGGACCTGAGCACCCGGGCCCGCGCGCACGCGGCCGCGTGGCCGACCGAGACGGACACGGTGGACGCGGTCCGGGCGGTCTACGCGGAACTGGCCCCGGCACCGGCGCCACGCGAGGACCACGGCTGATGCTGCGCCGCCTCACACCGTGGCTGATCGTGCTGGCCGTGGTGATCGGCAGCATGGTCGCGCTCAGCGTCCGCCCGGTCTCCGCCACGGTGGACACCGAAGCCGACTACGTGGTGATCGTGGGCGTGCCCGGCCTGCGCTGGGACGACCTCGACCCGGCCGGGACACCGGCGCTGTGGGCGCTCGCCGAGCGGGGTGCGATCGGCGCGCTGTCCGTGCGGTCCGCGAGCGAGCCGACCTGCCCGGTCGACGGCTGGCTGACGCTCGGCGCCGGCAACTTCGCCAGCTGGGGTGACGAGTCCGACGGCGCGGCGGTCTGCGCGCCGCTCGACGTGGAGATCGAGGAGCCGGACGGCATCGGCGCGAACGTGTCGCGCCAGCCGGTCGCCGTCGACTACAACGGACGCCAGCCGTGGGGCGCGGTGCCGGGCGCGCTCGCCGAGTCGGTCCGCTGCACCACCGCGGTCGGGCCGGGCGCGGCGGTCGCGGCGGCCCGCCCGTTCGGCCGGGTCGACCGATACCAGGCGACGTTGCCGGCCGACGCCGCGACCGTGCTGTCCCAGTGCGTGCTCAGCATCGTGGACGCCGGCACGGTCGCCGGGGACGGTGCGGCGCGCACGGCCGCGGTCGCGGCCGCGGACGACGTGCTCGGCCGGGTGCTCGCCGCCCGCCCGGACCGGTCGCTGGTGCTGGTCGCCGGCCTCGCCGACACCGGCGCGGACCAGCGGCTGCACGTGGCGATCGCGGACGGGCCGGGCTGGGACCGGTCCTGGCTCACGTCCGCGAGCACGGTCCGGGACGGCTACCTGGCGCTGGTCGACCTGGCGCCGACCGCGCTGACCGCGCTCGGCCGGGAGCTGCCGGCCGGCCGGTTCGACGGGCACGCGGCCACGACCGCGGACGGCCGCCCGGACGGGCTCGCGGACGCGATCGCGCGACCGGCGGACGCGGACCGGGAGGCGCGGGCCCAGGGCCGCACCTCGGAGTGGTTCTTCTCGATCCTGACCGCCACCCAGATCGCGCTGTACGCGCTGCTGGTGCCGTTGCTGCGGCGCACCTGGGCGCACAGCGGGCCGCCCGGCCCGCCGCTGCCGCCGCGCTGGCTGATGGACGGGGCGGAGCTGGCGCTGATCGCGGCCGCGCTGGTCACGCCGGCCGCGCTGGTCGCGGACCTGGTGCCGTGGTGGCGGGCGAGCCGGCCGTCGCTGGTGTTCGCGGCCGTGACGGTGGCGCTGACGCTGGCCGGCACGCTCGCGGTGCGGCTGGCCCGCCCGTACCGGTCGACGCTGTGGCCGCTCGGCACGGTCGCCGCGATCTCCGCCGTGGTGGTCGTCGCGGACGTGCTCTCCGGGTCGACGCTGCAGCTCAACGGCGTGGCCGGCTACTCCACGCTGGCCGGCGGCCGGTACGCCGGGATCGGCACGGTCGGGCTCGGCCTGCTCACCGCCGGCATCCTGCTCGCGGCCGCCGCGCTCGGGCAGATGATGCGGCACCTCCGTCCGCTGATCATGGTGGTGCTCGGCGGCGCGGCCGTGATGGTGGTCGGCAGCCCGTTCCTGGGCGCGCACGCGGTCGGCGCGGTCGCGCTGACCGCCGGCGTCTGCGTGGCGACCGCGCTCTCCACCGGCGGCTGGATCGGCTTCGGCCGGATCGCGGCCACCTCCGCGGCCGGCCTGGTGGTGACGTTCGGCTTCGCGCTGCTGGACGTGCGCCGCCCGGAGGCGGAGCGCGGCAGCCTCGGCCGGATCCTGGCCGCGCTGGTGGACGGCACCAGCGGCATCGCGGTGCAGCGCGCCACCGGGTCGAACGTGGTGGCCCTGGTCAGCCCGCTGACGTTGCTGGTGCTGACCGTGGCCGTGCTGGTCTGGTTCGTGCTGCTGCGGCCGTGGGGCGGTCTCAAGCGCCTGTTCGGGCTCAAACCGGCGGTCCGGGCCGCGCTGGCCGGCACCGCGGTCACCACGCTGGCGGCGGGGGTGCTGGGCGGGTCGGCGCTGCACGTCGCGGGCGCGGCCGCCGCGGTGGCGGGCCCGTTGGCCGCGCTCACCGCGCTGCGCGTGCTCGACCACGCGGCGATCCGGACCCGGCCGCCGATGGCAGCGATGACCGAACCCCCGAACCGGGCCGAGGGTACGGGCGGGGACAGCGCGACCGGCACCACGAGCAATGCGTCCCCGAGCGGCGGGACCGGTGCGGCGGAGCCCGGTGGTGACCCGCCCGGCGCCCCTGCCGGGAGTCCCGGGAACGCGCCCGGTGCCGGTGTCGCTCCCGGCGACGGTGTCGTTCCCCGCGACGGCGACGGCGACGGCGACGCGACCGGCCCGGCGATCATCGACCGCGATGTGGCCGCCGGAACCCAACGGGACGGCGACGTCACGATCGGTGACGACGTGGCCGTGAGTAACAAATCCGACGAGAACTGACCAGCACCCGGGCGGGTGAACGCCGCCGCGCACGGGCGTACCGGCGCACGGTGTTGATCTTTAGGGGTCTGACCTGCGGAAGTGTTCCGAGCTGCGGATCGACGTGAAGCGATCATGGTGGCCGGGCCGGGGGGTCGCCCGCGGATGGTGTTACCGTGGAATCCCGTGGATCGCGTGATCACGACAGCCGTGTCAACGTCCGCTGACAGTTCGGTCAGCGGGGGTGAGATCGGGCTCGAGGGCGTCGCGCCGGTTCGTATTGGCAGCCAGACGACCACGGGAGCAGGCCTTGAGCCCTTCGACTCAGACCAGGCACATCTTTGTCACGGGGGGCGTCGCCTCCTCACTCGGTAAGGGACTCACCGCTTCCAGCCTGGGCAACCTTCTGACCGCGCGCGGCCTGCGGGTCGTGATGCAGAAGCTGGACCCCTACCTCAACGTCGACCCGGGCACGATGAACCCGTTCCAGCACGGCGAGGTCTTCGTGACCGAGGACGGCGCGGAGACGGACCTCGACATCGGTCACTACGAGCGGTTTCTCGACCGGCCGCTGTCCGCGAAGGCGAACGTCACCACCGGCCAGGTCTACTCCGCGGTGATCGCCAAGGAGCGGCGCGGGGAGTACCTCGGCGACACCGTGCAGGTCATCCCGCACGTGACGAACGAGATCAAGGAGCGCATCTTCGCGATGGCCGACCCGGACGAGGACGGCCGCGTGCCGGACGTCGTCATCACCGAGGTCGGTGGCACGGTCGGTGACATGGAGTCGCTGCCGTTCCTGGAGGCGATCCGCCAGGTGCGCCACGAGATCGGCCGGGACCGGTGCTTCTACCTGCACGTCTCGCTGATCCCGTACCTCGCGCCGAGCGGTGAGCTGAAGACCAAGCCGACCCAGCACTCGGTGGCGGCGCTGCGCAACATCGGCATCCAGCCGGACGCGCTGGTCTGCCGCTCGGACCGGGAGATCCCGGAGAAGCTCAAGGTCAAGCTGTCGCTCTACTGCGACGTCGACCGCGAGGCCGTGGTGGCCTGCCCGGACGCGCCGAGCATCTACGACATCCCGAAGGTGCTGCACTCCGAGGGGCTGGACGCCTACGTCGTACGGCGGCTGGGCCTGTCCTTCCGGGACGTGCACTGGAAGGCGTGGGACGACCTGCTGGACCGCGTGCACCAGCCGTCCGGCGAGATCACCGTCGCGCTCGTCGGCAAGTACGTGGACCTGCCGGACGCGTACCTGTCGGTGACCGAGGCGATCCGCGCGGCCGCGTTCGGCCACCGGGTCAAGGCGAACATCCGGTGGGTGCCGAGCGACTCCTGCGAGACCCCGGCCGGTGCCGCGGCCGCGCTGGCCGGCGTGGACGGCATCGTGATCCCGGGCGGCTTCGGCGTCCGCGGCATCGAAGGCAAGATCGGGACGGCCACGTTCGCCCGGGAGAACCGGATCCCCGTGCTCGGCCTCTGCCTCGGCCTGCAGTGCATGACCATCGAGGTGGCGCGCAACCTGGCCGGCCTGGACGGGGCGAACTCGCTGGAGTTCGAGGAGACGGTCAAGCACCCGGTCATCTCCACGATGGCGGACCAGCAGGACATCGTCTCCGGCAAGGGCGACCTGGGCGGCACCATGCGGCTGGGCGCGTACCCGGCGGCGCTGACCCCGGGCTCGATCGTCGAGGAGGCGTACGGCGCGCCGGAGATCTCCGAGCGGCACCGGCACCGGTACGAGGTGAACAACGACTACCGGCCTCGCCTCGAGGCCGCGGGTCTGCGCTTCTCCGGCACCTCGCCGGACGGGCGCCTGGTCGAGTTCATCGAGCTGGACCGCGAGGTGCACCCGTTCTTCGTGGCCACCCAGGCGCACCCGGAGCTGAAGAGCCGCCCGACCCGGCCGCACCCGCTGTTCGCCGCGTTCGTGGCCGCGTCCGTGCGGTTCTCGAAGGCGGGCGAGCTGCCGCTGGAGATCGTGCCCGCCGCGGAGGAGCCGGAGACGTCCGCGCGCGGCGGCAAGCGCCGGGTCGGTGCCGCGAAGTGACCGGTTTCGCGCACGCGGTGATCAGCCGCACCGAACGGTTCAGCGGGCGGGTGTTCTCGGTCGTCACCGACCGGGTCACCATGCCCGGCGGTGGTGCGGCGGACCGGGACTACCTGCGGCACGTCGGCGCGGTCGGCGTGGTCGCGCTGGACGACCGGGGCCGGGTGGTGCTGATCAATCAGTACCGGCACGCGGTCGGCGGCCGGCTCTGGGAGCTGCCGGCCGGGCTGCGCGACGTGCAGGGGGAGGACCTCTCGATCGGCGCGCTGCGTGAGCTGGCCGAGGAGGCCGACCTGCGGGCCGGGCGGATCGACGTGCTGCTCGACCTGCACTCGTCGCCGGGCATGACGAACGAGCAGATCCGGATCTTCCTGGCCCGGGACCTGTCGCCGGTGCCGGCGTCCGAGCGGCACGACCGCGCGGACGAGGAGGCGGACATCGAGGTGCGCTGGCTGCCGCTGGACGACGCGATCGCGATGATCTTCGCCGGGGAGATCACCAACGCGGCGGCGGTCGCCGGCCTGCTCGCCGCGGCGCGTGCCCGGGACCTGAACTGGGCGCCGCTGCGCCCGACGGATACGCCGACACCCGCCTGAAACAAGATATGCCGACGGCCGACGTTTCCTTCGAAACGTCGGCCGTGGCGCGTTCTGCCTTCATGATCTAAAGTGCGCGTCGGAGAGCGGGGGTCACCGTTCGCTCGTAGACTGCGGATAAACGCGCGTGAAAGGGTCATCGACGTGAAGGTCGGCATTCCCCGCGAGGTCAAGAACAACGAGTTCCGGGTCGCGATCACGCCGGCCGGCGTGCACGAGTTCACCCGTCACGGCCACGAGGTCTTCATCGAGGCCGGCGCGGGTGCCGGCTCGTCCATCACCGACGAGGAGTACACCTCGGCCGGCGCGACGATCCTGCCGTCCGCGGACGAGGTCTGGGGCACGGCCGAGCTGGTGCTCAAGGTCAAGGAGCCGATCGCGGAGGAGTACCACCGCATGCGCGCGGGGCAGGTGCTCTTCACCTACCTGCACCTGGCCGCGTCGAAGGAGTGCACGGACGCGCTGATCGAGCGCGAGGTCACCGGCATCGCGTACGAGACGGTGGAGACGCCGGACCGGCAGCTGCCGCTGCTGGCGCCGATGTCCGAGGTGGCCGGCCGGCTCGCCCCGCAGGTCGGCGCGTACCACCTGATGCGCTCCGGCGGCGGGCGCGGCGTGCTGCTCGGCGGCGTCTCCGGCGTCTACGCGGCCAAGACCGTGGTGATCGGCGCCGGCGTCTCCGGGATGAACGCGGCCGCGATCGCGCTCGGCCTGCAGTCCGAGGTGCTGCTGCTGGACATGAACATCAACCGGCTGCGCGGCGCGGACGCGATCTACCGCGGGCACCTGCAGACCGTGGCGTCCAACGCGTACGAGGTGGAGCGCGCGGTGCTGGACGCGGACCTGGTCATCGGCGCGGTGCTGGTGCCGGGCGCGAAGGCCCCGACGCTGATCTCCAACGAGCTGGTCTCCCGGATGAAGCCGGGCAGCGTGCTGGTCGACATCTCGATCGACCAGGGCGGCTGCTTCGAGGACTCGCGGCCGACCACGCACGCGGACCCGGTCTACCGGGTGCACAACTCGATCTTCTACTGCGTGGCGAACATGCCCGGCGCGGTGCCGCACACCAGCACGTACGCGCTGACCAACGTGACGCTGCCGTACGCGCTGGCGCTGGCCGACCGGGGTTGGCGGGACGCGCTGCGCGCGGACGCGTCGCTGGCCAAGGGGCTCAACACGCACGCGGGCGAGGTCACCTACGGCCCGGTCGCGGAGGCGCACGGGATGACCGTGCGACCGCTGGCCGAGGTGCTCGCCTGAGTTCATGTCGTACCGGTCGTCTATGGTCAGCGGCGTGTTGGCGACCGACCGGGCCGTGCGCGGCTACCTCGACCACCTGACGGTCGAGCGCGCGCTCTCGGCGAACACGCTGGTGTCGTACCGGCGGGATCTCGATCGTTATCTGGAGTTCCTGGCCGGCGCGGAGATCGACACGCTCGGCGCCGTCACCGCGGGCGATCTGACCCGGCACCTGAGCGCGCTGCGGACCGGCGACGACGAGCACCCGCCGCTGTCCGCGTCGTCCGCCGCGCGCGCCATGTCCGCGGTGCGCGGCCTGCACCGGTTCGCGGTCCGCGAGGGGATCGCGGCCGACGACCCGTCCCGCGAGGTCAAGCCGCCGGTCCCGCCGCGCCGGCTGCCCAAGGCGCTGGAGGTGGACGAGGTCGAGCGGCTCCTCGCGGTCCCGGTCACGGACACGCCGCGCGGGCTGCGCGACCGGGCGCTGCTGGAGTTCCTCTACGGCACCGGCGCGCGCATCTCCGAGGCGGTCGGCGCCGCCGTCGACGACGTCGACCTGGACGACGCCACGGTGCTGCTGCGCGGTAAGGGCGGCCGGTCCCGGCTCGTCCCGATCGGCGGCTACGCGCGGGAGGCGCTCGCCGCCTACCTGGTGCAGGGCCGCCCGACGCTGGTCCAGGCCGGTCGTGGCACGCCGGCGGTGTTCTGCAACGCGCGCGGCGGGCCGCTGTCCCGGCAGAGCGCCTGGACCATCCTGCACCGCGCGGCCGAGGCGGCCGGCCTGCCGGTGGACGGCCCGCGCGCGGTCTCCCCGCACACGCTGCGCCACTCGTTCGCCACCCACCTGCTCGACGGTGGTGCCGACGTCCGGGTGGTCCAGGAGCTCCTCGGCCACGCCTCGGTCACCACCACGCAGATATACACCCTGGTCACCGTGGACCGGCTGCGCGAGATCTACGCCACCGCGCACCCTCGCGCGCTCGCCTGAACCGGACTGTATACACCGTTGCCGAGCGCGACACGCCGGGAAGGGTGGGCGGTGTGTGGGCGGGTCGTGTCGTAGAGTCGGGAATCGGCGTGGATCTCATGGAGTGCGCCGGTCGGCTGAGACGCTCACCAGGGTGTAGCGTCGGGCAGTCGTGGGAGGGGGCGCAGAGGACATGGCGGGCAGTGGTGACCGTGCCGAGGCGTGGACCTCGGTCCTCCGAGAGCAGCAGAGTTCCCTGGACATCGGCGCCGAGCTGGGGCCCGCCGATCCCGCGGCCTACACGATGCGCAAGCCGATCCCGGAACCGATGCCCACCGACCGGCACGGCCCCGCGCGGATCATCGCGATGGCGAACCAGAAGGGCGGCGTGGGCAAGACCACGACCACCATCAACCTGGGCGCCGCGCTCGCGGAGTACGGGCGGAAGGTCCTGGTCGTCGACTTCGACCCGCAGGGCGCGCTCTCCGTCGGCCTCGGGGTCAACCCGCACAATCTCGACCTCACGGTCTACAACCTCCTGATGGAGAGCGACGTCACGGCCGAGGACGTCGTGATCAAGACCGACGTGGCGGGCCTGCACCTGCTGCCGGCCAACATCGACCTGTCCGCGGCCGAGATCCAGCTGGTCAACGAGGTCGCGCGGGAGATGGCGCTGGCCCGGGTGCTGCGCACGGTCCGCAAGGAGTACGACTACATCCTGATCGACTGCCAGCCCTCGCTCGGCCTGCTCGCGATAAACGCCCTCACCGTCGCGCACGGTGTCCTGATCCCGCTGGAGTGCGAGTTCTTCAGCCTCCGCGGTGTGGCGTTGCTGCTCGACACGATCGACAAGGTCCGCGAGCGGCTCAACTTCGACCTGGAGCTGGAAGGCATCCTCGCCACCATGTACGACTCCCGCACCACGCACTGCCGCCAGGTGCTGCAGCGCGTCGTGGAGGCGTTCGGCGACAAGGTCTACCAGACCGTGATCACCAAGACCGTGAAGTTCCCGGAGTCGACCGTGGCCGGCGCGCCGATCACCTCGCTCGACCCGGCGTCCTCCGGCGCCCGCAACTACCGCCAGCTGGCCCGAGAGGTCATCGCGGCGCAGGCCGAGCGCGGGTAACGCGTGCTCTTCTCGCTCGGCCAGCCCATCTCGTTCGCCGGGTTCGTCGTCTCGTTCCTGATCGCGGTCGCGGTGCGGGCGACGGTCATGCGGCTCACCATGCGCGCGGTCGGGCTGGCGCCGCGCCGGCCGGTGCCGATCCGCTTCCACCCGCGCCGGGACTTCGACGTGTTCGGCGTGGTCGCCGCGCTGATCGGCGGGCCCGGCTGGGGCAAGGGGCTGGACGTCGACGAGGTCTCCGCGCACCGGGGCCGCGGCCGGCGCGCGCTGGTCTACGGCTCCGGCCCGCTGTCGGTCCTCCTGCTCTCCCAGGTGTTCCTGCTGATCGTGGCGCTCGGCTCCGACCGGGTGACGCTGTACGAGCCCAGCCCGGTCGACGTGCGCGGCGGCGTGGCGCTGCTCGCGACCGGCGACACCGCGGCCGGCGGCTTCACCATGCTGATCGAGTTCCTCGCCGCGATCGGCGTCGGGCTGTTCTGCTTCGCGCTGTTCGACCTGATCCCGCTGCCGCCGCTGGACGGGTGGGGCCTGCTCTGGAGCAGCCTGCGCCAGCCCGGCTCGGCGGCGCAGACCGCGCGGACGTGGCTGGTCGAGAACAACCTCGGCGTCGCGATCCTGCTGGCACTGATGTTCCTGCCGTTCAGCACGCCGCTGGTCTTCGTGGTGCTGGACGTGGTGGGTGCGCCGCTGCTGGGCGTCTGGGCCTGGTGAGCGCCCGGTGAGCGTCGATCACGTCACCGGCCAGGGTTCGGAGCCCGTCGGGGATGACAGCGTCGGCTACGGTCAGCCGGTGGCAGACGCGCCGGTCCGGGAGGACCACCGGGACACCGCCGACGACGGTACGCCGAGCGGTGGCTTCCGGGTCCGGCTGCACAACTTCGAGGGGCCGTTCGACCTGCTGCTCCAGCTGATCGGCAAGCACAAGCTGGACGTCACCGAGATCGCGCTGCACACGGTCACCGACGAGTTCATCGCGTACATCCGGGCGATGGGCGACGACTGGGACCTGGACGAGACCAGCGAGTTCCTGATCATCGCGGCCACGCTGCTGGACCTGAAGGCGGCCCGGCTGCTGCCCGCGGCCGAGGTGGAGAACGAGGAGGACCTCGCGCTCCTCGAGGCCCGCGACCTGCTCTTCGCCCGGCTGCTGCAGTACAAGGCGTACAAGGAGGCGTCCGCGGTCATCGCGGACCTGGAGCGCGACGGCGCCCGCCGCTACCCGCGCGCGGTCAGCCTGGAACCGCGCTACGCCGAGGCGCTGCCCGACCTGATCTTCGGGTTCGGGCCGGAGCGGCTGCTCAAGATAGCGATCAAGGCGTTCACGCCGAAGGTGCCGCCGACCGTGGCGGTCCACCACATCCACCAGGTGCGGGTCAGCGTGCGCGAGCACGCGGACATGGTGCAGAACATGCTGCGCCGGGTCGGGATCGCCACGTTCGACGTGCTCTGCGCGGACTGCGAGAACACCCTGGAGATGGTGGCCCGGTTCCTGGCGCTGCTGGAGCTCTACCGGGAGGGCCTGGTCGAGTTCGCGCAGCCGGAGTCGCTGGGCGTGCTGACCGTGAAGTGGACCGGCGGCGACTCCGACGTCGACCTGGAGGTCGACGACTACGAGGGCACCAAGGAAGTCGACACGGCGAAGGACGACCCGAACGCACCGGCCGCGGCCGGCGACGAGGCGCGGGAGACGGAGGGCGAGGCGTGACCACGGACGACGATCGCGGGTCGCTGGCGGATGCGGCGGCCGCGTGGGTGCCGCCCTGGGACCGCCCGAAGCCGCCGCCGGCCTCCGAGCAGGAGCCGGAGGACGGGTCCCGAGCCGAATCCGCGCCCGAGGCGGGGCCTGAGCCAGAGGCGCGAGCCGGGCATGAGGACGAGACCGAGGTCGCGCCGGAGCTCGATCTCGCGCCGGAGACCGTGGTCGAACCGGAGACCGTGGCCGGGCCGGGGACCGTGGCCGGGCCGGAGAGCGAGCCGCGGGCCGATGCGGAGCCGGCGGCCGGGCGGACGGCGGCCGGGGCGGGGACGGACACCGCGCCCGCCGGCGCCGTCGAACCCGAGGTCGCGCCGCCCGGGAGTGTCACGGTCGAGCCGTCCGGCGCGCCTGCCGTACCCGCGCAGAAAGGAAAGCCGGGGGCGAGCGGGACGGAAGCGGCTGACGGGACGACACCGCCGCCGGCCGCGCCGAAGCGGCGCCGGGCGAAGCCCAAGCCGGCGGAGCCGGAACCGGATCCGGTGTCGCTGATCGACGACGCGGAGCTGCGGGGCGCGCTGGAGGCGATCCTGCTGGTCGTGGACGAGCCGGTTGCCGAGGTGATGCTGTCCCAGGTGCTGGAGCAGCCCACCGAGCGGGTGACGCAGATGCTGTACCTGCTGTCCGGCGAGTACACCGATCGGGGGCACGGCTTCGACCTGCGCCGGGTGGCCGGTGGCTGGCGCCTGTACACCCGTCCGGAGTACGCGGCGTACGTCGAACGGTTCGTGCTGGACGGGCAGACCGCGCGGTTGACGCAGGCCGCGCTGGAGACGCTCGCGGTCGTCGCCTACAAGCAGCCGTGCAGCAGGTCACAGGTCTCCGCCATCCGCGGTGTGAACTGTGACGGCGTGATGCGTACGCTTGTCACCCGGGGGCTCGTGGAGGAGTGCGGCGCGGACGTGTCCGGCGCCTACCTCTACAAGACCACCACCCTGTTTCTCGAGAAACTCGGCATCGACTCGGTCGCGCAGCTTCCCCCGCTCGCGCCGTTCCTGCCGGACAATGTGGAAGAGATCGTTACCGATGCCTGAGAACGACGGTGCCGAACGGCTGCAGAAGGTCATGGCCGTGGCCGGTGTCGGGTCGCGCCGCGCCTGCGAGACGTTGATCGCGCGGGGCAAGGTCACCGTGGACGGGCGGCTCGCCCGGCTCGGTGACCGGGCGAACCCGGCGACCTCCGTGATCATGGTCAACGGCGAGCGGCTCGCCGCCGACCAGACGCTGGTGTACCTGGCGATGAACAAGCCGCAGGGCGTGGTGTCGACCATGGCCGACGAGAAGGGGCGCTCCGCGATCTCCGACTTCCTCGGCCGGGTCGAGCAGCGCGTCTACCACGTGGGGCGGCTCGACCAGGACTCCGAGGGCCTGCTGCTGCTCACCAACGACGGCACGCTCGCGCACAAGCTGACCCACCCGTCGTACGGCGTGGCCAAGACCTACCTGTGCGAGGTCGCCGGCCCGCTGCCGCGCGCGGTCGGCCGGCGGCTGCTCGCCGGTGTCGAGCTGGAGGACGGCCCGGCGAAGGCGGACGCGTTCAAGCTGGTCGACACGCTGGGCAAGACCGCGCAGATCGAGATCACGCTGCACGAGGGCCGCAAGCACATCGTGCGACGGCTGATGGACGAGGTCGGGCACCCGGTGTCCCGGCTGATCCGCACCTCGATCGGCCCGATCAAGCTGGGTGACCTGCGCTCCGGCCGCACCCGCCGGCTGAACAACGGCGAGATCGCGGCGCTGTTCGCGGCCGTGGAGGACTGACCCGGCTCCTCCGTGGGCCGGGTCACCGGGCATGATTGGAGAGTTGTCCGGGGCATGGCGAGTGGAGGAACGGTGGAAGAAAACGGGCGATGTGTGGTGGCCGTCGACGGGCCGTCCGGGTCCGGGAAGTCCACCGTGTCGCGGCGGCTGGCGACGGCGCTCGGCGCGCGCTACCTGGACACGGGAGCGATGTACCGGGCGGTGACCTGGGCCGTTCTGCGGTCCGGCGTCGCGGTTCCGGACGCCGCCGCGGTCGCGTCGGTGGCCGCTGCCGTCAACCTTGAGGTCGGTACCGACCCGTCCGCGCCGTTCGTCCGGGTGGACGGCGTCGCCGTCGACGGCCCGATCCGTGGCGCCGAGGTGACCGCTGCCGTTTCCGCGGTCGCGTCGGTCGCGGCGGTCCGACAGCAGCTGGTCGCCCAGCAGCGGGCGATCATCGCGGACGCCGGCCGGATCGTGGTCGAGGGCCGGGACATCGGTACGGTGGTGGCGCCGGACGCGTCGCTGAAGGTGTACCTGACCGCGTCCGCGGAGGCGCGTGCGCAGCGGCGCAGTCTGGAGAACGCGGCGGACGTCGCGGCCACCCAGGCCGACCTGGCGCGGCGCGACAAGATCGACTCCAGTCGTGCGGTGGATCCGCTCACCCAGGCGGAGGACGCGGTCGTGCTGGACACCACCGCGATGGGCATCGACGAGGCCGTGGCGCGTCTTCGCGAGCTACTTGATACGCGGGTGACCGCATGACGTCAGTTGAGGTTTCGGAAATGTCGGAAATAGTGGATGCCCCCGCCGCGGTGGCCGTGGTCAATCCGGTCGTGGCCGTGGTCGGTCGCCCGAACGTGGGCAAGTCGACGCTGGTCAACCGGATCATCGGCCGCCGTCAGGCGGTCGTGCAGGACACCCCGGGCGTGACCCGCGACCGGGTGCCGTACGACGCGGAGTGGCTCGGCCGCCAGTTCACCGTGGTCGACACCGGCGGCTGGGAGCCGGACGCGAAGGACCGCGCCGCCGCCATCGCCGCCCAGGCCGAGGCCGCGATCGCCACCGCCGACGTGGTGCTGTTCGTGGTCGACGCGGTCGTCGGCAGCACGAACGTGGACGAGGCCGCGGTCAAGATGCTGCGCCGCAGCCACAAGCCGGTCATCCTGGTGGCGAACAAGGTCGACAACCAGAACCTCGAGGTCGAGGCGACCAGCCTGTGGTCGCTCGGGCTCGGCCAGCCGTACCCCGTCTCCGCGCTGCACGGCCGGGGCTCCGGCGAACTGCTGGACGCGCTGCTCGACGCGATGCCCGACGCGCCGCGCCTGGTCGAGGAGACCGAGCGTGGCCCGCGTCGCGTCGCGCTGGTCGGCCGGCCGAACGTCGGCAAGTCCAGCCTGCTCAACCGGCTGGCCAAGGAGGAGCGCGCGGTCGTCGACTCGGTCGCCGGCACCACGGTCGACCCGGTGGACAGCCTGGTCGAGCTGGGCGGCGAGGTCTGGCAGTTCGTCGACACCGCCGGGCTGCGCAAGCGCGTCGGCCAGGCCAGCGGCACGGAGTACTACGCGTCGCTGCGCACCAACGCGGCGCTCGAGGCCGCCGAGGTCGCGGTCGTGCTGCTCGACGCGTCCGAGGTGATCAGCGAGCAGGACCAGCGCATCCTGAGCATGGTCGTCGAGTCCGGGCGCGCGGTGGTCATCGCGTTCAACAAGTGGGACCTGGTCGACGACGACCGCCGCCACTACCTGGACAAGGAGATCGAGCGCGAGCTGCGCCGCATCCCCTGGGCCGTCCGGGTCAACGTCTCCGCGAAGTCCGGGCGTGCGGTCGACAAGCTGGCACCGGCGATCCGCAAGGCGCTGGCCAGCTGGGAGCTGCGCGTGCCGACCGGGCACCTCAACCAGTGGCTGACCGCGCTCACCCAGGCCACGCCGCACCCGGTCCGCGGCGGTCGCGCGCCGCGCATCCTGTTCGCCACCCAGCCGGGCGTCGCGCCGCCGCGGTTCGTGCTGTTCACGACCGGGCCGCTGGACGCCGGCTACCAGCGATTCGTGGAGCGGAAGCTGCGCGAGGAGTTCGGGTTCGAGGGGTCGCCGATCGAGATCGCGGTCAAGCCCCGCAAGCAGCTCGGCCCGGGCGGGCGCGGCAAGGCGCACGGCTGACCCGTCCCACCGACGACCGAAAGGCCACGCCGTTCCCGGCGTGGCCTTTCGTCCGTTCGTCGCGGGTGGCCCGATCAACGCAGGTCGAGGGTCAGCTTGCCGTGCGGGTGACCGCGCTCGCTCTCCGCGTGCGCGGCGGCGGCCTCGGCGAGCGGGTAGCCGCGCCGGTGCGCGATCCGGACGCCGCGGTCGGTGACCCATCGTGCGGTCTCCGCCAGGAACTCCGGTGTCTGCTCGCCGCCGGTGGAGAACGGGATGCCGAGTGCGAACGCGTCCGGGTCGGCGATCGTGACGATCCGGTCCGTGGTGCCGCGCAGCGCGATCGAGCCGGGCAGCATGCCGTGGCCGGAGGCGTCCAGCACCGCGTCCACGCCCCGCGGCGCGACCGCGCGGACCCGGTCCGGCCAGCCGGCGCCGTAACCGACCGGGACCACGCCGGTCGACCGGCCGGCCACCACCCGGGTGCGGGCCTCCTGGCGGGTCGACGGCGCGGCGCTGCGGATCACGGTTCGCGACGACTGCCCGGGCCCGGACGGGTACGCCGGTCCGGGTGCCGCGGACGACGTGACGCGACGGGTCGCCGCGGCCGGTGGCCGCTGGGAGACCGACGTGGTGCCGGGGTGGGGGACCACGGTCACCGCGACGCTGCCGCTGGCCGCCGGTGGCGCCGAGGCGGTCGCCGCGACGTGGCCGGCCGCGGCGTCCGGCGCGGTGCGGCGGGCCCGGCTCAACGCGCGGGAGCTGGAGGTGCTGGACGGGATCGCGCGCGGGCTGCGCAACCGGGCGATCGCGGCGGAGCTGCGGCTGAGTGAGCACACGGTCAAGTTCCACGTCCGCAACCTCCTGGAGAAGCTGGGCGTGAGCTCGCGCGGCGAGGCCGCCGCGCTCGTGCGTGTCAACCAAGGTTGACGAACGCGATGCTGTCAACTACGGTTGACAGCATGAGTGAGGGAACGGATCTCGCCACCGCGGCGGCCGGGCCCGACGTGAAGGTCGGGCTGCGGGCCACGGTGGCGCTGCGGAAACTGGCCGAGCGCCTGGAGGCGCTCCAGGTGGCCAACGCACGACGCCAGGGCTGGTCCTGGCAGGAGATCGCCGACGCGCTGGAGGTCTCCCGGCAGGCCGTGCACAAGAAGCACGCCGGACGAGCGAGGGGGAACGGGGATGTTTGAGCGATTCACCGCCGAGGCGCGGGCCGTGGTCATCCAGGCCCAGGTCGAGGCGCGCGAGCTGGGGCACCCGAGGATCGGCACCGAGCACGTGCTCCTCGCGCTGCTCGGCGCGGACGCGGGCGAGGCCGGATACGTGCTGCGCGGCGCCGGTCTCGACCGCGACACCGTGCGGGCGCGCATCCAGGCGCTGCGCAACCGGTCCACGCTCGGGCCGGAGGACGCGGTCGCGCTGCGTGCGATCGGCATCGACCTGGACGCGGTGCTGGCCCGGATGGACGAGACGTTCGGCGTGCAGCCGGTGGACCCGCGACCGGAGCCGGGCCGCAAATGGTGGCAGCTGCCGAAGGGCGGGCACATCCCGTTCAGCCCACCCGCGAAGAAGACGTTGGAGCTGGCGTTGCGCGAGGCGCTCGCGCTGCGCTCCCGGCAGCTGCGGCCGGAACACATCCTGCTCGGCCTGCTGCGCGAGGAGCAGGGGCTGGGCCCGCGCGTGCTGGTCGACGCGGGCCTCGACCTCCAGGTGCTGCGTCAGGACGTGCTGGCCGCGCTTCCCGAGGCGGCCTGACCGGGCCGGGGCCGGCGGCACCCCCGCCGGTCCCGGTCCGCGGGGCCGCCGCCCCGGATCTCAGAGCAGCGGCGTCAGGCGGTCGGCGATCAGGCGGTGGCCCAGGTCGTTCGGGTGGACGCGGTCGGTCAGCCCCTCGGGCGGCAGCCAGCCCGTGGTGTCGACGAAGCTCGTGCGCGGGTCGTTCACCAGTGCGACCGCGGCTTCCGTCTCCGGCAGGTAGCGGCCCGCGAACGTACCGAGGACCAGGATCTTCGCCCTGGGGTGGACGGCCCGCACGTCGCGCAGGAACCGCACGTAGCCGGCCTGGAAATCGGCGGCCGGCACCCGGTGGCTCAGGTCGTTCGTGCCCAGGTTGATCACCACGGCGTCGGCGTGGTAGCGGGAGAAGTCCCAGGGCGGCGAATCGGCCGCGAAGCCGGAGCGGAAGTAGCGCTCCCGCATGCCCGCGCACCCGTCGGCCGCCGAGATCAGGCAGCCGCCACCGTACGCGATGTGCGTGTGGCGGGCGCCCAGCCGCTCGCCGGCCAGCCAGCCGTAGCTGGTCAGCGTGGTCATGCTGGACGTGCTGCCGCGCGTGATCGAGTCGCCGACGAACTCGATCAGCCGCCGCGACGTCCACGGCGCCGTGCGCGCGCCCGGCTCGAGGGCGAGCCCCTGGAACGCCGCGTCGCCACGGTAGGACCCGTCCACGTTGCGATAGGCCACCCGCAGCGTGTGCCAGGGCCGGGCGGACGGCGGCGAGGGCAGCCCGACCCGTCCGCTCACCCCGGCCAGCAGCTGGTCCGGACCGCCGTCGACGCTCACCCACACGTCGATCGTGCCGCGCAGCAGCAGCGCCGCCGTAGCGCCGGAGTAGCGCGTGGTCAGGTAGGACCCGGCCCAGTTCGCCCGGTACGTCGCCGGATCGGACGTGTCCCAGCGGCCGGTGAACGTCAGGTTCGGGTCGGTCGGCGCACCCGCCAGCCGCAGCCCGAGGTGTCCCGCGACGACCGGTGCCAGCCGCTCCGCGATCTTCGCGTGCCCGGCGTCCGTCGGGTGCCCGCCGTCCACGTAGTCCGCCTCGGCCAGCCACCCCTCGGTGCTCACCCAGTGCACCCGCGGGTCGGCGACCGCCCGCACCGCGGCCTGGGTCTCCGCCACGTACCGCCGGCGAAGTGTCTCGAGCGCGAAGACGTGCGCCGACGGGTGGGCCGCGCGCACCTCACGCAGCAGCCGTTCGTAGGCCGCCTGGAAGTCCGCCCCGGAGACGCCCCGGCCGGCGTCGTTCGTGCCGAGATTGATCACCACCGCGTCCGCGCGGTACCGGGAGAAGTCCCAGTCCACCGTGCCGGCGATGGCCTGTTTCCGGTAGTTGGCCCCGATGCCGAAGCAGGTGCCCGGGATGTCGACCAGGCACGCGCCGGAGCGGGCGATGTTGGTACGGTCGGCGCCGAGCCGCTCACCGGTCTGCCAGGCATAGCTGGTGAGCGAGTTCCTGCTGGACAGCGCGCCCACCGTGATCGAGTCGCCGACGAACTCGACGAGCGTGCGCGGGTTCCGTCGCGGCAGCGTGCGCTCGCCGCGGCCCAGCACGAATCCCTGGAACGTCGCGCACGGCGCCGGCCAGGTGGCGCAGCTCGGGACGTCACCGGTGCGGTAGGAGAGCCGCACCGTGTGCACGCCGGGCCGCAGCCGCGCGGGCGTGAGGTCGACCGCACCGCGCACGTTCTCGTGCAGCGTGTCCGCGCCGCCGTCGATGCTGACGTAGAGGCTGACCGTGTCGCGGACCCGCGCGGTCAGCGTGCTGCCGGTGAACGTGGCGGTGACGTAGGGCGCGCCCCAGTTGCCGACGTACGTGCCCGGGTCGCCGGTGTCCCACCGGCCGGCGAAGTGCAGGTTCGGGTCCGCGAGCGAGCCCGGGGCGGGACCGTGCGCGACGGCCGGCGCCGCGGGCAGGAGCAGGACCGCGAGCACCAGGATCGCGAGGCGCTTGAGAATCGACATGCGTCGATTCTGGGCACGGTTGAACCGGTTCATAGGGGCGCGGCGGTGGACGGTGGCCGCGCTGCGCCGAGCGGCGGCCTCACGCCTCGATCAGGTCGTCCGCGGCCAGCTCGCGCGCGACCAGCCAGGCACCCAGTTCCGGAATGCCGCGCAGCGTGCGCCCGTGCGCCGACACGCTGACGCCGAGCAGCTCGAACACCCGGATCCGCCGCTCCTCGATCTGGATCCGCCATCGCCGCCCGTCCCGGTCCGGCGGCGTGATCAACACGCGCACCGCGGCAGCCTAACCCTCCAAAATCCCAAAAATCAGGAAATTTCGAGGGTACGGACTGGCCGCGCGGCGATCCGGCGGAAAAAAGCGGCCGTGCCGGTCAGACTCCGCGTCGTCCCTGGTCAGAGCCGCCTTCGGCGGGTTCACGCCGCCGCCGCTCTCGTCGCTGATGTGGTGGATCGTGGCGTTTGTGGCGTGCCGATCCCGGCGTATCGGTCTAGGGTGGACGTCGCGGGGAAGGACTGAGGAGGCGACCGGGGAGGCTCTCGTGGCGGTACGGCCGTGGCATCTGTTCGGGGTGATCGTCGCGTTCGGCGTCGGCCCCGCGGTCTGGATCGGCGGCAGCCTGGTCCCGGAGCCGGCGTCCGGCACCACACCGTCGCCGCCCACGACCAGCACACCCGGGTCACCGAGCCCGTCGGCCAGCACCGCACCGGCCACCGCCGACGCCACCGCGCCCGCGGCCGGCGTGCCCGGCACCTGGGCGCCCACCACGACCCCGGCACCCACCAGCGCCGCGCCGAGCCCCAGCCGCCCGCCGGCCACGCCCGCCGCGCCGACCGGCACACCGAGCCCCAGCCGCCCACCGGCCACCGGCTCGCCGCGGCCCTCCTGGTCGATCATCCTGCCGCCGATCTTCCCGGCCCCGAGCACCCCGCCGGACGACGACACGCCGTGACGCACCACCGTCCCCGGCCGCCGCGCGACGGCGCGGGACCCGCGTGCGTCACCGCCGCCCGGACCGCGAAGCGGGCGCCCTACCGCGCCCTGGCTCGCGGACGAGCGCGCTAGGCGTCGCACCGGTTCGCGGATGGCCGCACCGGTTCGTGGACGGGCGCACCGGTTCGTGGATGGCCGCACCGGTTCGTGGATGGCCGCGCCGGTTCGCGGACGGGCGCACCGGTTCGCGGACGGGCGCACCGGTTCGCGGACGGGCGCACCGGTTCGTGGACGGGATGCGTCACCGCCGCACCGGTTCGTGGATGGGCGCGCTACCGCCGTCCGGCCCGCGGACGAGGGGGCGGGCTCGCGCGGCGTCAGTCGTCGGCGGCGCCGGAGTCGTGCTGCACAGGTAGGCCGGCGGAGCAGCGGATCCGCAGCTCGGACTCGGACTCCGCGTTCTCGAACTCGACCCGTGCCTCGCGGGCCGGGCCGCGCTCCACCCGCGCGATGGACCAGCCCGGCGCCGCCGACCAGGTGATCAGTTCCGCGCGGCCGTCCGGGGCGCAGCCGGCCACGGCCGTGCCACCGGACACCGCGAAGGACCTCCGCCGGTCCGGCGCCGGTGACGCGTCCGGCGCCGGTGACGCGTCCGGCGCCGGTGACGCGGACGGCGCCGGTGACGCGGACGGCGCCGGTGACGCGGGCGTCGACAGCGACGGCGCGGCCGGTGACGGGTGCGCGGCGGACGGCGACGCGGGCGGGGACAGCGAGTCCAGCGCGGCCAGCACCTCCCGCTCGGAGAGCACGCCGCCGGGCGTACCGGTGATGCTCTCGCCGATCAGGCGGACGGCCGCCAGGCCGATGAGCGTGGCGACGACCGCGGCGGCCAGCCACCCGGCCACGGCGAGCACGGTACGGCGACTCATGTCCCGACTATGCCGCACACCCCGCTAACGGACGGACAGGCCGGGGATAAGGGACGGTTAAGACGGCCGGGACCGGCGCGCGCAGCGGCTAACCTGCCAGGCGTGGCCCGACTGCTCCTGATCGAGGACGATCTGACGATCCGCCTGCCGTTGGTCCGCGCGCTCACCGAGCGCGGGCACGCGGTCGCGGCGGCCGGCACCGCGTTGGACGGCGTCCGCCTCGCGCTCGACGAACGGCCCGACCTCGTCGTGCTCGACCTGGGACTGCCCGATCTGGACGGCCGCGAGACGCTGCGCATGGTGCGCGCGGTCAGCGCGGTCCCGGTGATCGTGGCCACCGCGCGCGACGACGAGACCGAGATCGTCCGGGTGCTCGACGCGGGCGCGGACGACTACCTGGTCAAGCCGTTCAGCGCGGCGCAGTTGGACGCGCGGGTGCGCGCGGTGCTGCGGCGCGGCGCACCGGCCGGCGACGCCGACGCCACGATCACGGTCGGCGAGCTGCGCATCGACCCACGCGCGCGGGTGGTCACGCTCGCGGGTGCGCCGGTCGAGCTGACGCCGCGCGAGTTCGACCTGCTGCACCATCTGGCCGGGCGGGCCGGTGAGGTGGTCACCAAGCGGGACCTGCTCACCGAGGTGTGGCGGATCCCGTACGGCGGCGCGGACAAGACCGTCGACGTGCACATCTCCTGGCTGCGCCGCAAGCTCGGCGAGAACGCGGCCGCGCCCCGCTACCTGCACACGGTCCGCGGCGTCGGCGTGCGGCTGAGCGCACCGTGAGGGGCCGGCTGGCGCTGCTGGTCGCCGCGACCACCGGCCTCACCATGATCGCGTTCCTGGTGCCGTTGGCGATGCTGCTGCGCGACGTCGCGGCGGACCGGGCCACCGTCACCGCGACCGCGGACGCGCAGGCCATCGTGTCCGTGGTCGGCGCCGCCGACGCGCCCACCGTGCGCCTGACCGTGGACCGGCTCGCGCTCGCCGCCGGCCGGCCGGTGACCGTGTTCCTCGCGGACGGCACGGTGCTGGGCGACCCGGTGGCGCCCACGCCCGCGACCCGGCTCGGCGCGACCGGCCGCAGCCTCACGGCCCGGACCGCGGACGGCGGCCGGGAGATCGTCATCGCGGTCCAGGGCCGAGCCGAGGGTACGGCCGTGATCCGCACGCTCGTCCCGGCCGCCGAACTGCACCGGGGCGTGCTGCGGTCCTGGCTGCTGCTGGCCGTGCTCGCGGCGGTGCTGGCGCTGCTCGGGCTGGCCGTCGCGGACCGGCTGGCCCGCGCGCTGGTCCGGCCGATCGTGGCGCTCTCCGAGGTCTCGCACCGGCTGGCCGGCGCGGAGCTGACCGCGCGCGCCCAGCCGGCCGGGCCGCCCGAGGTGCGCGAGGTCGCCGGCGCGCTGAACCACCTGGCCGGCCGCATCCAGGAGCTGCTGCGGGCGGAACGGGAACACGTGGCCGACCTGTCCCACCGGCTGCGGACGCCGCTGACCGCGCTGCGGCTGGAGGCCGAGTCGATGCGGGACCGCGACGAGGCCGCGCGGATCCAGGCCGCGGCGGACGGCGTGGAGAGCGCGGTCACCGCCGTGATCCGGGCCGCGCGCGCCGCGACCTCGGCCGGCGCGGTGACCGCGGGGGAGTGCGACGCCGCGGCCGTGGTCGCGGACCGCGTCGAGTTCTGGAGCGTCCTGGCGGAGGACACCGGCCGGGGCGTGACCACCGAGATCGCGCCCGGCCCGCTGCCGGTCGCGCTGACCGCGGACGATCTGGCGGCCGCGGCCGACGCGCTGCTCGGCAACGTCTTCGCCCACACGCCGGACGGCACCCCGTTCACGGTACGGCTGCGCCGCGCGCCGGCCGGCGGCGCGACGCTCACCGTGGCGGACCGGGGCCCGGGCATCCCGGCCGGACCGGTCCGCCGCGGCGCGAGCGGCGGCGGTTCGACCGGCCTCGGCCTGGACATCGCCCGCCGCGCGGCACAGGCGGCCGGTGGCCGGCTGGACCTGGCCGCGCCCGACCACGGCGGCGCCGCGATCACGCTGCACCTCGGCCCGCCGCGCGCCTGAGCCCGGCTGTGCCGGCCGGCCCGGTGGCGCTCGCCACGGCACCGGTGGGACCGGTCCGGCCTGCGGTGGCGCCGGTGGCCGGTGGCCGGCTGGGCCTGGCCGGCCGACACCGGCGGGGGACGGCGTGGGCCGGTCCCGTCGCGGGTCGTCAGTCGTCGTCGCCGTGGCGTCCGCCGTGGTCGTCGTCGCTGTCGCGGCCGCCGCGGTCGTCGAGCTCGTCGTTGATCACTCGGCCGGTGGCCTTCTCGACGTCGATCTCGCGGCGGCCGTCGCCCGTGGTGAACTCCACCTTCCAGGTGGGGACGTCGTGGACGTCGTCGCTCTCCACCTCGCGCACGGTCCCGAAGCCCAGGTAGGCCCGCGCGATCGCCACCGCCCGCTCCCGGCTCACCGGCCCACCGGCGACCGGCGCCGGCGCCGACGAGGCGGACGCGGACGAGGCGGACGAGGACGGCGTGGCGGACGAGGGAGTGGACCGGGGCGTGACCGGGCCGCCGGTGGTCGGGGGCGCGGACGGCGTGGCTGCCGCGCCCAGGCCGCTGGTGGCGCTGCCGGAGTCGTCGCTCAGGCCGGCGGCCACCGCGGTGCCGCCGAAGCCCAGCACCAGCGCGGCCCCGGCCACCGCGGCCAGCATCGTCGTGCGCTTCATGGTCGTACCTCCGTGGGTTGATCGGTCGTCGTGGTGTCGACGACCACCAGAGGTTCGCCCGTGACGGGATAGCGGCGCGCTGTGCGACGGGTAAGGCGAGGTTAAGACATCAGCGCGGCGATCAGCATCAGCGCGACCGACAGCGTGGTCGCGACGGTGCGCAGCGCGTGCCACCGGGCCCACGGCTCCTCGAACCAGCGGCGCACCGAGCTGGCCTCCGCGTCGGTCGCGGAGACCAGGTCGACCGCGTCCAGCCGGTTGTTCAGCGGGATGTTCGCGCCGACCGTGACGCCGAAGCCGCCCACGATGTAGAGCACGGAGGCGGCGAGCAGCAGGCCGCCCACGGCCGACCAGCCGTCCTGCAGGCGGAGGATCAGCGCCAGCGGCAGCAGCACCAGCGGTCCGAGGAAGGCGACCAGGAACACCGGGTTCACGATCGCCACGTTGATCGACTGCATGGCGCGCAGGTAGCCGGTGTCGCCGAGCCGGCCGAGGCCCCGGTTGGTGACGAACGAGAACGAGAAGAACAGGCCGGCGATGAGCGCGGTCAGCGTACCGGCCAGCACCAGCGTCGCGTCGGCGAGTAGATCCATGGCAGGGACGGTACGCGGCCGAGTCACGCCCGGCGTACCCGCGAAGGTGTGTGTTTACCGGCCGAACGTCCATCCGAATCGATCGACATGCTTGTCTCCGTCAGGACGGCGGTAGCAGAATCGGCGGATGGGCGACCGCCGTGAGCCGAGCATCCACCAGTTGCGGCTGCTCCTCGGCCTCGCCGCCCACCTCCACTTCGGACGCGCGGCCGAGGCGCTGCGGATCAGCCAGTCCGCGCTCAGCATGCAGATCCGCGCGCTGGAGGACCGGCTCGGCGTGCGGCTGGTCGAGCGCACCAGCCGGACCGCGGAGCTGACCACGGCCGGGCGCGCGCTGCTGCCGGCGATCGAGGAGACCGTGGCGGCCGTCGACCGGCTGCTCGAGGCGGCCGCGGCCCGCAGCGCCGACCTGGACCGCGAGCTGATCGTCGGCGCGGTCGACACCGAGGCCGCGATGCCGCACACCGCCGCGATCCTGCGCCGGGTGCAGACCGGTGAACCGCCGATCCGGGTGAGCGTGCGCAGCATCGGGTTCGTCGACCAGATCCGCGCGCTGACCAGTGGCAAGGTGGACGTCGCGTTTCTCCGGCCGCCGCTGCCGCCGGGCATCGAGTCGCTGCAGCTGGCCACCGAGCCGCGCGTCGCCTGCCTGTCCGCGAACGATCCGCTCGCCCGCGCGGGCCGCCCGGTGCCGCTGGCCCGGCTGGCCCGGCACCCGGTCCTGGACGTGCCGGCCGGCGTACCGCGGGACTGGTGGTCGTTCTGGGCCGCCGACCCGCGGCCGGACGGGGCGCCGGTCACCTACGGCCCGGTCGTCGGCGACCTGGAGACGCTGTTGCGGGCGGTCGCGGAGGGGCGCGGCATCGCGTTCCTGCCGGCGGCGGCGCGCACCATGTTCGCCCGGCCCGGTGTGACCTATGTGGACGTCACCGGCCTGCCACCGTCCACCTCGGCGCTGGCCTGGCTCGCGGAGAACTCGTCCGCCCCGGCGATCGCGGCCATCCGCGCGGCCGCCTGGAGTCTGCTGAAGACCTGAGATCCGGCCCGCCGCCGCGCCCGCCGTCCCGCCACCCGTTGGCGGGACGGCGGGCGCGCCCCCGTCAGAACCAGCCGGACGTGTCGTCCAGCCGGTCCGCGAACTCGAGACCGGCGATCACCTCCAGCGCCTCCGCCTGGGTGCCGGACACGCCGTCGGACTCGGTGTTCGCCAGGATGCGTACGTTGCGGTGCGTCATGTCGACGCTCCAGCGATCGCCGTCCGACTGCGCGGACACCCGGTACGGCCCGGCCGTGTGCGTGTGCGGCCGGTCGTCCGCGGTGGTCGTGCCGTGGCCCTCGAACAGCAGCCGCCGCCGGCCGTCGCCGACGCCGATCGTGCCGTACATGAACGGGACGACATCGCTGTCCGACCGGAGCGTGACCGCGCGTTCCCGCACGGCCATCCCGGCCGGCAGGCCGGTCACCCGGAACGGCAGCCGGACGAGACGGGACCGGTCGAACCGCACCCGCAGGACGTGCGCGACGGCCTCGTCCTGCGTGCCGGCCTGCACCGTCGCCCGCGCCCACAGCCCGTCCACCGGCTGCCAGGTGATCCAGAACAGGCCGGGGAACGCCCGCACGACCGCGGGCCGGCCGCCCACGCCGGCGTCGACGCCCGGCGGTGTCTCGCCGCCCGGATCGGGCCGCCCGAACGACGCGGTCTCCGGCGGCAGGTCCGCCTCGTCCCGGGCGAGTGTCACGGCGAGGCGGAACTCCGGCAGCGCGGCCACCACCGCACTCTCCACGCCGGGACCGGAGCTCAGCGTGGTTTCGAACGCGGCACCGGCCAGTGCGTCCACCGAGAAGTGCACGACGCCGGGGTCGGTGCCGACCAGGTCGGGGCGGGTGATCGCACCGGGCTGCCCGGCGTCCGGCATCAGCGCGAGGTTCTGGTTCACCGGTTGCGGCCGGACGTAGGGCGCCGGCGACGGCGGCACGGACGAGACGGCCGGGACCGCGGTGGGCCGGCGCGGCAGCACCGTGGCCGCGGCCGCGCCGACCGTGACCACGGCCGCCGCCGCGAGCGTCGCGCCGAGGATCTGCCGCCGGGTCCGCCTCCGCCGGCCGCGTACCAGCGCGGCGCTCAGCAACAGCCCGGCCTCGATCGGCCGTCCGGCGTCCGCGCGGGCCCGGAGGCTCTCGGACAGCAGCGTCTCACGATCGGCGGACATCGGCGGTCTCCCCTCGGCCGGTCAGGGTCTGCAACCTGTCCAGGGCGCGTTTCGCCTGGGTGCGGACGGTGCCCTGACTGCACTGCAACAGTTCCGCGATGGTCGCGTCGTCGTAGTCCTCGTAGTACCGCAGCACGATCACGGTCCGCTGCCGTGGTGACAGCCGGGTGACCAGCCGCCACATCGCGTCCCGTTCGTCGGTCTCGGCCGCGGCGTCCCGCACGCTCGGGGTCTCCCGCACCGTGTCCACGCTGACCTCACGGTTCATCAGCCGGCGCCGCCACGAGTGGTGCGCGTTGACCAGCATCCGCCGGACGTAGAGGTCCGGCCGGTCCACCGCGCCCACCCGCCGCCATCGCACGTAGGCGGTGGCGAGCACGTCCTGCACCAGGTCCTCGGCCCGGTGCTCGTCGCCCGTCAGCAGCCGCGCGAACCGCACCAGGGCCGGGCCCCGCGCCAGCACGTACTCATCGAACGTCACGCCCCATGAAACGCGGTCAGCCGGCCGCCGCGTAGACAGCCCGGCGAGAAATCCTGGACAGGATCTCGGTGAGGACGTCCGGCGCGGTCGCGAAGTTGATCCGGATGAAGCCGGCCGTCGCCGGGGAGAACTCCGCGCCCGCGCTCACCGTGACGCCCGCGTGCCGGAGCAGGTCGCCGGCCGGGTCCGGGCCGAGTGGTGAGCCGGTGCAGTCGAGCCAGGCGAGGTAGGTCGCCTCCGGCGCGCGGTAGCCGGCCGCCCACGGCAGCGTCGCCGCCCACTCGGTGACCCGGTCGCGGTTCTCGGTGAGCAGCGCCATCAGCCCGTCCAGCCAGGGGCCGGCCTCCCGCCAGGCCGTGACGGTGGCGACCCGCCCGTGCAGGCCGGGCTGGCCGAGGTAGTCGAGCGGCAGCGCGGCCAGCGCCGTCCACAGGCCGGCGTGCCCGACGTGGGCGACCGCGCAGCGTACCCCCGCAATGTTGAAGGCCTTGGTGGCGGACGTCGCGGTGATCGTGCGGGCCGCGGCGTCCGCGGAGAGCGACGCGAACGGCAGGTGCCGGTGCGGCGCGTAGACCAGGTCGGCGTGGATCTCGTCCGCGAGGACCACCAGGTCGAGTTCCGCGGCGGCGGTCGCGAGCGCGTCCAGCTCCGCGCGGGTGAAGACGTGGCCGGTCGGGTTGTGCGGGTTGACCACGACCAGCATGGCGCAGCCGCGCAGCGTCCCCAGGAGATCGAAATCATCCGGCGGTACGACCGGGAGCGGTACGACGTGCCGGCCGGCCCGGGTGATCGAGGCCAGGAACGGCGGGTAGTTCGGCACGTGGATCGCGATCCGGTCGCCGGGCCGGGTCGCGTGCTCGATCACGACCTGCAGCGTCTGGATCAGGTCGGAGAAGATCCGGGTCCGGCCCGGCGCGGGCGTCCAGCCGTGCCGCGCCGCCATCCGCTCCTCGAACGCGGCGATCACCGGGTCGCCGTCCGGCCAGTGCGGGTAGCCGAGGTCGGTGAGTTCGGCGAGGCGCCGGCGGATGACCGGGGCGGGCGCGAAGTCCATGTCCGCGACCCAGGCGCCGAGCGTGCCGGGCGGCAGCGAGCCCCATTTGACGCCGTGCCCGGACCGCAGCCGGGCGGTGTCCACCGCGAAGTCGCTCACGACCGGACCCCGCTCCGCAGCGCGTCGCGCAGGATCTCCATCTGGCCGTGGTGCTGGGCCAGTTCCTCCAGCACGTGCAGCAGCGCGCCGCCGCGGGTCAGTGTGCGCGGCGGCCCGGCGTAGGCGGCCGGGGGAGTGCCGCGCAGCGGTGCGTCACCGGTCAGGCCGGCGACGTCCGCGGCGAGCCGGTCGCGCAGCGCGCGCACCTCGGCCAGCAACGGCGCGACCGGACCGGTCGCGGTGAACTCGGCGTCCCGGTCGCGCGGGACGGCCCGGCCCGCGACGAGCGCGCCGGACCAGTAGTCGGCCACGCCCACGCAGTGTGTCAGCAGCGCGAACGGCGAGTTGGCACCGGGCAGCGGCGGCGTCGTGTTGGCCAGCTCGTCGCCGAGCTCCGCCACGATCGCGGACATCCCGCCGAGCGCGCGTCCGGCGAAGTAGAGGTAGTCATCCGTTGATATCAATCCGGCCTCCGGGCGTCTGCGTCACCGCCTCAGCCGGTGACGGCAAGAACCATTGCGCGGGTACGCGTCACCTGTCAAGGTGGTGACGTGGAGTTCGTGTTCATCGGCGGGAACCTGGCGCTCGACCTGCTCGGCACGCTCAAGTGGCGCCGCACCGAGCCGCTCGAGGGGCTGCGCACGCCCGACGACGCCGCGCGCTGGGCGGTCGAGGCCGGGCTGGTCACGGTCCCCCCGGCGCTGACCCCGGCCGACGTGGAAGCGCTCCGCGCGCTCCGGGAGAGCGTCTATCGCCTGGTCGAAGCCGTGCGGGTGGGCACGCCGATCCCGCCCGCCGACCGGGCCGCGGTCAACGCGGCCGCGGCCGGCCCGCGCGTCCTGGTCAGCCTCGCCGGCCTGGACGCCCGCCGCACCGGCGCGGCCGCGGCCATCGGGGCCGAGGTGGCCGTCGCCGCGATCACGCTGGTCGCCGACCTGCACGCCGGCCGCGGGCCGCACCTGCGGGAGTGCGAGCGGCAGGACTGCACCCGGCTGTTCCTCGACCGGTCGAGGGGCCGCACCCGCACCTGGTGCGGCATGAGCGAGTGCGGCAACCGGGTCAAGGCGGCGGGCTACCGCGCCCGCAAGGCCGCGGTCCGCGGCGCGTGACACGACGGACCCCGTGTCCGTCGCTGACCGCCGGCCGCGCGGCCAGGATGAGGCGCGAGGGAGAGGAGCACCCGTGACCGGCACCATCGACGCGCGGTTGGCCGCCGTCTACCGCTACGAGATCCTGGACACCCCCCGGGACGGCACGTTCGAAGGATTCGCGCGGGTCGCCGCACGCCAGTTCCGCGTGCCGATCGCGACCGTGACCATCGTGGACGCCGACCGGGTCTGGTTCGCGGCCGCGGAGGGCCTCCCCGGCGTCGCGCAGATCGGCACCGAGCCGGGTCTGTGCGCGTCCGCGGTGCTGCGCGCCGGGCCGTACGTGGTGAACGACGCGCTGGTCGACCCGCGCACGATGGACCACCCGCTGGTCCGCGGCGAACTCGGCCTGCGCTTCTACGCCGCCGCGCCGATCACCACCCGCGACGGTCACCGGCTCGGCACGGTCAACGTCATCGACTCCGCGCCCCGCGACGTCACCGAGGACGAGACCACGCTGCTCACCGACCTGGCCGGCCTGGTCGCCCAGCACCTCGAACTGCGCCTGGCCACGCTGCTCGCGGTCCGCGCGGAACAGGCCCTGCGCCACGACGCGGATGCCCGCGCCACCGCCTCCGCCGCGCTGGTCAACCGCATGCGCGCGGCCGGCGCCGCCCAGCGCGACGCCGGCCTGCTCCCGCAGTCCTGCCAGCTCGGCGGCCTCGGTGGCTGCACCGCGCCGGCCGAGCTCAAGGTCGCGGACACCTGGGGCGACCACGCCTGGGGCTGCCCGGCGCACGTCGAGGAGGTCCTCACGCACGCCTCCTCGGTCTTCCTGGCCAGTCAGGAACTCAACGGCCTGGCCGGTTACCGCGCCCGCTGACCCCCGCCGGCTCCCCTCGGCCGCCGGGCGGGGCCGCTCACGGCATCCAGGCGGTCGCGAAGACCACGAAGTCGGTGGCGGCCACCGCGTCGGTCAGCACGAAGGCGAGGCTGAGCAGCCCCAGCGCGATCAGGCCCGCGCGGGTGCGCCGCGTCGTCACCGCCGGATCGGTCATCGCCCGGACCCGGCCCAGCGCGTGACCGGGCCGCGACCCGTGCATGCCGGCCACCCCCGGCGTCTGCGGTCCGCGTGCCCCGCCCGGCCCGGCGAGCGCGTGCGCGGCCGCGTCGCCCGCCGCGCCGGCCGTGCGGTCGTGGCGCGGCCCGGTGGCCGGGACCGCGGCAGCGACGGGACGGTCGAGCGTGGCGAGCGCGGCCTTGGCGACGCTGCGGGCCGTGAGGTGGCGGTCGCCCACCTCGGTCGCGGCCTCCTCGTCGGCCCAGCGCTCGACCAGGTAGGAGACGGCGTCGCGGGCCGGCAGCAGGATCGGGTTGAGGGCGGCCGCGGTGGAGGCCATGGCGATCAGCCGGTGGTGCCGGCGGGCCAGGTGCGCGCGTTCGTGGGCGAGGACGACGCGGCGTTCGTCCGCGGTGAGCAGACGGATCATGCCGGTGGTCAGCAGGACGTGGCCGGGCCGGCCGGGGATCGCGACCGCGAACGGGGCGGCCCAGTCGGCGACGACCACGCCGTCGTCGCCGGGACGGCCGGCCGCGCGGAGGCCGCGGTGGACGGCGTCCCGGCGGCGCACGTCCACGCCGTAGCGGACCAGGGCGATCATCAGCAGCACGACCGCGGTGATCGCGACCACGTCCGGGACCGGTTCGGGGAGCCGGGGACGCCCGGGCTCGTTGCGGGCGACCAGCGGCGGCGGCAGGCGGTCGAGCAGCGTGGCGACCAGCAGGATCAGCGACGCGGTCGAGGTCACGGCCGCGATCAGCGCGGCACGGGCCAGCGCGCGGGCCGCGGCGGCGGGGGCGGATCCGGCCGCGATCGGCCGGGCCAGCAGCGCGAGTGCGGCGGACAGCACGATCGGGACGTAGACCCACACGGTCACGGGCGGCCCGCCTCCAGGAACGCGCGCAGCGCCGCCGCGTCCGCGTCGTCGAGCGTGGCCGCGAACTGCTGCAACACCCGTTCCCGGTCCGGCCGGCCGGCCAGCGTGGCGCGCATCGCCTCGGCGGCGAACGCGGCCTCGTCCTTGACGGGCCAGTAGACGTGCCCGCGCCCTTCCGGCCGCCGCATCAGCCGGCCCTTGTCCTGGAGCCGGCCCAGGATGGTGAGCACCGTGTTGTACGCCAGCGTGCCGCCCAGCGCGGCCTGCACCTCGGACGGTGTCAGCGCACGGTCGGCCGCCCAGAGCGCGGCCATCACCTCCGCCTCCAGCGCACCCGGTGCCCGTCGTCCCGCACCGCTCACCGCACACCTCCCCAGGTTTCCGTCACTGTAGCGCCGCGCGCCGCCGGTGCAGGAAGGCCCGGGCCGGGCCGTTCCCCGTGCGCGCGATCGCCTCGTCGTAGGCCGCGACCGCCTCCGCCGCGCGCCCGAGACGGCGCAGCAGGTCGGCCCGGGCCGCGTGGAACGGCTGGTAGTCGTGCAGCGGCAACGCGTCGACCAGCGCGAGCGCGGCCGCGGGGCCGTGCACCTCGGCGACCGCGATCGCGCGGTTCAGCTCCGCGACCGGGCCGGGCGCGACGACCAGCAGCTGGTCGTAGAGCGTCACCACCTGCGCCCAGTCCGTCTCGGCCGCGGTGTGCACCGCGTTGATCGCGGCCTGGATCTGGTACGGCCCCGGCCGCCCGGCGCGCAGGCAGGCCCGCACCAGGTCGTGGCCCTCGGCGACCAGCGCGGCGTCCCAGAGTGCCCGGTCCTGGTCGGCGAGCAGCACGAGGTCGCCGTCCGCGTCGACGCGCGCGGGCCGGCGGGCCTCGGCGAGCAGCATCAGCGCGAGCAGCCCGGTCGCCTCCGGCTCGTCCGGCATCAGGTGCACCAGCAGCCGGCCGAGCCGGATCGCCTCGGCCGCGAGGTCGTCCCGGGTGAGCGCGTCCCCGGCGGTGGCGGTGTGCCCCTCGTTGAAGATCAGGTAGATCGCCGCGAGCACCGCCGCCAGCCGTTCCGGCAGCTCGTCGCCGGCCGGGATCCGGTACGGGATGCGCGCGTCCCTGATCTTCGCCTTCGCCCGCACCAGGCGCTGCGCCATGGTCGGCTCCGGCACCAGGAACGCGCGGGCGATCTCGCCGGTGCCCAGCCCGCCGAGCAGCCGCAGCGTGAGTGCCACCCGGGCCGGCAGGAGCAGCGCCGGGTGGCAGCAGGTGAAGATCAGCCGGAGCCGGTCGTCGCCGTAGTCGTCGCCGGGTGACGGCGCGCCGGACGGGGCCGGCTCGGACGAGGCCAGCAGCGCCAGCTTGTCCCGGCCGACCGCCTCGCGCCGCAGCCGGTCGACGGCCCGGTTCCGCGCGGCCGTGATGATCCAGCCGGCCGGGCTGGGCGGCGGCCCGTGCGTGGTCCAGCGCCGTGCCGCCGCCGCGAACGCGTCCTGCACCACGTCCTCGGCCAGGTCCAGATCGCCGTAGGCGCGGGTGAGCACGGAGACGGCCCGCCCGTACTCCGCCCGGTAGATCGCGTCGAGTTCGCTCGCCCTCACCGGGCCGACCCTGCCATCCCCGCCTGGGAGATTCCTGCCGGTGCCGGCGTGGCCGGGGTCACGACCAGTGGAACGCGCGCACCTCGATCGGCAGGCCCATGACCGAGGCCAGGCGCTTGGTCCAGTGCAGCGCGGTGTCCAGGTCCGGCACGTCGATGACGGTGATCCCGCCGAGGTGTTCCTTGCCCTCGACGTACGGCCCGTCGGTGATCATCGTGTCGCGCACGACGGTCGCGGACTCCGGCGCGGTGAGGCCGCCGCCGAAGACCCAGATGCCGGCCTCGCGCATGGCGTCCCGGATCGCGCCGACCTCCCGCATGATCGGTTCGAGGATCTCCGGCTCCGGCGCGGGACCGTCCGGCTGTTCGATGCTGAGCAGGTACTTCGGCATGTCGTCCTCCGACGGTTCGTGGGTGCTTCCACCACCTACACGAACGAGCGGGGCCCCGATCGACACGCGGCCCGGAAAAAGCCGGAAAAAAGATGGGGCCGCCCCGGAGGGCGGCCCCATCGGGAAGATCAGCGCGCCGAGACGACGACCGTCTTCATGATCTTGTCAGCGAAGGTCTGGTTCTTGTCGTCCCAGATCGGCCACAGGTAACCGATGTAGCACGGGAAGCTGTCCAGGATGTGCACGATGCCGCGGACGAAGACGAGCAGCGGGCCGATCGGCTGGCCGTCGTTCTCGCTGATCAGCTTGATGCCGAGCGCCTTCTTGCCCCAGCTCTGACCGGTCTTGCCCTGCAGCCAGATCTGGTTGTAGATGCCGAGCAGACCGCCGAGCGCGAGGAAGATGAAGTACAGCGCGTTGGGCGTGGTCGGGGTCGCAACGCCGGTGGTCGGGTCGACCTGGGTGGAGAACGAGCCGCCGAGGATCACGGCCAGGATCGAGAACGGCGCGACGACCAGGCCGTCGACCAGCGTGGCGCCGACCCGGTGGAACCAGCTCGCGTACTCCTGCGGCGCGCCGTAACCGCCGCCGTAGCCGCCACCGCCCTGCGGGGTGCCGTACGCGGGCTGACCGTACGCCGGCGACTGCGGCTGCCCGTACGACTGCGGCTGCTGCCCGTAGGACGGCTGCTGCGGCTGCCCGTACGACTGCGGCTGCTGCCCGTAGGACGGCTGCTGCGGCTGACCGTACGACGGCTGCTGCGGCTGCTGCCCGTACGACGGCGGCTGCTGCCCGTAGCCCGGCTGCTGGCCCTGGCCGTAGTTGGGCTGCTGCCCGTACGGCTGGCCCTGGTTCGGCGGGTATGTCACGTGAAGCTCCTTGAAGGATCAGCTCAGAACGAGCCGGTTCAGTTGGAACACCCAGCTCGCCACGGCGAGGAGAGCGGCACTCGCCCCCAGCCACCGTCGCGCGGCGCCCCCGATGGGCCGCGGCGCCGCCATGATCCCTGCGGCCCGCAGTGCCAGCAACGGCACCACGGAGATCGCGAGCGCCGCCAGGGCCAGAACGCCCGGGTTGGCGGCGGCCGCGCCGGCCACGTCACCGTGGACCAGCGCGACGGAGGCGGTCGTCAGACCGCAGAACGGGCAGGGCACGCCGGTCACCGTGTAGAGCGGGCACGGCGCACCCAACCCGGTCGCGGAGGTGAACATGGGCCACCCGGCCGCCGCGACGCCGGCGGCGAGGCCGACGAGGCCGAGCCGTTCCGGTACCGAGACATACCGCGCTTTCACGTTCATCCGTCCTGCTCAGGTGGAAGGGGCGACTGATAGTAGGACAACGATCACTGCATCGGCCACCCCATACACCTGGTGAGGTCAGGGTGTCCGCCACAGCCACTGCTGGTTGGCCCCACCATTACAGCCGTACTGCGCAAGTCTCGCGCCGTCCGAGGTCGAGGCACTGATCACATCGAGGCAGCGGCCGCTGTGCCGGGCCACCAGCCGCACATAGCCGGAGCCGGCGTCCTGCACCTGCCACTGCTGATTCGTGCCGAGCCCGCACGCGTACTGGATGACCCGGGCGCCGTCCGCGGTGTTGCCGGACGTGACGTCCAGGCAGCGCGCGCTGTGCCGGGCCTGGAGCTGCACGTACCCGTTGCCCAGCGGCTTGAGGAAGAACTGCTGGTTGTGCCCGGTGCCGCAGGCGTACTGCACGGCCTCCGCGTTGTTCGCCGAACTGCCGTTCACCACGTCCACGCACCTGCCGGAGTGCCGTGCGGCGAGGGTGACGTAACCGGACGTGAGCCCGGACACGGTGCCGGCGGCCGCGTCGATCGACAGCTCCGGGTAGTAGGACAGGCTCATCGTGGTCGAGGACGGGAACGAGACCGGCAGCCACACGTACTGCGAGTCGTTGACCGTGCCGCCGATCGAGTTGCCCCAGCGGTCGCCCAGGTACAGGAACGCGTTGCCGACCGGCAGCACGAACGTGCTCTGCGACCCGAACGTCACGCTGTCGCCCACGTTCTGCCAGGCGCTCCACGTACCCGTGATGGAGGTGGCCGTGGAGTACCTGGCCTGGTTCGGGTTCCAGCCGGTGGCGCCGGAGGTGAGCATGAAGTAGACGCCGTTGCGCTTGAACAGCGCCGGTGCCTCGCGGTGGTCGCCCGGCCAGGAACGCACCAGCGCGGCCGTGTTCGTGTAGTCCGCGGTCAGCCGGTAGACGTGCAGGTCGTAGTTCTCGTTCGCCGCCGAGATCATGTAGCCGGTGCCGTCGGTGTCCACGAACGCGGTGATGTCCCGGGACATGTGCTGGCCGAGCGGCCGGAAGCTGCCGCGGTAGGTGTAGTCGCCGTCGACCGTGGCGGAGACCGCGACGGCCGCGCGCGCCTCGCCGTAGTCGACGCCGTTCTCCTTGTGCATCCACATCACGAACTGGCCGGTGCTCGCGTTGTAGATCACCTTGGGTCGTTCGATGTTCGCGACCTGCAGCTCCGCGGCCGACGACTGGGTCAGCACGTCGTTGCGGAACTCCCAGGTGCGCAGATCCGTGGAGCGGTAGACCGAGACGGCCCGGAACGTGTTGTTCGCGTTCCGGTTCTCGCCGAACCAGTAGTAGTAGGAGCCGTGCTTGAGGATGCCGCCGCCGTGCGCGTGCACGGGGTTGCCGGCGGTGTCGCGGAACTGCACCGCGTTGGTGACCGTGACGGGGGCGGCCGAGGCGGGAGCGACGGGAGCGAGGAGCGCCGCCGACGCGGCGAGAACCGCGAGAGCAGCGAGGGTACGGGTACGGGCGGACACGCCGACCTCCAAGTGGGCGTCATGGGACGGTCGGATCCCAGGTGATGGACGGCCCGCCGCCCGGTGGCGGACGGCGGGAGTATCGGGGGGCGTCGCCGAGGCGCACGCGGATCTCCTCCCCGTCCGCGAAGACCGCCACCACCTCGTCCCCGTCGTGGGTGACCCGCACGTCGGCGCCGGGCCGGCCGGTGGAGAGCGTGACCAGGGCGGCGAAGTACGCGGTCCCGGCGAGCGGCGCCGCGGTCAGGTAGGGAGTGGCCGACCGGTTCCCGAACGCGTTCGCCCCGGACATCCGCTGCACGCCCGCGGCCGACCAGCCCAGCAGCCCCACCACCCGGCTGGTCGGCCCGTCCGGGCCGGTGACCTCGGCGGTGCGTTCGTGCGCGCGTCCCGCGGGGGTCTCCGCGCCCGCGATCGCGAACCCGCCGGTCCGCGGCATCCACCCGGCCGGCCCGGTGATCCGCTCGATCCGCAGCTCGCCCGCGTCCCGGTGCAGCACGCTCGCGGTCTCCACCCGCACGTCGCCGTCCGTGTAGTACGACGCGGCGAACCGGTCCGCGCACCCGATCCGGTGGATGCGCCGCCGCCGGGTCACCGCGCCGCCGCCCGGCGGCACCAGCCCGGTGTGGCCGTCCACGTCCGCCTCCCACGCGCGCGCCTCGGTCTCCGGCGCGGTGTGCGTGCTGTACCCGATCTTGGCGTAGTGCGGGTCGTCCCGCTCCGGGTCGTCGCCCAGCTCGGCCGGCACCTTGATGTGGTCGCTGCCGTGGTTGTAGAGCCGCACCACGCCGTCCGCCCGGGTGCCGTGCAGCAGCCAGCCCGGCGCCGGCAGCGTCCGGGTGAAGTCGCCGCGTTCGACCGCGGCCGGCTCCTCGGTCGCGGTCCACACCGGATGGTCCGCCGGCAACAGCAACCCCACGAAACCCTTGGCCGCCCAGTACGGCGAGGCCGGACCGGAGTACGGCTGCGTGATCGGTAGGAACTGGCCGTGGTACCCGAGCCGCAGCAGCCCGGCCTCGTCCGGCGCGCCGCGGTCCGCGAAGTAGCGCAGCGTGCCGGACGCGAGCCGCCGTGTCTCGCCGGGCGGCAGCGGTGTGGCGTCCGCGAGCGCGCCGGTCCAGAGCGCGGCCGCGGCCGCGTACCGGTAGGTCAGCGACCGGCCCTGGTGCATCGGTGCGCCGTCGGCGCCGAACATCAGCCGGAAGTCGTCGAGGAACGCGTGCAGCCGCTCCCGGTAGCGCGCCACCCGGTCGCTGCCGGCCGCGCCCGGCATGCGGGCCCAGAGCAGCGGGTAGAGGTGCATGGCCCAGCCGGTGTAGTGGTCGTAGTGCTGGCCGGCGCCGTCCGAGTACCAGCCGCCGCCCCGGTACCAGTCCTCGATCGCGTCCAGGCCGCCGTCGATCTCCTTCTGCCGGAAGCGGCCGCCGGTGTCCGCCAGGAACTGCTCGACGATCACCTGGAACAGCAGCCAGTTGCACGGCCACGGGCGCTTGCCGACGATCTGCTCCAGCCAGCGGTGCACCGACCGCTGGGTGTCGTGGCCGAGCCGGTCCCACAGCCAGGGGCGGGTCTCGGCCAGCATCAGCGCGACGGACGCCGCCTCCACGATCGGCTGCGAGTAGTCCTCGATCGGCGGCCAGGCGTACCGGTGGCGCGGATCCGTCCCGGCGGCCAGGCCCTCGGCGTACCGCTCGATCAGGGTCCGGGCTCTGGGGGTCTGTCCCCGTTCGCCGGCGATGCGCGCGCCGGCCAGCAGGAACGTGCGGGCGAACCCCTCGAAGCCGTCCGACTCGACGCCGGCCCAGCTGGTCCGGCCGGGCAGCCGGAACTGGGCGAAACCGGGCACCGCGAACGGGACGACGGACTCCAGCAGGTGGTCGGCCATCGCCTCCCAGTGCGCGCGTGTCCAGCCGGTGTACGGCGAGCGGGTCCGGTCTTCCGCGGGGAGGTCCACGACCGCACCTTAGTTCTCACGTCCGAAACACTTCAATGCTTGACGAATGAAAGTCCATTGATTAGCGTGCCCGTCTATGGATCGCCGGTCATCGATCACTGTGATCGTCCGGTCGGTGCTCGCGGCCGGCCCGCTGCGCCGCGCCGACCTGGAGGCACGGACCGGCCTGTCCCAGCCGACGATCGCGAAACTGACCCGGGCGCTGATCGACGCCGGCTATCTCACCGAGACGACCGCGGGCGGCGGGCCGGGGCGGATCGGCCGGCCGGCGGCGACGCTCGACGTGCATGCCGACCGTGAGTTCTTCGCCGGGGTCAAGGTCACGCCCGGCGAGCTGATCGGCGTGGTCACCGACCTGCGTGCGGTCGTCCGGGTCACCGCGCACGCGCCGCTCGGCGACGCCCGCACGCCACCCGACGTGGTCCGCGCGATCGCCCGCCTGGTCACGGAGCTGCGCGGCGGTGCGGCGCGGCCGGTGCGCGGGCTCGGCGTCTCGGTCGCCGGTGACGTCGACCGGACCACCGGGCTGGCCCGCTACGAGCCGTTCCTCGGCTGGCACGACGTGCCGCTCGCCGCGCTGTGCACCGCCGAGACCGGCCTGCCCACGGTCGCGGACAACGACATCCGCGCGCTCACCGAGGCGGAGAACTGGTTCGGCGCGGGCGCGGACGCCCGGTCGTTCCTGCTGGTCGCGGTCGGCTCCGGCGTCACCAGCGGCCTGGCCGTCGACGGCCGGGTGCTGACCGGGGCGCACGGGGTCGCGGGCGAGCTGGGCCACGTGCCGGTCGACCGGCGTGGCCCCAAGTGCTACTGCGGCGCGCGCGGCTGCCTCGAGGCGATCGCGTCCGAGCCCGCGCTGCTGCGGCGCGTCGCCGAGATCACCGGCATCCCCGCGATCACGCTGGGTCGCGCCATCGAGCTGGCCCGTCTCGGCGACCCGCGGGTCGGCGAGGCATTCGCCGAGGCGGGCCGGGCCATCGGGCAGGCGGTCGGCGGGGTGATCAACCTGCTCGGCCCCGAGCTGGTGGTCTTCTCCGCCGACCACCTGGACGGTTTCGCGCTCCTCGACCCGCACATCCGCGCCGCCATCGACACCCACGCGTTCGGTGCCGCCGCCCGGGCCACGGTCGAGGTCCGCCCGCTCCCGTTCGCGCAGTGGGCCCGCGGCGCCGCCACCGTCGCCATCGCCCGCCACCTCACCTCCGTGACGGTCTGACGCCCGCCGGTGGCGGGTCGGGGTGTTCGGTGACCGGCCACCCGGCCGGCAGGGAGGCCGCCCGCGGCCGACCGGTGCCCGCGGGAGCACTCGGGACGCGGCCACGCCGGAAGTGGGAAGAGGGGCCCGGAGCCTTTGATCTTTGTGGGGGTGCTGAGGTTTTCGGGTCCCGTGCGCGGGCAAGAGGATCTACGCTACCTCGGTGGATCGATGAAGATCCGCGGTAGGTCGGCCGGGTGCGGGTCTGTGCGGAAAGCCGAATGAAACGCGCCGGCCTGCCGATCGGAAGGGTGTTCATCGACCTTCAGGGGTGGGACGGCTGAGCGGACGAGCGGGAGCGGACGGCGGCGACCGGTGGCGTAACCGGTTGTGGTGGATGTTCGCGCTCGTCGGCGCGGTGGCCACCGGGCTGTACGTGGCCGGCATCGCCCCGCTGGTGGACTTCGCGCTGATCGGTGCGGGCGCGATCGCGGCCTGCTTCGCCAGCCCGTCCATGCACGACATCCGGCCGGCTCGCGCCTGGCACACGCTCGGCGTCGCCGGCGCGTTCATGCTGACCGGGGCGATCCTGCGGCCGATCGTGGTGCCGTACGGTGCGGCGCTGTCGGCGGAGGCGTTCACCGTGCCGGGATACGTGCTGATGATCGCGGCGCTGGCCGACTTCGCGTACGGGCGGCGGGCGATCGACCGGCACTCGGTGATCGACGGCCTGATCGTCTGCGTCGGCGCGACCACCGTGTTCACGCTGCTCTTCGCGATTCCGGCGATGTCCATCCCGGGCCGGCCGGTGGTGATCTCCGCGCTGGCCGGGCTCTACCCGACGTTCGACGCGATCCTGGTGCTGCTGGTGGTGATGCTGGCGTTCAGCACGGCCGCGCGGCAGGCCTCGTTCCGGCTGCTGCTCGGCATGATGGTGCTGATCTTCATCGGGGACCTGGCCTACGCGATCATCGGCAACCAGGGCGAGTTCTACACGTCGCCGGTGCTGGACGTGCCGTTCCTGCTGGCGTTCACGCTGGGCGGCGCGTCCGCGCTGCACCCGACCGCGCGTGAGCTGGTCCGGACCGTGCCGCTGCCGGTGCAGCCGTGGTCGCTCGCCCGGCTCGCGGTGATCATCCCGGCGGTGGCGGCGCCGTTCGTGCTGACCGTCGCGGGCGCGCCGGGCACCGCCGTGGAGCGCTGGATCGTCGGCGTGGGCGGCGCGGTGATCGTGCTGCTGCTGATCCTGCGGGCGATCAGCGCGGTGCAGGCGAACGCGGTGGCGCAGGCCCGGTTCGAGTACCAGGCCACGCACGACGAGCTGACCGGGCTGCCGAACCGGCGGCGGCTCACCCAGATCCTGGAGGAGCTGCTCGCGGACCCGGCCGGGCGCGGCGCGGTCTGGGTGTTCTTCCTCGACCTGGACGGCTTCAAGTTCGTCAACGACTCGTGGGGTCACCCGGCCGGTGACCGGCTGATCCGGTCGATCGGCCAGCGGCTGCGGGACACGCTGCCGCCGGAGGCCTCGATCGCGCGGATCGGCGGGGACGAGTTCGTGGTGGTCCGGCGCGGCACCGAGGCGGAGGCGCTGGAGCAGGCGCAACAGATCGTGGAATGCGTGGAGCCACCGACCCGGGTCGGGCCGGCCGAGGTGGTGATCACCGCCTCGATGGGGATCGTGGCCGCGACCCGGCCGGACGACACCGCGGACTCGCTGATGCGGGACGCGGACACCGCGATGTACCGGACCAAGGCGGCCGGCCGCGGGAAGTGGACCGTGTTCGACGCGTCCATGCGCGAGGCCGTGCAGGAGCGGCTGGAGATCGAGAGCGCGCTGCGCGCCGCGCTGGCCGGCGACGAGCTGCAGGTGTTCTACCAGCCGATCGTCGACCTGGAGACCGGGCGGCCGCGCGGCGCGGAGGCGCTGGTCCGGTGGGAGCACCCGGAGAAGGGCCCGATCGGGCCGAACGTGTTCATCCCGGTCGCGGAGGAGTCCCGGCTGATCACCGGCATCGGCGCGTTCGTGCTGCGCGACGCCGTGCGGCAGCTGGCCGCGTGGCGGGCCGCGGGCGTGGTCGGCGACGACTTCTGGATGTCGATCAACGTGTCGCCGCGCCAGCTCACCGAGCCGGGCTTCACCGGGATGGTGGCGGAGGCGTTACACACCCACGGCGTACCGGCGCGGTGCGTGGCCCTGGAGATCACCGAGTCGGTGATGGTGGAGGGCGGCGACATCAGCGAGGGCGCGCTGCGTGACCTGCGCGCGCTCGGCGTCTCCATCTCGGTGGACGACTTCGGCACCGGCTTCTCGTCGCTCGGCTACCTGCGGCGCCACCCGGTGACCAGCGTGAAGATCGACCGTTCGTTCGTCTCCGGGCTCGGCGCCAGCAACTCGGACGAGGAGATCGTCCGCGCGGTGGTCGCGATGAGCACCGCGCTCGGGCTGGCCGTGGTGGCCGAGGGCGTGGAGACCACGGCGCAGCGCGACGTGCTCGGCCGGCTCGGCGTGCGGCTCTGCCAGGGCTGGCTGTGGGGGAGGGCGGTGGACGCGCGCGCGTTCGCCGACACGTGGGGCAGCCGGGAGCGCTCGGCAGTCTCTTGATCACGGTCCGAGAGAACGCTCTCAGATTTAGGGTTACTTAGGGCGCAGACCCGTTGACCTGCCATTGTGCGGTTGGACAGACTCGCTTACGTCCAATTCAGCTGAGTCGCCGGAAAATTGGCGACTTGTGTGGTAAGAGGCGGTTTGCACATGGCGTCCCGGAGAAAGTTCCTCGGCCTCGCGGCGATCGGCGCGGTGGCGGTCGGCGCCCCGCTCGTGGCCACGGCCATCAACTCGCGGGCGTTCGCCGCCGACGGTCTGCCGATGACGATCGTCAACTCGTCCGGGACGTTCGGCAACGGCGAGATCTTCGTCTACATCGTGGGCACCGAGCTGGCCACCGGCCGCCAGGGCTACGTCAAGCAGAGCGGCGTCTTCACGCCCTGCTCGCCGTCGGACAACGGTGCGGACGGATTCGCCGACCTGGCCGTGCGCCTGAACGCGACCGGCACCACCACGATCAACCTGCCGAAGATGTCCGGCCGCGTCTACTTCGCGATCAAGGACAAACTGAAGTTCAAGGTCGTCACGGACGGCGCCGGCAACTCCGCGCTGCAGTACCCGGCCGGCTGGGTGGCCAACGACCCCAGCTACCAGGTGCTGCACGACTGCGTCGAGTTCACCCACAGCGACGCCGGCATGTTCTGCAACTCGACCATGGTCGACATGTTCAGCATCCCGCTCGGGATCAAGCTGACCGGGTCGAAGGAGCAGGTCACCGGCGTGCTCAAGCCGGGCGGGCGGGACGCGATCTTCGCGGCGGCACGGGCGCTGCCGGACTTCCGGCGCCTGGTCGTCGGCGACAACCTGCGGGTGATCGCGCCCGGTCACGGCATCGGCGCCGGCCTGTTCTCCGCGTCGTACTTCGACTCCGCGATCGACGAGGTGTGGGCCAAGTACGCCACCACGGACCTCAGAGCCACCACCAACGCGGGTACGTTCACCGGCCGCGTCACCGGCGGGCTGTTCACGTTCGACAAGGGCGTCAAGGCGTTCGCAAAGCCGACCACGAAGGACGTGCTCTTCTGCGACGGTGCGCTGGCCGCCCCGAACGACGGCATCACCGGCCCGGTCGCGGCCATCCTCGGCGCCGGCTTCAACCGGTCCACGCTGATCAGCCAGCCGAACCAGCCGAGCACCGACCCGTCCACGTTCTACCGCGCCCCGATCAGCAACCACTACTCGCGGATCATCCACGAGCAGACGGTGGACGGTAAGGCGTACGGGTTCGCGTTCGACGACGTGGTGGACTTCGCGTCCTACATCCAGGACACCGCGCCGCGGGCGTGGGAGGTGACGATCGAGCCGTTCGGGACCTCGAACCCGAACCCCGGGCCGTCCGCCGCCGCCTCCGCGGTCGCCACCGCCACGGCCACCGCGACCGCGTCCGTCCCGGCGGCCGGCACCCGGAGCGCGTTCTCCGCGCTGCAGGCCGAGACCGCGGACGCGCAGGCCGGCACGCAGGTCGAGGGCAGCTCCGTGGCGTACGTCGCGAACGGCGACTGGCTGCGCTTCGACAACGTGGCGTTCGGCAACGACCCGGTCCGGCAGTTCACGGTCCGGGCCGCGTCCGGCGCGCCGGCCGGCGTCTCCGGCCTGATCGAGGTGCGCCTCGACGCGCGCTCCGCCGCGCCGGTGGGCACGATCGCGGTCGGCGGCACCGGCGGCTGGCAGTCCTGGCGCTCGATCGCCGGCGCGCTCGGCGGCGCCGGCGTCACCGGCACCCACACGGTCTTCCTGACGTTCGCCAGCGGCCAGCCGGCCGACTTCGTGAACGTCGACTGGCTTCAGTTCGCCCGCTGATCACCCGCATCCGCCGGGACCCGGCCGCAGTGGGCGGCGGCCGGTCCCCATGCCACAACTGTGGGCAGTGGCCGATCCCTCCGGGGTGGCGGGAGCGGGTGGGGCGGGGTTGATGGCGGCACCCGGCATCGTCGATCGGTCAGGATCGGCGGGCCGGGTGCCGCCGCTCTTCGCCGGGCCGGCGGCGATAATTCTCCTCCGGGTGGTGTCCGGTTCCGGCGGGTGGCTCCGACGTCTCCGCTGCAACCGGCACACCGACGCACCGGAGGAGATCCGCGATGAAGTACATGATCCTCAGCTACGCCGCGCAGCTCGACTACGACGAGATGGGTGGCCGGGACACCGGGCGGCCCGCCTGGACACCGGAGGAGATGGCCGCGATGGGCGAGTTCATGACCGCGTTCAACCAGCGGCTGGCCGAGTCCGGCGAGCTGGTCGAGACGCGCGCGCTCGCCGCGCCGGTGCTCACCCGCCGGGTCGCGCCGAACCTGGCGACCGGGCTGCCGGTCGTCACGGACGGGCCGTACGCGGAGACCCAGGAGGTCCTCGCCGGCTACTGGATCGTCGACGTGGACGGCATCGACCGGGCCACCGAGATCGCCGCCATGCTCAACGACACGCCGGCGCCGGCGCACATCCGGGCCGGGGCGTACGCGGACGTCCGCCCGCTGATGGACGAGCGCGCCGAGCTGCTCGAGCCGTGACCGTCCCGCTCGGGGACCTGCTGCGTGAACTGGCGCCGCAGGTCCTCGGCGCGGTGGTCCGCCGGTACGGCCACTTCGACACCGCCGAGGACGCTGTGCAGGAGGCGCTGCTCGCGGCGGTCGCGGACTGGCCGCGCCGGGGCCGGCCGGACGACCCCCGCGCCTGGCTGATCACGGTGGCGGCGCGGCGGCTGACCGACCTGCTGCGGGCGGACTCGGCGCGGCACCGTCGCGAGTGGACCGTGGCACTGCGCCGGGAGGCACCGCAGGTCCCGGACTCGGACGACTCGCTGGTGCTGCTGTTCCTCTGCTGTCACCCGGCGCTGTCCGTACCGGCGCAGCTGTCCCTGACGCTGAAGGCGGTCGGCGGGCTGAGCACGGCCGAGGTGGCCCGCGCGCTGCTGGTGCCGGAGGCCACGATCGGCCGCCGGATCACGCGCGCGAAGACCGCGATCCGGGACAGCGGCGCCGCGTTCCGGCTGCCGTCGCGCGCCGACTGGGACGGCCGGCTCGCGGTCGTCCTCCGGGTGCTGTACCTGATCTTCAACGAGGGGTACGCGAGCACGGCCGGCCCGGCGCTGCAACGCGTCGAGCTGGCCGCCGAGGCGATCCGGCTCACCCGGCTCGTGCACCGCCTGCTGCCCGCGGACAGCGAGGTGACCGGGCTGCTCGCGCTGATGCTGCTCACCCACGCCCGGCGCGCGGCCCGGACCGCACCGGACGGCGCGCTGATCCCGATGGACGCGCAGGACCGCACGCTCTGGGACGCGGCCGCGATCGAGGAGGGCATCGCGCTGATCACGGCCGCGCTGCCCGCCGGGCCGACCGGCCCGTACCAGCTGCAGGCCGCGATCGCGGCGGTGCACGACGAGGCGCCGACCGCGGCGGACACGGACTGGCCGCAGATCGAGGCGCTCTACGGTCTGCTGCTGCGCGTCGACGCGTCCCCGGTCGTCCGGCTCAACCACGCGGTCGCGGCCGCGATGGCCCGGGGGCCGGCCGCCGGGCTCGCGCTGCTCGACGACGTGCCGCCCGCGTCCCACCGCTGGTACGCGGCCCGCGCGCACCTGCTGGAGAAGGCCGGTGACGTGCGCGGCGCCCGGGACGCGTACCTCGAGGCCGCGACCCGCACCGCCAGCCTGCCGGAACGCGACTACCTGCGGGAACGTGCCCGGCGGCTGACCGGCGAGTGAAAGGTGGTGCCGTTGGGTAACCGGGTGTTCACCCTCACACGTGCGACCATCGAGGTGGCGACCATGGTCACGGACCGAGACGGGGAGCCATCCAGCCGACCGGTGCCGAACCGCCCGCGGATGACGACGACCTCGCCGCCCTGCGGCGCCGGGTCGCGGAGCGCGCGGGCGAGATCGAGCGCCTCAGCGCCCGGATCAACGACCTGCACGGACAGATAGAGGCCTACCGCCGGCGGCGCGGCTCATGACCGCGCCGGACCGGTGCCGGAGTTGCCGGCGGCCCGGGTCACCATCGGACGATGGGATCTCGGCAGGGCGAGGCGGACGCGCTCTGCGCGGCGCGTGACGTGGCAGGGCCGGCGAAGCCGCCGCACGTCCACGGGCGGCGGCTCCGAGCGGCCGCCGGACGGCTCTTGTCGTCCGGGACGGTGCGGCGGCCCACGGGATGTCAGCATGCCGGGCATGGATGCGGAACATCTGCTCGCCGAGATCCGGGCCGCCGCCGCGCCCGGGCCGAACCCGCTGGTCGACGCGGTCGCGGCGGGCCGCGCGCCGCTGACGGCCGTGGCCGCGCTCGCCGCCGAGGAACAGCTCATCATCCCCAGCGACCGGCGCAGCTTCCTGATCCTGGCCAGCCGCGCGGACGACCCGGAGTTCTTCGTCAGCCTGGCCCGGGGCGAGGACCTGGTGCTACCGCTGGCCGGGCGGCTCGCCGCCGCGACCGGCGTGGACCTGCGCGGTTACCGGCCGCAGGCCGGCTGCCAGGGCTACGCCGCCTACGTCGCCTGGCTGGCGCTGAACGCGGACCCGGCCGAGGCCGGGCTCGCGCTGGTGGCGAACTTCGCGGCCTGGGGCGAGTACTGCCGGGCACTCGCCGCCGGCCTGCGCGCGAACTACGGCTTCGCCGACGAGGCGTGCGCGTTCCTGGACTTCTTCGCGACACCCGCCCCGGAGCTGGAGGCACAGGCACTGCGCGCCGTCACCGGCCGGCCGCTCACCACCGCCCGCCGGTACGGGCGGCTGCTGCACGAGTTCGAGACCACGTTCTGGCACACCCTCGCCGACTACTGACCGGGCAGCACGGCTCTCGTCATGCGCCCGGCGTGTGCGGTGGGGGACCGAGGCGTCGCCGGGCGGCGCCTCGGTCCCCGGTGGATCGTGGCGGTCAGGCGATGACGCGCAGCCGGACGGTCTGCGGCAGCGCGGCGAGCTGGTTGATCAGCTCCGGCGTGAAGTCGATGCCGATGTCGGTGAGCAGGTAGCCGTACTCGCCCTTGGTGGCCAGCAGCTGACCCTCGACGTTCACCGAGTGCTCCGCGAGCACGCTGTTGACCTGCGCGAGCACGCCCGGCGTGTTCCGGTGCAGGTAGACCAGGCGGTGACCCTCGCCGTGCGGCGGCAGCGCGACGGACGGCAGGTTCACGCTGAGCGTGGTGTTGCCCTCGGTCAGGAACGTGGCCAGCTTGTTGGAGACGAACGCGCCGATGTCGGCCTGCGCCTCCTCGGTCGAGCCGCCGATGTGCGGGGTCAGGATCACGTTCGGCAGGCCGCGCAGCCCGGACTGGAACTCGTCGCCCCGGCCCTTCGGCTCGACCGGGAACACGTCCACGGCCGCGCCCGCGATGTGGCCGCTCTCCAGGTGCCGGCGCAGCGCGTCGTGGTCGATGACCAGGCCGCGGGACAGGTTCAGGAAGATGCTGCCCGGCTTCATCCGGGCGAACTGCTCGTCGCCGAAGAAGCCGCTGTTGCCCGGCCGGCCGTCCACGTGGATGGTGACGATGTCCGCCACGTCCAGCAGCTCGTTGAGCGTGCTGCACCGGCGCGCGTTGCCCAGCGACAGCTTGTCCGCGCTGTCGTAGAAGTAGACCCGCATGCCCAGCGCCTCGGCCAGCACGGACAGCTGGGTGCCGATGTTGCCGTACCCGACGATGCCCAGCCGCCGGCCGCGCACCTCGTGGCTGCCGTCGGCCGCCTTGTCCCAGACGCCGGCGTGCATGCCGTTGTTCTTCTCGGTCAGCCGGCGGGTCAGCGCGATGATCTCGGCGAGCGCCAGCTCGACCACGCTGCGGGTGTTGGAGAACGGCGCGTTGAACACCGCGACGCCGGCCTCGGACGCCGCGACCTGGTCGATCTGGTCCGTGCCGATGCAGAACGCGCCGATCGCGGCCAGGTCCTTCGCCGCCTCGATGACCCGCGCGGTCACCTTGGTCTTGGACCGGATGCCGAGCAGCGAGACGCCCTCGATCCGCGAGATCAGCTCATCCTCGTCGAGCGCGGAGGAGACAGACTCGACGACATAGCCCTCGGACTCGAACCGGGCCACCGCGTCGGGGTGGATGTTCTCCAGGAGAAGGACTCGCGCCTTACCGTCGTCGATCATGCGGGTTGATTCCTCAATTTCCCTGCTGCTTGGTGCGGTCGCTCCCACCTTAGCGAGGTCCGCATGCGGGTTACCGTGACCGGCGGCACGGGTCCCACATTGCGTGACGGACGACTCCTGCGATATCCATGGATGCCGATTGATGTTGATGGGGTATGCGCAGGTCGGTTCCGCTTTCGGCGGTGTTGCTCCCGCTGTCGCAGGCGCCGGTCTCGGCGGCCGCCGGGCCGCCGGTCACCCGGATCGGTGACACCGGGCGGGACCCGGCCGCGCGGTACGCCGTCTCCTACGACGGGCCGGTCGACAGCGGCTCGTTCCGGCAGGGCCTGCCGCACCGGCTCGCCGCGGACGACTCGCACGCCGTGATCGCGGTCGGCGTCTCGCCCGCGGACGCCGCCCGCACGTGGCGCTCGACACACACGACGAGACGATCTTCTTCTTCCGGTCCGAGGCCGGCCCGACCGACGGCGTGCGGCGATCAGCCGCCCAGTTCCCGCTTCCGGCGAAGCAGTGCTGCGCGCTGTCCACGCGCGCGGACCAGGTTGACCGCGGCGACGGCCAGCAGCGTGACCGACAGCACCAGCGCCGCGGGCCGGGCCTGATCCCGCGCGACGGAGACCGCGACGACGAAGACGGCCAGGATCGTGCACGCGGTCAGGGAGAGCCAGGCGGCGATCACCCGGTCGCGGGCGAACAGCGGGTGCCGGCGGGTGAGCAGCCAGACGGCGTAACCCGCCCAGGCCAGGCCGATCACGACGATGCCGGCGAAGGCGGCCCGGGTGTCGGCGGGGAGCGCGGGCTCGGTGAGCCACAGGGACGCGACCACGGTCGCGACGGTGAGGCCGCCGAGGCCGGCCAGGACCGCGGCGATTCGGCGGACCGGCGACAGCCGCGGGGTCAGCGTGCGGATCAGGTCGTCGGCGTTCATCGCTGGGGTCCCTTCGGGGTGAGCGCGTCGCGGAGCAGGCGGCGGCCGCGGGAGAGGCGTGACTTGACCGTGCCGACCGGGATGTCGCAGATCTCGGCGCAGGTCTCCAGGGAGAGGTCCTGGAGGTAGAAGAGGATCAGCAGCTCGCGTTCGCGGACCGGGACGCCGGCCAGCCCGGCGGCGATCGTGGCGCGGTCGGCGACCAGGTCGCCGACGTCGGGCTCGGCGGCGGCCGCCTCCGCGACCGGCTGTGCGTACTCCGCGCGCAGGCGGTCGGTGACGGAGCGGCGGGCGATGCGGAACAGCCACGGGGCGAAGCGGGCGGGTTCGCGGAGCCGGGGCAGGCCGCGAACGACGGCGAGCCACACCTCCTGGGCCACGTCGTCCGCGTCCCGGGGCCCGATCATGCGGCGGGCGAACGTGTGGACCGGATCGTGCCAGGCCCGGACCAGGTCGGCGAACGCGTCGCGCTCGCCGAGCTGGGCGCGGACGACCAGCAGTTCATCGTGCATTGTTGCCTCCTTTCCCGGTTCAGTCGGGGAAGGAGGCAACCAGGTTCACGCGGCGTCCGGCGACAGGTACTGCTGGGCCCACTCGGGGACGCGCTTGGCCTTCCTGTAGCGGCGGGTCACCCGGACCCGCGGTGCCTCGACGCACTGGCCGCTGATCGACAGCTGCCGGAACTCACCGTCGTCGAAGACCACGGTGACGTTGTCCGGCGCGATCGTGCGCCCGGGATGGTCCGTCTCGACGGCGGGCACGCCGGAGACGGGGTAGTGGAACTCGTCGGTGGTGCTCACGTGAGAGGTCTCCCGATCGGTCGGAACCAGAGATTCACTCTACGGCGGAGGGCGTGTCCGCGCAGTCTCCGTGGCCGGTGTGACGGTTGTGGTGTCGCCCGCGTCTCGGCCCGGTGCGAGAGCCCGCCGGGCCCGTACCCGCCGCACGATGCCGGGCAGCCACGGCCCCAGCCCCACCACCAGCAGGATCGCCAGCAGCGGCACCCGCCACCACGGGGAGAGCACCGGCGGAGGCGGGTCGGGGACCGGCACCGTCCACGGCCGCGCGGTTTTCGACCAGGCCAGGAACGCGTCGCCGATCGGCATCAGGCCGAATGCGTACCGCTTGGTGCCGGTGGTGTCGACCGGCAGGCCGGCGAACTCGCCGAACGACGCGTAACCGGCGGCCAGCGACGTGTCGCCGTGCACCCGGGCCGCGCCGAGCGCGACCACGGTGGTGGACAGGCTGATGCCGAGCGGCAGCGGCCCGGAGTCGACGTCGGCGGGGCCGTCCGTGCCGTGCGGATACTCGCGTACGGCCGGGCCGAGCCCGAGCGGCCGGTCCAGGAACCGCGCGCGGAACAGTGCGTACTGCTCCCGCGCGAACACCGGGTCCACGTCGACCAGGAACCGCTGGATGATCGCCTGCGAGGTGCCGCGCGCACCGGTGACGACCGGGGTGACGGTGTGCGGCAGCAGGCCGGTGGCCGGGTCCAGCCGGTCACGGACCTGCCCGACCCACCGGGCGACGACCGGCGCGAACCGGGCCGGGTCGTACCGGGCGGCCAGCCGGAGCGACGCGATCGCCACCGTGGAGTCGCACGGCCAGGCCTGACCCGGGTAGGCCGCCAGGAACGGGGACGCGGCGAACGCGTCCGCGAGCGCGGCCGAGTCGGCCAGGAACCGGGCCCGCTGCCCCGGATCGTCGCGCACCGTCAGCAGGCCGCCGCGCAACCAGTTCGTCCAGCCGGCGTAGAACACGCCGTACGCGGGCGTCAGTCCCGGGTCGAACGGCGCCCGCCCGGCCGGCGACTCCACCCGCTCCAGCGCCCAGCTCGCCTCCGCGACCGCCTCCGGGACGGCGATACCGCGCTGCCCCAGCGACACCCAGGTCAGTCCGTAGAGGACGTGGAGGAAGTAGAAGCCCTCCGGGAACAGTGCCTGCGCGTCCGTGGCCGCGCCGTCGTCCAGCGCGTCCCGGATGAACGCGAGCTGGCGGCGTACCCCCGGAAGGTCCGGAACGGACGGGCTGACCAACCGCACCGCGCTGCCCAGCGCCAGCAGGCTGAGCAGCGCGGCGAGGACGCGCCGGGCCACGGTCACGGTGCCAGCTCGGCCACCGCCGCGGCCAGCCAGGCGTCGACCGCGCCCCGGTCGTAGCCGCGCGCCACGACCGGCAGCGCCGCGGCGCGCGCCTCCGCGGCCACGGCCGCCCGGAACACCGGGCTGTCCGAGCCGCGCGCCTGGTCGACCCGTTCCACCAGCGCGTGCACGTGACCCGGGTCGTAGCCGCGGAGCACGACGACGAACCGCGCCGACGGTGCCAGGGCGCGCTGCCGGCTGTCGACCGGCTCGGCCATCGCCGTGCGGACGTCCCGGTCCCGGAACCGCTGGATCACCAGGCCCACCAGTGCGACGTAGGCGGCCGTGACCAGGAAGGCGAGCCACCGTGGGACGTTCGCCGCCGTGTAGGCGGTGACCAGCACGACGGCTCCGACGGCCAGGGCGGCGCCGTAGGCGATCCGGGTCCAGTGCAGCACGCGGATCACGGTAGCCGCGTGCGTCAATCCGCCAGCAGTTCGCGTACCCGCGGGATGACCCGCGTGCCGTACAGCTCGATCGAGCGGCACATCACGTCGTGCGGCAGCGTGCCGTTGGAGTACTTCAGGTCGAACCGCTGGATGCCGAGCGCCGTGACGGTCCGGGCGATCTTCTGGGCGACCGTCTCCGGCGAGCCGACGTGCAGCGCGCCCTCGGCGATGTCCGAGTCGAAGCGCCGGCGGGTCATCGGCGGCCAGCCGCGCTCCCGGCCGATCCGGTCCATGATCACGCGCAGGTGCGGCCAGAGCGTGTCCGCGGCCTCCTGGTCGGTCTCCGCGACGAACCCGGGCGCGTGCACCGCGACCGGCAGCGTCGGCGCGCCCAGCTCGCTCAGTGCCCGGTGGTACAGCTCGACGTACGGCGCGAACCGGGCCGGCTCACCGCCGATGATCGCCAGCACCAGCGGCAGTTTGTACGACGCGGCGCGCACCACCGACTCCGGGCTGCCGCCGACACCGATCCACGTGCTGATCCGCCCGGACTCCGTCTTCGGGTAGACCTCCTGCTTGTCCAGCGCGGCCCGGACCGTCCCGGACCAGGTCACCGGGCCCTCGTCGAGCAGGTGGGCCATCAGGTCCAGCTTTTCCGAGAACAGCTTCTCGTAGTCGCGCAGCTCGAACCCGAACAGCGGGAACGACTCGGTGAACGAGCCGCGCCCCAGGGTGATCTCCGCGCGCCCGTTCGACACCGCGTCCAGCGTGGCGAACCGCTCGAACACGCGCACCGGGTCGTCGGAGCTGAGCACGGTCACGGCCGTACCCAGCTTGATCGTCGAGGTGCGCGCGGCGATCGCGGCCAGCACGATCTCCGGCGCGGACACCGCGAAGTCGTCCCGGTGGTGCTCACCGACGCCGAACGCGTCCACCCCCACCCGCTCGGCCAGCACGGCCTGCTCCACCACGTCCCGGATGACCTGCGCGTACGGCAACCGCTTCCCGTCCGGGCCGGCCGTCACGTCGCCGAAGGTGTCCAGCCCGAATTCCACGCTCTGCTCCTCGTTCACGCGGCCCAGTCAACCGTTCGATTCCCGGCACCTGCAAATCCAGATCAAACGCATGCACCGGTACGAATCTCGCGCGCCGGATTCCGTACCGCGGCAACGGTTTTAGGGTGGTGTTCATGTCTCTCGATGTGATCAGATCATCACTGCCCGCGTTGCTCGCCCGGTTCACCGTGCCCGGCGCGGTGCTGGCGGTGTCCACGGGCGGTGAACGGTTCGCGCTCGCGCACGGCGTGCTCAACACGCGGACCGGCGTCGAGGCCACCACCGACTCGCTCTTCCAGGTCGGTTCGATCACCAAGGTGTGGACCACCACGCTCGTCATGCAGCTGGCCGGCGAGGGCCTGCTCGAACTGGACGCCCCGGTCCGCACCTACCTGCCGTCGTTCCGGCTCGGCTCCGACGAGGCCGCCGCGACCGTGACGATCCGCCACCTGCTCTGCCACACCGGCGGTTTCGAGGGCGACCTGTTCACCGACACCGGCCGCGGCGACGACTGCGTGGCCCGGTTCGTCGACACGCTCGGCGACACCCCGCAGCTCTTCCCGCCCGGCACCATGCTGTCCTACAACAACGCCGGTTTCGCCGTGCTCGGCCGGATCGTCGAGGTGCTGCGCGGCCGCCCGTTCGACGTCTGCCTGCGCGAGTCGATCGCCACCCCGCTCGGCATCACCGAACTCGCCACCGACCCGTACGAGGCGATCCTGCACCGCACCGCCGTCGGCCACATCGCCCCGTCCCGCGGCGCCCCGCTCGCCCCCGCCACCGTCTGGTCGCTGCCGCGCTCCAACGCACCGGCCGGCAGCATGCTCGCGATGAGCGCCGGCGACCTGCTCACCTTCGCCCGCATGCACATGTCCGGCGGCGACGGCCTGCTCTCCCCGGACGGCGTCAAGGCCATGCAGCAGCGCGCCGCCGACCGCCCCGCCCCCGGCCTGCCCGGCAGCGGCTGGGGCCTCGGCTGGGAAATCATGAACGACACCGGCACGGTCATCGGCCACGACGGCGGCACCATAGGCCAGGCCGCGTTCCTCCGCGTCATCCCCGACCGCGACGTCGCCGTCGCCCTCCTCACCAACGGCGGCGACGCCGCCTCGCTCTACCACGCCGTGGTCCCCCCACTGATCGAGGAACTGACCGGCATCACCCTCCCCCCACCCGCCCAGGTCCCCACCCCCACCCCCGCCCCCACCGCCCCGTCCGACGCCACCCGCTACCTCGGCACCTACTCCTCCCGCGTCGCCGACCTCACGGTCACCCAGGACCCGGCCGGCCGCCTCTGGCTCCACGACGCCCCCAAGGGCATCTTCACCGAACTCGGCCCACCCGCCCCACCCCAGGAACTCGTCCGCCTCACCGGCGACACCATGATCGTCCGCACCCACCCCGCCACCGCCCACCCCGTCTACGCCTTCATCGGCGACGACGGCCACGGCCACGCCCTCTTCCTCCACGGCGGCCGCGCCACCAGACGCACCCCCCACCACCACTGACCCTCCCGCCCCTTCCTCCCGAGCCCCACCCGCACACTCCCGCCGCCTCGGCACGCCAGGGCGCCTCCCCGGCGTGCCGAGAAGGCTTTTGGGCGCCCATGCGGTCGTCGGTGCCGCTGGTATCCCGCGCACATCGGTGAATTGCGGCGGCACTTGCTGACCGTCGCTCAACATGACTTTCGATGCGCCTCATTCAGGGCGGCCGCGCCGCCATTCCGGAACCAACTCCCATCCGCGGAACAGTCGCACCGAAAACGGAACCCCAAGAAAGTCGCACCACCGTGAGCGCCAACTTTCCGTGTTCGGTATTCCGGCCATTTCTTCTGATGCGTAAGCGATATTCGCCACTGTGGGCCGGATGTCGCTCCCGGGTCATCGTCGTTGCCGAATAAATTTGCCTGCAGGTCGCGATCATCGGCGATCGGTCGAGCTGGTCGGGGCCACGCGGAAGCATAAATCGGGCCGACTTCGAATCGGTCGGGGCAATAACCGCCGAATCACCCTCACCGGCGGCGGCACGCGCCCGGCGACCGGGCTGCACGGCGCCTGTCCCCGTCGCGCGCGTCCGACCACGACCACGACGCAGTGCGACGCAGGCGATGCTGCCCGGGGAATTCTGCCGCTTGCTTGGCCCACTGTCGCGTAAGGACGCCTGCGGCGCGCTGAGCGTGCGGTCAAGCAGGGCGTCTGCGGCATGGCCGGCGTGCGGGTGCCTGCTGCGCGCTGCGCATGGTCAGGCAAGGGCGTCCGTGGCGCGCTGGGTGCGTGGCCGGGCGGGGGTGTCTGCGGTGCGCTGGGTGCGTGGCCGGGCGGGGGTGTCTGCGGTGCGCTGGGTGCGTGGCCGGGCGGGGGTGTCTGCGGTGCGCTGGGTGCGTGGCCGGGCGAGGGTGTCTGCGGCGCGCTGGGTCCGTGGTCAGGCGAAAGTGTCTGCGGCGTTCGGGGTTCGCGTTCGCGTGCGGGCGCCCGCGACGCGCTGAGCGTGCGGTCAGGCGAGGGCATCCGCGGCCCCGTAGGCGCGTGCCCACGTGCGGGAGCCGGCCGTCGACGCACGCCGTCAACCGCTTCGACCGCCTCGACATGGGAGTAACCACACTCCCGGCGCAGACGCTCTATATGACCACGCCGCTTCCCCCAGTAACGCCGCTCCTGCTGTACCTTACGAAACTCGTCGCGCACGGCAGAACAGTTCCGCGACGCAGTCCGATCCCGCATCGTGGCCAATTCACTCGACGTGAACAACTGCAGCTGCCGCATAAAGAAATCCTCGCACAAAACAGCGATCACCACCGCCCCCATCACTGCCGCCGGCCCACACGCGATCGTTCGCCATTCGCGATACGAGACCTTCCCGCCCCGCCGCACATTCCACCGCCGGCGCCCCGTGGATCGGATAAGCTTCAGTGAGGTGATCTCAACGAGGACTTGCGGCGCGGTTCTGCTGTAGACACGGGCATATCGGGTCGAAGCGGATGGTGCTGGATATGGGCGTGGAGCCATCGATAGACAGGTTCTTGCGACGGAACAGGTCTACGAGAGGGCTCCACGTGATCGCTTATCCTGCCATGCTCGACGTGCCCAGGGAACTGGTGCGCTACCTTGCCCAGCTGCTGTCCGCCGAACGGCGGGCGAGGGGCACCCGTCGCGGGACACGGTCGTTGACCTGCTTCTACCAGGCGCTGCTGGTCATAGTGTGGTTCCGCAAAGCCGAAGACGCCACGGTGCTGGGCGCCGGGTTCGGGATCTCCCGGGCCACCGTTTACCGGTATCTCGCCGAAGGCATCACCGTGCTGTCCGCCCAGGCACCTGATCTGCATGAGGCGTTACAACGGGCCGCCGACGAGGGCTGGGCGTTCGTCATTCTGGACGGCAAGCTGTTCGACTGTGACCGCCTCGCGGAGACCGCCACCAGCGTGAAGGGCGAGACGATCGACGCCTGGTACTCGGGAAAGCACCGGGACTTCGGCGCGAACGTCCAGGCCGTCATGCGCCCTGACGGGCTGATCATCTGGACCTCACCGTCACTGCCCGGGCATATGCATGATCTCAGCTGCGCTCAGCAGCTGGGCGTCACCGCCGCGTTGAACTGGGCCGCCGCCGAACTGCAGCTGCCGGCCCTCGCCGACGCCGGCTACGAAGGAGCAGGTCACGGCATCAAAACCCCCACCAAACAACCGGCCGGCGGCCGGCAACTCGCGGTGGCGAACCGGACGGTGAACCGGCTGCTACGCGGCCTGCGCTGGCAAGGCGAACGCGGCTTCGCCATCCTCGTCGGCCGCTGGAAAACGCTACGCCATACCACCGCCAGCCCACGACGAATCGGTGACATCGTCGCCGCCGCACTTCACCTCACCCACTTCGAATACCGAATCCTGCCCGAAACTCACTGAGATCACCTCAATGGCAGTCACATGGGCACACGAGAACCGCGCCGAAGTGCAAACGGCAATAGTTGCCAAGAAACCCAACATCGCAGAAGTGATTCACGACGACAACCGTGGTGGTCCTCGCGGACGTGCGCCAGCACAGAACCGGCACCGCCGGGATGCACCGTCTGCCGTCGACCACCCTTGGGGTGCAGATCTTCGGCAGGGCCGCCACACCCGGCGAGTCCGCAGCCAAGGCAGGGTCGGCGCGCCAGCGCCGCCCCTGCCGGCCACCGGCCAGGCTGGCGGCCCTGCCGAAGATCTGCTCGGCTTCGCCTGGTCGACGGCAGACGGAGCATCCCGGCCCACAGACGCAACCCACACCCGCCACGAAAAAACAGCCGGCCCCCACGGACCCCCGACACCCAGCAAGCCCCGCCATGCACCGGCGCCCGAGATCCGCCGGAGGCATCCCCAAACGCCACCACCAACCCACCAGACACCGATAAGCCGAAATCCCGGTCACTCGGTGCGCGATCACACCCCCGGTCAGACAGGTGACGCACCGAGAACGGCAGGAGCGGCCGCAGACTCGAGCCGCCAGCCGCAGTCGTCAGCCGAGGTCGTCAGCCGAGGTCGTCAGCCGAGGTCGTCAGCCGAGGTCGTCAGCCGCGGTCGCCAGCCGCGGTCGCCAGCTGAGGTCGCCGGATCAGGCACCGAGGCCAGATCCGCTCGGACTCGACGAGAGGCGCGCCCGCCTGTCCCGGGGCGGGCGAGCGGGCCGCTGTGACGCACTGGAATGCTCCGCGGGGAAGACATGAGGTTCAAGCCATCCGGGCAGTCGCGGGGGTGCGGCTCGCCGGTCGCGCGCGGGAACCGGCCTCCCGGGGCCGACATGCGTGCGGCGCCAGCTGGGCGCGGGAAGCAGGCTACCTGGGCACACATATGCACGGCTCGCGGCTGGCCGCGGAAGCTGGCGACCTGAGCGGGCATAGGCATCGCTCACCGACCGGGCGCGATGATCAGCCTTCCTGTGCGGGCGCGGGTGGCCCGCCGGCTGGGCGCGGAAGGCTGGGCTCCTGAGCCGAGGTAGGTATGGCCCGCCGGCTGGGCGCGGAAGGTTGGGCATCCGGCGACAAGCCCCGCTCAGCGATACCCCACCGCCGGGCTCCCCGGCACCGCTCGAACCCGGTACCCCCAGCGCCGCAGTGTCTGGTTCAGCCGGATCGCGCCGGGTGGGTTGGCGGAGTGGATGAGGACGGCGCCGATGTCGAAGGGCGTGCCGTCGAAGGCGGCCTGTTCGAGCAGTGTGACCACGGGCCAGATCGTGTCCGTGCCGCCGAGGTCGTGGTCGAGCCACAGTTCGTCGATGTGGTCGTGGCGGTGCCGGCCGAGCAGTGTGACCGCGTCCGCGCTGGTACGGGCGACGAGCGCGGCCCGGCCGTCGGTGAACGAGCGCAGGTCGTCGACCAGGACGGTGAGCACGGAGACCATCATCGGCTACCTCACCGGGCAGGGCGCGCGTATTCCGCCGGCGGGTTGCTGATCCGGCCGCCGGACCCGGTGCCCGCGGGGAGCGCCGGACGCGCCCACGCCGGACGCGCCCACGCCGGACGCGCCCACGCCGGACGTGACCACGCCGGAAGCGGCTCGATCGGCTTCCGGCGCGGCCGGCGGGTCCGGGCGGCCCGGTCGGGGCCACCCGGGGTCCTCAGATGAGCGTGGCCGCCTGGGTCAGCAGCTCACCGGTGCGCGGGTCGCGGCACAGGTAGCGCTGGCCCTCGTGCATCCAGCCCCAGATGTCGTCCTGAACCAAGGGTTCCTTGCAGTGCAGGCACCGCGGATCGGTCGGTTGAGCGGTGGAGGCACCGCTGCGGACGGAGGTGGGCGTCAAGGTCGGCTTCCCTTCGGGTCTCGTGTGGTCGGGGCCGTTCCAAGTCCCCCCGGAGATCACGTGCAATACCGCACGGTAGCGGATCCGACCGAAATCGATGACATGGGCATTGACCTCGGGCAACCTCAATCACCGTTCGTGTGACGGGGGTCTCAGTTGGTGGTAATTCCTCCGGATGCCATAGGTTGGGCCGAAAGGCCGCACGGATCGGCCGGACAGGCCGACCGGGCGGGCGTGAAGGAGGCGCGGCTTGTCGACCAGCGGCGTCACGGAAGCGGACAGACGGCCCGCCTCGCTGTACGAGGAGGCGGAGGCCGCGCGAGGGCGTGGTGACTACCGGGCCGGGGTGGAGCTCGCCCGGCGTGCCGCGGAGTTCAGCGCCGAGCGCGGTGACGTGGCCGGGCAGGCGTCCGCGCTGCGCCTGGCCGCGAACCAGCTGCTCCGCGTCGGCGAGCAGGAGGCCGCGATCACCGCGTGCACGCAGGCGGCCGGGCTGTTCGAGTCGATCGGCGACGAGCGGGGCATCTGCGAGACGCTGACCGTCCAGGCGATCCCGTTCAACGATCTCGGCCTGCACGAGGAGGCGCTGGACGCGCTGGACCGGGCCCGGCGGATCGCCCAGCGGCTGGACGACCGCGCACTGCTCTACTGGGTGCACAACCGCACCGGCGTGGTGCACGCGGCCATGGGTGACCTCGCGGCCAGCAACGAGTGTCTGCGGCACGCGCTGGCGATGGTCGACCCGGGTGACGACGAGGCCCGCTTCTGCGTGCTGAACAACCTGGGCGACAACGCGGTGTTCCGCATCCCGCAGCTGCGCGAGCTGGGCCGGGCGGACGAGGCGGAGGAGCTGCTGGAGACCGCGCTCGGCCACGTGCGGACCGCGCTGGAGCTGGCGCAGGCCGCGAACCACCCGTACCGGCAGTCGATCGTGCTGGACAACTTCGGCATGCTGATGGCGCATCGGGGGGACTACGGCGAGGCGTTCACGCTGGTGGAGAACTCGCGCATGATCGCGCTCGCGCACGGCTACCGCTCGCTGGAGTCGGCCGCGCTGCAGCATCAGGCGCAGATCCGGCTGCTCCGCGGCGACTGTGCGATCGCGGTGCTCGGCCTGCTGGAGGCGCTGGAGCGCGTCACGGAGGCCAAGGAGAAGCCGATGACCATGGCCATCCACCTCCAGCTGTCCCAGGCGTACGAGCGGATCGGCGACTTCAAGGCCGCGCTGACGCACTACCGGTCGTACCACGCGCTGGAGCGTGAGGCGCACAACGACGTCGCCGCGGTCCGCGCCCGGATGATGGTGCACCTGTTCGAGCTGGACAACGCGCGTCTCGAGGCCGACAACGCACGCCTGGAGTCGGAGCTGCACCGCATGCGCAGCGCCGAGCTGGAGCAGCAGGCGCTCACCGACGCGCTCACCGGTCTCGCGAACCGCCGCGCCGCCGACCAGCGCCTGCCGGAGATGGCCGCGCTCGCGGACGCCACCGGCCGCCCGTTCTGTCTCGCGATCGCGGACGTCGACCACTTCAAGCTGGTCAACGACCGGTACGGGCACGCCGCCGGCGACGACGTGCTGCGCCGGATCGGCGCGCTGCTCCGCGAGCACGTGCGCGGCATCGACCTGGTCGCCCGCCTCGGCGGCGAGGAGTTCCTGATCGCGTTCGAGGGCGTCGACCTGCCCGAGGCCGCCCACCTGGCCGAGAAGCTGCGGCTGGTGGTGGCCGGCCACGACTGGTCGGCGCTCCAGCCGGGTCTCGCGGTCACGGTCAGCATCGGCGTCGCCGAGCACGACCACGGTGATCCCGCGTTGCTCCTGCCGCGCGCGGACGCCCGCCTCTACGCCGCCAAACGCGCCGGCCGCGACCGCGTCACCGCGTCGGACTGAACCGGATCAAGGGCTGCTTTTCCCGCTTCCGGCGTGGTCACCGTCCGTTCGCTCCCGCGGGCACCGGTCGTCGCCAGGGCTCCTCCCTGCACGTCCCGCCGCCGGTCACCACGAACCCCCGGCCGTCCACGTCGGTGCAGCGCCTAGGGGAGCGCGGTGACCAGGGACTCGGCGAGCACGTACCCGGCGGGCAGCGGTGTGCCGTCGGGGTCGCGGCCCGCGTCGACCCGGTAGTACACCTCGCTCGCCCGGCCGGGCCGGCGCGACGAGCCGGTGACCGTCCGGCAGTCGCCGGTCAGGACCTGGTTCCGCGTCGCGTACGTGACCGGCTCCGGATCGACCGGGGACCGGTAGATCCCCACCGACCGCCAGCGGACCTTCCACCGGCAGGGCTCGGCCCCGGCGTCCGTGGCCGGCGTCGTCGCGGTGGTGGGCGCGGCGGGTGGGGCCGGCGAGGGCGCGGCCGGTTCCCGGTGCCCGCTGTCGCCGCTCGCCACCCGGTCGGTGCGCGTCCCGCCGCTCCCGGACCGTCCGGCGGCCGGCGGCAGGTCACCGGGCCCGGCGGCGTCCGGCACACCGGCGTCCCGCCCACCGGCGTCCGGTCGAGCGGTGTCCCATCCACCGGCGTCCGGTCCACCGGCGTCCGGTCCACCGGCGTCCGGTCCACCGGCGTCCGGTCCGCCGGCGACCGGCCCGCTCCCGGCTGGCGCGGTGACCGGTCCCGCCGGCGGCCCGGCCGCGGATCGGCCGGCCGGCGTCTCCGCCGCGCCGGTGGGGCCCGCCGTGCCGTCCGCGGCCGGTGCGGGCCCGGCACCGAGCTCCGCGTCCCGGCCCTGCGGCGCGGTCGTCACCGGCTTCGACAGGTAGACCTGGTGCACGGTGATGGCGAGGCCGATCGGTCCCGCGACGCCCACGACGAAGGTGAAGGCCGCGCGGGCCACCCGGAAGGCGGTGGTGCGCTGACTGCGCCGCCCTTGGCGGCGTCCGTTTTGCGGCATATCGCCCACCCTAGACCACCTCGGCAACCGCGACGCCGCCTCCACCTCCGCCCCCCGCGGGTGGCCGCGGACCCGCCGCTCACCCGGCCTCGCGGGCGAGCGGGCGGGGGTTCACCCGGCTCGGCGCGCGATCAGGTACAGGTCGCGCGGTGCGCCGGTGAGCTGGCGTCCGGCGGGCCAGACGACGCGCAGGGAGCGGTCCAGGCGGACGTCCGGCACCGGGACCTCGACGAGCGTGCCGGCGGTCAGCTCGGACGAGACCGCCAGCGAGCTGAGCACGGCCGCGCCGCTGCCGGCCAGGACCGCATGCTTGATCGCGGTGGTCGACGACAGCTCCAGCAGCGGCGGTGCCACCGACGTCACGCCGTGGGCGCGCAGCGCGGCCTCCAGCGCGCGCCGGGTGCCGGACAGCGCCTCGCGGGCGACCAGCGGCGTGGCCGCCAGCTCGGCCGCGGTGACGCCGCGCCGGCGCCGTGCCCACGGATGACCCGCCCCGACCACCGCGACCAGCCGGTCCGCCGCGACGGTCTCCGCGTGCAGGCCGGCCGGCAGGTCCGGGCCCTCGACGAAACCCAGGTCCGCGCCGCCGTCCAGGACCAGCGACGCCACGGACGCGGAGTTCGCCGCCTGCAGCGCGACCGCGAGCCCGGGATGGCCGGCGCGCACCGCGACCAGCCAGCCGGGCAGCAGGTACTCGGCCACGGTCTGGCTGGCCGCGATCAGCAGCCGGCCGCCCGCGGTCTCGCGGAGCGTGGCCACGCCCTCGGCCAGCGCGGTGGCGGCGTCGAGCGCGGTCCGGGCCCAGTCGGCGACGAGCGCGCCGTGCGCGGTGAGCGTGGAGCCGCGCGGGCCGCGGTCGAGCAGCGTCAGGCCGAGCGTGCGTTCCAGCCGGCGGAGGCGGGCGCTGGCCGCGGGCTGGGAGACGCGGTGTTCCCGGGCGGCGCGGCCGACGCTGCCCAGCCGGGCGACGGAGAGCAGCAGGTCGAAGCCGGTCAGGTCGGACACCGGCGGCGGCAGAGGCATAGGCGCAGGCTATGACCTCAGACGGAAACGCCGCCTACCGGACCGCCGTGCACCCGGCCAGCCTGGAGACCATGAACTTCGGGCCGAACTGGTTCGCGACCGTGATGGGCACCGGCGTGCTCGCCACCGCGGCGCTGTCGCTGCCACAGCACCTCCCCGGCGTGCACCGGGCCGCCACCGTGGTCTGGGCGGCCGCGGTCGTGCTGCTGGCCGCGCTGACCGTGGGCTTCGCCCGGCACCTGCGCCGGAACCGGCGCACCTACCTCGACGATCCGGCCGCGGCGCACTTCTGGGGCGCGCCGCCGATGGCCGTGATGACGATCGGCGCAGGTGCGCTCATGGTCGAGGTCCCCGGCGCGGTCCCGGTCGCCACCGCGTGCTGGCTGGTCGGCGCCGCCGGTGGGCTGGTCACGGCCGTGCTGATCCCGTACCGGACGATGACCCGGGGCTGGGGCGGGCCCGGCGAGGCACCCGGCGGGCGGCTGATGCCGGTGGTGCCGCCGATGGTCGCGGCCGCGCAGGGCGCGCTGCTCGCGGCGCACCTGCCGGACGGCGAGCCGCGCACCCAGCTGCTGATCGCGTGCGCGGCCATGTTCGGCGCGAGCCTGGCCGCCGCGGCCGTGGTGATCGGTCAGGTGTGGTCGAGGCTGGCCGCGCACGGGCCGGGCGCGGCCGCCGGCGTACCCACGCTGTGGATCGTGCTCGGCCCGCTCGGGCAGTCGATGACGGCGGCGCACCTGCTGGCCGCCGCGGCCCCGCCGCACCTGGCCGGGGCGGCGAACGCGGCCGCGGTGCTCTATGCCGTACCGGTGCTGGGGTGTGCGCTGCTCTGGTTGTCGCTCGCGGCCGCGTTGACGCTGCGGGCCGCGCGGGACGGGCTGCCGTTCACGCCGGGCTGGTGGGCGTTCACGTTCCCGGTCGGCACGCTGGTGACCGGCGTGGCCGGCCTGTCCGCGCGGACCGGTTCGGCACCGCTGGCCGGGCTGGCCCTCGCGCTCTTCGCGCTGTTGCTGTGCGGCTGGGTGCTCGCCGCCGGTGGGACGCTGCGCTGGCTCAGAGCGACTTCCGCAGCTGCTGTGTGATCACGTCGTAGCCGGCCGAGTCGTACAGCGCGACCGCGGCCTTGTTGGTGCCGAACACGTTCAGCTCCAGCGCCGCGCAGCCGCGGGACCGGGCCTCCGCCTCCACCGCGGACAGCAGCGCCCGGCCGAGACCGTGACCGCGATGGCCGGCGTCCACCGTGAGCATGTGCAGGTAGCCGCAGCCCGCGATGCCGTGCGGGTGCCGCAGCCCGAACCAGGCCGCGCCGATCCGCCCGCGGTCCGACTCGCCGATCAGCAGCACGTGGCCCGGCGTGTCGAAGCCGAGCGGCAGCAACGCGCAGACGCCGTCGAACGCGGTCGCCCGCGCGACCTCGGCCGCGATCCCCACGGCCGTGATCAGCGAGTCCACCGTCAGATCCAGCACGGATGCCCGGAAGGCGCCGAACTCACCGGCGTGCATCGGGCGCAGCGTCACGGTCGTCATGTCCCGCACCCTAGCCCTCTCCCGGCCGCGCGAACCGGCACGCACAAAGGCCGGGCAAAAGGACGAATCAGGCGCCGCCCAGCATGCGCTCGGCGAACCGGGCCTCCATCCGCGCCACGGTCCGGACCAGCGGCGCCAGCGTCAGGGCGAAGAGCAACCCGGTGGCCATGTAGAGCCAGATCCGGGTCTCCGTCGCCGAGCCCAGCCCGACCAGCTCCGGCAGGCCCTCGGCCCGCGGCCCGTACGGGACCGCCCAGTCCCACAGCGACGCGCTCAACCCGGTGACCGCCGCCGCCCACCACGTCACGACCAGCGTGAACGCCAGCGCGCTCGGCACGACCCGGAGCACGCCGTGTGCCAGGGCCGGCCACCACCGCCGGCGCTGCGGGGCCGGGACCGCCCGGCCGAGCACCCGCGCCGCGCGCCGCCGCTCCGCCTCGGCGACCCGCCCGGCGACGGCCGGCACCGCGGCCAGGATCGGCACGCCGACCACCATCATCGCCGTGCCCAGGCCGAGCACGACCGCGGCGACCAGGCCGGCGGAGGTGAGCACGCCGATCGGGAAGCCGGTCAGCACGTAGCGGGTGTCCACCCAGAGCTGTCGCGGTGAAAGGTCCGGCCCGGCGGTGACGGTCACGGTCGTCATGCCGTCGACGCTATCGATCGCGGTCGCGCCGGCCCATCCGGCGAGCCCCTACGTGTGGGGTAGGGCTTGCCCTACCTACGACCCCTACCTACTACGACAGGCCGAGCGCCCGCCGCCACACGGTTCCGTGCTCCTCGATGTAGGCCGTGTCGTCCCGCCACGCGTCCCCGTGCCCGGTCCGCCAGTGCGTCAGCCACGGCTCCACGCCCAGCGCCGCCTGCTCCCGGAGGAAGTCGTGCATCGCCGCGGTCCGCCGCGCCAGCAACGGCACCAGCGCCTCGCGCATCGCCTCGTCCGCGCCGTAGGCGTCCGCGAACACGCCGAGCCGCCGCCCGTGGTCCCAGTCCGACCAGCGGGCCAGCGGCAGGAAGCCGTGCGCCGCGTAGGCCAGGTCCCACAGCCGTGAGCCGGGCGCGGTCCCGTCCCAGTCGATGAACGTCAGCCGGTCGCCGATCACCAGGTTCCACGGCGCGAGGTCGTTGTGCGTGATCAGCTCCGCCCGGTCCGGCGCGATCAGCGTGTTCCACACCGCGTCCGGCGGCGGCACGAAACCCGCGGCCGCGTCGTGCAGCTCGCGGATCACCCGGGCCACCGCCCGGACCGCGTCGTCCGCCGCCAGCAACCGCAGCTCGTCCCCCCACGGGACCGTCCCGGCCGCGAACGTCAGCACCTCCCGCCCGCGCTCGTCGAACCCGAGCGGCCGCGGCGCGTGCGCGAAGCCGGCGGCGTGCAGGTGCTCCAGGAACGCGTGCACCGACGGCGTCCACGGCCCGGCCGGCCGCCGGACCGTGTCGCCGACGCGCACGATGTCGCCGCTCACGTTCCCGCGCGGCAGCAGAATCTCCTCGTCCACGCCGTCGATCCTCCCGCGTCCGGCGGGTTCGCGTGCGCCGGGGCGCCCGCGGCGGACCCGCGGTGCTCACCGGCCGTAGGATCCCGGGGTGACCGAGCTGCGTACCGAGCGGTTGACCCTGCGGCGCTGGCGCGACACGGACCGGGAGCCGTTCGCCGCGCTGAACGCGGATCCCGAGGTGATGCGGCACTTCCCCGCGACGCTGACCCGCGCGCAGTCCGACGCGATGATCGACCGCGTCGACGGCGACCTGGCCCGCCAGGGCTACGGACTCTGGGCCGTCGACGCCCCCGGCGGCTTCATCGGCTTCGTCGGCCTGGCCCGCCCCCGGTTCGAGGCCCACTTCACGCCCGCGATCGAGATCGGCTGGCGCCTGTCCCGCCACGCCTGGGGCCACGGCTACGCCACCGAGGCCGCCCGCACCGTCCTCGCCCACGCGTTCACCACGCTCGCGCTGCCCGGCCTGGTCTCCTTCACCGCCCACACCAACACGCGCTCCCGCGCCGTCATGCGGCGCCTCGGCTTCCGCCACGACCCGGCCGAGGACTTCCACCACCCCAACATGTCCCCGGACGACCCCCTCCAGCCGTGCGTCCTCTACCGCCTCGACGCCGCCACCTGGCGCGCCCGGACGAGCGGCGAGATCACGAACTGAGGAGCGGTTTTCCCGCTTCCGGCGTGCCGCGGCCCGCATGCTCCCGCGGGCACCGGTCGTCGCCAGGGCTCCTCCCTGCCGGTCCCGCCGTGGCCGGGACGACCCACCCGGCGCGGCGTCAACGGTCACGTTCGCGGTCACGGTCGATGCGGAGGTCGCGTTCCAGTTCGGCGAGGAGCGCGTGCAGGTCGTCGATGCGCTGGCTGATGGCGATCCGGTCGATCTCGTCGGGGACGCCGTCGCCGTCCGCGTCGTACCCGTGTGAGAGGCCCTCGGTGATCTCCAGGCGGCGGGCCTCCTCCATGGAGTTGACGATGACCGCGATCAGGATGTTCACCAGCAGGTTCGCGGTGATCAGGACGTAGCTGACGTAGTAGAGCAGGGTCCAGGGGGAGTAGGCCATGCCCTGCGCGATCAGGTCGGGGAGGTTCTCCTGGGAGAGCAGCACGAAGAGCGTGATCGCGGCGCGGCCGACCGTGCCGTACTGCTCGGGGAACGCGTCGGCGAAGATCAGCCAGCCGGCCATGCCGTAGAGGTAGACGGTGACCAGCGCGAGCGCCAGGAAGCCGCCGATGCCGGGGAGGCTGCGCAGCAGCGCGGTGACGATCGTGCGCAGACCGGGGGAGAACCGGACCAGGCGCAGCACCCGGGCGATCCGCAGGATGCGCAGCAGCGCGGAGTCGCCGTGCAGGCCGGGGATGAACACCGCGGCGATCACGACGAAGTCGAAGACGTTCCAGCCGTTGCGGAAGAAGTCCTGCGGGCGCCGGCCGTGCGCCAGGATCCGGATCGCTATCTCGAGCACGAACACGGCCCGGAAGCTCAGCTCCAGACCGTGCAGGATCGGTTCCCACCCGCCGAGGTGCGGGTACGTCTCGATGCCGAGCACCACGGCGTTCGCGCCGATCACCACCACGATCACGATCTCGAAGGCGCGGTGGTCGCGGATCGCGGCGCAGGCGCGGGCGAGCGGGGAATGCGTGATCATGAATGCAGGGTAGATTCCGTACCGTGATCGAGTTGTCCCGCCCGGTGGTCGTCGCGCCGATGGCCGGGGGTCCGTCCACGGTCGCGCTGGTGGTCGAGGCCGCGCGTGCCGGCGGCCTCGGATTCCTGGCGGCCGGCTACAAGACCCCCGACGCGACCGCGCGTGAGGTGGCGGCGGCCCGCGCGGCCGGCGTGCCCTTCGGGCTCAACATCTTCGTGCCGGACACCACCCCCGCCGACGCGGACGACGTCGCGAAATACCGGACCAGGCTGGAGCGGGACCACGGCCCGCTGCCGGAACCGCCGCTCGCCGACGACGACCACTTCGCCGAGAAGCTGCGGATCGCCGCGGGCGTGCCCTACGTCAGCTTCACGTTCGGCCTGCCGCCGGCGGACGCGGTCGCGGGGCTGCGCGCGGCCGGCAGCACCGTGCTGATCACCGTGACCACGCCGGGGGAGGCCCGGCGCGCGCTCGCCTTCGGCCCGGACGCGCTGGTCGCGCAGGCCGGCACCGCGGGCGGCCACTCCGGCACGTACGACCCGGCCGGCCACGACGGCTCCGGCACCGCGATCGAGTTGCTCCGCGACGTGCCGAGGACGGTACCGGTGGTCGCGGCCGGCGGCACCGGCACCGCGGCCGACGTGCGGGCGCTGCTGGACGCGGGCGCGACCGCGGTCCAGGCCGGCACCGCGTTCCTGCTCGCGGACGAGGCCGGCACGCGTGCGGCCCACCGCGCCGCGCTGACCGAGGGGCGGGAGACCGTGGTCACCCGCGCGTTCACCGGCCGGCCCGCCCGGGCGCTCCGCAACCGGTTCACCGACGCGTACGGCCCGTACGCGCCGCTCGCCTACCCGGCGGTCCACCACCTGACCGCGCCGATCCGGGCGGCCGCGGCGGCCCGGGGCGACGCCGAGTCGATCAACCTGTGGGCCGGCACGGCGCATGCGGACGCACGCCCCGGGCCCGCCGGTGAGATCCTGCGCACGCTGGCCGGTTGCAATTAGTCACAACACCCTCCTGAACTGGTGATTCTCAGGAATCATCCAGGGAGAGCCCATATGGTTGCCCGTCGAGGGGAGTACCCCACAAAGATCGTTCCGGTCAGTACGGGTGCACCCATGTGACCCCCGGACGGTCGCCGTGCCCGCGTTCGCGCACGGTGGGGGAGACCTCAGGCGATTTCGCGTGCGCCTGAGGAGGCACACCCGTGGATGTCCTGTCCGCTCCGCTCCAGACGATCGGATCCCCCACCCTGTGGGGCATCACGCTCGCCATCCTGCTCGGCCTGCTGGCCGTGGACTTCGCGATCACCCGGCGACCGCACGACGTGCACATGAAGGAAGCCGTCGGCTGGACGATCTTCTACCTGGCCCTGCCGGTCGCGTTCGGCCTGATCATCTGGCCGCTCTACGGCGCCACCCCGTCGATCGAGTTCTTCACCGGATATGTCGTCGAGAAGTCCCTCTCCGTCGACAACCTCTTCGTCTTCATGCTGCTCCTCGCCGCCTTCGCCGTGCCGAAGGAGCTGGCCCAGCGTGTCCTGCTCTACGGTATCGTCGGCGCGCTAGTCCTCCGGGCGGTCTTCATCGCCATGGGCGCGGCCGTGCTCAGCACCGGCACCTGGGCGTTCCTGCTGTTCGGTGGCATCCTGCTGGTCACCGCCGTCAAGGTGATGCGCGACGCGATCAAGGGCACGGACCACGAGGTCGACATCGACGGCATGCGCAGCGTCAAGATCCTGCGCCGCCTGATGCCGGTGACCACCCGCTACCACGGCTCCAAGCTGTCGATCATCGAGCACGGCAAGCGCACGCTCACGCCGATGGCGCTGGTCGTGGTCGCGGTGTTCATGACCGACATCGTGTTCGCGGTCGACTCGGTGCCGGCCGTCTACGGCGTGACCGAGGACCCGTACATCGTGTTCGCCACGAACGCATTCGCGCTGCTCGGCCTGCGCGCGCTGTACTTCGTGCTGCAGAACGCGCTGAGCAAGCTCCGGCACCTCAACCACGGCCTGGCGATCATCCTGGCGTTCATCGGCTTCAAGCTGGTGCTGCACTGGGCGCACACGGTCTGGTCCTGGGTGCCGGACGTGCCGACCCCGCTCTCCCTCGCGTTCATCATCCTGACGCTGGTCACGGTCACGCTCACGTCGCTGGCGGCCAACCGCCGGGACGAGGCCGCCGCGGTCGCCGCCGGGACCGAGCCGGAGCCCGACCGGGCCCGCGTATAGCGCGACGGTCAGCGCGACGACGCGTCCGTGGCCGGGGGCCCGCCCCCGGCCACGGACGGCTCCGCGCCGCGGGTGAGCGCCGACACCAGCGTCGCGGCGATCATCGCGACCGGGCGGTCGGCATCCAGCGACAGTGCGCGCAGCACGTCCAGCGCGACCGTGCCCGGCATCTCGGCCAGCGCCTGCACCAGGCGGATCCGTACCGCCGGGTCCGTGGCGTGCGCGGCGAGCTCACCGGTCAGCGCACTCATGATCGTCTCGGCCCGGGCCGGATCCCGCGCCAGCGCACCGAGGTGCTCACCCGCCTCCACGTCGTTCGGCCCGTCCACCACCATCCGGACCAGCGTCGGTACGGCCGCGGTCACCCCGCGCGGGCCCAGCGCGAGCGCGGCGCACCGCCGGATCGCCGGGTCCGGATCGTCCAGCGCGCCGGTCAGCATCGCGGTCGCCTCGTCGCCGGGCAGCTCCGCGAGCGCCAGCACGGCCCGGCGCCGCACCTCGGCGTCGCCGGCGGCCAGCCCGGACGCCAGGCTCGCGGCACCGTCGCCGCCGCTGCGGGCCAGCGCCCAGCGCAGCGCGCCGGCGACGTACGGATCGGCCTCGGTGAGCACCGCGCCGGCCAGCAACTCGGCCGGCAGCGGCGTGGCCAGCACCGTCTGCTGCCGCCGCTCCGCGTTCCGTGACCGCAGGCCGTGCAGCAGCTCGACCACGCGCGCCACGTCCTCCCAGCCGGCCGGTTCGGCCGCGCCGACGGTCCGGAGCCGGTCGAGCAGCTCGCGGTCCCGGCGCAGCCGCTCCTCGGTCTGCAGGATGAGGTCGCCGACCAGCGCGGACGGCGTGAAACCGGGATCGTCCAGCGTGCGGGCGATCTGCCGCAGCGACAGCCCCAGCGACCGCAGCCCCTCCACGTGGAAGATCCGGCGGACGTCCGCCGGCGTGTACTCCCGGTAGTTGCCCACGGTCCGGCCGGTCGGCCGCACCAGCCCGAGGGTGTCGTAGTGCCGGAGCATCCGGGCACTCACCCCCGAGCGGCGCGCCACCTCACCGATCAGCACCCGCGGCCTCCCGCCTCGTGTGGTCGAGCGCGACGGCCCGGGTCGCCTCGTGCACGGACAGGTCGAAACCGGCGTCCGGGTCCTGCAGCAGCCGTTCCGTGGCGCGCGCGTGCGCGCGTACCGCCGGGTCGGGGTGTGCCATCGCGGCCGCGAGGACCGGCTCGGCCACGTCGTCCAGCGCCACGATCGCGCGGCTCAGGCTCAGCCGCACGTCCCGGTCGCCGCGGCCGAACTCGGCGGCCAGCTCCGCGGCGAGCGCGGCCCGCTCCCCGTCCGGCACCAGCACCACCGCGGTACGCCAGGCGGTGCGCGCCACCTCGTCGTCCGGGTCGTGCAGCAGCGACCGGGTGATCGCCGGCCAGGCGCTCCGATCCCCGATCTTGGACAGCGTGTGCAGCGCCTGACCGCGGGCCGGGGCGTGCGCGGCGCCCAGCTCCGCGCGCAGCCGCGGCACCGTGACGTCCGGCGGGAACCGGGTCAGCGCCCAGGTGAGCATGTCGCGGACGAAGAAGTCCGGTTCCACGCCGCAGCGCGTCACGAGCGCGTCGACGAGACACGCGTCCGGTCGCGTCCCGATCGCCAGCGCCGCCCGCAGCCGGATCGCCGGATCGCCGGCGTCGAGCGCGGCACGCAGTCGTTGCGTGTCCATGATGACCACCTCCACCCACCAGTGAAGACCTTGTCACAGTGACAAGGTCAAGCCCGCGGTTCCACCGAACGGGGTGGCGGCGGGCGGCGAAGGCGTGTGTACTGGGCGGCGAGTCACGGGTAGGGAGGCGCCATGGACAACGATCCGGCCAGGACGCTCGGCATGGTCGTCGGCCGAGGGCTCTGCCTGCTCCTCTGCCTCGGCCTGATCGCGGCGATCGCCTTCGGCATCTACAAGCTGACCACCAGGAACCGGACGACCCCGCAGGGGTACGGTGGACAGCCGCCCTACCCGGGCCAGCCCGGCCACCCGGGGCACGGGGGCCAGCCGGGTCATCCGGGCCAGGCGGGTTACGGGGGCCAACCGGGTCATCCGGGGCAGCCGGGCCAGGCCGGCTATCCGGGTTACCCGCCGCCGGTCCAGCCGGGCTACCCGCCGCCGTCCTCCGGCGACCCCCAGTCGCCTCACCCGGGCCAGCCGCCCTATCCGGATCAGCCGGGCCAGCCGGGTCAGCCGCCCTATCCGGAACAGCAGGGTTACCCAGGCCAGCAGGGTTACCCAGGCCAGCAGGGTTACCCAGGCCAGCAGGGTTACCCGGGTCAACCAGGTTATCCGGGCCAGCCTGGCTATCCGCCGCCGTCCGCCGGCGATCCGCAGTCGCCGTATCCGGGGCAGCCGCCGTACGGCCAGCAGCCGCCGCCCTATCCCGGCCAGGCGCCCTACGACCCGCCGCCGTCGCACCCCGGACAGTATTCGGGTCCGCAGTCCTACGACCCGCCGTCCTATCCGTCGCACGGCTCGTCGTCGTCCGGCCCGTCCTCGGACTCCTCACCGTCGTCGTCGCCGGACTCGTCCTCCGGCTCGTCGTCCTCCTCCTCGTCGTCCGACTGACCACATCGGCCGCCAGACGGACCCGAGACCGGATTGCCCGCGTGGCGGTGGGCGGGTGGGTCAGCGCGGGTCGGGGGTGACCCGGTCGGCGAAGGCGGTGGCCACCGTGTCGAGGTGCGCGTCCGTGTGGGCGGCCGTGATCGTGACGCGGAGGCCGCAGCGGGCCGCCGGTGGCACCACCGGGTTGACGTAGACGCCCGCACCCAGCAGTCCTCGCCACGCCGCCAGCGTCGAGGCCAGGTCCGGCATCGGCAGCGCGACGATCGGCCCCGGCCCGGCCGGCACCGTGTGTCCCTGGGCGCCGAGCGCGGCCCGCAGCCCGGCCGCGCCCGCGATCGCCCGTTCGCCGCGCCACGGCTCGGCCGCCCCGATCCGCAGCGCGGCGAGCGCGGCCGCGACCGAGGACGGCGGCGCGACCGCGCTGAAGATCTCCGGCCGCGCGTGGTGCCGCAGGTAGTCCAGCACCTCCGGCGGCCCGAGCACGGCGCCGCCGACCGACGCCAGCGCCTTGCTGAACGTCACCGTCAGCAGGTCCACACCGCCCACGTCCAGCGGCCGGACGCCGAAGCCGTGCGCGTCGTCGACGAGCAGGCGGGCACCGTACCGGCGGCAGGTCTCGACGATCGTGGGCAGCGGGCAGGCGTCGCCGCTCATCGAGTACAGCCCGTCCACCACCACCAGCCGCGCCGCGTCGCCGGGGCTCGCGGCCAGCCGCCGGCCCAGGTCGGCCGCGGAGTTGTGCCGGAACCGGACCGCCCGGCCCGGCCCGAGCCCGGCGCCGTCGTACGCGGACGCGTGCGCCTCCGCGTCCACCAGCACCACGTCCCGCCGCCCGGTCAGGCCCGCGATCGCGCCCACGTTCGCCTGGTATCCGGTCGGGAACAGCAGCGCCTCCGGCAGCCCGGCGGCCGCGGCCAGTTCCCGTTCCAGCTCCGCGTGCAGCGGGGTGCCGCCGTTCAGCATGCGCGACCCGGACCGGGACGTGCCGTAGCGGTCGGCCGCGTCCCGCGCCGCGCGGATCACCCGCGGGTCCGCGGCCAGCCCCAGGTAGTCGCTGGACCCGCACATGATCACGGACCGCCCGTCCAGCTCGGTGACCGGCGCGCCCGGCCCGGCGAACACCGGGTAGTACGGGTACACCCCGGCTGCCCGGGCGGACCGGGCCACGTCGTAGTCGCGGCACCGCGCGAAGAGATCGACCCCCATGGAACGCAGCGTGGCACCGGCACGCCAGCCCGGTGGGTGCCGGTGCCACGACGTCACTTCCAGACGTACGTGCCGGCCGTGACCAGCGAGCCCGCGAACGCGGCGTTGACCTGCGAGATCTCCGTGCTGTTCGGGTTCGGGTTGCGGCAGGAGACCGGCGCGCTGGAGCCGGACATCAGGTCGGTGCACAGCCCGGTGCGCCGGTCCGGCAGGCCGAGCAGGTGGCCGAACTCGTGCGCGGCGATCCGCGGCTGGTAGTAGCCCTGGCTGGTCGCCTCGCGACCCATGTACCAGCGGCCGTTGCCGAGCGAGTTGACGTACGCGCGGGGCCAGCCGTTGTCCGCGTACACCCGGATGTTCGGCGTGCGCCCGGCGGTGACCGGCTGCAGCTGCACGTTGGTGACGCGCGCGTTCCAGATCTGCGCGCCCTGGTGCACGACGGACACGAACTCCTGCGCGGTGCTGGCGTCGTAGTAGAGGATGCGCACGGCGGCCTGGGCCGGCTGCGCCGCGACCAGCATGCCGCCGAGCAGCAGGGTGAACGCGGCGACCAGTGCGGACAGTCTTCGTAGGACCATCACGGAACCTCGCAATCGAGTGGCGAACGGTCCCCCGACGCTATCCAGCGCACAGATGATTGTGGATATATCGGTTTCGGCCTACCGTCCGTGTGATAGCGGATAATCCGGCGGAGGACAGAAATCAGGGGGTACGCCCGTGCGCGCGATCCAGATCACCGAGTTCGGCGGCCCGGAGCTGCTGACCGTCTCCGAGGTGCCGGACCCGGTGCCGGGCGACGGCGAGGTCGTGCTGGACGTGCTCGCGGCGGGCGTCAACTACGCCGACACCCACCAGACCGAGGACTCCTACCTGGCGAAACAGGAGCTGCCGCTGATCCCGGGCGGGGAGGCGATCGTGCGCGGCCCGGACGGCCGCCGCTACGCCACGATGGTCGGCTCCGGCGCGTACGCGGAGAAGGTCGTCGTCCGCCCGGACCGGCTGATCGCGGTCCCGGACGCGGTCGACGACGCGGCCGCGCTCGGCACGCTGGTCCAGGGCTCCACCGCCTACCTGCTGCTGCACCAGGCCGCGCGCCTGGAGCCGGGCGAGTCCGTGGTGGTGCACGCGGGCGCGGGCGGCACCGGCTCGCAGGCGATCCAGCTGGCCCGGCGCGCCGGTGCCGGCCGGATCATCGCGACCGCGTCCACGGCCGAGAAGCGCGCGATCACCCGCGACCTGGGTGCGGACGTGGCCGTCGACTCCGCGGCGGACGGGCTGCGGGACGTGCTGATCGAGGCGAACGGCGGCCGGAAGGTCGACGTGGTGCTGGAGATGACCGGCGGCACGGTCTTCGACGAGAGCCTGCGCGCACTGGCCCCGCTCGGCCGGCTGGTGCACTTCGGCATGGCCGGCCGGACCCCGCCGACGCCGGTTGTCCCGGCCGCGCTGATGCGTGCGGGCCGCAGCGTGACCGGCTTCTGGCTGATCCACGTGGTCCGCCGCCGCCCGGACCTCTACGCGAAGGCGATCGGCGAGCTGCTCGGCGCGCTCGCGGACGGCTCGCTCCGCGCGCTGAGCGGCGGCGAGTACCCGTTGGAGCACGCGGCCGACGCGCACCGTGCGCTCCTCGCCCGGACCACCGCGGGGAAGTTGATCCTGCGGCCGTGAGCCGGGCTCAGCGGTCGACGGTGTCGGCCGGAGCCATCACGCGCAGCGCGTTCGCGTCCAGGCCGATCCGCATCGGCGTCCGGCCGCGCGGCTCGCCGTCCACCTCGACCGGCGCGGGCCGGTCCGTCTCCAGCCACAGCTCGCCGACCGGCAGGAACACGTCGTCGTCGAGCGTGCGCCGGTGCCCGATCGAGGCGTTCCGCAGCGTCTCCCGCACCAGCCCGAACCGTCCCCGGCCACCGACCGGGTACGCCACCAGCAGCCGGTCGTCCGCGTCCGTGTCCTTGGTGATCGGCCGTCCGGCGTGGAAGCCGCCGTTCGCCACGTAGAGCTGGTGCGTGCGGAACTCGTGCTCCTCGCCGTCCGCGCGCACGATCACGCGCATCGGCCGGTGCCGCATCAGGAGCAGCGCACCGGTCAGCGGGTACGCCCAGCGCCCGGCGAGCCGCTTCAGGGGCGGGGGTGCCGCGTGCATCACGGCCGCGGACAGCCCGACGCCGACGTGGTTGGTGAACGGCATGTCCCCGGCCAGGCCCAGGTCGACGTCGACCACCTTGCCCTCGGCCAGCGTGCGGATCGCCTCGTCCAGGTCGATCGGCACCCGTACCGTGCGGGCGAAGTTGTTCGTGGTCCCGAGCGGCAGCAGGCCGAGCGCGTTCTCCCGGTGCGCCATCATCCGCGCGGCCGTGCTGATCGTGCCGTCCCCGCCGCCGGCCACCACCAGGTCCGCGCCGGACTCCCGCGCGGTGATCAGCGTCCGCTCGAGGTGCTTCGGCTTGTCCACCGGGTACGACGCGATCAGGTCGAACCCGGCCGCGAGCAGCCGGGTGCGGGCACCCTCGTAGAGCAGCCGGCCGCGCCGGGAGTGCGTGTTGACGACGAGCACCGCTCGCCGGTCCCGGTGAATGTCCTCGGTCAAGCGTTGCTTCGTCCGCATCGGTGCGCAGCCTATCGAATGAGCTTTCCTCGGCCCGGCGCCCCCGGACCGTGCCGCGTGGCGTCGCCGCCCGGGCCGCACCGGCCCGGCCGGGGACGGCTAACCGGCGGGACGCGTATCCGCGAAGAACCGGTCCGCCACGCGCGTGTGCAGCGGGAAGCCGAGCTCGGCCGGGCCGTCCAGCACGTGGTGGCCGAGCGACTCGTCGTTGGCGAACTCCGGCGGCGGCGTGGCGATCGGCGGCAGCAGCCCGAAGATGAGCACGGTGCCGTCCGGTGCGCTGTGCACGTCGAACAGCGTGACCGTGGCCGCGTCCGCGACCACGCCGGTCTCCTCGCGCAACTCCCGGACCACCGCGGCCTGCCAGCTCTCGTCCACGTCGATGTAGCCGCCGGGCAGCGCCGGCCGGCCGTACGCGGGCGGGATGCCGCGGCGCACCACCAGCAGCCCGTCCCCGACCGGTTGCAGCGCGACCGCGACCGGGGCCGGGTTGCGGTAGCTGACCTTGCCGCAGGCGGTACAGCGCCGCGGCCACGGCGCGTCCGGCGCGAACGCGGCGCCGCAGAAGGAACAGTGCGCGTGCATGGCGCCGAGCCTTTCACGAAACGCCGGTCCCGGGCCGTACCGGCTGGGATCATGGTCATTGTGAAGGCTCCGGTGCCCGTCGACGAACCGCAGCGGGTGGCGGCCCTGCGCGAGACGGCGATCCTCGACACGCCGCCGGAGGCCGAGTTCGACGACATCGCCGTGCTCGCCTCCGAGATCTGCGGCACGCCGATCGCGCTGGTCAGCCTGGTCGACTCGGACCGGCAGTGGTTCAAGGCCAGGATCGGCACGGACCTGCCGGAGACCGGCCGCGACGTGTCCATGTGCTCCTACGCCGTGGCCGGCCGCGCCATGATCGAGGTCGGCGACGCCGTGGGCGACGCACGCTTCGCGGACAGTCCGTTCGTCACCGAGCTGGGCGTCCGGTTCTACGCGGGCGCGCCGCTGATGATGCAGGACGGGCACGCGATCGGCACGGTGTGCGTGATGGACCACGAGCCGCGCGAGCTGACCGCCGACCAGCGCCGCGCGCTGCGCTCGCTGGCCCGGCACGCCGCCGCCCACCTGGAGCTGCGCCGGTACGCGGCCCGCGTGCTGGACGCCGCCGACCGCCTCCGCGAGCTGGACCGGCTCAAGGACTCGTTCCTGGCCAGCGTGAGCCACGAGCTGCGGACCCCGCTGTCGTTGATCCGCGGTTACCTGGAGGTGCTGCTGGACGACGACGCGGACCCGGACACGGCCCGGCGCTTCCACGCGGTCATGCAGCGCAACGCGGACCGGCTGCTGCGGCTCATCGACGACCTGCTGCTGGTGGCCCGGCTGCACGAGGACGGGCTGAAGCTGGAGAGCACCTCGGCGGACCTGTCCGAGCTGGCGTTCCAGGTGGTGGCCGCGTCCCGGCCGCTGGCCGACCACAAGGGCATCACCGTGGTCGAGCACACCGGCACACCGATCCCGATCTCCGGCGACCCGCAGCGGCTGACCCAGGCGTTCAGCCACCTGATGTTCAACGCGATCAAGTTCACCCCGGAGGGCGGCCGGATCGCGGTCGCGGCCAGCGGCGACGACGAGCCGACGCTGACCGTGATGGACACCGGCGTCGGCATCCCGCAGGCCGACCTGCCGTACCTGTTCGACCGGTTCCACCGCAGCCGCACCTCGGACCTGCTGGCCGCCCAGGGGTCCGGCGTCGGCCTGACCATCGTCAAGGCGATCATCGACGCGCACCGCGGCACGATCACGATCGAGAGCGAGCCGGACGAGGGAACCACCGTGCGGGTGACGCTGCCCCGGGGGCTGCCGTGCGGGTGACCGACCGGGTCGACCGTCCCGAGCGGCTGGCCGCGGTCGCCGCGACCGGGCTGACCGACCGGCGCGACGTGGCCGGCCTGGACCGCCTGGCCCGGCTCGCGTCCCGGCTGCTCGGCGCGCCCACCACCCTGGTCTCGCTGGTCACCGCGGACCGCCAGGTGTTCCCCGGCCGGACCGGGATGGACGTGGGTGAGACGCCGCTGTCCCACTCGTTCTGCCGGCACGTGGTCGCGGACGACGAGCCGCTGGTCGTCACGGACGCCCGCGCCGACCCGCGGGTCAGCGACAACCCGGCCATCCCGGACCTGGGCGTGATCGCGTACGCCGGCATGCCGATCCGGGTCGCGGGCGAGACGCTGGGCGCGTTCTGCGCGATCGACTCGGTGCCGCGCGCCTGGACGGACACCGAACTGGCCGTGCTGGAGGACCTGACCGCCGCGGTCGAGTCGGAGATCGCGCTGGACCGGGCCGCCGGCGAGGCGGCGCGCTCGGCCGCCGCGTTCAAGGCCGTGCTGGACGTGGCGCACGACGGGTTCGTCAGCATCGACCCGGACGGCGTCGTGGCCGAGTGGAACCACGCGGCCGAGGACATGTTCGGCTGGACCCGCGCGGAGGCGCTCGGCCACGAGCTCACCGGCCTGATCATCCCGCCGGAGCACCGTGCCGCGCACGACGGCGGCCTCGCCCGGGCCCGTGCCACCGGCGCCTCCGCGCTGGCCGGCCGGCGCCTCGAACTGCCCGCGCTGCACCGCTCCGGCCGGCGCTTCCCGATCGAGCTGACGCTGCAGGTCACGGACGGGCGGTTCCACGGCTTCCTGCGCGACATCAGCGAACGGCGGGCGGCCGAGGACCTGCTGCGCCGGCAGGCCGAGCTGATCGACGCCGCGCCCGCCGCGATCATCGTCCGGGACCGGGACGGCACGATCCGCTCCTGGAACCGGGGCGCGGAGGAGACGTACGGCTGGCCCGCGACCGCGGTGCTCGGCCACAACATCCACCGGCTGCTGGCCACCGAGTTCCCGGCCGGGCGGGACGCGGTCGAGCGCGCGCTCACCGAGCACGGCGCGTGGCACGGCGAGCTGATCCACCGGCGCGCGGACGGCACCGAGCTGGTCGAGCTGAGCCGCCAGACCATGCGCGCCGGCCCGGACGGCGCCGCCGAGATCGTCGAGACGAACGCGGACATCACGGACCGCCGGCACGCCGAGCGCGCGCTGCAGGTCACCGAGCGACAGTTCCGCACGCAGTTCCACCAGTCCACGATCGGTCAGCTGATCATGGACCCCACCGGCACGATCATGCACGCGAACAGCGCGTTCGCCGGGATGCTCGGGCTGACGCCGCCGGAGGTGGTCGGCCGGCACATCGCGGACGTCACCCACCCGGAGGACCGCGCGGAGGACGCCCGTAAGCGGGCCGGCCTGAACGGCGCCGACCTCGGCTCCTACGAGCGGGTAAAACGCCTGCTGGACGTGCACGGCCACCCGGTCGACGTGCGCGCCGCCGTGCGCCTGGTCCGCGACCACGACGGCACCCCGCTGCACCTGCAGGCCGTCGTCCAGGACATCACCGCGCAACTGCACGCCCAGCGCGAACGCGACGCCGCGCTGGCCGCGCTCACCGACCGCAACCGCCAGCTGGAGCAGGCCAACCTGCTCAAGCTCGACCTGATGGGCATGCTCTCGCACGACATCGGCACCCCACTGGCCACCATCATCGGGTACGGCGAGGTGCTCACCGAGTCGCCGCTGGCCTCCCCGCAGCAGGCCGCGATGGACCGGATCCTGAACGGCGCCCGCCGGATCGACGAACTCCGCCACAACGTGCTCGCCATGTGCGCCCTCGACGCCGACCGCCTGCAGACCCGCCGCGAGCCGGTCCCGCTCGCCGCCGCGCTGGCCGAGGCGGTCCGCGCGGCCGACCTGACGGTGCCGATCTCGTGCCCGCCCGGCATCGTGGTCCTGGCCAACCCGGCCCACCTGCAGCAGATCGTGGTCAACTTCTTGTCCAACGCCGTCAAGTACGGCCGCGGCGCGACCCGGGTCACGGCTACGGCGGGGGCCGAGACGGTGGAGATCGGCGTGCACGACGCCGGGCCCGGGGTGCCCGCGGCGCTCCGCGCGCACCTCTTCGAGCGCTACACCCGCGCGGCCGGCGTCACCGCCACCGGCCACGGCCTCGGCCTGCACATCGTGGCCAGCCTGGCCGAGGCGAACGGCGGCTCCGTCGCCCACCGCGACAACGACCCCACCGGCAGCGTCTTCACCCTCGCCCTCCACCTCGCACCCCGGCCCTGACCGCGAGCCGGTTCCGCTCGTTCCGCCGGACCGTCGGCGTTTCTGCCGGACCGGCCGGTTCCGCTCGTCTCCGCCGGCCGGCTTCGCTCGGCCCGTGTGCCCGTGTGCCCGTGTGCCCGTGTGCCGCGCCGGCCCGGCGATCGGGGCGTCCCGCACGTCGCGCGTCAGATTTCGACGTGCGGGACGCCCGGATCGCCGGGCCTGAACGGCCGGGTCAGGCGGCGCCGTGGGCCGCCGTGACGGCCGCGACGGTCTCCGTGGTCTCGTCGCGGCGCGGGGCCGCGCCGCGGCGGGGCGCGCGGGTGGAGAGCCAGCAGCCGGTGGCGATCAGGGCGAACCCGGCGATCGTGCCCGCGCCGACCGGCTCGCCCAGCAGGGCCACGCCGAGCAGCACCGCGACCACCGGGTTGACGTAGGTGACCAGTCCCGCGCGGGCCGCGCCGACCTCCGCGATCAGGCCGTAGAACGCCAGCAGCGCGATCGCGGTGCAGAGCACGCCGAGCGCGATCAGCGCGGCCCAGGAGACCGGCCGGACCGGGGCGGTGGGCAGCGCGAACACGGCGAACGGCAGCAGCACCAGCGTGCTGATCGTGGTGGTGCCGGCGGTCAGCGCGGCCGGTGGCACGTCGGCGGCCCGCCGCTGCACCAGCATGGTGGCGACCGCGTATCCGAGCGTGGCCAGCAGCACCATGGCGGCGCCGAGCAGCCCCAGGCGGTCACCGGACAGGTCCGCGCCGACCAGCACCGCGACGCCGGCGAAGCCCAGGCCGAGGCCGGCCACCCGGGCCCGGCTCAGTGGCTCGCTGCGCAGCATGAGCAGCGCGATCACGGCCGGCTCGATCGCGATCAGCAGGCCGGTCATCGACGAGCTGATGTGCACCTCGCCGTACGTGATGAGCAGGAACGGCCCGACGATGTGCACCAGCGCGATGACGGCCACGATCGGCAGCCGGCCGCGCAGCGCGGAGAGCGTGCCGCGGGCGGCCGCCAGTGGGACCAGCACCAGCGCCGCGACGGCGAGCCGGCCGAAGACCACGGCCAGCGGCGACAGGTCCTCGATCGCGACCTTGATCAGCAGGTACGGCATGCCCCAGAGCAGGGACACGGTGAGGAAGAGAATCCAGGCTCGTCTGTTCACGGGAGCAGTCTTTCGCCGTACCGTTGTAAGTTGTAGTAACAATTTTCTGGGGTCGTTTTAAGGAATACTTATGATCGACATCAACCGCCTGCGGGTGCTGCGGGAGGTCGCGCGGCACGGCAGCTTCAACCAGGCCGCGGTCGCGCTGCGGATGACCGCGTCCGCCGTGTCCCAGCACGTCGCGGCGCTGGAACGCGCGGTCGGCGCCGCCGTGGTCGAGCGGAGCACGCGCGGCGTGCGGCTCACCGAGGCCGGCCGGATCCTGGCCGAGACCGCGGACACGGTCACCGCGGAGCTCGACCGGGCCACCCGCGACGTGCGGAAACTCGTCGGCGACACCGACCGGCACCTCGCGGTCGCCACGTTCACCAGCGGCGGTCAGCGGCTGCTCCCCGCCGCGCTGCGCCGATTCTCCGAGGACCATCCGGACGTGCTGTTCACCGTGATGGAGAACGACACCGAGGAGAGCCTGCCGCAGGTCAGCGCGGGCGTGGCGGACCTGGCGATCGCGTACCACCTGGACGGCCCGCCGCCGGACCGCCCGGGTCTGGCGTGGACGCCGCTGCTGGACGACCCGCTGTGGGCGGTGCTGCCGGCCGGGCACCCGCTCGCGGACCGGGACGAGATCGGGCTCGGCGAGCTGGCGGCCGAGCGGTGGATCCTCGGCTGCGTCGAGCTGGAGGACATCCTCGGGCACCACGCGGCGCTGGCCGGGTTCGCGCCGGTCGTCGCGTGTCGCGGCACCGACTACGTCTTCGCCCAGGCGCTGGTCCGGTCCGGCATCGGCGTCAGCCTGGTCCCGCAGGTGGCGCTGGCCGGCGACCGGGGTGGGCTGGCGGTGGTCCCGCTGCGGCAGCCCGGCCCGGTCCGGTACGTGGGGGTCTCGACGCCGGTCCGGCGGGTCCGTCCGCTGGCCGCGGCGCTGCTGCGTGCCCTCCAGGAGACCGTGGCCGCGCTGCCGATGTAAAACTTTCTAGACACGGGGTCTGGATTCCTTTACCTTGGTGATGTCAAAGATTCTGTACATCACTGGGGGTCGGCATGACGTTGGAGGAAAGACGGGCCTGGATCAGGCTCGTCGTCGCGGTGCTCGCCTACGCGGCATATGCCGTGGTCATCGCGACGCGCGCGGCCGGCGGACCGCTCACCGCCGTGCCGTACGGTGGCGTGCTGCTGGTGTCCGTCGGCGGCGCGATCGCCGCGAGCGTGCTCGCCGAGGTGTTCGCCGGCGGCCGCTCCCGCGAGATCGACGTGCGCGACCGGGAGATCGGCCGGTTCGCCGACCACACCGCACAGTCGTTCGTGGTCATCGGCGCGGTCTCCGGCATGCTGATGGCGATCGCCGGCTGGGACCACTTCTGGATCGCCAACGTCATCTACCTGTGCTTCGTGCTCTCCGCCGTGCTCGGCGGCGTCACCAAGGTGATCCTCTACCGCACGGGCATGCCGTGGTGAAGCCGACCCGGGTGACGAACAGCATCCGCGCGCTCCGCTTCGCCGCCGGCGAGATGACCCAGGCCGACCTGGCCCGCCGGATCGGCGTCACCCGCCAGACCGTCATCGCCATCGAGCAGGGCCGCTACTCGCCCTCGCTGGAGATGGCCTTCCAGATCGCCCACGTCTTCGGCGTGCCCCTCGAGGACGTCTTCCAATACCCTTCGTCACCGGGAGAGCCCGCATGAAAGCCATGATCAATCGACGGTACGGGGATCCGTCCACCGTGCTGCACCTCGCCGACCTGCCCCGTCCCTCGCCCGGCCGCGGCGAGGTGCTGATCGAGGTGCGCGCCGCCGCCGTCGACCCCGGCGTGTGGATCCTGATCACCGGCCGGCCGCCCGCCGCCCGCCTCGCCTTCGGCCTGCGCCGCCCGCGGCAACCGGTCCGCGGCCGGGACCTGGCCGGCGTCGTCGTCGCGACCGGCCCCGGCGTCACCGGCTTCACGGCCGGCGACGAGGTCTACGGCACCAGCGACCGCGGCTCGTTCGCGGAGTTCGCGGTCGCGCCGGTCACCCGGCTCGCCCACAAGCCCACCCGGCTGTCGTTCACCGAGGCCGCCGCGATCCCGGTCTCCGGCCAGACCGCGCTCGACGCGATCCGCGCGGCCGGCCCGCTCACCGGCCGCCGAATAATGATCATCGGTGCGGGCGGTGGCATCGGCGCGTTCGCGGTGCAGCTCGCGGTCGCCGGCGGCGCGCACGTCACCGCGGTCTGCGGCCCCGGCAAGGCGCCGCTGATGGACTCGCTCGGCGCGGACCGCGTCATCGACTACACCCGGGCGGAGATCGACCGCGACGGCCCGGTGCACGACGTCATCCTGGACACCGCGGGTTGCCGCCCGTTCCCCCTGCTCCGCCGCGCGCTGACGCCGGCCGGCACGGTGCTGCTGGCCGGCGGCGGCCACGACGCGCCCGGCTTCCTCGGCGGCTTCACCCGCCAGCTGCGCGCGCCCCTGGCCGGCCTGTTCAGCCGCCGGCGCCTGCGCCCGATCGCCGGCCACGAACGCGCGGCCGGCCTGGAGGAGATCAACCGCCTGGTCGAGGCGGGCCACCTCACGCCCGTGATCGACCGGACGTTCCCGCTCTCCGACACCGTGGCCGCCATCGCCCACCTGGCGGCGGGCCACCCCACCGGAAAGATCGTGATCACCATGGACCGCTGACGGTCGATCAAGCCCTCATGCCGGAAATATCGGCACGTACGGGCCCGGTCGTGACCGGCGTCGTCACGGCCCCGGTGGCGGTTCAGCGTGCGATCGTGGCGATCTCCGCCGGGGTGAGCGTCCGGTCGTAGGCGCGGATGTCGTCGATGGCGCCGCCGAACCGGTCGGTCCAGGCGCCGTCGACCAGCGCGCGGCCGGCGAGCAGCGGGCCGGCCGCGTTCCACCGGACCGGCCGGCTGACCGTGTCCTCGGCCGTGCCGTCGACGTAGAGGGTGACCCGGCCGGTCGCGGCGTCGTACGTCACCGCCAGATGAGTCCACGTGCGCAGCCGCGGCGTGGACGTGGACGTGACGACGTCGACGTCCGGCCCGCGCGAGTCGGTGCGCGGGAACAGCGCGCGCCAGGTGTCCGTCTCCCTGTCGTACCGCACGACGAACCCGCTGGTCGTGGTCCCCGGCTGGGACAGAACGCCCCGATTGCCGCGACGGTCGTTGATGAACGCCCAGGCCATCACCGTGAAACTCTGATCGGTACGGACCGCCGGCCGGACCGAGGCGGCATAACTGTCCGACGTGGACGCGGACAGCTGCATCGCGTGCCCGGACCCGTCGTGCCCGGTCGGCGCCCATCCGGTGATCGGCGAGAGCAGCGCCGCGTTCCCGCCACCGGAGCCGTCCACCAGCGTACGGCCGACCCCGACGTCGGCCGGCCACCACAGCGCCAGACCGTCGGTCACACCGTCCGGCGGCGTCATCCGGGCCGGGCGCGGCGGAGCGGCCACCGGCCCACCCGCCCCCGAGGCCCCGGACGCCCCGGACGCCGGCGCGGCCGGAGTCGGCGGTGCGGCCGGCTCCAGGTTGTCGGCGAGCAGCGACCGGGTGGCCGGCACGGCGGCAACCCCGATCATCAACGCACCGGTGGCCAGCGCGGCGACCGTGATCCGCCGCCGTCGCGCGTTCCGGCGATGCATCAGCTCCAGCCCGGTCGGCTCCACCTTGCCGCTCGGCTCCACCTTGCCGGCCGAGGCGGCCCTACCGGTCGGCGCAACCTCGTCGGTCGACGCGGTCTTGCCGGTCGGCGCAGCCTCGTCGGTCGACGCACTCTTGTCAGTCGGCGCAGCCTCGTCGGTCAGCGCGGCCTTGCCGGTCGGCGAGAATGTCGACGCGTGATCCGCCGGCGCGTCCGCGGGGCCGTCGGCCGGTGTCCCGCCGGGACCAGCGGAGTCGCCGGCCGAGAGAAGGCCTCCGCCCGTCCCACCGGATGCCGGCGCGTCCTCGAACGAGCCACCCCCCGAAGACGAACCGCCCACCCTGCGGTCCTCGCCCGCCGTGCCACCCGTGCTGCCCGCGCCCGTGCCGCTCGCACTCGTGCTGTTTGCGTCTGCGCGGCTCGTGCGGGTGTCGCTTGCGTTGTCCACAAGCGCATCGGCTGTCGCTGTGCGGCTTCTGCCTGTGTCACCCGAATCGGTCGCGTATCCACCACGTGCGCCTGCGCCGCTCGCATCTGGACTGTCTGCGCTAGATGCGCGGGCGCCGCTAGCGCCCGAACTGTCCGCCTTGCCTACGCTGCCCGCTTTGCCCGTGCTACCCGCGTTGGCCGCGTCGCTGCCTGCGCCCGCGTCGCTGCCTGCGCCCGCGTCACTCGTGCCTGCGTTTCCCGCGCTGGTCGTCTGTGCTCCGCTCGGGCTTGCCGCGCCCATGCCGGTCCCGCGTGCGCCGCTCGCGGGTGCGTTGCCGGTGTCCGCCCCGCCCGCGCGCGACGCACGTGCGCGGTTCTCGCCCGTGCCGCTCAGGCCGGTGTAGCCGGTATCCGGTCTGGTCGCCTCCGCGTCGCCGGTGCCGAAGTCTTGCGCACGCGCGCCGGCCACGCCGTCGTCGACCGTGGTGCCGGCATCGCCGGCGCGCGTGGCGTCGATCCTGGGGTAGCGGTCTGCCGCGACGCCGGCCGTACCGGCGCGGGTGGCGTCCACGCCGCCCCGAGCACGGCCGCCACCGGCGGCGCCGCCGTTCACGGAGCCGACGGTGCCGGTGCCGGCGGTCGCCGCGACGCCGCCGCGACCCGCGATCGTGCCCCCGACGCCCATGCCCCCGATGTCTGTGCTGTCCGCGCCCGCGCCCGCGACGTTTGTGCTGTCCGCACCCGAGCCCGCGACGTTTGTGCTGTCCACGTCCGCGCCACCGACGTTTGTGCTGTCCGCGACCGTGCCGCTCATGTCCGTGCCGCCAGCCGTGCTGCCGTCGCCAGCCGCGCTGCCTGCGACCGCCGTGTTCGTGCTGCCTGCGACCGTGTAGCCCATGTCCGCGCTGCCGCCGGCCGCGCTGCCGCCGGCCGCGCTGCCGCCGGCCGCGCCGCCGCCGGCCGCGCCGCCGCCGGCCGCGCTGCCTGCGACCGCCGCGTTCGTGCTGCTCCCGTTCGTGCTGCCCGCGCCCGCAGCCGTGCCCGTCGCACCGTCGCCGGTGGTCGCCGTGGACGACGCCGTGCCGGCCACGGGACCGGACATCGACGTGGCGTCCTGCGCACCGGCACCGGCCCTCGTCCCCGAGGCGCCGGGTGATACCGCCTCGCCTTCGGGCCGATCCGGATCCGGGCGTGCTCCGCCCGTACCGGCGGAGTCGGTCTGTGCCGGGGTCGTGTCGCCGGAATCCGCAGGGGTGCCGGAAGCGGCATCGGGAATCGCGGCCGAACCCCACCGGCGACGCTGCCGGCCGATGCCGAATGCCGACCCACGTCCCGCCTTGGAGGCCGGCGAAACCGCCGCCGACCGCACCCCACCGTCACCGCCTACCGGCGAACCCGCCGACACGTCTCCCGACGTGCCGCCCGGCGAACCGGACGACGTGCCGCCCGGCGAACCGGACGACGTGCCGCCCGGCGAACCGGACGACGTGCCGCCCGGCGAACCGGACGACGTGCCACCCGGCGAACCGGACGACATACCGGTCGCCGCGCCCGCCGGTGAACCGGGCGACGCGCCCGCCGGCGAACCCCCGGACGTGCCGGACGGCGTGCCCGGCGGTGCGGACGGGGACGTCTCCGGAGGGTTGCGCCGTGCCCCCGGGACCACCGTCGGCGGGTCCTGCCAGGGGTCCGGTGCGGAGACCGGGTAGCCGGCCGCGGCCTGCACCTCGCGCAGCCGGGCGCTGAACTCCCGTGCCGAGCCGGCCTCGATCGCCGACGGCACGCCCAGCACCGCGCCGAGCACGTCGGCCAGGCCGGGTACGGCCTGCACGCCGGCGGTCGACAGCCCGGCCCGCACCCCGAAACCGGGCTGCGGCACTCCGCCGGTGAGCAGCGCGAACAGCACCTGGCCGAGCGCGGAGACGTCCTCGGTGCGCGACGCGTGCGCGGCGCCGACGCTGAAGTCGGAGAGCATCGGGCTGCCGTCGAGGTCGAGGAGCACGTTGGACAGCCGTACCGCGCCGTGCGGCACGCCGAGCGCGTGGGCGTAGGCGAGCGCGTCCGCCAGCCGCACCCCGGCGGCCAGCACCCACGCCTGGTCGACCGGGCCGGTGCGCAGCAGCGCCTCGCCGAGCGTGCCGCCCTCGGCGAGCCGCATCGCCTGCCAGGGGCGCCCGGTGGGGGTGACGCCGACCGCGTGCACGGCCGCGATCGCCGGATGCCCGCCGAGCCGCCCGATCGCGCCGCACGCGTCCTGGAACGCGAGCACGGCCGCTTGGTTCCGCACGTACCGGTGGAAGAGTTTCAGCGCGACCCAGCGCGCACCGCGTTCGTCCCACGCCCGGTAGACGGTGGCGCCGCCGCCGGAGCCGATCCGATGGGTGCCGGTGTATCCGGCGGGGGTGTCGATCCCCGGACCGCTCATCACGTCCACGTGCTGCTCCGCCTTCCGCAACGGCTCCCGAACGCCGGGCGGTCCGAACGCCTGACGATCCGAACGCCTGACGACGAAGCAAACGCGACACCCCGCGCTCCGGCAACGGCCCCGCGACCGGCGGAAAAGCGCTCGCGATTGAATCGGGGGATGCGTCCCGCACCAGGCCAGGTCCTGCACTTCTCCGAGGACCCGGGCATCACCCGTTTCGTACCGCACGTCGCCGCGACCAGCACCCGGGCCGAGCCGCTGGTCTGGGCCGTCGACCACGATCGTGCGCCGGACTACTGGTTCCCCCGCCAGTGTCCGCGCGCGATGGCCTGGCTGACGCCCGGCACCGCGGACGGTGACCGTGACCGGATCCTCGGCCCGGGCGGCGGCACCCGGGTCCACGCGATCGAGTACGGCTGGCTGGCGGCGATGCGCACGGTCCGGCTGTACGCGTACCGCCTCCCGGCGGACCGGTTCACCCCGATCGGTGACCCCGAGCCGCACGCGCACGCCGCCCGTGAGCCGGTCACGCCGCTCGGCCCGCCGGAGCCGGTCGGCGACCTGCTCGCGCTGCACGACGAGGCCGGCATCCAGCTGCGGGTGCTGCCCGCGCTGTGGCCGTTCTGGGACGCGGTCGTCACCTCGTCCCTCGGCTTCAGCGGCATCCGGCTGCGCAACGCCCGGCCCCGGGTGGACTGACGTTCCGCGCGCGGGCTCAGCGGTCCTCGAGGTCGCCCTCCGTGCGCAGGTACGCCTCGCGCAGCCCGTCCAGCGTGGCCGCGTCCGGGTGCTCCCACATGCCCCGGTCCGCGGCCTCCAGCAGCCGTTCCGCGATGCCGTGCAGCGCCCACGGGTTCGACTGCTCGAAGAACTTCCGGTTCTCGTCGTCCAGCACGTAGGTCTGGGCGAGCGTGTCGTACATCCAGTCCGCGACCACGCCCGCGGTCGCGTCGTAGCCGAACAGGTAGTCCACGGTCGCGGCCAGCTCGAACGCGCCCTTGTAGCCGTGCCGGCGCATCGCCGCGATCCAGCGCGGGTTGACCACCCGGGCCCGGAACACGCGCGCGGTCTCCTCGGAGAGCGCGCGCGTGCGTACCGCCGAGGGCTGGGTGCTGTCCCCGATGTACGCGCGCGGCGCGGTCCCGGTCAGCGCGCGCACCGTGGCGATCATGCCGCCGTGGTACTGGAAGTAGTCGTCCGAGTCCGCGATGTCGTGCTCGCGGGTGTCCACGTTCTTCGCCGCGATCGACATGCGCCGGTAGACGGTCTCCATGTCGGCCCGCGCGGCCATCCCGTCCAGCCCGCGGCCGTAGGCGTAGCCGCCCCACACCGCGTACACCTCGGCCAGGTCCGCGTCGCCGCGCCAGTTCCGGCTGTCGATCAACGGCAGGATGCCGGCACCGTACGCTCCCGGCTTCGACCCGAACACGCGCAGCGTGGCCCGGCGCTCGTCACCGTGCGCCTCGAGATCCGCGGCGACGTGCGCCCGGACGAAGTTGCGGTCGTGCGGCTCGTCGAGGCCGGCCACCAGCTGCACCGCGTCGTCGAGCAACGCCACCACGTGCGGGAACGCGTCCCGGAAGAACCCGCTGATCCGGATCGTCACGTCCACCCGGGGGCGGCCCAGCTCGGCCAGTGGGATCACCGCGAGCCCGTTCACCCGCCGCGACGCCTCGTCCCAGGTCGGCCGCACGCCGAGCAGCGCCAGGATCTCCGCCACGTCGTCACCGGCCGTGCGCATCGCGGCCGTGCCCCACACCGACAGCCCCACCGACCGCGGCCACTCGCCGGTGTCCGCGCGGTAGCGGTCGACCAGCGAGTCGGCCATCGCCTGCCCGGTCTCCCAGGCCAGCCGGCTCGGGATCGCCTTCGGGTCCACCGAGTAGAAGTTCCGCCCGGTCGGCAGCACGTTGATCAGGCCGCGCAGCGGCGACCCGCTCGGCCCGGCCGGCACGTAGCCGCCGTCCAGCGCGTGCAGCAGGTGCGCCATCTCGTCCGTGGTGCGGTCCAGCCGCGGCACGATCTCCGTCGCGGCGAAAGTCAAGATCTTTTCAACCAGTTCGGGGGTACGCACGGCCGCGCGCGACACCACGCTCCGAGCGGCGGCGGGATCCCACCCTGCGGCTTCCATCTCCTCGACCAGGCGCTTCGCGACCGCTTCGACCGCGTCCACGTCGGACTTCGGCGCCGACCCGTCCTCGGCCAGGCCGAGCGCCTCGCGCAGCCCGGGCAGCGCCGCGACCTGGCCGCCCCACATCTGGCGGGCCCGCAGCATCGCCAGGACCAGGTTCACCCGGGCCTCGTCGCGCGGCGGCTCGCCGAGCACGTGCAGCCCGTCACGGATCTGCACGTCCTTGACCTCGCACAGCCAGCCGTCCACGTGCAGCAGGAAGTCGTCGAACTCCGCGTCGTGCGGCCGGTCCGTGATGCCCAGGTCGTGGTCGAGCTTCGCGGCCTGCAGCAGCGTCCAGATCTGCGCGCGGATCGCGGGCAGCTTCGCCGGGTCCAGCGCCGCGATGTTCGCGTGCTCGTCCAGCAGCTGCTCCAGCCGGGCCATGTCACCGTACGACTCCGCGCGCGCCATCGGCGGCACCAGGTGGTCGACGAGCGTGGCGTGCGCACGGCGCTTCGCCTGCGTACCCTCCCCGGGGTCGTTGACCAGGAACGGGTAGATCAGCGGCAGGTTGCCGAGCGCCGCGTCCGGCCCGCACGCGGCGGACAGGCCGACGGTCTTGCCGGGCAGCCACTCCAGGTTGCCGTGCTTGCCGATGTGCACGACCGCGTGCGCGCCGAAGTTCGCCGCCAGCCAGCGGTAGGCCGCCAGGTAGTGGTGGCTCGCCGGCAGGTCCGGGTCGTGGTAGATGGCGACCGGGTTCTCGCCGAACCCGCGCGGCGGCTGCACCATCACCACGACGTTGGTGCCGCGCAGCGCGGCCAGCACGATCTCGCCGTCCGGGTCCTGCGAGCGGTCGACGTAGAGCTCACCCGGCGCCGGACCCCAGTGCTGCTCGGTGACCTGACGCAGCTCCTCGGGCAGCGTGGCGAACCAGGCGCGGTACTCCGCGGCCGGGATCCGCACCGGGTTGCCCTCCAGCTGCTCCTCGGTCAGCCAGTTCGGGTCCTGGCCGCCGGCCGCGATCAGCGCGTGCATCAGCGCGTCGCCGTCCTGTGCCGCGACGCCGGGGAAGTCGCCCACGTCGTACCCGCGCTCGGTCATCGCCCGCAGCAGCCGCACGGCGGACGCGGGGGTGTCCAGGCCGACCGCGTTGCCGATCCGGGAGTGCTTGGTCGGGTACGCCGACAGCATCAGCACGATCCGCCGCTCGGCCGGCGGGACGTGCCGCAGCCGCGCGTGCCCGAACGCGATGCCCGCGACCCGCCGCGCCCGCTCCGGATCCGCCACGTAGACGGTCAGCCCGTCGGCGTCGGTCTCCTTGAACGAGAACGGCACCGTGATGATCCGCCCGTCGAACTCCGGCACCGCGACCTGGGTGGCCGCGTCCAGCGGCGACAGCCCGTCGTCGTTGCCGTCCCAGGTGGCCCGGTCGCTGGTCAGGCACAGCCCCTGCAGGATCGGCACGTCCAGCGCGGCCAGCGCGCCCACGTCCCAGGCGTCGTCCTCGCCGCCGGCCTGCGCGGCCGCCGGCACCACGCCGCCGGCACCACCCGCGGCCAGCACGGTCACGATCAGCGCGTCCGCCCGGCCCAGCGCCTCCAGCAGGTCGTCGCCGGGGTTGCGCAGCGACGCGCAGAAGATCGGCAGGGCCTCGCCGCCGGCCTCCTCGACCGCGTCCGCCAGCGCGTGCACGAACCCGGTGTTCCCGGCCATGTGGTGCGCCCGGTAGTACAGGATCGCGATCTTCGGCGCGTTCTCGTTCGCCGTCGCCGGGCGCTCCAGGCGCCCCCAGGCCGGGGCCGGCTGCGGCGCCGCGAACCCGTGCCCGGTCAGCAGGATCGTGTCGCTGAGGAAGTGGTGCAGCTCCGCCAGGTTCGCCGGGCCGCCGTGCGCCAGGTACATGTGCGCCTCGGCCGCCAGGTTCGGCGGGACCGTCGACCGCCGCATCAGCTCCGCGTCCGGCGCCTGCTCGCCACCCAGCACCACGACCGGGCGGGCCTGCGCCCGCAGCGCGTCCAGCCCGTCCTCCCACGCCCGGTAGCCGCCCAGGATCCGGACCACCACCAGCTCCGTGCCGTCGAGCAGACCGTCAAGATCTTCCACGGCGGTCCGGGCCGGGTTCGCCAGCCGGAAGTCCGCGCCACTGGCACGGGCACTGAGCAGGTCGGTGTCGGACGTCGACAGCAACAGGACGCGGGCCACCGCGGGCTCCTCCCTGGGGTCCGCGCCCCAGATCGTGACGGTTGTCGCGGCGACCGGAGTCTCCTGGCTCCCGGATCGATGCTCGCCCCAACCTTCCCGCCGAACGGTTCGGCAGTGGTCTCGCTGGGGTCCGCTCCCCGGTGACAGTGGCGGGACCGCGCCGGACTCACACCGGACTTCCTCCACCGTCGCCGCGCGCTTGTGCAGCCCTCCCACTCTCCCGACCCCGCCACCCACCCGTCAAGCCACCCTCAGTGATCTTGCTCGCCCTCGGCACCGGGCCGCGGAGCCGCGCGACGGTGGCCGCACCCGTCCCCATCGGGCACTCCGCGCCGAAGGCGTCGCGTCACCGAGCTCCCGACGTCAGGGTCTCGCGAGGCGGACGGGGCGACATCCGCCGGGCGGGGCGTTCACCCGGCGGGCGCCTGCCCGGCGTCGCGCGACGACACCGCGGCCCGCCGCGAGGGCCGCCAGGGCCGCGAGGGCCGCGAGGGCCGCGAGGGCCGCCAGGGCCGCCAGGGCCGCCAGGGCCGCGTGGTGATGCTGCCCTTGCCTCCGGTCGGCCTTCCGCGAATCAGGGTGCGTGCCGCCGCGGGAGCCGAGACGGCCGGATACCGAAATATCGGGTGTGAGACGCCCGATCGCGCCGTCCGGCGTGCGGAATTCGAGTGTGGGCGCTCGGCGCCCGGCATTTCCGCCTGTATCCCGCCGGTTCGCGCGCCTACGGCAGCGGTGTGGATCGGCGGCGTGCGGTGTATGCGGTTGTGACGCACGTCGGGCTGTGGCGGCCGAAGGTGAAACGGCCTCCGCGACAACCCGTAGTATCCGCCGCATGTCCCCGCTTCCCGCTTCCGATCACCGGACCGTGCCACCGGCGGCGCCGGCCGCGGTGCCCGGCGGCGTGGTGCGTACCGGCCCGGACGCCTGCCCGACCGCGCTGCAGGTCCACGCGGCCGCGGACGGTGGCCTGGCCAGGGTGCGGATCCCCGGCGGCGTGCTCACCGCGGACCAGGCCCGGGTGCTGGCGCGCGCCGCCCGCGACCTCGGCGACGGCCACCTCGACCAGACCTCACGCGGCAATCTCCAGCTCCGCGCGCTCCCGCCCGGCGCCGAGGCCGAGCTCGGCGTCCGGCTGGCCGACGCCGGCCTGCTGCCCTCCGCCACCCACGAGCGCGCCCGCAACATCGTCGCCTCGCCGCTCAGCGGCCTCGACGACGCCACCCTGATCGACGTGCGTCCGCTGATCGACGCGCTCGACGCCGCCCTCCTCGCCGCCCCCACGCTGGCCACGCTCTCCGGCCGCTTCCTCTTCGCCCTCGACGACGGCCGCGGCGACACCGCCGCCCTCGGTGCCGACCTCTGCCTCGCCGCCACCGGCACCACCGATCTCGCGCTGCTCCTCGACGGCCGCGACTACGGAATCCGCGTCCCCACCCACCACCCCGACACGCCGACCGCTGCCCACGCGGCTCCCGCGCACGCTGCCGCGGGTTCCACGCGTAGCGCAGCGGCCTCCGCGCACGCCGCGGCGGCTCCCGTGCACGCCGCGGCGGCTCCCGTGCACGCCGCGGCGGCTCCCGTGCACGGCGCGGCGGCTCCCGTGCACGGCGCGGCGGCCTCCGTGCACGACGTGCCGGGCGCCGGCCGCGATACGGCCGGCTCCGCGCGGGGCGCGGCGGCCGCCGGGATCGGTCCGGAAGCTGCGGTGCGGGCGGCCGGGGTCATGGTCGCGGCGGCGGAGGCGTTCGTCGCGGAGCGGGCGGCGCAGGGATCTGCGGGCTGGCGAATGTCCGAGATTGATCAGGGAGCGGACCGCGTCGCCGCTCGCCTCGGCGCCACCGCCGCGCCGGTCACCCCCGCCTGGTCGCCACCCGACCCGCCCGTCGGCGTGCGCACCCGACGCGGCGCCACCGCGCTGGCGGTGCTCGTCCCGCTCGGCCGGATCTCCGCCACCCAGCTCGACCTGCTCGCCGACGTCGCGGACCGGGGCGCGGGCGAACTGCGCTGCACGCCGTGGCGCGGCGTCGTCATCCCCGGCCTGCCGGACGACTCCGGCCTGGCCGTCCTGGCCGCCGCCGGCCTCGGCGTCGACAGGCAGTCGCCCTGGTACGGCATCACCGCCTGCGCCGGCCGCCCCGGCTGCGCCAAGTCCCGCGCCGACGTGCGCGCGGACGCCACCGCGGTCACGCTGAGCCCGCGCCCGGCAGCACCGAACCCGCCGCAAGCCACCGCGGAGACGCCTGCGGCCACGCCGAACTCGCCGCGGGCCGCCGCGGACATGCCCGCGGCCACGCCGTACCCGCTGCGCGACGCCGCGGAGATGCCTGCGGCCACGCCGAGCTCGCCGCGGGCCGTCGCGGACATGCCTGCGGGCACGCCAAGCCTGCCGCGCGTCGCCGCGGAGACGCCTGCCGCCGCGCCGAATCGGCCGCGGGCCGCCGGGGGCGTGTCCGCGTCCGCGGCGGATCTGTCGCCCAGTGCACCGGCCACATCGGACCTGCCGTCGGTGGAGCCGGGTGCGCTGCCCGCCGCGCCGCGGCCGCTGCCGGTTCACTGGGTCGGCTGTGAGCGCGGTTGCGGGCATCCCGCCACGCCGCACGTGCGGGTCCTGGCGGAGCCGGGCGGCTACCGCGTCGACGCGCCCGGCCGCCCGCCCGCGGTGGCGCTCATCGATCCGGGCCGGCTCGCGGAGGCTGTCGCGGCCGCCCGTACCAGCAGCACGAACACCGCACAGGAGACCGGCGCGTGACCGATTATGACTATGTCCGGGACGGTGCGGAGATCTATCGCCGCTCGTTCGCCACGATCCGGGCCGAGGCGCGGCTGGACGGGCTGCCGGCCGACGTCGCGCGCGTCGCGGTCCGGATGATCCACTCCTGCGGGATGACGGACCTGGTGGACGACATCGGGTACTCCCGGGACGTGGTGGTCCGGGCCGCCGGAGCGCTGCGCACGGGCGCGCCGATCCTCTGCGACGCGAACATGGTCGCGGCCGGCGTCACCCGGACGCGGCTGCCCGCGGACAACGAGGTGATCTGCACGCTGCGCGACCCGCGCGTACCGGCGCTGGCGAAGGAGCTGGACACCACGCGGTCCGCGGCCGCGCTGGAACTGTGGCGGGACCGGCTCGACGGTGCCGTGGTCGCGATCGGCAACGCGCCGACCGCGCTGTTCCGGCTGTTGGAGATGCTGGACGCGGGCGCGCCCCGGCCGGCCGCGATCATCGGCATCCCGGTCGGCTTCATCGGCGCGGCCGAGTCGAAGGAGGCGCTCGCCGTACACCCGGCGGGTTGTGAGTTTCTGGTGGTGCACGGCCGCCGCGGCGGCAGCGCGATGACCGCGGCGGCGCTCAACGCCATCGCCAGCGAGGAGGAGTAATGAGCGGCCGGCTCTACGGTGTCGGGCTCGGACCGGGCGATCCGGAGTTGGTGACCGTCAAGGCCGCGCGCCTGATCGGGGCGGCCGACGTGATCGCCTTCCACAGTGCCCGGCACGGGCGCAGCATCGCGCGCGGGATCGCCGCACCGTACCGGCGGGACGGCCAGATCGAGGAGGCGCTGGTCTACCCGGTGACCACCGAGACGACGAACCATCCGGGCGGCTACCGCGGCGCGCTGGAGGACTTCTACGCGGACGCGGCCGCCCGGCTCGCGGCCCACCTCGACGCGGGGCGGGACGTGGTGGTGCTCTGCGAGGGCGACCCGTTCTTCTACGGCTCCTACATGCACATGCACAAACGCCTCTCCACCCGGTACGCCACGGAGGTCGTCCCCGGCGTCACCTCCATCGCGGGCGCGGCCGCGGAGCTGGGCCGCCCGCTGGTCGAGGCGGAGGAGACGCTGACCGTGCTGCCCGGCACGCTGCCGCCCGCGGACCTGGCCGCCCGGCTCGCGTCCGCCGACTCCGTTGCGATCATGAAGCTGGGCCGGACGTTCGGCGCGGTCCGGGAGGCGCTGGAGACCGCCGGCCGCCTCGACGACGCCTGGTACGTCGAGCGCGCGAGCACCCCGCAGCAGCGGATCGCGCCGCTCGCGTCCGTGGACCCGTCGACGGTGCCGTACTTCTCGGTCGCGCTGCTGCCCAGTCGCGTGCACGCGACGACCGCGGCGGCGCTGGCCGCGGCGGCGGAGGAACCGGCCGCCGGCGGGGTGACCGTGGTCGGGCTCGGGCCGGCCGGCCGGGAGTGGCTGACGCCGCAGGCGCAGGAGGCGTTGAGCGCCGCCACCGATCTGGTCGGCTACGGACCGTACCTGGACCGGATTCCCGGCAACCCGCGGCAGGTCCGCCACCCCAGCGACAACCGGGTGGAGTCGGAGCGCGCCGAGTTCGCGCTGACGCTCGCGTCCCGGGGCCGGCGGGTGGCCGTGGTGTCGTCCGGCGACCCCGGCGTCTTCGCGATGGCCAGCGCGGTCCTCGAGGTCGCCGCGACCGAGCCGTACGCGTCCGTCCCGGTCACCGTGCTGCCCGGCCTGACCGCGGCGCAGGCGGTGGCGAGCCGGGTGGGTGCGCCGCTCGGCCACGACTACGCGACCATCTCGCTGTCCGACCGCCTCAAGCCGTGGGACGTGATCGAGGAAAGGCTGTCCGCGGCGGCGCGGGCGGACCTGGTGATCGCCGTCTACAACCCCGCGTCGAAGTCCCGCACGTGGCAGGTGGAGAAGGCCCGGGATCTGCTGCTGGAGCACCGGTCGCCGGACACGCCGGTGGTGCTGGGCCGGGACGTGGGCGGCCCGGGGGAGCGGATCAGCGTGGTCCGCCTCGCCGACCTGGACCCGGACGCGGTCGACATGCGCACGCTGCTGATCATCGGCTCGTCGCAGACCCGGTACGTGAACGGGACGGTCTTCACGCCCCGCCGCTACCCGACGGACTGACCCCGGCCCCGGGCAGGCCCGTCACCCAGGCCACCGCGTCCCGCGCGGTGGCCACCGACGGCACGCCCGGGGACACCGGTGGCCGGTCGACCATCACCACCGGGAGGCGGCGGAGCCGGGCCGCGTCCAGCTTGGCCGCGACCGCGGGGCTTCCGCTGTCCTTGGTGACGACGACGTCGATCCGGTGCGCGCGGAGCAGCGCCTCCTCGCCCTCGATCGTGAACGGGCCGCGCTCCAGCAGCAGCGTCATCCGCGCCGGGACCGGTGGCTCCGGTGGCTCGACGGCCCGGACCAGGAACCACACCTCGTCCAGGCCGGCGAAGGCGGCCAGCGTCTGCCGGCCCGTGGTGAGCAGCGCCCGGCGCCCGGTGCCGGGCAGCACGGCCGCGGCCGCCGCGATCGACGGGACCCGCCGCCAGTCGTCACCGTCCCGCTCGGTCCAGCCGGGCCGCCGCAGCACCAGCAGCGGCACGCCCACGTCGTCGCAGGCCCGGGCCGCCGACGCGCTCATCACGGCCGCGAACGGATGGGTCGCGTCGACGACCGCGTCCACCCGGGACGCGCGCAGCCACCCGGCCAGCCCGGCCGGGCCGCCGAACCCGCCGATCCGCACCTCGCCCGGTGGCAGCAGCGGTGCGCTGGTGCGGCCGGCCAGCGAGCTGATCACGGACAGGCCGGGCCGCGCGGCCAGCAGGGTGGCCAGCGTCCGGGCCTCGGCGGTGCCGCCGAGGATGAGCACGCGCATGCCGTTGATTTGATCATGTGTGGTGGACCCGACCGGACCGCGGTGCGCGTCACCAGGCATGCTGAGGACCGTGACATCTCCGGCGAAGCTGCGCTACGGCTGGACCACGGGTGCGTGTGCCACCGCCGCGACCACCGCGGCCTACCAGGCGCTGCTCACCGGCGAGTTCCCGGACCCGGTCACGATCACGCTGCCCAAGGGCCAGCAACCCGCGTTCGCGCTGGCCCGCGAGGAGCTGGCGGGCGACCTCGCCCGGGCCGGCGTGGTCAAGGACGCGGGCGACGACCCGGACGTCACGCACGGCGCGCTGGTGCAGGCGACGGTGCGCCGCGCGCGGCCCGGCAGCGGCGTGACGTTCCGGGCGGGCGAGGGCGTCGGCACGGTCACGAAACCGGGGCTGCCGCTGGCGGTCGGCGAGCCCGCGATCAACCCGGTGCCGCGCGCGATGATGACCGCCGCGGTCGCGGAGCTGGCCGCCCGGTACGGCGACCCCGGCGACGTGGAGATCGAGATCTCCGTCGAGCACGGCGCCGAGCTGGCCCGGAGGACCTGGAACCCGCGGCTCGGCATCCTCGGCGGCCTGTCGATCCTGGGCACGACCGGGATCGTCGTGCCGTACTCCTGCGCGGCCTGGATCGACAGCATCCGGCGCGGTGTGGACGTGGCGCGCGCGGCCGGCCGGACGCACGTGGCGGGCTGCACCGGCAGCACGTCCGAGCGGGTCGCGGCCCGGATCCACCACCTGCCGGAGGACGCGCTGCTGGACATGGGCGACTTCGCCGGCGCGGTGCTCAAGTACCTGCGGCGGCACCCGGTGCCGAGGCTGACCATCGCGGGCGGCGTCGGCAAACTGTCCAAACTGGCCGACGGCCATCTCGACCTGCACAGCGGCCGCAGCCAGGTGAATCTGCCCGCGCTCGCCGCGCTGGTCCGTGCGCACCACGGCCCGGCGGAGCTGGCGGCCGGGATCGAGCGCGCGAACACCGCGCTGGACGCGCTGCAGCAGAGCCGGCGGCACGGTTTCCCGCTAGGTGACCTGATCGCGGCCGGGGCGCGGCGTACCGCGATCGGCGTCCTGCGCGGGGCGCCGGTCGAGGTCGACGTGATCGTCATCGACCGGGCCGGGACCGTGGTCGGCCAGGACCCGCCAGTCCCCGGCGCGGATCAGGGCGCGCGTGACCCGGCCGTACCGCCCGGCGTCGGTGGTTGAGAAGATCCTGACGGCGGAGCCGCGGTGGTCGGCCCACAGCTCCCAGGCCCGCGGCCGGCGGGCGACCAGCAGCGCGGCGGCCAGCAGCAGCACCGCGGCGCACAGCAGCGGGCCGGCCACCCGGCCACCGGCGGCGATCCAGGCGACCGGTACGGCGAACGCGGTCAGCAGCCCGAGCGACACCAGCCGGGGAAGCGCGCGGGGCAGCGGCGGCCGGGTGGTGCGTGGCGTGCGCAGCTCGGCGAGCGGCCAGGAACGCCCGCCGGTGGTGATCGTGTCGGCCGTGACGCGCACCCCGTCACCGGGGTCGTCGAAGAAGACGATCATCGGGATCCTTCAATCCGGTTTTGCGCGACGTTACCGCCTCGACACGAGCCGGAAAACCGGTGGCTCGCGCGGCGGCGGGGCGCGAATACTCCCGGCATGGGGTTCGAGAAGGCGCGCGAGATGTTCGAGGCCGGCCTGACCGGCGGTGACGAGGTCGGTGCGTCGTTCTGCGTGGTGCGGCACGGCGAGGTCGTGCTGGACCTGTGGGGCGGCCACGCGGACCGGGCGCGCACCCGCCCGTGGGAGCGCGACACGATCGTCAACGTCTGGTCCGTCACGAAGACCGTCACGGCGCTCATCACGCTGCTCGTCGCGGACGAGCACCGGATCGCGCCGGAGGAGCGGATCTCCCGGTTCTGGCCCGAGTTCGCGGCGGCCGGGAAACGGGACGTCACGCTCGCGCACGTGCTCAGCCACTCGTCCGGCCTGTCCGGATGGCGGGAACCGCTCGCCACCGAGGACCTCTACGACTGGGAGAAGTGCACGTCGCTGCTCGCCGCGCAGGAGCCGTTCTGGGCGCCCGGCACCGCGCCCGGGTACCACGCGGTCACCCAGGGATACCTGCTCGGCGAGGTCGTCCGGCGGATCACCGGTGACACCGTCGGCGCGGTCCTCGCCCAGCGCGTCCCGGCCGACTTCCACATCGGACTGCCGGCGGGCGAGGACGCGCGCGTCGCCGAACTGGTGCCGCCGGAGACGCCGCCGTTCAGCGGCGGCGACCTGACCGAGATCCAGCGCAACGCGGCGCACAACCCGCCGATCCCGCCGGAGGTCACCGCCACGCGCGCCTGGCGGGCCGCGGAGATCCCGGCCGGTGGCGGGCACGGCAACGCCCGGTCGGTCGCGCTGGCGCTGTCCACGCTGACCGACCCGGCCCGGGAGCACCTGACGGTCCAGGCCCTGCGGGAACACTCCGCCGGTACGGACCTGGTGCTCGGCATGCCGATCCGCTGGGGTCTCGGGTTCGCGCTCGGCGAGACGTTCCTGCCGCGTCCGCGCACCATGTGCTGGGGCGGGTCCGGCGGCGCGTTCGTCGCGGTCGACCTGGACAGCCGCGCGGTCCTGGCCTACGCGATGAACCGGATGTCCGGCGAGGTCACCGACATGCGCGGCCTGCTGCTGGCGCTGGCCGCGTGGGAGTCACTGGACTAGCGGCGGCAGCAGCGCCGCGATCTGCGCGATCGCGGCGCGCGCCGCGTCGAACACCGCGAGCTTGCGGACGAAGTTGTGCGGCAGGCCCGCGTAGCGCACCGCGGTCGTCGGCACCCCCGCCTCGAGCAGTGCCTCCGCGTACCGCTCCGCCTCCGGGCCGAGGATGTCCAGCCCGGCGGAGATGACGATCGCCGGCGGCAGTTTCCGCAGGTCGGCGGCGAACAGATCAAGATCCTCGTGGGTACGGACCGGCGCGTACACGTCCCAGAAGAAGCGCATCTCGTCGCGGTGCAGCCCGAACTCGTCGAGCGGCGGATAGTCCGTCGCCGGCGAGATCACCGGGCAGATCAGCACCTGCGCCGCGACCGGGCGGCCCGCGTCGCGCTCCCGTCGCGCGGCCGCGGCCGCGAGGTGGCCACCGGCGGAGTCGCCGGCCAGCACGATCCGGCGGCCCTCCGCGCGCACCCCGGCGACGGCCCGGGACACGTCGTCCAGCGGCGCCGGGTAGGGGTGCTCCGGCGGGCGCCGGTAGTCGACGGACAGCACCGGGCAGCCGGTCGCGGCGGCCAGCGTGCGGCACAGCCCGTCGTGCGTGTCCAGATCGCCGAGCGCCCAGCCGCCGCCGTGCGCGTAGACGATGACCGCCGGGCCGTCCGCGCCGTAGCGGCGGCCACCCGGCACGTCCGCGACCGGCACCGACGGCCCCGGGCCGACCTCGTCACGCGTGGCGGCGCGCATGCTCTCCCGTACCGCCGGAAGGTTGTCGATCGTCAGCGGGGCGCGGCGTTGCAGTCGCAGCGCGGCGGCGGCCTGTGGATGCACGTCTCCGAGACTATGCTCACCCGCATGGCTGAGCTGCCCGTGCTGCCGGAGGACTGGGAGCGGTGCCTGGCCGTGGTCGCGCACCCCGACGACATCGAGTACGGCAGCGCCGCCGCCGTCGCCCGCTGGACCGCGCAGGGCAAGACCGTGTCCTACCTGCTGGTCACGCGCGGCGAGGCCGGCATCGACGCGATCCCGCCGGAGCGGGCCGGCCCGCTCCGCGAGGAGGAGCAGCGCCGCGCGGCCCGCGTGGTCGGCGTCGACGACGTGGTCTTCCTGGACCACCCGGACGGCGTGGTCGAGTACGGTCCGGCGCTGCGCCGCGACATCGTCCGGGAGATCCGCCGGCGGCGGCCCGACGTGATCGTCACCGGCGCGTTCGGCGTCCGCGCGTTCGGCGGCATGACGAACCAGGCCGACCATCGCGCGGTCGGGCTGGCCACCCTGGACGCGGCGCGCGACGCCGGCAACCGCTGGATCTTTCCGGGTGAGGGCGGTGAACCCTGGGGCGGCGTGCGCTACGTCTGCGCCGACGGCGAGGACACCCCCACCCACGGCGTCGACGTCACCGGCGAGCCGCTGGAGCGGGGCATCGCGGCCCTGGAGGCGCACGCGGCGTACCTCGCCGGGCTCGGTGCGGACACCGGCGCACCACCGGCCCGGCAGCTGCTGACCTGGGCCGCCCACCGGGCCGGCCCGGCGATCGGGGCGACGGCGGCGGTGCTCTTCGACGTGCACGCGCTGCGGTTCGACGGTCCACCGCCCTGGGCGGAGTAGGGCACCGCCGGCCGGCTGCCCAGTAGCATCGGCGGATGGCGCACTTCTTCGAATCGCTGGTCGACAGGAAGATCCGTGAGGCGCTGGAGCGCGGCGAGTTCGACAACCTGCGCGGCGCCGGGAAACCGCTGCCCGGCCACGGCGGCGACTACGACGAGGACTGGTACGTCAAGGAGCTCGTCGAGCGTGAGCAGGTGGGCGGCGCGGTGCTGCCCGGCACGCTCGCGTTGCGCAAGGACATCGAGGACCTGCCGCGGACGCTGACCCGGGTGCGGCAGGAGCGCGACGTCCGGCGGATCGTGGCGGAGCTGAACGAGCGGATCGCCGACAACCACCGCGGGCTGCTCTCCGGACCGCCGACGACCATCAAGCGGCTGAACACGGAAGAGATCGTGCGCGATTGGCGCGAGCGCATGCGGTAGGCTTGCGCGTCGGGCATCTCAAGGCACGCTAAATAAAGGCGCGCCGCCCGTTGCATATTAGACTTACAGGGGGCGGTTTTGTCAAGCACCGTGGAGCAGCAATCTTCACTGGGTGAGGAACAGGCCTACCTCGACGGGCTCTATCGCCGGCTCGACGGCATGCGCTCCGAGGCGTCCGCGCGGCTCGCCGAGAAGATGAAGGAGTCGGGCGGCACCCCGCAGGAGCGGTCCCAGCGGGACAGCGCGGTCACCATGTACACCGACCAGGTCACGGTCCTCGGCGCGGTGGAGAACGGGCTCTGCTTCGGCCGGCTCGACTTCGAGGACGGGGCCGAGAAGCGGTACGTCGGGCGCATCGGGATCTTCGACGACCGGGGCGACTACGAACCGCTGCTGGTGGACTGGCGTGCCCCGGCGGCCCGCCCGTTCTACCTCGCCACCGCGGCCGCGCCGCTCGGCGTGATGCGCCGCCGGCACATCCGCACGGCCGGCCGGGACGTGGTCGCGCTCGACGACGAGGTGCTCGACCTGGACGACGCCGGGACCGGGGCGCACGACCTGACCGGTGAGGCCGCGCTGCTGGCCGCGCTGGACGCGCGCCGGACCGGGCGGATGCGGGACATCGTCGAGACGATCCAGGCCGAGCAGGACCGGATCATCCGCGCGGACCTGTCCGGCACGCTGGTCGTGCAGGGCGGGCCCGGCACCGGCAAGACCGCGGTCGCGCTGCACCGCGCGGCGTACCTGCTCTACACGTACCGTCAGCAGCTGTCCAAGCAGGTCGTGCTGATCCTCGGCCCGAACCCGACGTTCCTGCGGTACATCGGCCAGGTCCTTCCGTCGCTGGCCGAGACCGGCGTGCTGCTGCGCACGCTCGGCGGCATGTTCCCCGGGGTGAACGCGCGCCGCGCCGAGCCGGACGAGGTCGCGGAGATCAAGGGCCGGGCCGTGATGGCCGACGTGATCGCGGCCGCGGTCGCGGACCGCCAGCGCGTCCCGGACGAGCCCGTCGAGATCAATGTCGAGGGCGAGACGCAGCTGCTGCTGCGGCCGGCCACCATCCGCGCGGCCCGCGACCAGGTCCGCCGCACCGGCAAGCTGCACAACCTGGCCCGCCCGGACTTCGACACCGAGATCATTCACGCGCTGTCGCTGCAGTTGGCGGAGAAGATCGGCACCGACCCGTACGCGAACGACTCGCTCGGCGGCGAGGACGCGCCCGGCGACCCGATCATCTTCGACGAGGCCGACCTCGCCCAGATCCGCCGCGAACTGCGTCGCGAGCCCGAGGTGCTGGCCGTGCTCGACTGGCTCTGGCCGGTCCTCACGCCGCAGCAGATCGTCGCCGGCCTCTACGCCTCGCTCTCCCGGATGACCGCCGCCGCGTCCGGACTGCTCACGCTGGACGAGCAGGAGGCGCTGCTGCGCGAGCCGGAGGGCGGCTTCAGCCCGGCCGACGTACCGCTGCTGGACGAGGCCGCGGAACTGCTCGGCGAGGAGGAGAACTCCCGGCGCGAGCGCGTCGCCGAACTGGAGCGGCTGTTCCAGCTGGAGTACGCGCAGGGCGCCATCGACATCGCGCTCGGCTCGCGCAGCGTCGACCTGGAGGACGAGGACGACCCCGAGCTGCTGATGGGCACCGACCTGCTGGACGCCGGCCGGATGGCCGAACGTCAGCAGTTCGACGCCGCGCTGACCGCCGCGCAGCGCGCCGCCGCGGACCGGACCTGGGCGTTCGGGCACGTCATCGTGGACGAGGCGCAGGAACTCAGCCCGATGGCCTGGCGGCTGCTCATGCGCCGCTGCCCGAGCCGCTCGATGACGATCGTCGGCGACGTCGCCCAGACCGGCGACCTCGGCGGCACCTCGTCCTGGGACGACGCGCTCGCACCCTACCTGGACCGTCGTTACCGCCTCGCCGAGCTCACCGTCAGTTACCGTACCCCCGGCGAGATCATGGACGTCGCGGCCGCGGTCCTGGCCCGGGTCAATCCGGACCTGGCCGTGCCCCGCGCGGTCCGGCACACCGGCTTGCCGCCGTGGCGCCTGACCGGCGACCTGACCACGCTGGCCAAGGCGGTGTCGGAGTGGTCCGGCGACGGGCGCCTCGGCGTCATCGTCCCGACGTCGCTGCTCGGCGAGGCCACCGCGGCGCTGCCCGACGCCGCCTCCGGTGTCCGCGCGGACCTGACCAGCCCGGTCGTCGTGCTCACCGTGCGTCAGTCCAAGGGGCTCGAGTTCGACGCGGTCATCGTCTACGACCCGGACCGGATCGTCGCGGAATCACCGCGCGGCGACGGCGACCTCTACGTCGCGCTGACCCGCGCCACCCAGACGCTGGGGCTCGTCGCACCGGGACCGATCGAGTCGCTGCCCGGCTAGGACGCGCGGGCCCGTTTCCGGCGCGGTCCGCATGCTCCGGCGGCCGCCTGTAAGAACGCGGACGTATCAGATACAGGAAATCGAATACCTCGATACGTTCCCCTCCGGGTCCGGTACTGCGCCGGGCCCGGAGGGGGGTTACATCCATGCGACTCACCACACCGACCCGCCGGCTGCGGTCCGCGGCCCTGATCGGCGGGGCCGCGCTCAGCCTGGTCCTGACCGGGTTCGGCGCACCCGCCGCCGCGGTGCCGGCCGACTCGGCCGCCGCGCCGGTCTCACCGCACACCACCGGCGCGGACGACAACGCGCCGCCGCGCGCCGTCGTCCCCGCACGCGCGGCCACGGCCGCCGGCGGAGCCGGGTTCTCCGGCACCACCGGCTCCGGCGCGCTCACGCCCAGCACGTCACCCGCGGTCACCGGCGCGCGGGCACCGGGCGCCGGGCTGTCCGGCGGCTTCGGGGCGGACAGCGTGATCGGCACCGACAACCGCACCCGGGTCAACCCGACCACGACGTACCCGACCAGCGCGATCGTGCAGATCATCCGCGTCGACGGCAGCACCACCTGGGGCTGCACCGGCTGGGTCTACGGGCCCAACATCATCGCGACGGCCGGGCACTGCGTGCACCCGGGCGGCGGTGCCGACGGCGGCGGCGGCAACGGCTTCTACCCGCGCGCCAACTACACGATCGTCCCGGCGCGCAACGGCGGCACCAACCCGTACGGCACCTGCACCGCGACGCAGCTGATGTCCGTCAACGGCTGGATGGCCGACGGCAGCGCCGACTACGACTACGGCGCGATCCGGCTGAGCTGCAACGCGGGCGCCAGCACCGGCACGTTCGGCTTCTGGTGGCAGAGCGCGTCGCTGAACGGCACCGCGACCACCGTCTCCGGCTACCCCTGCGACAAGACGTTCGGCGAGCAGTGGCGGCACGCGGGCATGTCGGTGACGTCCACCGCGGCCCGTCGCGTCTACTACCAGAACGACACGGCCGGTTGCCAGAGCGGCGCACCGGTCTACCAGAACCGGGCGGCCGGCAGCTCGTTCTGCGTCGGCCAGTGCACGATGGCGATCCACGCCTACGGCGGGTCCAGCAACTCCGGCACCCGCATCACCGAGCCGGTCTACAACAACCTCATCTCCTGGCGCGGCTGACCGCACCCGAGGGGGCTCGCCCGCACCGGGCGGGCCCCCTCCGCCGTCCGGGCCGCCGTTCGCCGGCTCGCCCCGCATGCGGTCGCGCGGATCGGCGCCGGTCCGCTCACCGCGACCCTGCCGCGATCCGGAAGGCGGCCACCAGCCAGCCGCCACGGGTGGCTGGCAGCTGCTCCCGGTACCGGTGGCTGGGACACGCTGTCCGGAGCCGGTGGCCGGGACCGGTGGCTGGCACCGGCTGTGCGGAACCGGTGTCCCGGCGCCGCCCGTCCGACCGGTAGACCCGGCTCGTCCCCGACCGAGGAGGCTCCCGTGCGTGTTTCCCGCCCGATGACAGTGATTCTGCTGGCGGCGGTGCCGCTGCTGCTCGGTCTCGCGCTGGTCGTCGCCGACGGTGACAGCCCGTTCTCCGACACCGGCCCGCCCGCCCCACCGGCCGGCCCGCCGGTCACCGGCACGGTCGCCGGCGTCGTCACCGACAGCGGCGGGGCCCCGGTCCCCGGCGTCAGCGTCCAGGTCGCGTCCCTGGACGACCCGCCGCTCCCGATCCCGGAGACCGGCGTGATCACCGGCACCGACGGCCGTTACGAATGGCGACTGCGAGCCGGCCGCTACGAGTTCACCGCGGTCACCGCCACCACCCGTGCCACCCTGCCGGTGACGGTCGTCCCCGGCGAGACCGTCACCCTCGACCTCCCACTGACCTGAACCCGGCCGGGCCGCTTCACGCGTTCCGAGAGGGGCTACGTCGATCTGAGCGGCTGTGTGACTGCCCGGACGGCGGGCAGCCTCGCGCCACCCGGCCGGCGGGCCGGGTGGCGTGGTGCCGGTGGGTTACCAGGTGTGCGAGCGGAACCAGGAGCGTGCCGCGCGGGTGTTCAGCAGCAGCAGGTAGAGGGCCGGGCCGGCCAGGCCGGACGCCTGGGACGGCTCGCCGGTCGACGCGACCGTGACCGCGACGCCCGCGACGGCGACCAGGCTGAAAATGATCATAAGGACGCGTGCCCACTGGCGGCCGCGCTGCAGCTTCCGTCCGATGACGAACGAGAGCAGCGCCGACGTCGCCAGTACGCCGGCCACCACGTAGGACACCGGGGTCAGCCGGGCCGGGTCGACGAACTGCTCGTCGCCCGCGAACAGGTCCGCCGGTGCCACCCACAGGATCAGCGCGACGCCCGCCAGCTGCACCAGCCCGCCCAGGTAGTGCAGGATCGCCAGCACGTGCACGCTCGGCGGCGCCGACCGCCGCATCGGCTGCTGCATCGGCACGGCCGGGTACGCCGCGTAGTGGGGCTGCGCATATCCGTACGACATCGTTCGGCTCCTCGTGATCGGGGTCCGCAACAGCTTCGCGAAGCGCCGCCCCCGCCGAATCCCCGAAACATGCCAGCCGGCCGGAAAGCGCCGGATCCCGCTCAGGTGCGGCAGCGATCCGGGCTGTAGAGGTGGCTGTCCGGGAACGCGGACGCGGTCAGCGCGGGACCGACCACGATCACGGCGGTCCGCCGGATGCCGGCGTCGTGGACCAGCGGCGCGATCGTGTCCAGCGTGCCGCGGAGGATCTGCTCGTCGGGCCGGGACGCCCGGGCCACCACCGCGACCGGGCAGTCCGCGCCGTAGTGCGGGATCAGCTCGGTGACCAGGTGGTCGATCCGCTGGACGGCCAGGTGCAGCACGAGCGTGGCGCCGGACGCGGCCAGCGTGGGCAGCTGCTCGCGCGGCGGCATCGCGGTGGCGCGCTCGGCGGTGCGGGTCAGGATCACGGTCTGCGCGACCTCCGGCACGGTCAGCTCGCGGCGCAGGCTGGCGGCCGCGGCGGCGAACGCGGGCACGCCGGGCACCACGTCGTACGGGATGCCGGCCGCGTCCAGGCGGCGCATCTGCTCGGCCATCGCGGAGAAGACCGACGGGTCACCGGAGTGCAGCCGGGCCACGTCGTGACCGGCCGCGTGCGCCGCCACGAGCGCGTCGACGATCTCGTCGAGCGACATCCGGGCGGTGTCGATCAGCCGGGCGCCGGGCGGGCACCAGGTGAGCATCTCCGGCGGGACCAGACTGCCGGCGTAGAGGCAGACCGGGCTGGCCGCGATCAGGTCGCGGCCGCGCACGGTGATCAGGTCGGCGGCGCCCGGGCCGGCGCCGATGAAGTGCACGGTCATGATCTGCGTACCGTCCATTGGGTGACCGGGAGTGCGGGACGCCAGGCGGTGAAGCCACCGACCGCGCCGGCGCGGGATATCTCGATGCGGGTGAGGTCGCCGCCGAGCGTGTCGCGCGCGGCCGTGACCACGCGCTCGGACTCGAGCGTGACCGCGTTGACGACCAGCCGGCCGCCGGGGCGCAGCGCCGCCCAACAGTGATCGATCATGCCGGGTGCGGTGACGCCGCCACCGACGAAGATCGCGTCCGGTGGTTCCAGGCCGGCCAGCGCGGCCGGTGCCGCTCCACGGACCAGGACCAGCGACGGTACGCCGAGCGCCGCCGCGTTCCCGGTCAGGCGCGTGGCCCGCGCCTCGTCCGCCTCGATCGCCACGGCCCGGCAGGACGGGGCGGCGCGCATCCACTCGATCGCGATGCTGCCCGCGCCCGCGCCGACGTCCCAGAGCAGCTGGCCGGGGATCGGGGCCAGCCGGGCCAGCGTGATCGCGCGGATCTCCCGCTTGGTGAGCTGTCCGTCGTGCTCGTAGGCGTCGTCCGGCAGGCCGGGGACCGTGGGCAGCAGCGCCGCGTCCGGGCCGGCGACGCAGCGGACCGCGAGCACGTTCAGCGGCGCGGCCTCGGCCAGCGGCCAGCCGGCGGCGGTGCCGGTGACGACCCGTTCGTCCGGCCCGTCCAGGTTCTCCAGCACGGTGAGCGCGCTGTCGCCGTACCCCCGGGCGGTCAGCAGCCCGGCCACGGCGGCGGGCGAGCGGCCGTCGGCGCTCAGCACCAGCAACCGCCGGCCGGGTTGGATCGTCGCGTGCAGCGCGTCGAGCGGCCGGCCGACCACGCTCACCACCGCGGTCTCCTCGACCGGCCAGCCCAGCCGGGCACAGGCCAGGGAGATCGACGACGGGTGCGGCACGACCCGGAAGGCGCGTGCGCCGGCCAGCCGGGCGAGCGTGCCGCCGATGCCGAAGTGCATCGGGTCGCCGCTGGCCAGCACGCACACCGCGCGGTCCGCGAACGAGTCCAGCAGCCCGGGCAGCGCGGGCATCAGGGGCGACGGCCACGGTACGCGGTGCGCCGCGATCTCCGCCGGGATCAGCGCGAGCTGCCGGTCGCCGCCGAGCAGCACGCCGGCGTCGGCGATCACGGCCCGGCCGGCGGGCCCCAGCCCGTCCCAGCCGTCGGCCCCGATCCCGACCACGGTGACGCTCACGCCGGGCCGCCCGGGCCGCCCGGGCCGCGCTGGTCGCCCGGGCCGCGCTGGTTGCCCGGGCCGCGCTGGTCGCACGGGCCGCGCTGGTCGCACGGGGCCGGCGTGGTGCACCCGCCGGTCCGCCGCGAGGCCGTCGCCGGGCGGCTGCGGCCGGCGCGGCGCGGGGTGCTCGGTGCGCCGCTCATCGGACGTTGCCCAGCACCCGGGTCAGGGTGATCTCGAGGATGACGCGGTTCGGGTTGACCCGGGGGACGCGGTAGCGCTCGGCGTAGCGGCGTTCCGCGTCCGCCACGAAGTCCGGCTCGGTGCGCACCCGCGCGCGGCCCTCGACCGTCGACCAGCGGCGGCCGTCGACCGAGCAGAGCGCGACCGTGCCGGTGGCCGCGGCGTTGCGGGCCTTCGTGCTGGTGGCGGACGTGAGCACCAGCGCGGTTCCGGCCGCCCAGTTGATCACCGCGCCGACCGGGGTCACGTGCGGTGTGCCGTTCGGGCGCAGCGTGGTGAGCGTGCACAGGTGCCGCTCGGTCCAGAACTCCCGGAACTCGTCCCCGATGTCCGCCGGACCCCGCCGGCGCTGCACGCTGCTCACCGCACGAACAGTGCCAGACCGCCCACCCGCCGCTCACCCGGCCCCGCACCCCGGTGACGCAGCACCCAGCCCACCGCACGCGCGCTGCCCGCCCCGGCATGTGCTCAGCCCGGCTCCGCGTCCCGGTGACGCAGCAACCCGTTCGTCGCGCGCGTGCTGTCGGCGCTCGCGTCCGGTGACGCGGCATCCGTTCGGCGTGTGCCGCTCGCCCGGCCCCGCGTCCCGGTGACGCAGCAACCGGTTCGTCGCGCGCGTGCTGTCGGCGCTCGCGTCCGGTGATGCGGTAGCCGCTCGGCGTGTGCCGCTCGCCCGGCCCTCGCGTCCCGGTGACGCGGCATCCGCTTCGTCGCGCGCGTGCTGTCGGCGCTCGCGTCCGGTGATGCGGTAGCCGCCCGGTGAGTGCCGCTCGCCCGGCCCTCGCGTCCCGGTGACGCGGCATCCGCTTCGTCGCGCGCTGCTCGCCCGGCCCCGCGTCCCGACGACGAGGCGCCGAGCTGGGCGCGTGCCGGGTTCGCGTCCGGGGAGGCGTCCGGTGCGCGGCATCCGCCGGCAGGCGGGTGCGCCGGGGCTGTGGGACGCGGCGCCGGCCGGCTCCGGTGTGGTGGAACCCGGCGCGCGGCGCCGGTGCGCGGCGGTCTCGGCGGGATCGCGCCGGATTCCGCCGTCGCCGGGTTGCGGCGTCAGTTGTTGGGGCGGCGGCCCGGGCGGGGGTAGAAGCCGCGACCGGGGCGGATCAGGCGGCGGCGCGGGCCGCCGGGGACCGCGCATGACGGCACGCCACGGTCGCCGACCGCGATCTGCGCCCGGCGGCGGCCCGGGATGACCGCGGCCGCGTCCGGCAACGCGGCGCCGTCGCGTGGGGCGGGCGCCGGGTCGCCGTCGCGGGACGCGGCACCGGCCTCGTGCGGGACGGCCGGGCCACGGGTGGCCGCGGCGGCGCGCGAGCCGATGTCACCGGCACCGGCACCGGCACCGGGATCACGGGAACCGGTGTTGCCGGCGGAGGCAGCCCGGGAACCGGTGCCGCGGGCCGAGGCACCCTGCGAAGCGGTATCGGCGGCGCCCCGAGCAGCGGCACCGGAAGCAGCGGCACCGGAAGCAGCGGCACCGGAAGCGGTGTCGCCCGAAGCGGTGGCGTTGGTGGTCGCCGGGGCCGGGGTGCCGGCCGCGTCGGTCTCCGGCGTCTCGGTGATCTCGGTGTCCTCGCCGTCGGCCGGCCGGGTGAGCAGCAGCACGCCCGCGATCGCCAGCACGCCACCGGTGGCCGCCACACCGCCGCCGGCGACGCCGCCGACGAACCGCTCGTCCAGCAGCAGCATGCCGATCACCGCGGACGCGACCGGGTTCGTCAGCGACACCGTGGCCAGCGGCGCGCCGAGCCCGCCGTCGCGGTACGCGGCCTGGGAGAGCAGCACCCCGGCGGACATGAACGCGGCCAGCGTGAACGCGGCGGGGGACAGGATCGCGAGCGGGCCGGAGGAGGTGACCTGCAGCGACACGGTCTGGGTGAGCGCGGACGAGCAGGCGAACGCGATGCCGGACGCGACCGCGTAGAGCAGCCCGGACGACGTGGCCGCGTGGATCTGCCGGGCCAGCAGCGTCAGGCCGAGCACGACTCCGCCGCCGAGCATGGCCACGGTCAGCACCTCGGTGGAGTCCAGCTCCCGGGCGCTGCCCATCGGCGCGGTGATGACCAGCAGGCCGAGCCCGGCGATGGTGAGCGAGGCGCCGCGCCAGTGCACGGCGGCGACCCGGCGGCCGATCACGGCCGCGCCCATCGGCAGCGCGAAGACCAGCGTGAGCAGGCCGAGCGGCTGGACGATGCTGAGCGGCCCGTACGCGAGCGCGCCGACGTGCAGGCCGGCGCCGGCGCCGTTGAGCGCCACGGAGAGCCACCAGTGCGGGATGCGGAGCGACGCGAGGATGCCGGTGCCGTGCGCGGCCACCCGCTCCTGGACCACCGCGCCCGCGGCGTAGGCGCTCGCGGAGGCGATGCTGAGCGTGATGGCTATCGCCAGGGCGTTCATATCGCTGACCAGACCGGACCATGCGTCGTCATGCTCTCAACGATCCCCCATTGATCGGCGGCAGTCGTCCGGATAACGAGTGATTGTTGCGTAGAGCACGTGTCATACCTCAGATTGTGACCATCATCCTTGAGGATGACGTCGCCTCAGTCCCACTCGTGCACCGGACGGTTCGTGTGCATGTGGTCCAGGTAGCGGCCGAGCATCTCGTGCAGCGCGTCGGTCCGCGAGAGGTTGGCGCGGTCCTCCAGGTCACGCACCGTCTCGACCTGCCAGGTGGCGCCGTTCGCGGAGGCCAGGCAGCGCGCCTCGATCACGCCGAGCAGCCGGTCGCGTTCGTCCGCGCGGACGCCCCAGGCGTCCAGCCCCTGGTGTGCCAGCGGCAGCAGCCGGCGCAGCACCAGCTCGGTGACCGGCAGCGTGCCCGCATCCGGCCAGTAGACGGACGCGCCGATGCCGTGCCGGGACGCGGCGTGGAAGTTCTCCTCCGCGGCGCCGAAGGACATCCGGGACCAGAGCGGGCGTTCCGCCTCGGCCAGCGCACGGACCAGCCCGAAGTAGAACGCGCCGTTCGCCAGCGTGTCGACCACGGTCGGGCCGGCCGGCAGCGTCCGGTTCTCCACGCGCAGGTGCGGTACGCCGTCCACGACGTCGTACACCGGGCGGTTCCAGCGGTAGATGGTGCCGTTGTGCAGGCGCAGCTCGGGCAGGCTGGGCGTCTCGCCGCGGGACAGCGTCTCGACCGGGTCGTCGTCCTCGCAGACCGGCAGCAGCGCGGGGAAGTACCGGACGTTCTCCTCGAACAGGTCGAACACCGAGGTGATCCACCGCTCGCCGAACCACACGCGTGGCCGTACCCCCTGGGCCTTGATCTCTTCTGATCTGGTGTCCGTGGCCTGCTCGAAGAGCGGGATGCGGGTCTCCCGCCACAGCTCCCGGCCGAGCAGGTAGGGGGAGTTGGCGCCGAGCGCGACCTGCACGCCCGCGATGCTCTGCGCCGCGTTCCAGTACGCGGCGAAGTCGTCCGGGCTGACCTGGAGGTGGAACTGGGTGCTGGTGCAGGCGGCCTCCGGCACGACCGTGTCCGCGGTCAGCTCCAGCCGTTCCGCGCCGTCGATCCGGATGTCCAGGTCCTCGCCGCGGGCCGCGAAGATCTGCTCGTTGAGCAGCTGGTAGCGCGGGTTCACCGAGAGCGACTCGAGCGTGAGGTGCTCCGGCCGCAGCGTGGGCAGGATGCCGATCATCGCCATCCGCGCGCCGACGGCCCGGGCCTTGGACTCGGCCTCGTTCAGGCTGTCCCGGAGATGCTTCTCGAAGCCGGTCAGTCCGCCCTCGGACAGCGCCAGCGGCGGTACGTTTATCTCGATGTTGAACTGGCCCAGCTCGGTCTGGAACGCCGGGTCCGCGATCGCGGCGAGCACGTCCGCGTTGCGCATGGCCGGGTCCGCGCCCGGGTCCACCAGGTTGAACTCGATCTCCAGGCCGGTGAGCGGCCGCTCCGCGTCGAAGCGGTGCTCGGCCAGCATCTCGGCCAGGACGTCCAGGCAGCGCCGGATCTTCTGCCGGTACCTCGCACGGTCCTCGCGGGTGAACTCCCGCGGACCGACCTCCTCGCCCATGAGCGCCGCCGCCTTCCAGAAACGTCCCAGGCACCTCTTATTACGATCTGCTACTCATCATTTCCAACCGGGGGAGGAATCATGCGACGCGCCGCGTTGTCCCTGTTCTCGATCGTGGCGATCGCCGAGGCATGCTCCTGGACCGGGCTGCTCATCGGCATGTTCTTCAAGTACGTGGTGGTCGGCAACGAGATCGGCGTGAAGATCTTCGGGCCGATCCACGGCGCGCTGTTCACCGCCTACGTGGTGCTGACCCTGGCGGTCGCCTGGCTGAACCGGTGGCGTTGGACGACCGCGCTGGTCGCGCTGGCCTGTTCGATCCCGCCGCTGGCCACGCTCGCCTTCGAGCGGTGGGCGCGGCGCCGGGGACTACTGCAGAACCACCCACAGCGTCACGGCGAGCCCGATGATGACGAGGCCGGCGGCGGCCTGGAGCAGCATGCCAGGGCCGAGGTGTGACCAGATGGTCGGCGGGTGCGGGACGATCACCTGCTGCGTGGTGATGTTGACGATCCGCTCGACCCGCGGCTGAAGCTGCGGGTCCTTCTGCGGGCGCACTCTGACCTGGATGTGGTCCTGCCGGAGGATCGTGCTCTGGCCGACGTGGCCGTGCAGCTCCATCTCGTAGAGCTGGCCGTCGTCGCCGCGGATGCGCATCGGCGTGACCAGGAACTCCGGCCCCTTCTTCAGTTCCTTGAACTTGCGCCGTGTCGCGCCGCTGCCGGCCGCGCCGCGCACCAGCGAGAGCAGCGCGGTGCCGACCAGCTGGGCCGTGGTCGCGGCCACGAAGACGAGCATCAGGATCGGCTGGTCGACCTTGAGTTCGCGGGTGTAGCCGGCGAGGTAGTTGAGGAACCGGCCGGTCACCACGGGACCGAATCGGCGGACGACGGGCTCCGGGAAGAGCTCCTTGTCCCAGACTGCCTCGGGCATGGGTGTCACTCCGTTTCTGCTGCCACCGATGGAACGCCGGATGAGCGTGGCACCCTTCGATTCTACTTTTCGTAGCCGATAGGCGACATTGAGTGAATCGCGCGTGAGAACAAGCTCCAACAACCCCAAAACGCCCACACGGTACGGGTACGCCGCGCGCGGATGGGCCTTTCCGCCGCGCCGACCCCCGGTTTCGAGGGAAGATATCGGGCATAGGCCGCGGATCATCTGGGGGAACAGTGCTGAGCAGCCACTCGTACATCAATCCGGAGAGCGTCTTCGCGCAGACGGCGCTGGAGATGGTGGCGACCCACGGACCGGAGAACGGGGCCTCGGACGACACCATGTGTGACCGCTGCCAGCAGCCGCTGCCCTGCCCGCCGGTGCGCAACGCGATCCCGGTGCTCGAGGCGGCGGGCCTGCCGGTCTACCCGGCCGGCAGCGCCGAGGCGCGCCGTGCCGCGGCCGAGGCGGCGCTGGGCCGCACGGCCGGGCCGCCGTCCGGTGCCACGCTGCCCGGCGCCTCGAGGTCCACGCTCCCCGGCCTGCCCGAGGCGACGCTGCCCGGGCTGCCGGAGGGCGCGCTGCCCGAGGATGCGCTGACCGGCCGGTCCGAGGGTGCGGTGCCGGAGGGGGAGCCGGTCGAGGCGGCCGTGGGTGCGCCGGCCGCAGACCGGAGTGCGCCCACGTCGCCGGCCGGCCCGCCGACATGGCCGGACCCGACCTCGGTGCGCGCGGTCGCCTGACCCGCGGCTACTCCGCGTCGGTCCGCAGCGCCGCCCAGACGACCTTGCCGCCGTCGGGCAGCGCCAGGCTGCCCCACGCCTGTGACATCTCGCCGACCAGCAGCAGGCCGCGGCCGCCCGGCGTGTGCGGGTCCGGGTGGGTGGGCACGGCCGGCCGTGGGCTGCCGTCGCGCACCGCGAGCAGCAGTTTTCCGTCCGCGATCGCGAGCGTCATGTCCATCGGGGTGCCGGCGTGCCGGACCGCGTTCGTGACCAGCTCGCTGGCGATCACGCAGGCGGTGTCCGCGACCGCGGGCACGTTCCACCGGGTGCAGGCGTCGACGACCAGGTGCCGGGCTGCCCGACTGGAGTCCGCGACCGGCGGCAGCGAGGCCCGGACCGTATGGTGCGAGGGCTGGGCTGTCATCACTGGCGACGGTCTTCCCGCTCGGCGGTACGCGTTCGTAGCAGGCGACCAATACCCACGATGACGGAACGTGAAACAATCCGTCATAAAGTAACTTTGAGTGCTTTCTTGATGGCTCGTCGTATCTGAGGTTTCGCTGAGGGCGGAGGGCCGATCCGGGCCCTCCGTGGCTAGCGTTGACCGCATGACGGGGGAGACCACACCGCCGGTCGGGCTGCGCGCGCTCGCGCCCCACCTGCGCTCGCACTGGCCCACGCTGACGGTCGTCGCGCTGCTGTCCATGCTGGGCGCGGCCGCCTCGCTGGTCCAGCCGCTGCTCACCCGCGACCTGCTGGACGCGATCGGCGCGTCCGAGACGATCGGCGGCCTGGTCGTGCTGCTGGCCGTGCTGGTGCTGGCCGCCGCCGGCATCAACGCGGTCCGGGACTACCTGTTGCAGCGCACCGCCGAGGGCGTGGTGCTCGGCACCCGCCGCCGGCTCGCCCACCACCTGCTGCGCCTGCCGATCGCGGAGTACGACGCCCGGCGCACCGGCGATCTGCTCTCCCGGGTCGGCGCGGACACCACGCTGCTGCGCGCGGTCGTCACGTCCGGGCTGTTCGACATCGCGGCCGGCGTGGTGATGGTGGTCGGCGCGATCGTCGCGATGGCGTTGCTCGATCCGCTGCTGCTCGGCGTCACGCTGCTCGCGCTGGTCCTGGGCATGGGCATCGCGATCACCGCGTCCCGGCGGGTGCGCGCGCTGTCCCGCGCCACCCAGGCCCGGATCGGCGAGATGACCTCCACGGTGGAGCGGGCGATCTCCGCGGCGCGCACGATCCGGGCCGCCCGCGCCGAGGGGCGCGAGGCCGACCTGGTGGTGGCGAGCGCCGAGGGGGCGTACGCGGCGGGTCTGCGGGTGGCCCGGCTGCAGGCGCTGATCTCCCCGGTGGCGACCACGGCCACCCAGGGCGCGTTCCTGGCGGTGCTGGGCGTGGGTGGCGCGCGGGTCGCGGCCGGCGACATCACGGTCGGTGACCTGGTGGCGTTCATCCTCTTCCTCTTCTTCCTGGTGATGCCGCTCGGCCAGGCGATCGGGGCGTACACCCAGCTGCAGACCGGGCTCGGCGCGCTGGAGCGGATCGAGGAGGTGCTGCGCATCCCGGCGGAGGAGAACGGTGCCGACGCCACGGGCGCGGCCCCCGGCCGTACCGCGGTGGAGTTCGAGGGCGTCGGTTTCGGCTATCCGGCGGCGGACGGGCCGGTGCTGAGCGACGTCAGTTTCACCGTGCCGTACGGGACGCGGACCGCGCTGGTCGGTCCGTCCGGCGCGGGGAAGTCCACGCTGCTGGCGCTGGTCGAGCGGTTCTACGAGAGCACGGCCGGCACGATCCGGGTGGACGGGCGGGACGTGCGTGAGCAGAGCCGCGACGCGCTGCGGTCCCGGCTCGGCTACGTCGAGCAGGAGGCGCCGGTGCTGGCCGGCACGATCCGGGAGAACCTGCTGCTGGCCGCGCCGGACACGGACGACGCCCGGCTGCTGGAGGTGCTGGAGTCGGTCAACCTCACCGGCATCGTCACGCGCACCGGCCTCGGGCTGGACGCGCAGGTCGGCGAGGGCGGCGTGCTGCTGTCCGGCGGCGAGCGGCAGCGGCTGGCGATCGCCCGCGCGCTGCTCACCGACGCGCCGATCCTGCTGATGGACGAGCCGACCAGCAACCTGGACGCGCGCAACGAGGCCGCGCTGCGCCGCGCGATCGACGCCGCCGCCGCGACCCGCACGCTGCTGGTGGTGGCGCACCGCCTCTCCACGGTCGTCGAGTCCGACCAGATCGTGGTGATGGAGTCCGGGCGGGTGGTCGCGACCGGGCGGCACGAGGAGCTGGTGGAGTCGAGTCCGCTCTATCGCGAGCTGGCCGCGCACCAACTGTTGGTTCCGGAGGCGGAGTCGCTCCGGTCCGGCGCGGCATGGTCGGGTCGGAAACCGGGCTGATCTGACCGGTGCCCCTCACCACTCTGCGGCGTGATGAAGTAGCGTTTCGCACCATGGGTGTGTCGTCACGGTTGAAGAGCCGCTTCCAGAAGTTCCTGCAGCGCCCAGGGACGACCGTCGATCTCGCGCCGCTGCAGAAGCGGCTGCCGGCGGTCGAGGCGCTGGAGGAGGAGCTCAAGGAGCTCGACGACGCCGAGCTGACCGAGCGGGCCGGCGCGGCGGACGAGATCGTCGAGATCTGCGCGATCGGCCGTGAGGCCGCGCGCCGGGGCCTCGACCAGCGGCCGTACGACGAGCAGGTGCTCGGCGTGATGGCGCTGCTCTCCGGCAAGGTCGCCGAGATGGCCACCGGCGAGGGCAAGACGCTGACCGCCGCGATCGCCGCCTACGGCCACGTCCGCCAGGGCCGCGGCCCGGTGCACGTGCTGACCGTCAACGACTACCTCGCGGCCCGCGACGCGGACTGGATGCGCCCGGTCCTGACGCTGCTCGGCCTCACGGTCGGCTCGGTCACCGAGGCGTCCACGCCGGAGGAGCGGCGCGCCGCCTACGGCTGCGACGTCACCTACGTCTCCGTCTCCGAGGCCGGCTTCGACTACCTGCGCGACCAGCTCGTGGTCGACATCGAGGACCGGGTGCAGCGCGAGCTGTCCACCGCGATCGTCGACGAGGCCGACTCGATCCTGATCGACGAGGCGCGCGTGCCGATGGTGCTGGCCGGCACCGTGCCCGGCGAGCAGGACCCGGTGCACGCCGCCGCCGCGCTGGTCAAGGGCCTGCGGCGGAACCGCGACTACGAGATCGCGGAGGACGGCCGCAGCGTCGCGTTCACCACCGAGGGCACCGAGAAGATCGAGAAGAAGCTCGACGGCATCGACCTCTACGCCGACGAGAACTTCGACCAGCTCTCCGCGCTCAACGTGGCGCTGCACGCGCACGCGCTGCTGCACCGCGACGTCGACTACATCGTGCGCAACGGCGCCGTCGAGCTGGTCGACGAGTCGCGCGGCCGGGTCGCGCAGCGCCGCCGCTGGCCGGACGGGCTGCAGGCCGCGGTCGAGGCCAAGGAGGGGCTGTCGGCGACCAGCGAGGGCGAGGTGCTGCAGACCATCACGGTGCAGTCCTTCATCGCGCTCTACAAGACGGTCTGCGGCATGACCGCCACCGCGGTGCTCGTCGGTGACCAGCTCCGCGAGTTCTTCAAGCTCGAGGTCGCGGTCATCCCGCCGCACAAGCCGAACATTCGCGAGGACCTTCCCGACCGCATCTTCGCGACGCGGCAGGAGAAGGAGGACGCGCTGGTCAAGGAGATCCAGGAGGCCCACGAGACGGGCCGCCCGGTGCTGATCGGCACGCGCGACGTGAAGGAGTCGGAGAGCCTGGCCGCCGCGCTCGAGGCCGCCGGCGTCCCGTGCGTGGTGCTGAACGCGAAGAACGACGCGGAGGAGGCGGCGATCATCGCGGAGGCCGGCAAGCGCGGCGCGGTGACCGTCTCCACCCAGATGGCCGGCCGCGGCGTCGACATCCGGCTCGGCGGCAGCGACGAGGCCGACCACGACGAGGTCGCCGAGCTCGGTGGGCTCTACATGATCGGCACCGGCCGGTTCGACAGCGGCCGCATCGACGACCAGCTCCGCGGCCGCGCCGGCCGGCAGGGCGACCCGGGCACGTCCGTCTTCTACGGCAGCCTGGAGGACGACCTGATCGTCCGGAACGCGGGCGACATGATCCCGCCGTCGCCGCACATGGACATGGACGGCGTGGTCACCGACGAGCGGGTGGACTACGCGGTCGGGCACGCGCAGCGCGTCGCCGAGGGCGTCGGTCACGAGATCCACCGCAACACCTGGCGCTACAACGTGGTCATCGAGCAGCAGCGGGCGGCGCTCTCCGAGCGTCGCGAGCGCCTGCTCACCACGGACGTCGCGGCGGACATGCTGCGGTCGAAGTTCCCGGAGGAGACCGCGGAGGTCGACGACGAGGTGCTGAGCAAGGTCTCCCGGTCGATCGCGCTCTACCACCTCGACCGGCTCTGGGCCGAGCACCTGTCCTACCTGTCCGAGGTGCGGGAGGGCGTGCACCTGCGGGCGCTCGGCAAGCTGGACCCGCTGGACGAGTTCCACCGGGCCGCGGTGCCGGCGTTCGGCAAGATCATGCCGGAGATCGAGGACCGGACGGTCGACACGTTCGCCGAGATCGACGAGGTGACCGACACCTGGGAGCCGGCCCAGGCCAACCTGGTCCGCCCGTCCGCGACGTGGACGTACCTGGTGCACGACAACCCGTTCGGTTCCGAGCTCGACCGGCTCATCGCCGCGGTCGGCCGTCGCCTCGTCACCGGCCGGAAATAAACGACATACCACGCTCGGGTGAAGCCCGCCTTGTCCGGTATTGAGCCGGTAAGGCGGGCTTCGTGCTGTCTCACTCATCACCCACCGCATCGCGGGTAGAAGCCCAGCGTGATGTGGTTGCCGCCTCATGAAAATTCTCAGAATCCGTTAATCCTTCTGTGGCTACCGGTGCGTACATCGTGGCGAACCCAGCAGGCGTGCGGATGAGCCCCGCGCGCCGGCCGGTTCACGCAGGTTCCGAGTTCGACCGGGCGATGGGGACAGCAGGAATGACCGTGGGTTGCGCGAAACGACTTCATAGCTGAGGCCGTACGAAGAACGCGCTGGCCGTCAGGGATCCGGCCGCGCGCAACGGTGGTGGCGCGAATGCAGAAGATCGAGGAGCGATGGCTAAACGCAAGCAGGTTCAACGGTCCACCCGCGAGACCGGTCCCGTCGTGGCCCCGGCTGACGGCGAGAAGAAGAAGGGCATGTCGGCCGGGATGTCCTGGCTGATCATCGGTCTCGGCGTCGTCGCCTCGCTGTGGGCCATCGGCGCGCTGACCAACGCGGGCGTCGTCCCGGCCGCGTACCTCTTCGCGTACCTGGACTTCTACGCCGGCGTGGTGGTGCTGGTGTCCCTGTCGATCACGGTCATGGTCGGCCTGGCCGCCACCGACCGGCTGATCCTCACGCCCAAGCACCGGGTGCTCGTCCAGGGCGTGCACCGCACCACCGGCACCATCGCTGTGTCGTTCCTGCTGCTGCACGTCATGGTGAAGATCCTCGAGGCGCACGCGTCCGTCATCGACCTGGTGATCCCGTTCCTCAACCCGAACACGCTGTACGTCGGCATGGGCACCATCGCGGCGTGGTGCCTGGTCGGCACGTTCTGGAGCGGCGTCGCCCGGGTCAAGTTCGCCGGCAAGGGCAAGCCGTGGATGTGGCGCGCGGTGCACTCCGTCGGGTACCTCGCCTGGCCGCCCGCGCTCGGCCACGGCCTGCTCGCCGGCCGCGCGGCCGCCACCTGGGTCGTCGTCTCCTACATCCTCTGCGTGGTCGGCGTCGTCATCGCGATGCTGGTCCGGGTGGTCGGCGTCTACAACAAGCGCATCTCGCAGCCGAAGGCCGTGCCGTCCGCCGCGAAGGCCGCCGGCAAGGCACAGGCCGGACCGCTGGAGGCCGCGAACGGCGCTCGTGCCACCGGGAACCGCCCGATGTACCGCGGCGCGGTCCGCAACCAGCCGTCCGCCGACGAGTCGCTCAGCGCGCCGCGCGGCGCCGCCTGGGGTGGCTTCTCCGACGAGGGCGCCGAGCAGCGCCGCCAGCGCCAGTCGCCGCTGCCGGTGAACGCGCTGGAGGAGACGCAGCTGATGTCCAAGATCTCCCGGGACGTGGTGGAGGAGGCGGAGGAGCTGGTCCAGGCAGCGGCCCGCCGGGCTCCGGCCACGGCCACGCTGGACGAGGACCTGATCGAGACGCGGCCGGTCCGCCGTACGCCCGCGCCGCGCGAGCCGGAGCCGGTCGACGACTACGAGGACGAGGCGCCGCGCCGCCCGGGCCGCCGCCCGCTCGTCCCCGAGCTGGTGGAGGAGGAGACCCCGGCCGTCCGCCGGCCCCGCCGCCCCGCGCCGCCGGTCGAGGACGACTACGACGAGGCGCCGGTGCCGGTTCGCCGCGCCGGACGTGACCCGGAGCCGGAGTTCGACGACGACTACGAGGACGAGGCCCCCGCGCCGCGCCGCACCCGCCGGCCGACCGCGGAGGCCCCGGGCAAGCCCGCGCCGCGCCGGTCCCGGCGTACCGAGGACGAGGAGGAGTTCGGCGAGGCGCAGATCTCGGCCGCGGCCACGCCGCCGCGGCGGACCCGCCGGGCCGTGGAGGAGCCGGAGGAGACCGTCGCGCCGCGCCGCGCCCGCCGGGCCGCGGAGGACGACGACGACGCGTACGTGACCGGCGAGTACGAGACCGTGTCCCGCCGCAGCCGCCGCGCCGCCGTGGACGAGGAGGACGAGGTCGCGGCCGCCACCGCGCCGCGCCGCGCCCGCCGCGCGGTCGAGGAGGACGAGGAGGACGAGGTCGCGATCGCCACCCGGCCGCGCCGCGCCCGCCGCGCCGTCGAGGAGGAGGACGAGGAGGACGCCCGCCCGCGCCGCTCGCACCGCGCCACCGAGGACGTGGAGCCGGAGGTGGCCGAGGTCGCCGCGCCGCGCCGGGCCCGCCGGGCCGTCGCACCGGAACCGGAGGAGGAGGAGGCGGTCGTCGACGAGTACTGGCGCCCGCCGGCGAACCCGGTCAGCCGGTACGAGGCGGAGGAGACCCGCCCGGACTTCAACGGCGACGACACCCCGACGCTGGTCGACCTGACCGCCCGCCGGGCCGCCCGTTCGGCCCGTCCGGCGAAGGACGCCAAGACCCGCCGCCCGGGCCGCGCCGCCGCCGACGAGGTCTCCGACGAGGAGTTCTGGGCGCGCATGCGTGGCGAGGCCAAGTAGAGTCGCTTTCTCTTCCCGGGGGAGCCCACTCCCCGCACGACCCGTACAGCACGTGAAGGAGACAAGCGGTGAGCACAGGCGTTGTGCCTCCGGTGGGGTGCATCGGCCCGGCCCGGTTGACGGCGGGATTCGAGGACTTCGGCCGTCTGGACCTCTATGCCCACCTGGAGGTCCACGGCGATCTGCGCCCGCTGTCCGCCGACGATCTGATCGACCTCGCCGAGAAGATCAAACTCACCGGCCGCGGTGGGGCGGGCTTCCCGTTCCACCGCAAGGTGAAGGCCGTCGTCGAGTCCGCCGACCGGCAGGACCGCGCGCCGGTCGTGGTGGTCAACGCCACCGAGGGTGAGCCGCCCTCGTGGAAGGACAAGATGCTGCTCACCCGGGCACCGCATCTGATCCTGGACGGGGCCGCGCTCGCCGCGTGGGCGCTGGAGGCCGAGGAGATCGTCATCGGCGTGGCCGACGACGGCGTCGGCCAGAGCTCGCTGGAGGAGGCGCTCGCCGAGCGCCGCATGCCGGCGCCGACCCGCATCGTGACCGTCCCGCACCGGTTCATCGCGGGTGAGGGCGGCGCGCTGGTCCGCGGCATCAACGGCGAGGCGCACATCCCGCCGGGCATCAAGCAGCGCTCGTCGGAGAGCGGCGTCAACGGCCAGCCGACGCTGCTGTCGAACGCGGAGACGTACTCGCAGATCGCGGTCGCGGCCCGGCTGGGCCCGGAGGAGTACGCCGCGGTCGGCACGAAGAAGGAACCGGGCACGGTGCTGCTCACGGTCGGTGGCTCGGCCGCGCAGCACATGGTGCTGGAGTGCCCGACCGGCGTGCCGCTGCGCGAGGTGCTGGACATCTGCGGCGCCACCGAGGGCCCCGGCATCCTGGTCGGCGGCTACCACGGCAAGTGGATCACCTGGGAGAACGCGCAGAAGGCGGAGATCTCCCGGGAGAGCTTCGCCGCGATCGGCGGCACGCTGGGCGCCGGCATGATCATCCCGCTGGGCAACGACACCTGCCCGCTCGGCGAGGCCAGCCGGATCGTTCGCTACCTGGCCGGTGAGTCCGCCGGTCAGTGCGGCCCGTGCCGGCTCGGCCTGCCCGACGTGGCCAACCAGTTCCAGCTGCTCACCGCGTCCGGTTCGGCCGCGGCCGAGCAGGCGGTGCGCAACGCGGCCGGCATGGTCCGCGGCCGCGGCGCGTGCAGCCACCCGGACGGCACGTCCCGGTTCGCGCTCACCGCGCTGGAGGTCTTCGCCGAGGACATCAAGCGGCACCGGCTGGGCGAGGGCTGCGGCAAGCCGGTCAAGAAGCTGCTGCCGATCCCGAACGAGCTGCCCGGCGGCCCGAGCATCGGCAAGCTCAAGCTGGACTGGGCGCGCTGCGACGGGCACGGCCTCTGCGCCGAGGTCTTCCCCGAGCTGATCAAACTGGACGGCAACGGCTACCCGACGTTCCCGGACGCGCCGGTGCCGATCTGGCTGGAGTCGGCCGCGAAGAAGGCGATCCTGGTCTGCCCGGCGCTCGCGCTGCACCTGGACAAGGGCGGCAACGACCGGGACAAGGGCAAGCCGAAACCCGCGCCACGGCGGCGCTGAGTTTAGGGATCCGGCAGCTCCGGGTACACCCTCCTCAACGGACGCACTCGCACCCCTTGAGGAGGGCCGCACCCATGGCTTACCAGACCGGTCGCCGCAGCAACGTCTCGACCGCCCGCATCCTGACGATCATCGCCTTCGTCTGCGCGGCGCTCGCCCTGTTCATCTCGCCGCTGATCTTCGGCCTCGCGGCCATCGTGCTCGGCGCGGTCGGCGCGTCCATGGGCGACAAGCCGCTCGGCTGGTACGCCGCGGCCGCCGGCGCCGTGGCCCTGCTCCTCGGCTACCTGCTCGCCATGGCCGTCCTCTGACGCGGCTCACCGGAAACCGGTCGTGAGGTCACCTCACGACCGGTTCTTCGTCTCCAGCAGCGCCCGCATCTCGGCGAGCGTGAAGAAGTCCGCCGTGGCCAGCGCGCTGGGTGAGCCGGCCTCCGGCCGCGCGCCCGCGTCGAGCAGGATCGTCACGGTCGTCGCGTTCTGCCGGAAGACCGCGGCCGCGAGCGCGGTCTGGCCGCGATCGTTGACCCGCGCGTGGTCGGCGCCCCGGGCCAGCAGCGCGGCCACGGTCTCCGGGTGATTGTGGTAGGCCGCGAGGATCAGCAGCGTGTCGCCCTTGCCGTTGGTCAGGTTCGCCGGCACCCCGGCGTCCACGTTCGCGGCGAGCTCCTCGGTGGCCCCGGTGCGGGCCAGGTCGAACATGCGGTGGGCGAACTCCAGCGTCGCCTCGTCGAGCTCGTGCGTCGTCACGCCCACCACCCTAGGGCCTACTCCCGGGGCGCGCCGATGTTGACCATCCAGCCGATCCCGAACCGGTCGGTGAGCTGCCCGTACTCGTCGCCCCACATCTGCTTGGCCAGCGGCGTGTGCACGGTCGCGCCGTCCGACAGCCGCTCCCAGTACCCGTGCAGCAGCTCCGCCTCGTCGCCGCTGAGACAGATCGTGATCACCGAGCCCGGCGTGACCTCCATCTCCGGCGGCGTGTCCGCGGCCATCAGCGTCATCCCGGACGGCGTCTCCAGCTGCCCGTGCATCACCTGGTCGGCGAGCGGTCCGTCCTGCCCGTACTGGCCGAACGTCATCACCTCGACCTCGCCGCCGAGCGCGCTCCGGTAGAACTCCAGCGCCTCCCTCGCCTGGCCGCGGAAGTTGATGTACGGGTTGAGCCGAGCCACCATGCCATGCCCCCTGAGCTGCGCGGATGTTCGTCGCTCGCAGCGTAGCCCCGTACGCGTGCGCGCGGTGTCCCGTTCCCTCGCGGCGTGTCGGCCGTACCCGTCCGGGGTGATCGGCGAGAGTCGGCGGATGCCGGTCTACGTCGGAAACGCGCACACGGACGCGCCAGCCGAGCGCGGGTGGCTGCTCGGCCACTTCATGCCGCCCGGCGACCCGCGGCACAGCACGGACGTCGAGGTGAAGTGGGGCGTCCATCCGGCCGGGGACCGGCGCGCGGCCTGGGCGACCGGTGAGACCCGGACCGCGCTGCTGCTCCTGGTCAGCGGCGAGTTCACGCTGGAGTTCCGGGACCGTGCGGTCACGCTGGCCGCGCAGGGCGACTACGTGGTCTGGGGCCCGGGCGAGGACCACACCTGGCACGCGCCGCGGGACGCCGTGGTGTGCACGGTGCGCTGGCCGTCCGTACCCGGGTGGCGGTTGCCGGGGTGATCGCGCCGTCGGCTGTGGAGTCCGCGGAATGCGCCTAAATTAGGACGCATGAACGGACTTCCGGTCTGGTACGAGGCGCGCGGCGCCGGCCCCGTGATCATCTTCCCGTGCCGGACCCGCAAGGAGCACGCGGACCTCGCCGAACGGCTGGCCGACCGGTTCCGGGTGGTCCGCTACATGCCCCGGCACGTCACCGGCATCGACGCGCCCGAGGGCGATGCCGAGGACTGGGTGACCTGGGAGGAGCAGGAGGACGGCCCGGCGTTCTGGGGCGGCAAGCCGATCGAGGACTTCCCGGTCGAGCTGGAGGTCGCCGACCTGCACCGGGTCGCGGACGAGGCCGGAGCCGACCGGTTCGTACTGGCCGGCTACTCCGGGACGGCCGCGCTGGCCGCGTTCCTCGCGCCGCTCACGCCGCGCGCGGCCGGCCTGCTCGCCGGCGGTTTCCCGATCCTCGGCCCCAAGGAGTACTGGATGGGCTCGTCCGAGGGTGCCCGGCTCGCCTACCTGACCGCCGGCCTGCGCGCGCTCGCCGACAACGCGTTCGCCACCGCGCTCATGTACCGGGCCTGGCACGAGCGCGACGACCGCCCGGCGCTGACCGCGCTGACCGGCCCGAAGATCGTCTGGTTCGGCGCGGACGACGGCGAGCCCGGCTGCCTGCTGCACGAGGCCCGGCCCGGCATCCGGCTGGCCCGCCGCCTCCGCGAGACCCGCGCCGAGCTGGCGGACTGCGGCTTCACCGTGCTCGAGCTGCCCGGCCTGGACCACATGTCCGTGCAGGCCAGCCCGGACACGGTGGCCGCCAGGCTGCGCGTGCTGCTGGCCGGCGCGACCTGGTAGCGCCGGCCGGCAGCACGCCGGGTCACCGCCCGCGCGCGTGCCGGAACGCGTCCCGCAGCTCCGCGACCAGCGTCCCCGGCCGCTCCCAGCCGGGGAAGTGGCCGCCGCGGTCCATCTCGTGCCACGCGACGATGTTCCGGTAGCGGCGCTCGGCCCATCGCCGGGCCGTCGGGTGCGGCTCGCCGGGGAAGAGCGTGAACGCGGCGGGCACGGTGACGGGCTGCGCGTTCATCTCCTCGGCCGTGCGCGGCCCCCAGCGCAGGTTCTCCCAGTACCAGCGCGCGGTGGCGGCGCCGGTGGCGGTGAACCAGTACAGCGCGATCGTGTCCACCTGCCGCTCCTGGCTGACGCCGTGGTTCTCGGCGAACGCGTCCAGGTGCTCGCCCAGCCACGCGGCGAGCCCGGCCGGCGAGTCGACCAGCGAGTAGCCGAACGTCTGCGGGCGCGCGCCCTGGAACATCACGTGCGGGATGCCGCCCCGCATGAACAGCTCGCGCTTCTCGATGATCCGCCGCTCCGCCGGGTCGGTGGTGGCCAGGTCCGCCGGCAGCGGTGCGGCGAGCGGCATCGTGCTGTGCAGGCCCACCACCCGATCCGGCGCGATCCGGGCCAACTCCGTGCTGACGTGCGAGCCCCAGTCGCCGCCGTGCACGCCGAACCGCGGGTAACCGAGCTCGCTCATCAGCGTGGCCCAGGCCCGTGCCGTACGCCCGACGTTCCAGCCCGGCTCGGCCGGCCGCTCGCTGAACCCGAAGCCGGGCAGCGCGGGCACCACCAGGTGGAACGCGTCCGCCGCCGGGGCGCCGTGCGCGACCGGGTCGGTCAGCGGCCCGATCAGGTCCTCGAACTCCAGCACCGAGCCGGGCCAGCCGTGCGTCAGCACCAGCGGCAGCGCGCCGGGTTCGGGCGAGCGTACGTGCCAGAACGCGACGCCGAGCCCGTCGACGCGCGCGCGGAAGTGCGGGATCGCGTTCCAGCGGCGCTCCAGTGCGCGCCAGTCGTGTCCGCGCAGGACGTCCAGCAGCGACCGGAGGCGGTCCAGCCCGATGCCCTGCGAGTCGTCGGTCGCGGGCTCCGGCAGCCGGGTCCGGTCGAGGCGGTCGCGCAGGTCCGCCAGGTTGTCGTCGGGAACGTGAATCGGGAACGGGGTGATCATGCAGGTGGACGGTAGGCCGGTCCGCGCGCCGGATCGATGCGAAAAATTGCGGAGTAGCCTTCCCCCGGTGATCACTCTGGGGCAGCGGCTCGGTGAGCTGCGGCGACGGGCGTTCGTCGGCCGGGACGGCGAGCTCGCGCTGTTCCGGCAGGTCACCTCCGGTGTGATCTTCCTGCACGGGCCCGGCGGCGTCGGCAAGAGCACGCTGCTCGACCGGTTCGCGCTGATCGCCACGGAGACCGGCCGGGAGCTGCACCGGGTCGACGCACGGCACCTCGAGCTCGGCCCGGACCGGCTGCCCGCCCCGGCCGGCGGCCGGCCCGCCGTGGTGCTGATCGACACGTACGAGCTGCTGGAACCGGCCGACGACTGGGTCCGCGAGCGGTACCTGCCGTCGCTGCCGGCGGACACGCTGGTGGTGCTGGCCGGCCGGCGCCCGCCGGGGGTCCGCTGGCGGGCCGATCCCGCGTGGCACGAGCTGCTCCGGATCGTCGCGCTCGGGAACCTGCCGGCGGCGGACGGCCGGCGGTACCTCGCGGCGCGCGGCGTCCCCGAGCCCGCCCGGGAGCGGCTGCTGGAGATCGGCCACGGCCACCCGCTCACGCTGTCCATGCTGGCCGACGCGGTGCACCGGGGTGCGCAGACCCGTACCCTCGCCGACCTGCCGGACGTCGTCGGCGCGCTGCTGACGCAGCTGGTCGAGGCGGCACCGAGCCCACGGCACCGCGCCGCGCTGGAGGTGTGCGCGCACGTCCCGGCCACCACCGAGGACCTGCTGCGCGCGGTGACCGGCGACGACGCCGGCGAACTGTTCGCCTGGCTGCGCACGCTGCCGTTCGTCGCGGAGGGCCCGTACGGGCTGTATCCGCACGACGTGGTCCGTGACGTGCTCGACGCCGACCTGCGCTGGCGCGACCCGGACCGCTACGCCGAACTGGACCGGGCGCTCTCCGCGGCGACGCTGGCCCGGATCCGCGCGGCCGGAGACCGGCGGGAACGCCTCCGGCTGATCGTCGACCACATCGTCGTCGCCGGCGCCCGCTCCCGGATCGAGAGCTGCTGGACGCCGTCGCCGGCCGCCCGGGCGTACGTCGACGACCTGCGCGACGGCGACCGGGCCCCGATCGCCGAGATGACCGCCCGGTGGCAGGGCGCGGAGCAGGCCACACTGGTGGCGTCCTGGATGGACCGCGACCCCGGTGCGTTCCGGGTCTTCCGCACGCCGTCCGGCGCGGTCCGGGGCTACGCCGCCTGCCTGGACCTGACCGCGGACTCCGGCGGTGACCCGGGCGCCGAGGCGATGTGGCGGTACGTGCGGGAGCACGCGCCGCCACGGGACGGGGAGCGGGTACGGGCCTGGCGCTTCTACCTCGACCGCGAGCACGGCCAGTCGCCGTCCCCGTCGGTGACGCTCTTCGCGGCCTGCCAGACGCTGGACATCCTCACCTCGGACGACGTCGCCTGGACGCTCGTCGGCGCCTACGCGGACCCGGAGCGCTGGGACGCGACGCTGGACAACCTCGGCTTCTGGCGGGCCGGCTCCTACCGGGTCGGCGGCACGCGGTACCCGGTCTACGCGCACGACTGGCGCCGCACCGGGGTCCCGGAGTGGATGCGCCGGGTCCGGGCCCGCCACGCCGGTGCGTCCGCGCCGCCCGCCGCCGTGGACGCCGGCGACCCGGTCCTCTCCCGCGCCGAGTTCGGTGACGCGGTCCGGGCCGCGCTGCGCGACCTGGACCGGCTCGACGGCAACCCGCTGCTGCGGTCGCGCCTGGTGCGCGGGGCCGGCCCGGACCCGGCGGCCGCGCTCCGCGGGCTGATCGAGGCGGCGACCGCGACGCTGCCGGACGCACTGGCCCGGCTCGTCGACCACACGTTCCTGCGCCGCACCACCACGCAGGAGCGGGTCGCGCAGCGGCTGCACCTGTCGTTCAACACCTACCGCCGGCACCGGGACCGGGCCGTCGCCCGGATCGCGGACCGGCTGTGGGAACGGGAGATCCGCCCGCACGAGTGATCGGCGCCGGGCACCGGACGGGCACCGCGCGGGCTGTGCGGCGGCGGTGCCCGCGGCCACGATCGGGACGTGTCCACCACAGACCTCCGGGTGAGCCGGGCCGTCGCCTGCATGGAGGCGCGGTTCGGCGACCGGCTGACCGTCGCCGACCTGGCGCGCGAGGCGCTGCTCAGCCCGTACCACTTCGTGCGGGTCTTCACCCGCGAGGTCGGCCGCACCCCGCACCGCCATCTCACGCTGCTGCGGATCGACGCGGCGTGCCGGCTGCTGGAACGCGGCCGCACCGTCACCGTGGTCGCGGCACGCTGCGGCTACTCCAGCGCCGCCCACTTCTCGGCCGTGTTCCTGCGGGAGACCGGGGTCCGTCCCGGCCGGTGGGGTAACCGGTTACGGAGCGGCCGACTCGTGGCGCCAGAGGTGGGTGCAGACCAGGTCGAGGCCGCGGTGCAGGTGCCGGCGGTAGGTGCTGAACGACAGCCCCAGCCGATCCGCGGCGGCGGCCTGGGTGGGGAGCCGGTGGAAGTACGTGGTGGCGACGACGCGGTGCAGGCGGGCCTCCCGCGCGTCGTCGCGGAGCGTGTCGACCGCGTCGGTCAGTAGCTCACGGAGCGCCTCGACCGGGTCACCGGTCCCGCCGGACGCCGCCACGATCATGCGGGTGCGCAGCAGCGGGCTGGCGGCCAGCGCGGCGGCCCGGTGGAAGTCCCGCAGCGCCGCACGGACGGCGGCGTCGAAGTCCGGCCGGGCGAGCGCGGGCACGGCCGGCGGTCGCGGCGACGCGGGCGGCGGGGCCAGCGAGAACCACACGTCGTGCGGGGTCACCCGCCAGTCGCAGGCGAACAACGTGTACGCCCGGCCGCCGACCGTGACGGTGCCGTCGACCGGGCGGTGCCCGACCAGGCCGAGCAGGCGCTCCCACCGGTGCGCGCCGGCCGCGGGGACGTACGTCCACGCGAGGCGGTCGGACCGGATCCACAGCGCGTAGACGCGCAGCTGGAGCGTGTGCATCGCGGACGTCATCTCGTCGTGCCCGGTGCCGTCCAGCATGAAGCGCATCATCCCGACGTGCTCGCCCGCGCCGAGCGGACGGGTGCGCTCCGCGTGCGCCAGCGCGGCGGCGGCGAGCGGGTCCGCGGCGAGCACGGCCGGGTCCGGGGAGCCGTCCGGGCCCACGGCCGGGAGGCGCAGCCAGAGCAGGAAACCGGCCGCGGAGTCGTCGGTGGAGCGACGGTAGACCCGGAACGACTCGGGCTGGACGCCCAGCCAGTGCGTGACGACCGCGGCCGCCTCGTCGCCCTGGGCCGCCCGGGCCATCGCCACGATCGCGGCGTGGTCGCCGGGGCGCAGGCCGTCCTCGTAGCCGTCGCCGTGCCGGGGGAGCAGCGTCAGCCACTCCGCGGCCGGGCCGTACCGCTGCAGGTGGGCGAGCGCGCGGGCGGCGGCGAGCGACTCGGCCGGGGTGCCCGCCGCCCGCACCCGGGCGAGCAGGTGGTCGCCGATCGCGTGGTGCATCCGCTCGTACGCGGCCGGATCGCGCCAGCGCAGGTCCGCGTCGACCGCCTCGCGCACCATCTCGTGCAGCGCCACGCCGTGCCGTCCGGCCTCGGCGAACGGCAGCGCCCGCAGCCAGCGCACCAGCGCTCCGGCGTCGGCCGGGTCCGGCCCGCCCGGGAGGCCGACACCGGCCGGCCCGTCGAGGACCGCGGTGAGCAGCGCTTCCGTGGTGTGCGGCGCGTGCGCGCAGATCTCCAGGGCACGCCGGTGCCGCTCGGACGGCACGTCGCCGATCAGCGCGCCGAGCAGCGACGCCAGCACCTCGGGCGCCGGTCGCCAGACCGCACCACCCGGCGAAGGCACGCTGCCCGGCGCACCCGGCGCACCCGCGTCACCGGGCGCAGCGGAACCACCGGGCGCAGCGGGATCACCGGGCGCAGCGGGATCACCGGGCGCAGCGGGATCACCGGGCGTGACCGAATCGCTGGGCGCAGCGGCATCATCCGGCGCGGTCGCGCCACCGGCGGACGGAACCGGGCCGCCGGCTGCGGGCGCCGAACGGCCGGCCGGCGGCGCCGGGTCGGTGGCCGGGTGACGGGGGCCGGCCGGAAAGGTCGCGCGGCCGGGCAGCGAGCCGTCCGGGAGCGTGGCGGCGAGGCTGAGCGCGAGCGGGTGCCCGCCGGCGAACGACAGCACGGCCGGCCGCGACTCCGCGGGCACGCCGCGCAGCTCCAGCAGCCGGTCCGCCTCCGCCGGGCTCAGGTCGCCGAGCTCCCGGGAGCCGGGCACGCACGGCTCCCGGCCCGCGATCACCACGGCGCTGCCGGCCGGCAGCCGGGGCAGGAACACGTCCCGCAGCCAGCCCTCCAGGCCCTGGCAGTGCTCGAACGCGTCGACGAGCAGCACGGAGCCGCCGGCCCGGTCCACCTCCGCGGCGAACGCGACCGGCGTCGGCTCGATCGCCCGGCCGTCCACCTCGGCGACGGTCCGGCCCGCGTCCCGGGCCTCGTCCGCGAGCCGGCGCAGCAGCGTGGACTTGCCGATGCCGCCGGGGCCGTGCAGCCCGAGGAGACCGCCGTCGCGCAGCACGGTGCGGAACGCGTCCAGCTCGCGTTCCCGGCCGACGAAGAAGCGGTCGCGCGCCGCGCGCAGCCGCTCACCGAGCGACCTCGCGGGCGCCATGACCTGGCCGCCAGCATCCATGGACCGGGATCTTAGCCCGGCACCGACACGCCGAACATTGCGCAGAGTGACGGACGATCCGCCGACGTACCCGGGATCGCACCCGGCACTCCCGGGACGGCCCGGGTCAGCGGGTGCCGCGGCGCAGTGAGCGGGTCCGGCGGCCGCTGGTGCGGTGCCGGGCGCCGGCCGCCTCCGCCACGATGTCCGCCAGGTCGTCGAAGCCGTCCCGGATCAGCCCGACCGTGATCCGGATGTGGTCACCGTCCCGCGGCTCCACCTCGAACGGTGTCCCGGGCGCCACCCCGATCCCGTGCGCGGCCAGGCTCAGCATCGCCACCTGCTGGTCCCGCACGCTCACCCACATGTTGATGCCGTCCGCCGCGGTCGCCCGCACGTCCCGCTCCGCGAGCGCGGCCAGCAGCGTGGTGCGCCGGGCCGCGTACTCCCGCCGGGCCACCGCCACCTGCCGGGCCGTGGCCGAGTCGGTGAGCAGGTCGAGCAGCACCGCCTGCAGGATGCGGCTGGACCAGCCGGGGCCGAGCAGCCGCCGGTCCGCGACCGCCGCGATCAGCGCGCTCGGCCCGCCGATCGCGGCGAGTCGCAGGTCCGGGCCGTGCGACTTGGCGAAGCTGCGCACGTGCGCGGTCTGGTCCGGCAGCCACGCGCCGATGCTGACCGCGGTCGCGGTGGCGATGTCACCGGCGTGGTCGTCCTCCACCACCGTCACGCCGCGGCCGAGCGGGTGCGCGGCGAGCACGGCGGCGAGCTGCTCGGCCCGTTCCGAGGTCATCGACGCGCCGGTCGGGTTGTGCGCCCGGGGCTGCAGGTAGAGCGCGGTCGGACCGGCGTCGAGCGCGGCCCGCAGGGCCGGTGGCAGCAACCCGACCGAGTCCATCGCCACCGGTACGGTGATCGCGCCCACGGATTCGAGCAGGTCCAGCACGGGCGGGAACGCCGGGTTCTCGACCAGCACGTGGTCGCCGAACCGGACCACGGCGGAGGTGAGCCGGTCGATCGCGTCCAGCGCGCCGTCGACGACGGTCAGCTGGTGCGGCGGGAACGGCCAGCGGTCGCGCAGCACCGCCTCCAGCCGGGGCAGCACCGGCTCCTCCAGGTACGACGTGGTGAACCGGGTGTCGCCGATCCGCCGCAGCGCGCCGGAGATGTCGGGCAGCAGGTCGTGGTCGGGTACGCCGGTGGAGAAGTCGTGCGGCAGCACGGCCGGCCCGGCCGTGACCCGCGCGTACCGCAGCTTCTGCCGGGGCCGGCCGGGGGTCAGCACGAACGTGCCGGACCGGCCCCGGGTCTGGATCGCGCCGGCGCCGGCGAGGCTGCGCCAGGCCTCGCTGACCGTGGTCGGGCTGATGCCCAGCTCGCGCGCGACGGACCGGACCGTGGGCAGGCGGGTGCCGGCCGGGATCTCCCCGGTGTGGACGAGCCGGCTGACCGCGGCGGCTATTCCGCGCGCGGAGCGGTCATTGACCGCTCCGGCAATGAGCTGCAGCATGTTACTTCTCCGCAATAGGCTGTAACAAATTCGCCATTGTCCGCCTCAACTTGTGTCGTTAAAGTCCTACGCCATCGGCCTCTACGAACACAAGACTGCATATATCAGCGACCCTTGGGGGGAAGCATGGCAGACTCTGATCCTTCGAGCCGAAACGTCGTTCGCGCCGCCATCGTCCAGACGAACTGGACCGGCGACAAAGAAAGCATGATCAAAGCGCACGAGGAGTACGCGCGGCAGGCCGCCGCGCAGGGCGCCGAGGTCATCTGTTTCCAGGAGCTGTTCTACGGGCCGTACTTCTGCCAGGTGCAGGACACGGAGTTCTACTCGTACGCGGAGTCGATCCCCGGGCCGACCACCGAGCGGTTCCAGGCCCTGGCCCGTGAGCTGGGCATGGTCATGGTGCTGCCGATGTACGAGCAGGAGCAGCCCGGCGTCCTCTACAACACCGCGGCCGTGGTCGACGCGGACGGCAGTTACCTCGGTAAATATCGCAAGAACCACATCCCGCAGGTGAAGGGGTTCTGGGAGAAGTTCTACTTCCGTCCCGGCAACCTGGGATATCCGGTCTTCGACACGGCGGTCGGCCGGATCGGTGTCTACATCTGCTACGACCGGCATTTCCCGGAGGGCTGGCGCGCGCTCGGCCTGGCCGGCGCCAAGATCGTATTCAACCCGTCCGCCACCAGTCGTGGTCTCTCCGCCTATCTGTGGCAGCTGGAACAGCCGGCCAGCGCGGTGGCGAACGAGTATTTCATCGGCGCGATCAACCGCACCGGAATCGAAGAGCTCGGAGACAACGATTTCTACGGTACGTCGTACTTCGTCGACCCGGAGGGCAAGTTCGTCGGCGCGGTCGGCGACGCGCACCAGCCCGAGCTGATCGTCCGCGACCTGGACCTGGGCCTGCTCGACACGGTCCGCGACCGGTGGCAGTTCTACCGCGACCGCCGGCCGGACACCTACGACGGGCTGGTGGCGCCGTGACCACGCTGATCACCGGCGGCACCGTCGTCTCCGCGACCGGCCGGCACCCCGCGGACGTGCTGATCGACGGCGAGAGGATCGTCGCGCTGTTCGCGCCCGGCACCGGCCCCGCGGACGTGCCGGCCATCGACGCGACCGGGAAGTACGTCATCCCCGGCGGCGTGGACGCGCACACGCACATGGAGCTGCCGTTCGGCGGCACGCACGCGTCCGACACGTTCGACACCGGCACCCGCGCGGCCGCGTTCGGCGGCACCACCACGATCGTCGACTTCGCGGTGCAGCGCACCGGTGAGGTGGTCCAGGACGGACTGGCCGCCTGGCACGCGAAGGCGGCCGGCGAGGCGCACGTCGACTACGCGTTCCACATGATCCTCGGCGGCGTGGACGACGACGCGCTCAAGGCGATGGACGTGCTGGTCGCGGACGAGGGCATCACCAGCTTCAAGCTGTTCATGGCGTACCCCGGCGTGTTCTACAGCGACGACGGGCAGATCCTGCGCGCGATGCAGAAGGCCCGGGACAACGGCGCCATGATCATGATGCACGCGGAGAACGGCCCGGCCATCGACGTGCTGGTCCAGCAGGCGCTGGCCCGCGGTGAGACCGCGCCGTACTTCCACGGCGTGACCCGGCCGGAGGCCCTCGAGGCGGAGGCGACGAGCCGGGCGATCTGGCTGGCCGGCGTGGCCGCGGACTGCCCGCTCTACATCGTGCACCTGTCCGCGAGCAAGGCGCTGGCGGCGGTCGCGGAGGCGCGCGACGCCGGCCGCAACGTGTTCGCCGAGACCTGCCCGCAGTACCTCTACCTCTCCCTCGAGGACCAGCTCGGCGCGCCCGGGTTCGAGGGCGCGAAGTGGGTCTGCTCCACGCCGCTGCGGTCCAAGCACGAGAGTCACCGGCGCGACCTGTGGACGGGCCTGCGCAGCAACGACCTGGCCGTGGTCTCCACCGACCACTGCCCGTTCTGCATGAAGGACCAGAAGGAGCTCGGCGTCGGCGACTTCTCCAAGATCCCCAACGGGATCGGCGGCGTCGAGCACCGCGTCGACCTGCTCTACCAGGGCGTGGTCGACGGCAAGCTGTCGCTGGAGCGCTGGGTGGAGACGATCGCGACCACGCCGGCCCGGATGTTCGGCCTCTACCCGCGCAAGGGCGTCATCGCGCCCGGCTCCGACGCGGACATCGTGCTCTACGACCCGGCCGGGCGCACCCGGATCAGCGCGGCGACGCACCACATGAACATGGACCACTCGGCCTGGGAGGGCTGGGAGATCGCCGGCCGGGTCGACACGGTCATCTCCCGCGGGACCGTCCTGGTCGCGAACGGCGAGTACCACGGCCGGAAGGGCCACGGGCGGTACGTCAAGCGCGGACTCTCCACCTACCTGCACTGAGAGGGTGGTACATGGACATCGGTGTCGTCTTCCAATGTGACCCGCCGGCCCGCCGCGTGGTGGAGCTGGCCCAGCAGGCCGAGGCCGCCGGCTTCAGTCACGTCTGGACCTTCGACTCGCACCTGCTCTGGCAGGAGCCCTACGTCATCCACTCGCAGATCCTGGCCGCCACCGAGCGGGTGATCGTCGGCCCGATGGTCACGAACCCGAGCACCCGCGACTGGACCGTCACGGCCAGCACCTTCGCCACGCTCAACGAGCTCTACGGCAACCGGACGGTCTGCGGCATCGGCCGGGGCGACTCCGCGGTCCGCACGCTCGGCCTGAAGCCGACCACGCTGGCCGAGCTGCGCGAGTGCGTCCAGGTGATCCAGGCGCTGGGCAACGGCCGGCCCGCCACGATCAACGGCAACGACGTGCACTTCCCGTGGATCCCGGACCGGGCCGCGCTGGAGGTCTGGGTCGCCGCCTACGGCCCGAAGGCGCTGAAGCTGACCGGCGAGGTCGCGGACGGCTACATCCTGCAGCTCGCCGACCCGGACATCGCGGCCTGGATGATCAAGTCGGTCCGGGACGCGGCGTCGGACGCCGGCCGGGACCCGATGGCCATCACGTTCTGTGTGGCGGCCCCGGCCTACGTCGGCGACGACCTCGCCCACCAGCGGGAGCAGACGCGCTGGTTCGGCGGCATGGTCGGCAACCACGTCGCGGACATCGTGGCGCGCTACGGCGCGGCCGGCGCGGTGCCGCAGGCGCTCACCGACTACATCCAGGGCCGCCAGGGGTACGACTACGCCGAGCACGGGCGGGCCGGCAACAGCCACGCGGAGTTCGTCCCGGACGAGATCGTCGACCGGTTCTGCGTGCTCGGCCCGATCGAGGCGCACCTGGAGAAGCTCACCGCGCTGCGCGAGCTCGGCGTCGACCAGTTCGCGCTCTACCTGCAGCACGACGACCAGGAGCACACGCTCGCCGAGTACGGCAAGCACGTCGTCCCGGCCTTCGCCGGATGAGGGCCGGGACCCCGCTCGCGGCCGGTGCCGGGCTGGTCGTGGGCGTGGTGCTCTGGGAGGGCTACAAGGCGATCGGCGACCCGCGGGGCACCGAGCTGTTCGGCGTCCGGCTGCTGCCGCGCGCGAGCGACGCCGCGATGCCGCACGTCTGGGACGTCCTGGCCCGCTTCGGCCGCGCGGAACTGGCCGGCGGCGACCCGCTCTGGCTGGTCGTGCTGGCCGCCTGCCTGTTCACGCTGCGCGGCGTGGTGGCCGGGCTGGTCGCCGGCGGCGCGATCGGCATGCTGCTCGCGGTGCTGATGCAGCGGTTCCGGATCGCCGAGCGCGGCCTGCTGCCCCACGTGATCCTGTCGCAGACCGTGCCGCTGATCGCGCTCGCACCGGTGATCGCGGGCTGGGGCGGGCGGTTGTCGCTCGGGCCGTACCCGTGGCAGCCCTGGATGTCGGTCTCGGTGATCGCGGCCTACCTGGCGTTCTTCCCGATCGCGGTGGGCGCGCTGCGCGGTCTGCAGAGCCCGGCGCCGATCGCGGAGGAGCTGATGCGCAGCTACGCGGCCGGCTGGTGGCGCACGCTGTGGAAGCTCCGGCTGCCCGCGTCCACGCCGTACCTGTTCCCGGCGCTGCGGCTGGCCGGCGCGTCCGCGGTGGTCGGCGCCGTGGTCGGCGAGATCTCCACCGGCACCCGCGGCGGCATCGGCCGCCTGATCATCGAGTACTCCCGGGAGGCGACCGGCGACCCCGCGAAGGTCTACACCGCCATGATCGGCGCGGCACTGCTCGGCCTCGCGGTGGCCGGCGCGCTCGCGCTCGCCGAGCTGTTCCTCACCCGCCGCACGGCGCTCCCGCGCTGACCCACCGGACCCCGCCGCACGGCGCTCCCGCGCTGGCCCACCGAACCCCGCCGCACAGCGCTCCCGCGCTGACCCACCCGCCGCACAGCGCTCCCGCGCTTGAACCCCGCGGCACCCAGCGCTCGCGCGCTGACCGATCCCCGCCGGCTCGCCACGGAAGGCGCAGACAGATGACCGCACCCGAGACGGCCGTGGAGCTGAGCGGCGTCAACAAGATCTTCAACGAGGGGCGCACGGGCGAGGTACCCGCGCTCACCGGCGTCGACCTGACCATCGCGCGCGGCGAGTTCGTCGCGCTGATCGGCCCGTCCGGCTGCGGCAAGTCCACGCTGCTGCGCCTGGTCGCGGACCTGATCGCGCCGACCTCCGGCACGGTCACCGTGGCCGGCAAGCCGGCTCGGCAGGCGCGGCTGGACCAGGAGTACGGCATCGCGTTCCAGCAGGCCGGGCTCTTCGAGTGGCGGACCGTGCTGCGCAACGTGGAGCTGCCGCTCGAACTGCGCGGTCACGGCCGCCGGGAGCGCCGGGCCCGCGCGGAGGAGATGCTGGAGCTGGTCGGGCTGGCCGACTTCGCGCGGCACCGTCCGGCGCAGCTGTCCGGCGGCATGCAGCAGCGGGTCGCGATCGCCCGCGCGCTCGCGGTGCACCCGCCGCTGCTGCTGATGGACGAGCCGTTCGGCGCGCTGGACGAGATGACCCGCGAGCGGCTGCAGGACGAGCTGCTGCGGATCTGCGGCGCGACCGGCACCAGCACGATCTTCGTGACCCACTCCATCCCGGAGGCGGTCTACCTGGCCGACCGCGTGGTGGTGATGAGCGCGCGGCCGGGCCGGATCACCGACGTCGTCCCGATCGACCTGGGGGAGCGCACCGAGGCCACCCGGCAGTCACCCGCCTTCTTCACCGGCATCACCACGGTCCGCGCGGCGCTGCGCGGCACCCGCACGACGGCGGGGATCGTGGGGGCGGACCGGTGACGGCGCCGGTCGACAGGGCGCTCGCGGCGGACCCGGCCGGGCCGTCGCGCGGCCGGCGGCGTACCGCTGATGGCCTGTGGGTTGTCGTGCCTCCGCTGCTGGTGGCGGTCGCCGGGCTGGCCGCGTGGGAGGCGGTCGTCACGCTCGGGCGGGTGGCGCCGTTCGTGCTGCCCGCGCCGTCCGCCATCGGGGAGCAGTTCACCCGCAATCTGGACACGATCATCAAGACCGGGCTGGCCAGTGGTACGAACGCGCTGGTGGGCCTGGTGCTCGGCACGATCGTCGCGCTGCTCGCCGCGATGGCCGCCGCGCAGTCCCGGTTCCTCGCCGACGCCTCCGTGCCGGTCGCGGCCGCGCTCAACGCGCTGCCGATCATCGCGCTGGCCCCGATCCTGAACAACATGTTCTCGGCCACCAGCAACATCCCGCGCCGGCTGGTGGTCGCGATCGTGGTGTTCTTCCCCGTCTTCATCAACACGCTGCGCGGGCTGCGCGAGGTCGACCCCGTCCACCGGGAGCTGATGGACAGCTACGCCGCGAGCGGTGTGGCGTTCACCCGGCTGGTGCGGTTGCCCGGCGCGCTGCCGTTCGTCTTCACCGGTCTGCGTCAGGCGTCCTCCCTGGCGGTGATCGCGGCGGTGGTCAGTGAGTACTTCGGCGGTCTGCAGGACGGCCTGGGCTCGCGGATCACCTCGGCGGCGGCCAACACGGCGTACCCCAGGGCATGGGCGTTCGTGCTCGGGGCGTGCGTGCTCGGACTCGTCTTCTACCTCATCGCGCTGCTGCTGGAGCGGCTGGCGACGCCGTGGCGCTCCCGCTGACTTCCCCCGGAGGACATTCATGAGGAAACGTCTGTTGATGAGCGCCGTGCTGGCCGCGAGCCTGGCCCTGACCGGCTGCGGGACCGCCGACCAGGGCAGTCCCGCGCCCGGCGGCAGCGGCGGGCTGACCCCGGTCAAGCTGCAACTGCAGTGGTTCGTGCAGGCCCAGTTCGCCGGGTTCCTGGCCGCGGTGGACCAGGGCTTCTACCGCGAGCAGGGCCTCGACGTGCAGATTCTCGAGGGCGGCGTCGACATCGTGCCGCAGACCGTGCTCGCCCAGGGGCAGGCCGACTACGCGATCGCCTGGGTGCCGAAGGCGCTCGCCTCCCGCGAGCAGGGCGCCGGCATCACGCAGGTGGCGCAGGTCTTCCAGCGGTCCGGCACGTACCAGGTGTCGTTCGCGTCGTCGAACATCAAGGCCCCGGCCGACCTGCGCGGCAAGAAGGTCGGCAACTGGGGCTTCGGCAACGAGTTCGAGCTGTTCGCGGCCATGACGAAGGCCGGCCTGGACCCCGGCCGGGACGTCACGCTGGTGCAGCAGCAGTTCGACATGCAGGCGCTGCTCGCCGGCGACATCGACGCGGCCCAGGCGATGAGCTACAACGAGTACGCCCAGCTGCTGGAGGCGAGGAACCCGCGGACCGGGCAGCTCTACCAGCCGTCCGACTTCACCGTGCTGGACTGGAACACGGTCGGCACCGCGATGCTGCAGGACGCGGTGTGGGCGTCCACGGACCGGCTCACCGACCCGGCCTATCAGGACACGACCGTCAAGTTCCTCGCCGGTACGGTGCGGGGCTGGGCGTTCTGCCGGGACAACGCGGAGAAGTGCCGGGACATCGTGGTGGCCAAGGGGTCGAAGCTCGGCGCCAGCCACCAGCTCTGGCAGATGAACGAGGTCAACAAGCTGATCTGGCCGTCCGCGTCGCGCGCCGGCCTGATCGACGAGGCGGCCTGGAACGCCACGGTCGACCTGGCGATGACCACGCGGAACCAGGACGGCCAGACCGTGCTGACCACGCGGCCGGAGGGCACGGCGTACACGAACGAGTTCATCCAGAAGGCGCTCGACTCGCTGGCCGGTGCCGGGACCGACGTGGTGGGTGCGGGCTTCACGCCGGCCACGGTGACGCTGACCGAGGGCGGCGCCTGAGTCGCTGAGCGGAGGCGCCCGGTCACCCGTGCGGGCGCCTCCGTTTTTGTGTCCCGCATCCCTATCAAACCGATAGGCTTTATCGGCTACACTCGGTGTACTTCGGTTGTTCCGACGAGCCCTGAGGGACCTCAACGATGAGTGCACTGGACCTGGAAACGCCCGGCCGCGTCGGCCGCCTGCGCGATATCGCCCGGCACGTCTCCGCCGCCCCGGAGTCGTGGGGCGTGACGCCGCGGTTCGACCCGGTCAGCCGGTGGTACACGCGGTTGTTCGCCGCGGCCGACCACGAGGCCTGGCTGCTGACCTGGCTGCCCGGGCAGTCCACCGACCTGCACGACCACGGCGGCTCGGCCGGCGCGTTCGCGGTGGTCGCGGGCGAGCTGACCGAGGAGACCGTGCGCGCCGGTGCCGGCGGCGCGGCCGTGCTCCGCAGCGCGTCGTTCACCGCCGGTGACGTGCGGCCGTTCGGGTCGCAGCACGTGCACCGGATCGTCAACGCCTCCGCCGGGCCCGCGATCAGCCTGCACGTCTACGGCCCCGCGCTCACGCAGATGACGCGGTACCGGCTGGCGGACGGCGCGCTGCGCGTGCTGGAGATCGACCGCGCGGGGGTGGCCTGGTGATCACGCCCTGGAACAGCTCGGTCCTCGGTTCGTGTCCGGCCCACCACACCCCGCCGAGCGGCTCGGTCGGCATCGCGGACGTGCTGGAGAACGCGCGCCGCGGGCTCCGCCGCCTCGAGCCGGAGGCCGCGCACCTGGCCGCCCGGGCCGGCGCGCTGCTGGTCGACATCCGGCCGGCCGCCCAGCGCGCGGCCACCGGTGAGATCCCCGGCGCGCTGACCATCGAGCGGAACGTGCTGGAGTGGCGGCTCGACCCGCGCTCCGACGCCCGTCTGCCGTTCGCCGACCGGTACGACCTGCCGGTGATCGTCTTCTGCCAGGAGGGCTACACGTCCTCGCTGGCCGCGGCCGCGCTCCAGGAGCTCGGCCTGCACCTGGCCACCGACCTCACCGGCGGCTTCCGCGCCTGGCGCAACGCCGGGCTGCCCGCGTTCCCGCCCGCCAACGCACCCCGGTTGCAACCCAGCTATCAGCCCGCCTGACGTTCGCCGTTTCCCGTAGGAGGAGACATGTCGGTCATCGCTCTCGCCCCCCGTCACCAGCGGCCCGCCGCCGGTCTCGGCCGCGCCACCACCCCCGGCGCCCGCCGCCCGGCCGTGACCGTCACGCTCTCCATCCCGCTGGGCGCGGGTGACAACACGCGCCTGCTGGAGGTGATCCGGGAGCTGGCCGCGCTGGGCGGGGGCCAGGTGTCGGTGCTGGACGCGCCCGGCCCCGCCGCGCTCGCCGAGTCCGGCGGGCCAGCCGCGCTCGCCGACCTCGGCGGCGCGGTGGCCGAGCCGGAGCTGCGAGTGGTCGCGGACCCGGCGGAGCTGACCGTCTACGCCGGGTCCCGGACCGCCTTCGCCGGGCGTGAGCCGCTCGCGCTCACCCGCCTCGAGTTCGACCTGCTGCACTTCTTCGCGGACAACCCACGCCGCGTCTTCAGCCGGGTGCAGCTGCTCTCCGCGGTCTGGGGATACGAGCACGCCGGGGTCCGCACGGTCGACGTGCACGTCCGCCGCCTTCGGATGAAGCTCGGCACCGAGTTCCCGCTGATCACCACGGTCTACGGCGTCGGCTACCGCCTCGCCGACGAGGCCCGGGTCACGATTCGCACGGACGGCTGAGCCCCGGGGTTGCCCCGGATAGCTGAACTATCCATAATTGGATAGTCCGGCTATCCGAAGGGGTTCATCCGCCATGTCTCCGATTTCGTTGATCATCACCGGCGCCACCGTCCTCACCGTCGTCTCCATCGCGTTCGGCGGTACGTTCGTGCTGCGCGTCGTCACCGGCGGCCACCCCGCCAACGACCTGCAGAGGTCGTTCTTCCGAGCCGGGCACGCCCACGCCGGCGTGCTGGTCACGCTCGGTCTGGTCTGCGCGCTGCTGCTCACCGCCGGCGACGTCACCGGCCCGTGGTCCTACTCCTACGTCGGAGTCCTCGGCGCCGCGATCCTCATCCCGGCCGGCTTCTTCCTCAGCGTGCTCGGCCGTGATCCGCGGCGCCCCGGCCCGCTGATCGCCCTGCTCTGGGCCGGCGCCGCGGTCCTCGCCCTCAGCCTCCTCACGATCGGCGTCGCCCTGATCACCACCGGCGCCGGCGCGCTCTGAGGACCGGTCGGCCCCGACCGGCGCACGGGCCGCCACGACCGGCGCCGGCCGGTCGCGATCGGCCGGCGCGCCGGTCGCGCTGACCGGTCCGCCGGGGTCGTCGTCCGGCGCGCTGGGGTCGTCGCCCGGTGCGTCGAATCCGCCGGCCGGTCCGCCGGGGCCGGTGCCCGGCTCGCCGTGGCCGGTGGCCGGACCGGTCGTCGCGGGCAGGCCCAGCCGGTCGCGGACCGAGGTCAGCAGCGTCATCGCGGCGGCCGGGTGGAGCGTCAGCAGCCGGTGCACGGAACAGAGCAGGTCCAGTTCCACGAGGGAGCCGGGCGGCAGCGCCGACTCGGGGACGCCGACGGCGGCCGCCAGCCAGCTCGCGAACTCCTCCGGCGGGAGCGACGCCGCGGCCCGCATCGGCGGCGCCGGCGGTTCCAGCCGGGCCGGCCGGCGCAGCAGGATCGCCCACTCGTCGACCGTGCCGGGCCGCTCCGTGAAGATCTCCAGCACGGTGGCGTAGAAGTGCAGCGCGACCGCGACGGGCCGCAGATCCGGCAGCGCGGCCGCGGCCGTCCGGATGCCGTCCGGATCGGTGCCCGGCCACTCCGGGTCGAGGTGGATGCGGGCCAGCAGCTCCGCGTCCACGTCCCGGTTCTGCGCGTCCTGGAGGAAGCCCCGGCGCACCGAGGTGACCTCCTCGTGCACCAGTCTGCGCGTCAGGTCCGGCAGCGACAGCGGGCGGTTGTGCTCCGCCCTCAGGTCGATCATCCGCCGGGCCGCGCGGACCACGTCCCGCGGCATCCCGCCGGCCAGGCAGTGGCAGAGCACCAGGAAGGAGTCCGGCACGCCGGTGAGCCGCCGCCGCAGCAGCTCGACCGAGTCGTTCGCGTTGAGCGGGTTGAGCCGCACCACCTCGTCGAACGCGCTGTCGAACGCGGTCCGCACGCGCAGCACCCGGCGTTCCAGGTTCGCCAGCGCCTCCTCGGAGACGGAGACGACGTACACGCAGCCCGGCACGCCGAAGATCGACTTGATCTCGTTGAGGAATCGTTCCGCCAGGTCGGCGTCGACGATTCGGTCGATCTCGTCGATCGCGATGACCAGGCGGGTGGCCTCCGGCGCGCCGGGCCGCCCGGCGGCGACCAGGCCCGCGAACTCGCGGTAGCTCGCCACGATCTCCGGCAGGGTGAGCGGCTGCTCCGCGAGCTGCCGCGACCGCCGGCTGCCCAGTTGGAGGACGCCGCGGGCGAGCGCGGCCTGATGCTCCATCGACAGCGTCTGCAGGAACCGGGTCTGCTCCAGCCGCCGCACCGCCTCGGCGGCCAGCGAATGGTCGCGGACCAGGCGCGGCGGGCCGCCGCGCAGCGACACCCGGAGCAGGGTCACCGCGAGCAGGAGCAGCACCACCGGGGCGGTCGGCGCGGGCCGGCCGGTGGCGAGCCAGCCGGCGAACGCCGGTGACAGCACGCCGAGGATCGCGGCGCCCGCGGCCGCCAGGAGCACCGCCGTCCCCGACCGCACGGCCAGGACCCGGAGGCGGGCCACCCACCGGCGCCGGGGCGGGACGCCGGAGCGCCGGAGCACCGCGCGCGCCAGTTCCGCGTACAGGTGCAGCAGGAAATCCCGTGCGTCGTAGTGCACCGGCGCCGCGACGCCGACCAGGAGCGGGCCGGACCGGTCGGCGGAGCCCAGCATGGACAGCAGCGTGGTCTTCCCGACGCCGCGGCCGCCGCTGATCGCGATCGCGCCGGCGCCGAGGTGCTGCGCGAGCGTCTCCACCCGCCGCATCTCGCGGCGGATCAGCAGCGCCTGCGCGGCACCGCCGCCGAGACCACGCGCGGTCTGCAACGTGAGGACCCGCTGTTCCGCCGAGTTGATCAGCTGGTGGTACGCCGCGCGCAGGCGCTCCGCGATCAGCTCGGTCAGCGCCGCCCGCCAGCGCCGCGCCGCGCGGACCGCCGCGAGCGTGACCCGCCCGGCGAACCGGAACCAGCGCCAGCACCAGTACGCCAGGCACGCCGTGCCGGCCACCAGGTCCGGCACGCCGAGGCCGGACGCGCGCACCGCGTCCGCCCAGTGCCAGTGCGCGGCCACGCTGTCGGCCGGGGAGAGCGCCGCGTCGGCGAGGACCCGCAGGTCGGCCCAGACCGCCTGACCGGCCTCCAGCAGCAGGACCGCGGTGATCGCGGCGATCGGCACCACCAGGACCAGCGGACGCTGGTTGCGCACGGTCTCGGTGTCGGCCGCGATCTGCTCCTGGTCCGCCAGCGCCAGCGTGAACGCCGTGGTCTGCCGGTTACCGCTGGCCGTGTCCAGGTTCGCGAACTCCGGCGTGTCCATCAGGTCGCGTGCGATGTTCCGGCACACCGTGTACTGGCCACTCAGGAACGCGGCGGCGAGGCGGTCGCGTCCCGCCTCGAGCCAGCGCTCCCACGCGGGAGTCGTCCCCGACGCCATCGACGGAGTTTAGTGAACCGGCGCCCGGAACGGCAGAGCCGAACGGTCCGGACCGGTCAGCTGCCCACCCGCCCGCCGTCCGGGCGCCAGACGACCGTGACCGCGGGCTTGGCGAAGTCGCCGTCCGGCCAGCGGGACGCCGGCGAGTCGAGCGTCGCGCCGTCGACCTCGCCGGGGTGCTGCACCGCGACGAAGACCGAGCGGCCGTCGCCGGTCAGGAACGGGCCGCAGGTCTCCGCGCCGGGCGGCACGGTCAGGAACTGCCGCAGGTGACCGCGCTCCGGCCCCTCGACCGGCGTGGCGAACAGGCCGTCGTTGCTGCCCAGCGCGTTGCCGTCGGTGGCCAGCCAGAGGTTGCCGGCGGCGTCGAAGGCCACGTTGTCCGGGCAGGAGATCGGGGACACCGCGGACTTGTCGTACCCGGCGAAGTAGGTGTTCGGGTCGTCCGGGTCACCGCAGACGATCGGCAGCGACCAGGTGAACGTCTCGCCGGTGTGGTCGCCGTGGTCCTCGGCGATCTCCAGCACCTGGCCGTGCCGGTTCTCCCGGCGCGGGTTCGCCTCGTCCACGTCCGGGCGCCCGCCGATGCCCCGCTCGACGTTGTTGGTCAGCGCCGCGTAGATCTTGCCGGTGCGCGGGCTGGGCTGCACGTCCTCCGGGCGGTCCATCCTGGTCGCGCCGGCCGCGTCCCCGGCCTGCCGGGTGAACGTGAGCACCTCCTCGACCGTCATCCCGGGCACGAACGACCGGTTCCCGGACGCCAGCGGGATCCACCGGCCGGTGCCGTCGAACGCCCGGTCGGACGGCAGCGTGCCGGTCCCGTCGATCTCGGACGGCGGGCTGTCACCGGTGAGCCGCGCGACGTAGAGCGTGCCGGCGGAGAGCAGCGACAGGTTGTGCCGCCGGTCGCCCGGCCGGTACCGGCCCGCGGAGACGAACTTGTAGAGGTACTCGAAGCGCTCGTCGTCGCCCATGTACGCCGCCACGTTGCCGCGCCGGGACACGATCACGTTCGCGCCCTCGTGCTTGAACCGGCCCATCGCGGTGTGCTTGCGCGGCACGCTGCCCGGGTCGTACGGGTCGACCTCCACGATCCAGCCGAACCGGTGCGCCTCGTTCGGGTGCCGGGCCAGATCGAAGCGCTCCTGCGCGCGTTCCCACCGGCGGGAGTCCTCCGGGAACCGGGTGGCGACCGGGAAGCCGTACCGGGCCAGCCGGGGCTTGAGCGCCTCCGGGGCCGCGTCGCCACCGACGAAGTACTGGTTGACGTTCTCCTCGCCGGACAGCACCGTGCCCCACGGCGTGACGCCGCCCGCGCAGTTGTTCAGCGTGCCGATCGCGGTGCGCCCGGCCGGGTCCGCCGCCGTGCGCAGCCAGGCGCTGCCCGCGGCCGGCCCGTCGAACCGGAACGGCGTGGACAGCATGGTCAACCGCCGGTTGTACGGCCGGCGCCCGCGCACCGGCCGCCACCGCCCGCTCCGGCCGGCCCGCTCGATCTCCACCACGGACATCCCGTGCGCCGCCATCGCGACCTCGACCTGCGCGACCGTCATCGCCTCCAGCGAGGTGAAGCCGGGGAACATCAGCTCCTCGTTGGTGTACTCGTGGTTGGCCACCAGCAGCGCCCGGTCCCGGCCGAGCGGCAGCACGCCGAGGAAGTCGTTGTTGAAGCCGAACTGCCGTTCCTGCCGTCGCGGTGTCTGCCGGTGCACGTCGAGCGCGGGCGCGTCCGGCAGGATCGGGTCGCCCCAGCGGATCACCACGGCGGACTCGTACCCGGCCGGCACCAGGACCCGGTCCAGCACGTTCGGCGGCACCGGCGAGAACGTCAGCGCGCCGCCGGCCGAACCGGTCCCGCCGGCCGGTGCGGCCCCGGCCGGCCCCGGCGCGCCACCCGCGCCGAGGACCAGCGCGCCCGCTGCGCCGGCCCGGAACAGGGTGCGGCGGCTCGCGACGAGGTCACCGAAGTAGGGGTTGCCGGAACCGTTCGGCGCCGCGTGCGCGCACGCGTTCCCGCACCGGTAGCGGCAGGTCATCGCGGAGCGCCCGCCGTGGATGGGCAGACCGGACATCGGAACCTCCGTGTTCCGGCGCCGCGGCGATCGCGACACCTGTCGATGCGTGATCGTCGTAGCGTAACCCCGGCCCGCTCAGCGAGCGGTCGATTCCGGTACGGGCAGGTCCAGCAGGACGGTCAGGCCACCGGAGGGATTGGGCAGCAGCGTGAGGACGGCGTCGTGCGCGGAGGCGACCGCGGCGACCAGGGGCAGGCCGAGGCCGTGGCCGGCGCCGCGGGTCAGCGCCCGGCCGGCCGCGCGGGTGAACGGCTCGGTCAGCGTGGCCACGGCGGACTCGGGCACCCGCGGGCCGGTGTTGGTGACCGTGACCCGGGCGTGCCGGCCGGCACGGTGCAGCACGATCGCGGCCCGGCCGCCGGCGTGGTTGTGCCGGATCGCGTTGCGCAGCAGGTTGGAGACGGCCTGGCGGAGCAGGACCGGGTCGCCGATCGCGGTGGCCGCGCCGGCCGGGTCCGCGAGCGTGACCGCGGCGGCGGACGCCTCGGCGCGCAGCTCCGCGACCGCGGACGCGGCGACGGCGGCGAGGTCGACGGGCTCGCGGACGGTCGTGCCGGACTGCGCGTCGGCGAGGTCGAGCAGCGCGTCGACGGTCTCGATGCTGGCCCGGTTGACCTCCCGCAGCCGCTCCGCGAGCTGCCGGAACGCGGCGGCGTCGGTGCCCGGGTCGTCCAGCGCGACGTCCAGCATGGTCTTCGTGGTGGCCAGCGGCGTACGCAGCTCGTGCGAGGCGTTCGCGGCGAAGCGGCGGTGGGCGGCGAAGGAACGTTCGAGCGAGGCGAGCATCCGGTCGAACGTGTCGGACAGGTCACGGATCTCGTCGCGCGGGCCGGACAGCGCGATCCGGTGGTCCAGCGTGCCGGTCGCGGCGCGGGTGGCGGCCGCGTTGATCGTGGCGAGCGGGCGGACGATGCGGCCCGCCATGATCCAGCCGGCCAGCACGCCGGCCGCGGTCAGCAGCACCAGCGCGCCGGACGAGGCCAGCAGCAGCGTGTTGAGGAAGTCGCCGGCGGTGGCGATCGAGATCCCGTCGAGTTCGCCGAGCCGCCGGACCCGCGTGGCCCCCGCCGGTGCCGCCGTCCCGCTGTCCACGCCCGGTACGGCCAGCGCGACGTGGTAGGCGGGCACGTACCGCATGAAGAGGTAGACCGCCGCGGTCAGCGCGACCGTGCAGCCGGCCACCAGCGCCGCGTAGGTGAGCGTGAGACGGGCCCGGACGGTGAGGCGCGGCACCGGTCAGTCCCCGAACCGGTAACCGGCGCCGGGCACGGTCCGGATCACCCACGGCTCGCCCAGGCGCTTGCGCAGGTTGGAGATCGTCACCCGGATGGTGTTGGTGAACGGGTCCGCGTTCGCGTCCCACGCCTTCTCCAGCAACGTCTCCGCGCTGAGCACGCCGCCGGCCGCGTTCATCAGCACGTGCAGCACCGCGAACTCCTTCGGGGTGAGCCGGACCAGCCGGCCGTCCCGGTAGACCTCGCGCCGGAACGGGTCCAGCCGCACGCCGTGCGACTCGGCCACCGGCGGCCGGGCCGGCGCGATCCGGCGTTCCAGCGCCCGCAGCCGCGCGACCAGCTCCGCGAACTCGAACGGCTTGGCCAGGTAGTCGTCCGCGCCCAGTTCGAAGCCGGCCACCCGGTCCCGGAGCGTGCGGGCCGCGGTGAGCATCAGCACCCGCAGTTCGGGGTGGCCGGCCGCGAGCCGCGCGCAGACCTCGTCGCCGTGTACGACGGGCAGGTCACGGTCGAGCACCACCACGTCGTACCCGCCGGCCGCGACCGCGTCCAGCGCCGCCGCGCCGTCGTGCACCACGTCCGCGGCGATGGTGGCCCGGCGCAGGCCGGCGCGGATCGCGTCCGCGAGATAGGGCTCGTCTTCGACGATCAGGACCCGCATGACCGGCAGCCAACCACACCAGGCATTGAGAAAACGTAAAGGAATTCCTGAACATCCTGACAATGCGGGCGGTGCTCGACTGGTCGGCGCCGCGGCATCCCCGCCGCGGCCGAGAACACGATGGAGCCCGACTGTGAGACAGCGGACGCTGATGATCGCCACCCTCGCCACCGCGATCGCGCTGCTCGGCGCGTGCGGCGGCCGGGACGGGGCCGCGGAGCCCGACCGGGACGCGGGACCCCCGGCGACCTATCACGAATGGTCGCTCGCCTACGCGACCTGCATGCGGGAGCAGGGCGTCGACATGCCCGACCCGAAGCCGGGGGAGGGCCTGTCGATGCCGATGGGCGGACCCGGCGCGGACGCCACGGTCGAGGCGTCGCAGGCCTGCCGGGCCCGGCTCGGCGATCCGCCGGCGGCCGAGGGCGCGCCGAAGACCGACCAGGAGCGGGAGGAACAGCAGCTCAAGATGGTGCAGTGCCTCCGCGAGCACGGCGTCGACGTGCCGGACCCGCAGCCCGGGCAGGGCCTGGCATTCGACCTGAGCTGGCCGGCCGAGGCGCTCGAGGCCTGCGGCCTGCCCGTCCCCGGGGCGAACTGATGCGCCGCCGCACCCTGGTCCGGATCGTCGCCGGTGGGGTGGCCGCGACCGCGGCCGGCGCCGGCGTCCGCGCCGCACGCGCGTCCGGCCGGGAGCCGGACGACACCGCCCCCGGTTTCCGGGGCGACACCGACACGATCGTGCGGGGCGACCTGGCCGGCAGCACGGCCGCGACCGGCACGCTGCGCTTCGCCGGCGAACGCACCGTCCAGGCCGCCCGCGCGGGTACGCTGACCGGCCTGCCCGCGCCCGGCACCGTGATCCGGCTCGGCGGCCGGCTCTACGCGGTCGACAACGTGCCGGTGCCGCTGCTGCACGGCGCCCTGCCCGCGTGGCGGGACTTCGTGATCGGCATGGCCGACGGCCCGGACGTCACCCAGCTGGAGCGGGGCCTGCACCGGCTCGGACACCTGCGCCGCCCGCCCGGCCCCGCGTTCACCTGGGCCACCGCGGACGCGATCGACCGGTGGCAGAAGTCGGCCGGCCTGGACCGCACCGGCACGCTCCCGCTCGGCTCCGTGCTCTTCGCGGACGGCGACCTGCGGGCCGGCGCCGCGACCGCGCGGATCGGGGACCTGGTCGGGCCGGGCACCGGCCTCTACACCGCGACCGGCACCACCCAGATCGTGGAGATGAACCTCAAGCTCGCCGACCAGCGCCTCGCGGTGGTCGGCACCCCGGTCGGCCTCCAGCTCCCCGGCGGCACCGGCACCACCGGAAAGATCTCCTCGGTCGGTACGCCGGTGGAGAGCGGCGAACCGAAACAGACCGTCGTCCCGGTGGTCGTGGCGCTCGACGACCCGGCGGCGGCCGGCCCGCTGCAGGCCGCGTCCGTGACGGTCAGCGTGCCGAGCGAGCGCCGCACGGACGTGCTCTCCGTGCCGGTCGGCGCGCTGCTCGCGATCGACGCGCAGCGGTTCGGCGTGGAGATCGTCGCGGACGACGGCACCACCCGCCGGGTGCCGGTCACCACCGGGCTGTTCGCCGCGGGCCGGGTGGAGATCTCCGGCGAGGGCGTCTCCGCCGGCCAGCGCGTGGTGGTGCCGCGCCGATGAGCACGATCGTCTCCCTGGAGGGCGTGGAACGCGCGTACGGCGACCCGCCGGTGCTCGCCTGTGCGGGCGTCTCGCTGACGATCGCGCGCGGCGAGCTGTGCGCGATCGTCGGGCCGAGCGGCTCCGGCAAGTCCACGCTGCTCAACATCATCGGCACGCTCGACCGGCCGACCGCGGGCGTCGCCCGGATCGACGGGCGGGACGTGGCGGAGCTCGACGACCGGGCCCTCGCGGCGCTCCGGGCGTACCGCATCGGTTTCGTCTTCCAGCAGTTCCACCTGGCGGAGGGCACGACCGCGGTGGAGAACGTCGCGGACGGGCTGCTCTACACCGGCACGCCGGTCGCGGAGCGCCGCCGCCGCGCGGCCGAGGCCCTGCGCCGGGTCGGGCTGGAACACCGGCTCACCCACCGGCCGCACCAGCTCTCCGGCGGCGAGCGCCAGCGGGTCGCGATCGCGCGCGCGGTGGTCGGCGACCCGCCGCTGCTGCTCGCGGACGAGCCCACCGGAAACCTGGACACGGAGGCCGGCGCGTCCGTGGTCGCGCTGCTGCACGAGCTGAACCGGCACGGTACGACGATCGTGGTGATCACCCACGACGTCGAACTGGCCGCGCGGCTGCCCCGCCGGATCACGGTGCGGGACGGGCGGGTGATCGAATGAGATCCCGGCTCCGCGGCCCGGACCTGCTCCGGCTCGGCACGACCGGCCTGCGCGCCCGGCCGGCCCGCGCGGTCCTCTCCGCGCTCGGCATCGCGATCGGTATCGCCGCGATGATCGCGGTGGTCGGCATCTCCGCGTCCAGCCAGGCGCGGCTGAACGCGGAACTAGACCGGCTCGGCACGAACCTGCTCACCGCGACGGCCGGGACCGGGCTGACCGGGGAACCGGCCGTGCTGAGCCCGGACGCGGTCGCCGCGGTCGGCATGATCGAGGGGGTGGAGTCGGCGAGCGGCACCGCGGCGCTCACCGAGCCGGTCTACCGCAGCACGCTCACCGACCGCAACGAGACCGGCGGGATCACCGCGACGGTCGCGGACCTGTCCCTGCTCGAGGTGGTGTCCGGCAGCGTCCGGACCGGCGCCTGGCTGAACCCGGCGACCGCGCAGTTCCCGGCCACGGTGCTCGGCGACGCCGCGGCGCGCCGGCTCGGCGTGGTCTCGCCCGGCACCCAGATCTCGCTCGGCGGCGTCATGTTCACCGTGACCGGCATCCTGGACCCGGTGGCGCTGGCACCGGAACTGGACGACGCCGCGCTGATCGGCGCCGCGCCGGCGACCGCGCTGTTCGGCTTCGAGGGCAACCCGACGACGATCTACGAGCGGTCCGCGGACGAGGCCGTGGACCGGGTGCGGACGCTGCTGGCCCGCACCGTCCTCCCGCAGGCACCGGACCGGGTCGAGGTGTCCCGGCCCTCGGACGCGCTCGCCGCCCGGAACGCGGCCGACCGTGCCTTCACCGGCCTGCTGGTCGGCATCGGCGCGGTCGCGCTGCTGGTCGGCGGCATCGGCGTGGCCAACACGATGATCATCTCGGTGCTGGAGCGCCGCCGCGAGATCGGCCTGCGCCGCGCGCTCGGCGCGACCCGCGGCCACATCCGCGCCCAGTTCCTCACGGAGGCGCTGCTGCTGTCCGTCCTCGGCGGCCTGACCGGCTGCGCACTCGGCGCGGCCGTGACCCAATCCGTGGCGCTGCTCAACACGTGGCCGTTCGCGCTGCCGGCGGCAACGCTCGCGATCGCGGTCACGGCCACGCTGCTGATCGGCGCCGTGGCCGGCTTCTACCCGGCCGTCCGGGCCGCCCGCACACCACCCACCACCGCGCTGAACGGATGACCCACCGCCCTCACCACCCACCCGACGAGGCCGGCCCCACCCCGATCCCGGCCGGATAACCCCGGCCGGACAACCAGGGCCGGGAAACACTGGCCGGACAGCGCGGGCCGGGAAACACGGGTCGGTGGCGGCCACGGCTCCGGCCGTGGCCGCCACCGGCCCGCCCGGCGCCGGGAGCCGAGCCCGCCCATCCCGCCCGCGGCGCCCCGGTTCTCGGTGACCACCGCGGACGTGGAAGGGAGGCCGCCCGCGGCCGAGCGGTGCCCGCGGGAGCATGCGGGCCGGGCCGCGCCGGGAGTGGGAAGAAGGAGGGTTGTGTGGTCCTCCCCTGGGGAGGAAGTCAGGGCCGCGGCACAGGTAATCATCAGGTTCGGCGGGCACGATGTTGCGCATGATGATCCGGCCGATCTCCCCGGCGAAGCTGGTGGCGGAGCTCGCCGACCGTCTCGCGGCGGACGCGCCCGGTGGTCGCCTGCGTGTCGCCGTGGACGGTCCGGCGTCGGCGGGGCCGGACCCGCTGGCGGCGGCGTTGGTCGATCCGTTGCGGGTGCGGGGCCGGGCGGCCGTGCACGTGCCCGCGAGCGGGTTCCTGCGGCCCGCGTCGCTGCGGTTCGAGTTCGGGCGGCACAACCCGGACGCGTTCTACGAGGGCTGGCTGGACGAGGCGGGGCTGATGCGCGAGGTGCTGGACCCGGTCGATCCCGGCCGGATCCTGCCGTCGCTGTGGGACCCGGTGACCGACCGGGCCACCCGCGCGCCCTACCGGGAGCTCCCGGCGGACGGGATCGTCCTGGTCAGCGGCCAGTTCCTGCTCGGCGGGCTGCTCGCGTTCGACGTGGCCGTGCATCTGACCCAGTCCGCGGCGGCACTCGCGCGGCGGACCCCCGCGAGTGAGCTGTGGACGGTGCCGGCGTTCGCCCGGTACGACGACGAGGTCGCGCCCGCCACGTTCGCCGACGTCGTTGTCCGGATGGACGATCCCCGGCACCCCGCACTGGTCGAGAATGCGTGATCTTTCCCCGGGAGATCCGGTTTGGAGGACGATTACGCGGGGTACCTGGCCGACCTCACAACAGCGACGGCATGCGGGCTCCTCGTGCGGGGGACGAAGGCCGAGGCGACACATCAACCCACACCGAAGGCAAGAGGGGGGACCATGCTCGTCAACAGCGTCATGACCGGTGGCACCAAGACCGCGCGGCCGGAGCACGAGACCGACCAGATCCGGCAGAGTCTCCAGGACCGGTTCAACGAGCTGGCCGCGGAGTACGAGACCGCGCTCGCCGACAGCCAGGCCCTGCGCCTCGCGGAGATGGACGACGCGGCCGGTGACGACAGCGCGGACAGCGGCACCAAGGTCGCCGAGCGGGAGGCCGCGGCGCTGCTGCTGCAGACCGTGCTGGACCGCCGTGACCAGTTCGCCCGCGCGCTCGAGTCGCTGGACGCCGGCACGTACGGGTACTGCGAGTCGTGCGCGAAGCCGATCGCGGTGGAGCGGCTGGCGATCTTCCCGTCCGCCACCACCTGCGTCGCCTGCAAGAGCAACCGCGAGCGCCGCGCGTTCTGAGATCACGCAGTACGAAGGCCCCGGGCGTCGCGCCCGGGGCCTTAAACGTGCTCGGGAGTAACCGTGCTCGGGAGTGACGTGCTCGGGGGTCAGGCGGGCACGCGCGGGGCGCTGCACGCGGCGATGATCTCGCCGAGCACCCGCTCCGCGTCGTCGTGCGGCACCTGGCAGGTCCCGGCCGCGAGGTGACCGCCGCCGCCGTACCGCAGGCAGATCTCGCCCACGTCCACCGGCGAGCTGCGGTCCACGATCGACTTGCCGACCGCGAACACGGTGTTCAGCTTCTGCCGGCCCCAGATCACGTGCACGGAGACGCGCGCCTCCGGGAAGAGCGCGTAGACCATGAACCGGTTGCCGGCGTGGATGATCTCCTCGTCGCGCAGGTCGACCACGACCACGTCGTTCCGGAGCGTGGTGACGCGCTTGAGCTGCGCCACGAACAGCTCCGACTGGTCCCGGTAGAGCCGCACCCGCTCGGCCACGTCCGGCAGCGCCAGGATCTGCTCCACGTCCTGGTGGTGCAGGCACGCGTCGATCAGCTGCATCATCAGCTGGTAGTTCGAGATCCGGAAGTTCTGGAAGCGGCCCAGCCCGGTGCGGCTGTCCATCAGGTAGTTCAGCAGCGTCCAGCCGGTCGGCCGGAGGATCTCGTCCACGCTGTACGCGGCCGAGTCCGCCTTGTCGACCGCGTCCATCAGGTCGAACGACAGGTCCGGGAAGCGGGCCACCCCGCCGTAGTAGTCGTAGACCACCCGCGCGGCCGACGGTGCGCTCGCGTCGATGATGTGGTTGTCCGGCTTGCCCTCGACCCGCAGCGTCTCGGAGTGGTGGTGGTCGAAGACCAGGTGCGCCTGCGGTGCGTACGGCAGGTTCGTCAGGATGTCCGTCGGCCGGATGTCCACGACGCCGTCCTGCACGTCCTTCGGGTGCACGAAGAGCACGTCGTCGATCATGTCGAGCCGGCGCAGCAACACCGCGCAGACCAGGCCGTCGAAGTCGCTCCGGGTCACCAGCCGATGCTTCACGTGGGTCCCCTCCGGGCCGTTCGCGGTATCCACCGCGTGTCCCATCGGCCCGCTCAGGCGCGGCCTGAGCCTTTTACTCCGGTTCTGCTCGCCTTCGCCGCGGCCCGGGCCGCGGTCATCGCGTCGCCGACCGCCGCGCCGCCCTGGTCGTTGTTCAGGAACAGAAAGGCGTCCTCGTCCCCGAACGTCTCGGTCAGCCGCCGCACCCAGGACGCCAGCGCGTCCCGCCCGTAGTGCGGCCACGGCGCCGCCCGCCCCTCGTGCAGCCGCAGGTAGCCGAAGTCCGTGGTCCGCCAGCGCGGCGTCAGCGGGCGGCTGCGCCGGTCCGCCCAGCACAGCGCCGCGCCCCGCTGTTCCAGCAGCTGCCGGGTCCGGGGCGTCCACCAGCTCGGGTGCCGTGGCTCCACCGCCACCCGCACGCCGCGCGGGAACTGCCGCAGCGTCTCGTCCAGCGCGTCGTGGTCGGCCCGCAGCGTCGGTGGCAGTTGCAGCAGCACCGGCCCGAGCTTCTCGCCGAGCGCCTCGGCCCGCTCCATGAACCGCGCCACCGGCTCGGCCGGCTCCCGCAGCCGCTTCACGTGCGTCAGGTACCGGCTCATCTTCACCGCCACCCGGAAGTCCCGCGGCGTGCGCGCCCGCCAGTCCGCGAACGTCGCCCGCTCCGGCAGCCGGTAGAACGCCCCGTTCGCCTCCACCGCCCCGAACCGCTCCGCGTAGTGCTCCAGCCACAGCCGCTGCGGCAGCCGCATCGGATAGAACCGGCCCCGCCAGTCCTTGTACTGCCACCCGGACGTCCCGACGACGATCACCTTCGGTGATTACCCACAAATCATGATTTTCCCACTCCCGGCGTGGTGCGGCCCGCATGCTCCCGCGGGCCCCGGTCGGCCGCGGGCGGCCTCCCTTCCGGTTCCCGGGTGGTCCGGCAGATCACCCGCCGGTCACCGCGCTCCGCCGCGCCCCGGGTGGATCGGTCAGGACCGGTAGAGGTCGGCCGCGGTGACCAGGACGACGCTGTCGTCCCGGCGGGCGGCCTCGAGCAGGTCGTCGTGGAACCCCACGCCGCTGAAGCAGGCCAGCCGGGCGTGCTCCGCGCCGAACCGGCCCTGCGCGGTCAGCAGCGTGCGGATCCGGCGCAGCCGGTCGAGGTGCCCGAGGCCCATCCGTTCGCCCCACTTCGCCTCGCCGATCGCGAGCAACGGCCGGCGGTCGTCGTCGTCCAGGCCGAACACCACGACGTCGACCTGGTGCGACGTCCGCCCGGCCGGGTCGTGCACGGCGCCGGTGCCGACCACGTTCGGATAGTCGCCGAACAGGTCGGGTGGGGCCATGTGCCGGGCCCAGCTCCGGCAGACCTGCTCGAAGTGCGGCCCGAGCACGCTGCCCAGGAACCGTCGCTGGCTGCGCTGCCACAGCCGGGTCGCGTCGCGCGTGTGCTCGAGGTCGGACCAGATCGGGCGCATGACCGCGTGGTAGAAGGTGACCAGCGGCTCCGCGATCCGGAACGTGGTCCGGTTGTCCCGGAAGACGTCCGGCTCGCGCGTGACCAGCCCGCTGTCCTCCAGGACGTTGAGCGGATGCGCCAGGTCGCTGCTCTTCCGGCCGAGATAGCTCGCGATGCCCCCGCGCTGCGCGTTGCCGGACGCGATCGCGGCGAGCACGGAGTGGTAGAGCGATATGTCGTGCAGCTCGGGCTCGTCCGCCAGCAGGTAGCGGGCCTCGCGGAACAGCGGGCTGGTGGGGGAGAGGACCGTGCGCAGCACCCAGTCGTCGAAGTCGTCCGGCCCGGCGGGGGTGTCGTCCCGGACGAACTCCCGCCGGTACGCGGGGGTGCCGCCGACGATCGCGTTGACCCGCAGCGCGGTCACCGGGTCGGCGACCTCCCAGAACTCGGCCGCGAGCCGATGGTCGAGGGTGGGGACGACCAGCTCCAGCCCGGCCCGGCCGCGCAGCGGCGCGTTGCCGCTGAGCAGCTTCCCCATGAACGACATCGCGGAGCCGCAGAGCAGCAGCGCGGCCCGGCTGTCGTCCCGTTCCGGGCGCAGCGGCGCGAACGCGTTCTGCACGATCGAGGGCAGCTGCGGGTTGGCGCGCGCCAGGTACGGGAACTCGTCGATGACGACCGGGACCCGGCGCTCCCGGCCCAGCGCGAGCAGCGCGTCGATCGCCGTGTGCCAGCCGTCGAAGACGAACGGCGCGGGTGCGCCGCCGTGCTCGGCGAGCGCGGCACCGAGCCGGTTCAGCGAGTCCCGGTCGGTGGCCTCGTCGGCCCCGAAGTAGAAGCCGCCGGTCGCGGCGCACAACGCCCGCAGCAGGTAGGTCTTGCCCTGCCGGCGCCGGCCCGAGACCACGCCGAGCGTGGCGCCGGGGGCGGGGTCGGTCGCGAAGGCGGTGAGCGCACGCCACTCGCGCTCCCGGTCGAACATGCCCGCCGGTCTCGACAGCGCCACGGAACCTCCCCGGCCGTAACCGCACTTATGGTAACTCCACTTATGGTAACTGGAGTTACCCAAACTCGGGGGCTCAGGCCGTGCCGCGGCGCACCAGCGCGGTGGACAGCGTGATCGGGGCCGGTGCGGGCGTGTCCGGGGCGGCCTGGATCATCGCGATCAGCGCCTCGGCCGCGGCGGTGCCGAAGCCGGCGCGGTCCTGCGCGACCGTGGTGAGGCCGGGCGGGATGAGCGCGGCCGGCTCGATGTCGTCGAAGCCGACGATCGCGAGGTCGTCCGGGACGCGCAGGCCGGCCTCGGCGGCGGCCTGGAGCGCGCCGATCGCCATCTCGTCGCCGGCCGCGAAGACCGCGGTGGGCGGCGCGCCGAGCAGCAGCAGCTCGCGCATGGCGGCCCGGCCGCTGTCCAGGTAGAAGTCGCCGGTCACCACGTACTCCGGCGGCAGCGGGACGTCGTGCGCGGCCAGCGCGGCACGGAAGCCGGTCAGCCGGTCGGTGCCGGGCCCGGTGCGGGCCGGGCCGGCGATCGTGGCTATCCGGCGGTGGCCGAGTCGCACCAGGTGGTCGACGGCCTGGCGGGCGCCGCCGGCGTTGTCGGACGTGACGTACGTGCAGCACGGCCCGCTCAGCGGCAGGTCCAGCGCCACGCACGGGATGCCCGCCTCGGCCAGCCCGAGCACGGCCGGGTCCCGGCTGCCGTTGTCGATCAGGACCACGCCGTCCAGGTTGTGCCGCCGCACCGCCCGCAGGTGCCGGTCCGGCTCGTCCGCGCCGGTGGCGAGCAGCAACAGGTGCAGGCCGTGGGCGGAGAGCGCGGTCTTCAGCGCGACCAGGATCTCCTGCAGGAACGGGTGCCGCCAGCCGGTGCGCCGGTGGTCGGTGTCCCAGACCAGGCCGATCATGTTCGACTTCTTGGTGGCGAGCGTGCGCGCGGACTCGTTCGGCAGATAGCCGATCTCCACGGCCGCGGCCTCGACGCGCTGCCGGGTCTCGCGGCTGACCACCTCCGGCGTGTTGAACACGCGGGACACCGTGGCCACGGAGACGCCGCAGTGCCGGGCCAGTTCGCGGATCGTCGCCATGACGCCACCTCACCACACGGGGGCTATGTAACCGGTTTCAGGCAGCGTACCATCGGGCCATGAGTCTGATCGAGATAGACGAGCGTGAAAAGCCGAGGCTGCCGGACGTTCCGGCCGGCTTCGTCTGGGGCGCGGCGACGGCCGCGTACCAGATCGAGGGCGGTGCCGCGGAGGACGGGCGCGGGCCGTCGATCTGGGACACGTTCACCCGGGTGCCCGGCGCCATCGCGGACGGCAGCAGCGGCGACGTGGCCTGCGATCACTACCACCGCTGGGCCGAGGACGTGGACCTGCTCGGCGAGCTGGGCGCGGACGCGTACCGTTTCTCGATCTCCTGGTCCCGGGTGCTGCCCACCGGTGCCGGCCCGGTCAACCAGGCCGGGCTCGACTTCTACCGGCGGCTCGTCGACCGGCTGGGCGAGCGCGGCATCCGCCCGTTCGTCACGCTCTACCACTGGGACCTGCCGCAGGCGCTGGAGGACCTGGGCGGCTGGCGGTCCCGGGACACCGCGGAGCGGTTCGCGGAGTACACCGGCGTGATCGCGGACGCGCTCGGCGACCGGGTGCAGGACTGGATCACGCTCAACGAGCCCTACTGCACCAGCATCACCGGGTACGCGGAGGGCCGCCACGCGCCCGGCGCGCGCGAGGGTCACGGCGCGCTCGCGGCCGTGCACCACCTGCTGCTCGGCCACGGCCTGGCCACCCGGGTGCTGCGCGAGCGCCGCCCGGACGCGCGCGTCGGCATCACGCTCAACCTGTCACCCGCGGTCCCGGCCAGCGGCAGCGCGGCCGACCGAGCCGCGGCCGACCGGCAGGACCTGCTGGTCAACCGCCAGTTCACCGACCCGGTACTGGCCGGGGAGTACCCCGCGGGCCTGACCGACCTCTACGCCGGCGTGACCGACTTCGGCTTCCGGCGGGACGGCGACCTGGAGATCATCTCCGCGCCGCTGGACTTCCTCGGCGTCAACTACTACTACCGCATCCACGTGGCGGACGCGCCGTTCGCCGAGCCGGACCCGGCGAAGCGCTCCGCGTACGACATCGCGGTCCGCACGTTCAAGCCCGAGGGCGTGCCGGTCACCGACCTCGGCTGGCCGATCGAGCCGGAGGGCCTGCGCGCCACGCTCACCGGCCTGGCCGGCCGCTTCCCGGCACTGCCGCCGGTCTACGTCACCGAGAACGGCCGCGCCGAGCTGGCCCCGGGCCCGGTGCCGGATCCGGAACGGATCGACTTCGTCGCCGGCCACCTGGCCGCGGTGCGCGAGGCGATGGACGCGGGCGTGGACGTGCGCGGCTACTTCTACTGGTCGCTGATCGACAACTTCGAGTGGGCCCGCGGCTACGGCCCCCGCTTCGGCCTGGTCCACATCGACTACCCGACCGGCACCCGCACCCCCAAGACCAGCTTCCGCTGGCTCCGGGACCAGCTGCGCTCCCGGCCGTGAGCGAGGCGGCGTCCCGCGGGCCGTCCGGAACGGCGGGCGGGACGCCCCGAGCATGCGGTGGGCCGGTCATTCGCCGCGCCGGTGTTCGCGGGTGATGCGCCAGATCAGGCGGCGTACCGGGTCCGGCTCGGCGACGCGGAAGTCGACCGGCGGCACGTCGCGCAGGAACGGCGGGAGGTCCGGCTCCTCGGCCTTGGTGGGCAGCACCACCGGCACGAAGCGCACCCGGCGCGCGATGAACTCGTTCACGGTCGCCAGCTGCGACTCGTCGTCCCACGGGCCGCCGTGCGCGCCGAGCACCATGACGACCACGCCGATCCGGGCGCGCTCGGCCGGGCCGGCGCCGGTCTCCTCGCCGTGCATCCACGGCAGCAGGCCCTCGTCCAGCAGCTGCTGGCGCAGGCGTTCCACGGTGCCGCGGTCGGTCGCCTGGTACGCCAGGTACACGTCGAAGTCGCCGACCGCGCGCTTGCCGCGGACCGTCGCGGTCGCGGTCTCCCGGCGGCGCCGCAGGTCCGCGCTCGCGTTCATCGCGGAGACCTCGTCCGCCACCGCCGGCACCATCCGGTCCCGCTCGCGCAGCGAGATCTCACCGGACAGGCAGGCCGGGCACTCCATCGCGGCGTCGCCCCGGGCCAGCCGGCGGCGGGCGAGCTCCTCGTCGAGCTGGTAGCCGCAGTCCGGGCGCGGGCAGGTGAACACGCGGCGGCGGACCACGGTGTCCGGCAGCGCGCGCTTGGCCAGGTGGTCGGCCACGTAGTCCTCGAAGATCAGCCGGGTCTCCTCGGCGGTGCCGGGCGCGTAGCACAGCTCCAGCCGGCCCACGCCCTCGTCCGGCTCGGTCAGCCGGAACCCGCACCGGCCACCGGCCCGGGTCACGTAGACGGCCGCGCCGCGCCACAGCTCGTGCTTGACGAACGTGGCCGCGTGCGAGAGCCGGACCGCGAGCGTGGCGTACACGTTCTGCAGCGCGCCCTCGAACAGGAACTCCACGTCGGCCGGCCCCAGGTAGGGCGCGTCCGGCCGGTCCCGGGTCAGCTGGGACGGGAACACCAGGTCCACGCCGCCGTCGTTCGGCTCGCGCAGTGCCAGGTCGTGCTGCAGCAGCTCCTCCACCATGGCGATCAGCAGCAGCCGTTCCTCGCCCGGCTCGGCCAGCCGGGTCTCCTCCGGGATCGGGAACCGGCCGGCCAGCGCCTCCTCCTCGGCCAGGTAGCCGAGCCCGTCCGGCTGCGCCCGGGCCGCGTTGATCAGCGCGGACGCGTACCCGTCGAGCAGTTCCGGGCGCAGCAGCACGTACCCGCCGAAGGTGAACCGGCGGATCAGGTCGCGGCTCTCCAGCAGGCCCGCGCACGTGTCGAAGCCGGCCCGCAGCTCCGGCTCGCCGGCCAGCTCCCGGTGCCGCGCCTGGAACAGCCGGAACAGGTCGTCGGCGCGGGACAGCGCGTGCCAGTCCGCCTTCTCGTCGATCAGGAACCGTTTGATCGTCTCGAACAGCCGCGTGGAGATCGACTGGGGCTGCGCGGACCAGTCGATGGCGGACGCGATCACGCCGGTCAGGTCCGCGACGCCGCGGAGCTCCCGCGCGCTGGTCTCCGCGTACCCGTCCAGTTTCAGCTCCCGGACCAGGTCGTTGATCCGGCCCCGGCTGACCTGCGGGCCGCCGCGGTCCTCGCGCGCGGAGACCAGCAGCGTGTGCACCGGCCGGCGGCCGTGCCGCAGCGCCCGCGCCCAGTAGCGCACGCCGGAGAACGGGTCCACCTCGCTGCGCGCGTCGAACACGATCAGCGCGACCGCGGCCTCGGCCAGGTGCAGCTGGTGCACCAGGCGGTAGCCGGGCTGCCCGGCCAGGTCCCAGAGCAGCACCTCGCGGGTCTCGGTGCCGCCGTCCGGCTGCTGCGCGGTCTCCTCGCTGAACCGCCACACCTGACGCCCGTGCGTGGAGTCGGTCGCCCGGTACGGCTGCCCGGACAGCACCAGCCCGAGCCCGGACTTGCCGACCCCGGTGTCGCCGAGCAGCACCACCTTCGCGTTGCGGTAGCGCGACGAGTCCTGCCGGGGCGCGTCGTAGAGCCGCTCCACGTCCAGCTCCAGCAGGTTCAGCCGCCGGTTGCGGTGGCTGCGGAACGCCAGCAGCGGCCGCTCCGGGTGGAACGCCAGCCCGTCGGCCGACTCCTCGCCACCGCCGGCCAGGTCCACCACGGCCAGGCACTCCAGCGAGTCGGTACGCCACAGCCGCAGCTCGCCGTCCTCCGACTCGGACGCGAGCAGGCTGCCGTCCGCGGACGCGGCCAGCCCGATCACCGGCGCGGTGTGCCCCTCGGCCCAGGACAGCAGCGTGCCGGTGTGACTGTTCGCCACCCCGATCGTCGCGTCCAGGGCCAGGCACACCTCGACACCGTTCGGCATCCAGATCATCGCGTCGGCCGGGCCGGCGTGCAGCGTCGTGGCCTGCTCCGGCGCGCCGGCCGGGTGCAGCAGCACCGCGCCCGCCCCGTCCCGGTGCCGGCTGGCCAGCGCCCGGCCGCGCGGCGACCAGGACAGCCCCTCGGTGTGCGGCGACACCCGGAACGACGAACGGGCCCGGCCGGTGGCGCTGTCCACCGTGGTCACCGAGTGCCCGGCGGTGGCCGCGACCCGGCGCCCGTCCGGCGAGATCGTCACCGCGTGGTGCGTGCCCCGGTCCGGCAGGCTCTGGTCCCACCGCTCCCGGTTGGTCTGCACGTCCAGCATGGTCACCCGGCCGGAGCTGACCACCGCCATCTCCCGGTTCGCCACCGGCGACCAGCAGTACGCGCGGAGCAGCGTCTGCCGAGCCACCGGCCGCTCCGCCACGTGCGACTCCGGGCCGAGCACGGCCGGGACCAGCCACAGGCACAGGCCGAGGTCCTGCCCGATCGCGGACAGCAACCGGCCGTCGCAGGACCAGCCGAGCCGGGACCACTCCCGGTACTGCAGGTCCCGCACGCTGTGCAAGGTCAGCCCGGACCCGTGCGGAAGCGCATCGACGGACAGGCGGCGTGAGGTGGCCACCCACGCAGCGTATTGGCCGCTGTCACGCCCGGGATGCCCGCTGTTCGGCCGACCCCGTTCCGGCTACCCCGTTCCGGCTACCGCCGGTCCGCGCCGATCGCGCGCGCGACCGCCTCGATCGCGGCCGGGCCGACGCGGCAGCAGCCGCCGACCAGCGCGGCACCCGGCGGGATCTCGGGTGGGAGCGGGTCCCCGGTCCAGGCGCGTGCCGTCGCGTCCCAGGTCTCGCCGCTGTTCGGGTAGACGACCACGGGTTTCCCGCCGCTGGCCTGCCGGGCGACCGGGACGGCCGCGGCCGCGTCGGCCGGGTCGCAGCAGTTCACGCCGACCGCCACGATCGCGTCGACGCCGGCGGTCAGCGCGACGGCCTCGGCGAGCGGCTGGCCGGCGCGGGTGCGGGTGCCGGCGACGGTGAAGGACAGCCACGCGGGTACGCCCAGACCGTCCAGCGCGGTCAGCAGCGCCTCGGCCTCGCGGGCGTCCGGGACGGTCTCCAGCGCCAGCACGTCCGGCGCGGCCTCGGCGAGGATCTCCAGCCGGGGCCGGTGGAACGCGGCCAGCTCGCGCACGCTCAGGCCGTAGTTCCCGCGGTACTCCGACCCGTCGGCCAGCATCGCGCCGTACGGTCCGGCGGACGCGGCGACCCACGCGCGCCCCCGCGCGGTCTCCCGGGCCAGCGCCACGCTGCGGTGCAGCAGCGCGGCGGCCTCGGGCGCGGCGATCCCGGCACGGGCGAAGCCGGGCAGCGTGGCCTGGTAGCTCGCGGTGGTCAGCACGTCCGCGCCGGCCCGCAGGTAGGCGGTGTGCGCGGCGACGATCGCGGCCGGGTCGTCGCGCAGCAGGCGGGCCGACCACAGCTCGCCGGAGAGGTCCGCGCCGCCCGCCTCCAGCTGCGTGGCCAGCCCACCGTCGAGCACCAGCGGGCCGGTGGCCAGCGCATCCGCGAAACCCATGATCTCCACGGTACGCCGGGGGCCGGGGCCGCTGCGGGGTCAGACGTTCTGCACGACGATGGCGAGGCCGGCCGTGACCAGGGCGGAGACCACCAGCACGGAGACCGCGCCGGACTCCAGCACCGCGCCGCGGCGGTCCGCGTAGACCTTCGCGGCGAGCAGCGCGATGATCGGGCCGAGCGCGAGCGTGAGCAGCAGCGCCAGCACCGGGAGCACCACGGCGAGGTCACCGCCGACCGAGTCGCCGGCCGCGCGCACGCCGAAGCCGGCCAGCCCGGCCAGCACGCCGCCGAGCACGCCGAGCGCGACCAGGATGTTGCGGGTCTGCTCCGGCAGGCCGGCGCGGCGGCCGGAGCGGGCCAGCTGCGCGTGCGCGTCCATCAGCCACTCCTCCGCGCCGCGCCGGTCGCCGTCCGGCGGCAGCACGGCCGAGGGTGCGGCGCCGATCCGGCCGAACCGCGCGGTGGTCTCGCCCCAGGCGTCGTAGACGCGCATGTCGATGTCGTCCGCGTGCCGGTTCGCGTCGCGCAGCCGGGCGTCGGCCGCGGCGGCGCGCTGCTCGGCCTCGCGGTACTTCGCCTCCGCGTTCGCCACGGTCCGCTCGTACCAGTCGCGGGCCTCGGCGCGGTGCGTGTCGACCTCCGCGTCGATGCCGGCCAGGCTGCGGATCAGCTCGCGATAGGACGTCATCAGGTCCACCCGTACGGGATGATCGCCTCGGCGACGCGGTGCACCGCCCGGTCGAAGAACAGCCCGCGCCACGGCCGCGGGTACCAGGCCGGGCCGCGCCCGTCCGGGTAGAACTGGGACAGCTCGCTGCCGTGCACGTCCAGCGCCAGCCAGGACCCGATCGCGTCGGTACGCGAGCCGATGCCGCCCAGGTCGTCGCGGAGCCGGCCGGGCTGCCGCCACCAGCCGAGCACGTGCGTGTGGTGCTCCGGCCCGGCGGTCAGGATCCGGCGCAGGTCGTCCAGCCCGGTGGGTGCGGCCGCGGGCTGCTCCGGGCCGGCGGGTCTCGCGCCGGCGCCCGCGTGCGCGCCGACCGGCGGGATGATGCCGCGCCGCTGCGCCGGGGCCGGCCCCGAGCGGGCCAGTCGCGGCGTGACCGCGTCCACCGCGTAGAGCAGCAGGAAGTGCGGCTCGTCGCCGTCGTCCTCCAGTCCGGCCGCGGTCGCCCGGAGCAGCGCGGTCACGTTGTCCGCGTGGTAGACCGCGGTCCGGTCCGGCGGCAGGATGCCGTGCAGCGCGTCCACGGCCAGCGCGGCGGACGCGTCCAGCACCGCGACCGAGAACCGCGCGCCACCGTCCGGGTACTGGGCCGCCAGCGACCGGGCGGCCGCGTTCAGCACCGCGCAGGCCTCGTCCGGCCGCGTGCCGAGCACGGCCAGGTTGCGCCCGGGCGCGCGGTTCAGCGTCAGTCGCGCGGACCGGGCCTGCACGTCGATCGCCTCGCCGAGCAGCGCGACCGGTGCGCCGGCGCTCCACCGGCGCCCGGCCGGGTCCGCGCCCGGGGCCAGCGCAAGGAAGTCCGGGGCCGTCTCGAGCCGCGGGATCGCGTCGCCGTCGAACAGGCGCGGCGGCAGCGACCCCTCCGGCCGGGACGTCCACAGCTCGCGTTGCAGCGACCCCCAGGCCTCCCGGTCGCCGGCCGGTGGCACGCGCAGGATGCGGTTCGCCTCCGGCGCGCCGGAGTCCGGGTTGACGATCGCGTGGTGCCGGGGCAGCGTGTCCGCGGCCGTGTTCTGCTCGGGCAGCACCTTGCGCGCCTTGGGAAGCGCGATCCGCAGCGAGAACTGGGCGACCAGCGACGGCCGGCCCCACAGCGCCTCGATGCCGGAGACGTCCTGGCTGGCCAGGATCAGGTGGATGCCCTGCGAGCGGCCGCGCCGGGCCAGGTCGTCGAGCAGGTTGACCGACTCGGTGACCACCGCGTCCCGGCCGTTGAGCAGCACCTGGAACTCGTCGATCACGGCGACGATCCGCGGCCAGTGCCCGGCCGGGTCCTCCGCGCGCAGCTCGGGCAGCTTGGTCGCGTCGAACGCCTTGGCCGCGTCCGCCCGCCGACGCAGCTCCTCGCCGAGGAAGCGCAGCAGCGCCAGCCCGAACTCCCGGTCCGTGTTGACGTTCACGCCGACCAGCCGCACGTGCGGCAGCCAGCTCGGATCCCGCCGGCCGGGCGCGAACCGGGCGAACGACACGCCCTCCTTGAAGTCGAGCAGGTAGAACTCCAGCTCGGCTGGGGAGTAGCGGGCGGCGAGCGCGCCCATCCACGCGTAGATCAGGTTGGTCTTGCCGGTGCCGGACGGGCCGGCGATCAGCGCGTGCGGCGGGTAGTCGGCGAGCGTCACCGGCACCGGGCGGCCCTGCGCGTCCTCACCGACCGGCGCGACCAGGCCCTCCGCGGACGACTCGCGCCAGAACTCGGCCGGCAGCAGGTCGCCGAAGCGCACCGGGGCCGGGCCCTCGGCCGCGCGCCGGGCCAGCGTCGCGGACGTCTCGGTGACCAGCCGCGGCGGGGGCGGCGGGTCGAGCACCACCGGCAGGCCGCCGAGCCCGCCGACGCGCACCCGGCCGTTCGCGCCGGTGCGGACGCGTTCCACGGACGGGCCGGCCGGCATCGGCAGGCCGCGCACGATCAGGTGCACGCCGCAGGCCACGCCGGTGCGCGCGATCCGTTCCAGCTGCGCCTGCTCGTGCGGGGTCAGCTCGTCCTTGCGGCCGGCGCCGAGCAGCACCGCGATCCGCCACGGCTCCGGGCGCCGGCCCTCGGTCTCGGCCAGCTCGCGCAGCGACGTGTGCGCACCCGCGAGCACCTTCTCGTTGATCCGCCGGATGTGGTCGACCAGGCCGTCCAGCAGCGCGGACAGGCCACCGGGGCCGACGAACGTGAGCAGGCCCGCGTTCGCCAGCGGCGCGAAACCGGCCAGCCCGCCGCCGAGTTGCTCCGGGTCGTACCCGGTGATGTGCACCTGACCCGGCGGTGCGCTGCCGAGCGCGCGCAGCAGCAGCGTGGTGACCACCCGGTCACCGGTCTCGGCGTAACCGGGCGCGTGCGCGGGATCGGCGTCGCCCGGCCCTATCTGCCGTGCGGTCGCCGCGTCCTCCGCCGCGGGCAGGTCGGACAGGTGCACGTGCGCACGATCGAGAAGCGGGACCAGCGCGGGTACGGGTACGGTGCGCGCGATCCGGACCGCGCCGATCCGCAGCTCCGGTGCCACGTGCCCGCGCTCGGCCGGTGTCGGCTTCCACTCGTCCCAGCCGTCCCCGGCCGCGCCCGGCGCCTCCCGGTCCCCGGCCTCCGCCGCGGCGCGGGTCAGCTGCGCGAGCCGGGCCGCGTACATCTGGTCGATCTCGGCCAGCCGGGCGTCGCGCTGCCGGGCGGCCCGGACCGGCACCTCGTCCGCGGCCGCGGCGAGCCGGTCCAGCCGGGACAGCGCGGCGTCCAGCTCGCGCTCCGCCTCGGCCAGGTCGCCGCGGGCCCGGCCGAGCGCGTAGGACAGCGTCCGGCGGATCTGACCGGCGACGCCGGCCCGCGAGTCAGCCATCGGCGTCCGGCTCCCGGTAGGTGGGCACCGTCTCCGGTGCCGCCGCGTTCAGCGAGCCGGGGTCCCGGCCGAGGCGCTTGAGCAGCACGCCGGTGAGCACCGCGCCGGCCACGGCCGCGTCCGCCGGGTGCGCGCGCTCGGCCTCGTTGCGGCGCCGGCCGTCCTCGGTGCGCTCCGCGTCGTCGTCGCCGCTGTCGTTCTCCCGGGACCTGCGCTGCTCCGGCGGGACCCGGCAGACGCGCTCGGCGAGCACGTCGATGGTGTTCGCGGGCAGGCCGGGCAGCAGTTCGCGCAGTTGCTCGGCCTCCTTGCGCACCCGCGGCAGGTCCTCGGGCCGGGGTTCGTGACCGAGCAGGTCGGCGGTCAGCCGGTGCAGCAGCGCGGGGGAGAGCGCGGCCAGGCCCAGCCCGACCGGCGGCTCGACCTCGCCCAGCTCGCGGCGCATGCGGCCGGGGCTGTCCGAGCCGACCGAGGCGGCGACGCGGCGCAGCAGGTCCGCGCTGTCCGTGGCCGCGTCCCGGTCGTGCCGGTCCCGCTCGCCGGGCGTGGCACGGCCGGGGCCGCCGGCCGCGCCGGCCGACTCGTCCTCGCTCGCCTCGCCACCGGTGAGCACCGTGACGCGCGCCTTCCACCAGCGGCCGAGCGGCGCCGCGTCCGGCGTCTGCGGTGTCTCCTGGGGACGGTCGCGCTCCTCGAACGCGACCGCGTCCCGCCAGCTGCCGTCCGCGCCGCGGGTGGCGTCGTGGCTCAGGCCGATCGCGGCCAGGTATTCGGAGATCGCGTCCTGGGCGCTGCGCAGCGCGAACGCGGCGTGCTCGGCGTGCTCGGTGGCGTTGGCCAGCTGCGGCACGCCCATCGGCTGGGAGGACGCCTGGCGGACCCAGGCCAGCAGCTCGGACGCGACCCGGAGGCGCTCCAGCGCGGCGAGGACCAGCCCGACCGGGAGCTCGTCGTTGGTGGCGCGGATGCGCGCGCCCAGCTCTTCGAGCAGAGACATGACGTGGATCTACAGCGTCGCGGTGTAGGTCTGCGCCTGTTCCACCGCGGCGAGCGTGGCGGTGTAGCAGTTCTCCAGGTCCACCGTGGCCTGCTGCAGCGACGCGTACGCCGCCTGCGTGGCCTGATGGCCGGAGCCGTCCCATGCCGTCGCCAGACTCATCTGCGCCTCCGAGAGTTTCTCGTTGGCCGCGCTGATCGCCACCTGGGACTCGGTCACCTGCTGGATCGCGGCTTCGATGGCGGCGCGAACCTCAGCAACACTGGCCACTCGAACCCCTCCCACTCTGCGGGGAGATCCTAACGGAGACCGAGATCGTCCGTGGAGCGCCCCAAGCGGTCTCGTAGGGCATTTACCCCGAATCGCCGGACTTGGGTCTGCGCGACTCTGCGTGTGGCAACCGTAACCACAAGTGTCTGGTTGTGCTACTTGAAACGAAGTGAATAGTTGTTCATCCCGGATCAGTCATCGGACGGAGCGCGGCCCGAGCACCTCGGCGCCCAGCGCGGTGACGCGTTCCCGCAGCCCGCGGTCCGCGGTGACGACCACGACGGCGGGATCGTCCGCGTCCCGGACGAGATCCACGATGGTGTCGTCGCCGGAGCCGGGCGCGTCCACGACGGACACCTCGGGCGCGGCGCCGATGCCCGTCGCGTGGCCCTCGACGACCAGCACCACGTCCAGCGGGGGCGGCAGGCCGGGCAGCCCGGCGGCGGCGAGCGGGCGCAGTCGCTCCCGCAGCCGCACGGCGGCGCCGGCGCGGTCCTTCCACCACCCGTCCGGGACCGAGCCGACCACGTTCGCCCCGTCGACCAGCAGTAACGTCATGCGGTCCACCCTAGGCCGCGCGGCCCGCGTTTCCGCGCACCCGGAGCGGGACGTTCCTCATGTCGCCAGGGCGACGTGCGGCCGGCCCGGCTCGTGCGGGACGGTGGCGGCCGCGGGGCCGGGGCTCTGGACGCCGAGCCGCGGCTTGCCGGCCACCCAGTCGAGGTACCGCGTGTTGCGGGCGATCGAGTCCAGGTACGACTCGGTGGCCAGCTCGACCACGCGGTGCGCGAAACCGGCCGCGCCGCTCTCCGGGTGCCAGCCGACCAGGTGCCGCCAGCGCAGCGGCGTGCCGGCCAGCGGCACCGTCACCAGGCCGGGCGGCGGCCGGAAGGTGGGCTGGCAGATGCCGATCGCGGCGCCGGACTCGACCATGTCGATCGCGGCCCGCACGTCGATCTCGAACACCTGGCGCGGCGTGAACCCGGCCCGCGCGCACGCGGCGGCGAAGCAGTCCGCGAAGCAGCCGTCGCCGGGCGCGGCCACCCAGTTGTCGTCCGCGAGCTCGCCGAGCGCGACCTCGTCCGCACCGGCCGCCTTGTGGCTCTCCGGCAGCATCACGCACACGCCGTCCACCGCGACCGCGGTCCAGGCGAGCCCGAACTCGGCGGACGGCGACGAGTCGCCGCACATGCCGAGCATTGCGAAGTCCAGCCGGCCGCCGGCCAGCTTCTCGTAGAGCTCGTCCCGCAGCCACGTGGAGTACGTGGTGATCTGCGCCTGGGGCTGGTCCTCCGCGAGCCGGCGCAGCAGTCCGCCGACGATCGGCCCCATGGTCGAGCCGATCCGGTACCGGGTGAGCGCGCTGCCGTTGCCGGCCAGCCGCGCCGCCTCGTCCTGCAGGCCCTTCATCGCCGGCAGCAGCACCCGCGCGCGGGCCAGCACCAGCTCGCCGAGCGCGGTCGGCCGGGCGCCGCGCCGGTCCCGGTCGAACAACGGGCCACCGAGCGCGCGCTCGATCCGTTGCAGTTGCGCCGTCAGCGCGGGCTGGGCGAGCCCCAAGGTCGAGGCCGCCTTTGTGACACTCCCCGTTTCCGCAATCGTGCAGACCACCTTGAGATGCCGCAGCTCCAGGTTCATAGCGTGACGGTAGGACGATCGGGGGGTAAGCGAAAGAGTTTCAGGCGGTGAAGTCCGGCCGAAAATACGAGTCGTGGATCGTCGGGTCCGGCTGAGCCGTTCACCAGCGCGATGTGCTGCGCCAACCCGCCGGTAGCGCGCGCCGCACCCTCGGCGGGCGGCTCAGAACAAGGGAAATCCCGCTCCCACCTGCTGATCTCCGTGGTGTCCGGACGCGCCGTGGGACGGTGGGGATCACTCGATCGGGGACTTGCGGTGTCGCCATTCCCATCGAGCGAGACCGTTGCCGAGACAACCGGTAGTCGCGCTCTAGATCGTCTACCTATTATCCGGAATGCAATTCGAGTAGGTCAATGCCGGTAACATTCGTGTGCTCCGCCGTGGTCTTTCTCCGCCCACGGATCGCGCAGGAAGGCCGCCCGCGGCCGACCGGTGCCCGCGGGAGCATGCGGGCCCCGGCCACGCCGGAAGCGGGAAAACGGGAATTTCAAAGGTCTTTCGGGTACGTCGGGCGGCCGGTGACCGCGTCGAGGACCTTGTCGACCACCGCGACCGCCGGGTCGACGACCTTGTTCCACGGCGGCGTGGCCGGCGTGCCCGGGTGCGGCCGGGTCGGCGCCGCCTCCTCCGCGACCTCGATGCGGTTGCCGAGCCGGATCAGGTCGGCCTCGCTGGCCACGTCCGCGAGCTCGGGCAGCAGCCGGCCGTCCGCGACCTCGGCGTGCCGGGCGAGCTTGCCGCAGATGTCCCCGGCGAGCCGGTCGAACTCCGGGTCGGCCGGCTTGGTCGAGGAGAGCGTCTGCAGCGTGAGCAGGATCTCCCGGTCCTCGGCGACCTCCCGCTCGGCCAGCGACCGGCCGTCCTCCAGCGTGCCCGCGACCGCGGGGTAGAGGTACTGCTCCTCGGCGGAGAGGTGCCGGGTGAGCGTGGCGATCACCACCTCGGCCACGCGGGTGCGCTCCTCGGCGGGCGTGGCCGGGTCGGTCAGCCGGGCGCACAGCTCGGCGATGCGCCGGTGCTCGCCGGTCAGCACGGTGACGATCTCCTCGCCGGCCGGCTTCCAGGACTCGTCGCCGGGCACGTCGGGGAGCGGGGGGAGTGGGAGTGTCACGGGTCCTCCTCGAGGGGGCGACGGATGCGGACGCGTGATTCCCGGCGCGCTCAACCGGCAAACTCCGGCCCGGTCGGGCGGGATGGTAAGAAGGGCGCATGAGCGAAGCGGCCGAGGTTGTCGGGATCTGCCGGGACCTGCTGAGGATCGACACCAGCAACACGGGTGATCCGGAGACCAGCAAGGGCGAACGGGCGGCCGCGGAGTACGTGGCGGAGAAGCTCACCGCGGCCGGGATCGAGCCGGTCGTGCACGAGACGCTGCCGGGCCGCACCTCGCTCGTCGCGCGGATCCCGGGCGCCGACCCCGGCCGCGGCGGCCTGCTCGTGCACGGCCACCTGGACGTGGTGCCGGCCGACGCGAGCGAGTGGACCGTGGACCCGTTCGCCGGCGAGATCCGGGACGGCTACCTGTGGGGCCGCGGCGCGGTCGACATGAAGGACTTCGACGCGATGGTGCTGGCCGTGGTCGGCCGGTGGCATCGTGAGGGGTACGTGCCGCCCCGGGACATCGTGCTCGCGTTCACCGCGGACGAGGAGGCGGGCGGGACGTACGGCGCGAAGGCGCTGGTCGACGAGCGGGCGGACCTGTTCGAGGGCGTGACCGAGGCGATCGGCGAGGTCGGCGGCTACTCGTTCACCGTCAACGACGACCTGCGGCTGTACCTGATCGAGACCGCGCAGAAGGGCATGGACTGGCTGCGGCTGCACGCCCGGGGCCGCCCGGGGCACGGCTCGATGGTGCACGACGACAACGCGGTGACCGCGCTCGCCGAGGCGGTCGCCCGGATCGGCAACCACAAGTTCCCGCTGACCGTGACTCCCACCGTGCGCACGTTCCTGGAGCAGACCACCGAGCTGCTCGGCATCGAACTGGACCTGGACGACCCGGAGAAGGCGATCGCGAAGCTCGGCCCGATCGCGAACATCATCGGCGCCACGGTGCGCAACACCGCGAACCCCACCCGGCTGGACGCCGGCTACAAGGACAACGTGATCCCCGGCCGGGCGTCCGCGACCATCGACTGCCGGACGCTGCCGGGCCAGCACGAGCTCTTCTACGAGCAGTTGCGCGAGCTGATCGGGCCGGACATCGAGATCGACTCCCGGGACCCGCAGCCGGCGCTGGAGACGTCGTTCGACGGCGCGATCGTGGACGCGATGGCGGCCGCGCTGAAGGCGGAGGACCCGGGCGCGCGGGCGGTGCCGTACATGCTGTCCGCGGGCACCGACGCCAAGCACTTCAACCGGCTCGGCATCCGCTGCTTCGGCTTCGCGCCGCTGAAGCTGCCGGCCGACCTGAACTTCTCCGCGCTGTTCCACGGCATCGACGAGCGCGTTCCGGTGGAGGGTCTAGAGTTCGGCACGCGAGTGCTGGACCGATTCCTGCGCGGTTGCTGAGTACACCCCTAGATCTGAGGAAATTTCAATGACTGATGTGCAATCGACCGATCTCGACGCCGCGCTGGAGCGGGTGTTCGAGGCGGCGCGGGCCCACCTCGCGGCGGTCCGGGCCAGCGGTGGGGCGGTCGAGGACGACAACGTCGGCAAGGCGTACGTCGCGCTGAACAACGCCTCGTTCGAGTACGACGAGCTGCTGCTCGACGCGTTCAACGAGGTCACCCCGTGGGACGTGAAGCCGATCGACGAGGACGAGGCGGCGCACGACCACGACCACGACCACGACGCGCCGTCCGACCCGTTCCCGCACGCGATCGCGGTCCGCCAGCGCCGCGACTACCGGGTGCCGAGCGTCTCCGCGCTCATCCGGGTCGCCGAGTCCGCCCGCCGCGCCGCCGCCGGCCCGGACACCGACGACGCCGAGCTGGGCGAGCCGATCACCTCGGTCGGCGAGGCCGTGCTGGAGCTGCTGCAGAGCGGCGACGGTTCGCTCGGCGAGCTGGACATCCCCGAGCTGGAGCCGCTCGACGGCCTGGTCACCGTGACCGAGGTCGCCGCACCGCTGGACCTCGACGCGTTCGAGGAGGAGGACGGCGACGGCCCGTTCGCCCCCGGCCCGGAGGACCGCCTGCTCGGCCGGCTCGACGAGCACCCGTTCCTCGAGGCCCCGGACGAGGAGCGCTAGGCCCTCGGCCCTAGATCGACAGGCCCGGTTGCGGTTGCTCCCGGACCCGGCGGCGCAGCATGACCTGCCGCGTCCCGTCCCGGTACAGCCGCACCCGGGCCAGCTCCCAGCCCGAGAACTCGGCCTGGATCGCCAACTGCGCCGTGGCGGTCATCCGATCGACATTCGCCGGCAACCGCAACGGCGCGTATTCGTAGTCCATGGCGACCAGGATGCTCCCTCGGCGCGACTACCGACAAGCTCTTCCGCCACGTGGCGGCGCACCCCTCCGGCCCGCTCGCATCCCATGACGGCGCGGGATTCGTGACCCGCGTCCCGGACGTCAGTCGTCCCGTTCCGGGTACGCGTAGCCGATCGCGGAGACGTCGTCGAGGGCCAGCGTTATCTCCGTGGGCAGCTCCAGGTACTCCGCCTGCAGCGCCCCGAGCAACTGGCCCACGGTGCGCGCGCCGAGGATCGGCGCGACCACGCCGGGCTGGTCGCGGACCCAGGCCAGCGCGACCTCCAGCGGTGACACGCCGAGCCCACCGGCCGCGGTGACCACCGCCTCCACGATGCTGGAGCTGCGCGGGTCGAGGTAGCTCTCCACGAACGCGGCGAAGTGCGGCGAGACCGCGCGCGAGTCGGCGGGGCGGCCGTTGCGGTACTTACCGGTGAGCACGCCGCGGCCGAGTGGGGACCAGGGCAGCAGGCCGAGGCCGAGCGCGGCGCAGGCGGGCAGCACCTCACGTTCGACGCCGCGCTCCAGCAGCGAGTACTCCATCTGGGTGGCGACCACGGGGGCGCGGCCGGGGTAGGCGGCCTGCCATACGGCGGCGCGGGCGGTCTGCCAGCCGGAGTAGTTGGACAGGCCCACGTAGCGCACCCGGCCGCTGGTCACGGCGTGGTCGAGCGCGGACATGGTCTCCTCCAGCGGCGTGGCCGGGTCGTAGCCGTGCACCTGGAACAGGTCGACGTAGTCGGTGCCGAGCCGGCGCAGCGACGAGTCCAGGCTGCGCAGCAGGTGGCCGCGTGAGCAGTCGCGGCGGCGGCCGGTGCCGGGGCGCACGCCCGCCTTGGTGGCGATGAGCAGGTCCTCGCGCGGGACCAGGCCGCCCAGCAGAGAGCCGATCACCGCCTCGGCGTCGCCGTCGCCGTAGACGTCCGCGGTGTCGACGAGGTTGCCGCCCGCGTCGAGGTAGCTCTTCAACTGCGCGGCCGCGTCGTCGGCGTCGGTGTCCCGGCCCCACGTCATGGTGCCGAGCGCGAGCCGGGAAACCGCCAGCCCGCTTCGGCCGAGCGGTCGCTGTTGCATGGGTGAACCTTATTAAGAACTGTGCCGTACGGATATCCTCGGCGGCACTCTGACGTTACTCGTCGGTATCCGAAATCGGCTAAAGGGGTTGAACGCGGTGAAACTCGGACTCAGCCTGAGCTACCAGTCGCGGTGGAGCACGCCCGCGGACCATCTCGCGCTCGCCCAGGAGGCGGATCGGCTCGGCTACTCCGTCGTCTGGGTGGCCGAGGCGTACGGCTCCGACTCGGTGAGCGTGCTGTCCTGGATCGCCGGCCAGACCTCGCGGATCGACGTCGGCTCCGCGGTGATGCAGATCCCGGCCCGCACGCCGGCCGCGACCGCGATGACCGCGGCCACCATCGACACGTTCTCCGGCGGCCGGTTCCGGCTCGGCCTCGGCGTCTCCGGGCCGCAGGTCTCCGAGGGCTGGCACGGCGTGCGCTTCGACAAGCCGCTCGGCCGCACCCGCGAGTACGTCGACATCGTGCGCCGCGCGCTGCGCCGCGAGGTCCTCGCGTACGACGGCGAGCACTACACGCTGCCGCTGCCGGACGGGCCCGGCAAGGCGCTCAAGCTCGGCTTCCGGCCGCTGCGCGCGGACATCCCGGTCTACCTGGCCGCGGTCGGCCCGAAGAACCTCGAACTGGCCGGTGAGGTCACCGACGGCTGGCTCGGCATCTTCGTCGCGCCGGACCTGGTCGAGGGCCAGCTCGCCTCGATCGCGGCCGGCCGCGCGCGGGCCGGCCTGGACGTCAAGGACTTCGACGTGGTCGCGTCCGTGCCGACCGTGCTCGGCGACGACGTGGCGGCCTGCGCCGACGTGATCCGCCCGCACGCCGCGCTCTACGTGGGCGGCATGGGCAGCCGGAAGCAGAACTTCTACAACGGCATCGCGGTCCGCATGGGGTTCGCCGCGGAGGCGGCCGAGGTGCAGGAGCTCTACCTCACCGGACGGCAGCGGGACGCGGCCGTCGCGGTCCCGCAGGACTTCATCGACCGCACGTCCCTGCTCGGGCCGAAGGACCGGATCAAGGACCACATCCAGCGGTACGCCGAGAGCGGCGTGACCACGCTGTCGCTGCACCTGTTCGCGACGGACCGGGAGTCCTCGATCACCACGTTGCGCGCGGTCGCCGAGGCCTACGAGGCGGCGGGAGTCGCCTAGGCACCGGTCGGGCGCGGCGGACGGCACCTCGGGCTGGGCGGCACGGGTGCGGCGGGCTGGGTAGTGTGGAGCGCTGTGGCTACCGTCCTTCTCCTTCGTCATGGGCGGACCACCGCCAACGCCTCCGGCGCGCTCGCCGGCCGTCAGCCCGTCGAGCTCGACGACGCCGGCCGCGCGCAGGCCGCCGCGGTCGGCGCCCGGCTGGCCGGGCTGCCGCTGGCCGCGGTGGTCTGCAGCCCGCTGCTGCGCTGCCGGCAGACGCTGTCGCTCGCGCTGCCGGACGTGCTGCCGCAGCTGGAGGACGGCATCGTCGAGTGCGACTACGGCTCCTGGGAGGGCCAGGAGCTGAAGAAACTGGCCAAGGATCCGCTGTGGCCGGTGGTGCAGCAGCACCCGAGCGCGGCCGTGTTCCCCGGCGGCGAGGCGATGGCCACGATGGCGTCCCGAGCCGTCTCCGCGATCCGCCGCTGGGACGAGAAGATCACCGCAGAGCACGGCCCGGAGGCGGTCTGGCTGGCCTGCAGCCACGGCGATGTGATCAAGGCGATCGCGGCGGACGCGCTCGGCCTGCACCTGGACCAGTTCCAGCGGATCGTGGCCGACCCGGCGTCGGTGACCGCGATCCGCTACACCGCGACCCGCCCGTTCGTGCTGCGCTCCAACGACACCGGCGGCAACCTGGCCTCGCTCGTCCCGCCGCCGCCGGTGAAGAAGCGCCGGTCCCGGCGCGCCGTGGCACCCGCGGAGTCGGACGCCGCGGTGGGCGGCGGCGCCGGCGGCGGCCAGCTGCCCTGACCCGCGTGCGGTCCGGCCGTGGCCGGTTGCCCTGAAGGACGCCGTCCGGCCGTGGCCGGTTGCCCTGAACGACGCGGTCCGGCCGTGGCCGGCCCTGAACCGGCCGGTCCGGCGGGCCGCCCACCGGCCGGCCCGCCCGGCCCGCCCGCTCAGAGCTGCGAGAGGCCGCCGTCGACGGGCAGCTCGGCGCCGGTGGTGAAGGTGGCGTCGAAGGCCAGGAACGCGATCGCGCGGGCCGCCTCGTCCGGCCGGCCGAGACGGCCGAACGGCACGAAGCCGCCGATCGCGGCGTTCACGACCAGCGCGTCCAGCGTGCCGAACCCGTCCGCCACCCGGCCGGCCAGCGCCTCGACGCCGGCCATCCAGCCGGAGTCGTTGCGCACCGCGGTCACGGTGCCGTCCAGTCCGGCCGCGTCGAGCGTCGCCTGCGTCCGGCCGGTGCTGATGACCCGGGCGCCCGCGCCGGCCAGGAGCCGCGCGGTGGCCAGACCGATCCCGCTGCCGCCGCCGGTGACCACCACATGCTTCCCGTCGTACCTGCTCATCTGCGTTGCCTTTCGAGTGCGGAACGACAGGATCGATTCAACGTCCGGCGCGGGCGCGGGCGCTGGAGCTGGTCGCGGACGGCCGCGCGCTGCTGGTGGTGCCGGCCGGTGACCGCCGCGTGACGCTGCACCCGGAGCTGACCGCCGTGCCGATCGGCGACGCGCCGCCCTGCCGGGTGGTGGTCGTCACGCGCGGCGCGGACCGCGATCCGCTCGTCGAGGCGTTCCGCGAGTCCGCGCTGGCGTGTCTCGCCGCTCCGGTTCCGCGCCCGGAGTGATCACGGCCACGGGTACGCCGGGCGGTCCTCCGTAAACGGCGCGGAATGCCCGGAATCCGCCGATCGGTTCGGTCTTATTCGGCCCTGTGCGCTACGCGCGTGACCGTTCGGGCGGATAGGGTTCTCCGTATGACCCACCAGGTGCATGCGTTCGAACCGCCGGATCGGTTCGTCGCCGGGACTGTGGGGACGCCGGGGGACCGGACGTTCTTCCTCCAGGCCCGCGGTGGCGGTCGCGTGGTCAGCGTGGCGCTGGAGAAGGTCCAGGTGTCCCTGCTCGCCGAGAAGCTCGAGGAGCTGCTCGCCGAGGCGCACCGTCGCTTCGGCGTCGACCTGCCCGTGCTCGCCACCGCCGGCGACCCGGACAACGACCCGCTGGACACCCCGGTCGACGAGGAGTTCCGGGTCGGCACGCTGGGCCTCGCGTTCGACGTGGACACCGCCACCGTGATCATCGAGGCGATCGCGGCCGGTGAGGGCGAGCAGGAGCTGATCGGCGACGACGACGACGCGGACGACGAGGCCGAGGAGCCCGACGACGACCTCGACCGGCTCCGCGTCCGGCTCACGCCGGAGGCGACCCGCGCGTTCATCGACCGGGCCCGCCGCGTGCTCTCCGCCGGCCGGCCGCCGTGCCCGCTGTGCGGCCAGCCGCTCGACCCGAAGGGTCACCTCTGCCCGCGCCACAACGGCTACCACCGCTGACCGGGCCGTTGCGTGACGTCCACTGAGATCGACCGCGTACTCGACGAGCCGGACGCGCTCCGGTTGCTGCGCCGCGGTGAACTGGAGCTCGAGGGTCGCCTGGTCGACGCCTCCAACACCACGCTGCGCGCATTCGTGACGCTCGACGGCGTCACCCGCCGCTGCGTCTACAAGCCGGTGCGCGGCGAACGGCCGCTCTGGGACTTCCCGGACGGCACCCTCGCGGGCCGCGAGGTCTCGGCCTACCTGGTCTCGTCCTGGATGGCCGAGCGGGACCCGGGCTTCGCGCTGATCCCGCCGACCATATTGCGCGACGGCCCGCTCGGCCCCGGCGCCTGCCAGCTGTGGATCGACGAGCAGGAGGACGCCGAGCAGGTGGTCGGCTTCATCCCGATGTGGGAGCTGCCGTCCGGCTGGTTCCGGGTGGCGTCCGCCGAGGACGACGACGGCGAGCGGTACGCGCTGGCGCACGCGGACGACGAGCGGCTGGCCCGGCTCGCCGTGCTGGACGCGGTGCTCAACAACGCGGACCGCAAGGGCGGTCACGTGCTGCTCGGCCCCGGCGACCGGATCTACGGCGTCGACCACGGCATCTGCTTCCACGCGGAGGAGAAGCTGCGGACCGTGCTGTGGGGTTGGAGCGGCAAGCGGCTGCCCGACTGGGCGCTGGCCGCGCTGCAGGAGCTGAGGTCCGGTCTGCGCGGCGACCTCGGCGAGGCGCTCGACGAGCACCTCACCACCGCCGAGGTCGACGCGACCCGCCGCCGTGTCGCCCGCCTGAACGCGCGCCGCACGTTCCCCGACCCGCCCGAGGGCTGGCCCGCCGTACCCTGGCCGCCGATCTGAGGCACGTCTCACATCCCCCGCGGCGCAGAAACACTTCGCCGCGGGCCCCTTGTCGGTGAGACCGCCCGACCCCGGGCGGGCGACGAGGGGAGACACCCGTGCGGATGCTCGCCGGTGGAGCCGCCGGTGCGGCGCTGTTCATCGCGCTGTTCCTGCTGAACGACCTGATCAAGCCGGACTACGACCCGGTACGCGACGCGGTCAGCGAGGCGGCGATCGGGCCGGGCGGCTGGCTCCAGAGCGCCAACTTCGTCGTCTCCGGGCTGCTGATCGCGGCGTCCTCGGCCGCGCTGTCCCGGACGTCGACGCGCTGGACCGGCCGGCTGGTCGCGCTCACCGGCGCCGGGCTCGCGCTGGCCGGCGTCGTCCCGACCGACCCCGTGCCGGCCGCCGTGATGACCTGGCCCGGCCTGATCCACACCGTCGCCGGCACGGTGAGCTCCGTGGCCCTGATCGCGGCCTGCTTCACGGCCGCCCGGTGGCGCCCGGGCCGGTCCTGGCGCCGGTACTGCCTGACGGTCGGCGTCGCCGTGCCCCTCGTCTTCCTGGCCGGCGTCGCGTTCCCGGACACGCTGGGTATCTGGCAGCGCCTGACCGACGTGCTGGGCTGGACCTGGCTGATCGCGCTGGAACTGCGGGCGCTGCGCTCCTCCGCCGTGCGGCTGAGCGCTTGATCACCCGGTGGTATGGACCGAACGCGCACCCCGGTCGTTAGGCTTGCGCCATGGATCCATGGACCGGGCACGAGGTGCCGGGGCTGCCGGGTGACGGGCGGCCGCTGAGCTTGTACGACGCGTCCCGGCAGGGCGTCTTTCCGGTGACGGCGTCCGGCGAGCCCGCGTCGATGTACGTCTGCGGCATCACCCCCTACGACGCGACCCACCTCGGGCACGCGGCGACGATGATCGCGTTCGACCTGGTCAACCGCGCGTGGCGGGACGCCGGCCGGGACGTGAACTACGTGCAGAACGTGACGGACATCGACGACCCGCTGCTGGAGCGCGCGGAGCGCGACGGTGAGGACTGGGTGGTGCTCGCGATGCGGGAGACCGCGCTGTTCCGCGAGGACATGGAGGCGCTGCGGATCATTCCGCCGCGGCACTACGTGGGCGCGGTCGAGTCGATCCCGGAGATCGCCTCGAAGGTCTCCGGCCTGCTGGCCGAGGGCGCGGCGTACCGGCTGGCGGACGGCACCGGCGACGTGTACTTCGACATCGCGGCCGCGGCGCCCCGGTTCGGCTACGAGTCGCGGCTGACCCGGGACGAGATGCTCCCGCTGTTCGCCGAGCGCGGCGGTGACCCGCAGCGCGAGGGGAAGAAGGACCCGCTCGACCCGCTGCTGTGGCGCGGCACCCGCGAGGGCGAGCCGGCCTGGGACGGCGGCGTGCTCGGCCCCGGCCGGCCCGGCTGGCACATCGAGTGCGCCGTGATCGCGCTCGGCCTGCTCGGCGACCGGATCGACGTGCAGGGCGGCGGCAACGACCTGATCTTCCCGCACCACGAGTGCTCCGCCGCGCACGCGGAGCGGCTGACCGGGGTGGAACCGTTCGCCGGTCATTACACGCACGCCGGCATGATCGGCCTGAACGGCGAGAAGATGTCGAAGTCGCGGGGGAACCTGGTCTTCGTCTCCCGGCTGCGCGCCGACCACGTCGACCCGATGGCGATCCGGCTCGCGCTGATGGCCGACCACTACCGGTCCGACCGGCAGTGGACCGACGACCTGCTGAAGACCGCGCAGCAGCGGCTGGCCCGGTGGCGCGAGGCGGTCACGCTGACCGGCGGCCCGTCCGGCGCCGCGCTGCTGGACGCCGTGCGCGCCCGGGTCACCGACGACCTGGACACGGCCGGTGCGCTGGCCGCGGTGGACGAGTGGGCGGCGGCCGCGCTGCACGGCGACCGTACCGACGCCGAGGCCCCGCGCCTGGTCACGGAGACCGTGGACGCGCTGCTCGGCGTGCGTCTCTGACGTACCGCGAACCGGCCGCGCCCGTACCCACGGGCGCGGCCTCGCGGGGACCTACGCCAGGGCGAGTCCCGGATCCGGGTCGGGGTCCGGTGCCGGTCCCGGGATCGTGTACTCCTCGGTCAGCGTGGTCTGCGGTCCCGGCCAGGTCGCCTGGGACACCTCGATCGGCTTGTGCGCCGGGTCGAACGCCACGTGCAGCAGGTGCAGCACCGGCGTGTCCGGCCGGATCTGCAGGATCATCGCCTCCTCGCGGGACGGCTGCCGCGCGCTGATCACGTCGCTGGCCGACGCGTACCGCCGGCCGATGACCTCCTCGGCCTCCTGGTAGAGCGGCCGGCCGAACGCCTCCATCCGCTCCAGGCTGGTGCCGGCCGCGTCCTGCGGCCGGAACCACGCGGCGCCCACCTCGACCGGCGCGTCGTCGACCCGCACCAGGTGCCGCCGGACGATCAGGTCGGCGCCGTCCTGCACGCCGAACGCGTCCGCCACCTCGGCCGGCGCCGGCGCCCGGGTCACCTCGATCAGCTGCTGCCGGTACCGGGCCGCGAGGTCCGCGTGGTAACCGCGATGCCCGCCGTAGCGCCCGCGGGAGAGCCGGTTGAGACGCCGTTTCGTTCCCCGCACGTACGTCCCCGAGCCCGGCTTGGTGATCAGCATGCCCTCGACGCGCAGCTGGTCGATCGCCCGCTGCACGGTCTGCTTCGCCACGCCGTACTGCTCGGCGATCCCCGGGATCGACGGCAGGCGCTCGCCCGGCTGCCAGTCACCCCGCCGGATCTGCGCCCTCAGCTGGTCGGCGATCTGCCGGTGCGGGAACTCGGCGGCGCCGGGATTGATCTGGGCCATGCGACCTGCCCTTCGCTAGCGGCTAGGTTCCTAGGATGCCGTACGCACCCGGGCGGGCGCCACCCCGACACGCTCGGTAGGGCCCCGGGCGCCGGTTTCGTGATCGTGCCGCTCCGCGCGGGGCCCGACCCGGAAGGCGTCACGGGTCCGCACGAGGCTCACGGTGGGCGCGGGAACCCACTATGGTTGTCGGTGATGCTGCCGGAGTGGGAACGGCTGAGGATCACGCGAGCCGAGGCGGAGTACGCGTCGGTGGCGAAGGACGCCCGCGTCGCGTTCGCGCTGTGGGTCGTCACCGGCGTCTTCGGCGGCCACCGCTTCTACCTAGGCGACACCGCGCAGTCGGCCGCGATGCTGTTCACGCTGGGCGGGCTCGGCGTCTGGACGCTGGCCGACGTCTTCTTCATCCGGCGCCGGGTGCGCACGGTCAACGCCCGCCGCCGCGCGACGATCATGGCCCGCCACGGCATCGTCGAACCGGAGCCGGTCAACCCCTGAGCCCGGCGGCTCCGCCTCCACCCGTTCCCGGCGGGTCCGGGTCCGCACGCGATCACGCTGGCGTTCCTGGGCGTGGCCGCCGGCGCGACCGCACCGGCCGGCCTCCCGGCGCGACTCGCCCGTGACCGGGCCGCCACTGCGCGGCGGGTGCCGCGACTGCCGTTCGTTTGCGGTTCGGGTTTCACGATCAGGGCCGTCCCGTACGTCACGGATGACGTGCGGAACGGCCCTGATCACGAGGTGCCGGACCCGGCCGGCCCGGCTGTTGTTCGGGGCGACCCGGTTACCAGGAACCGGCCGTGGGGCCGGTGGACCCGCCGCGGCGGCGGAGGTACTTCTCGAACTCCTTGGCGATCTCGTCGCCGGACAGCGGCTGGATGCCGGCGTCCTGGGAGCGTTCCTCCAGCTCCCGCACGTACTCGCCGAGCTCCGAGTCCTGCTCGGCGGCGGCGCGGACGCGCTCCTCCCACTCCGCGGTCTCCTCCTCGAGGTCCGCGGTCGGGACCGGGATGTCGAGCACGTCCTCGATGCGGTGCAGCAGCGCGAGCGTCGCCTTCGGGCAGGGCGGATTGTTCGCGTAGTGCGGCACGTGCACCCAGAACGAGACCGCCTCCAGGTCGGCCCGGGTGGCCGCGTCGTGCAGCACGCCGACGATCCCGGTCGGCCCGTCGTAGCGGGTCGGGACCAGCTTGTACCGCTCGGCCGCGCCGATCTCGGTGGCGCCGCCGCTGATCGGCAGGGGCCGCGAGTACGGCACGTCGGCCAGCAGCGCACCCAGCAGGACCACCTTGGTGATCTCCATGCTGTGGCAGACCTCGAGGATCTGCTCGCAGAACGTGCGCCAGCGCATGCTCGGCTCGATGCCGCGGATCAGCACCACGTCGCGCTCGGCACCGGGCGGGCTGGCCACCATGAACCTGGTGCTGGGCCACTCGATGCTGCGCGTCTCGCCCTCGGTCATCGTCACCGTCGGGCGGCTGACCTGGAAGTCGTAGAACTCCTCCGGGTCAAGCTCGGTGACCTTGCGTGCGTCCCACACCTGTTCCAGGTGCTCGACGGCGGCAGTCGACGCGTCGGCCGCGTCGTTCCACCCCTCGAAAGCCACGACCGCCACCGGGGATCGCAGCATGGGCAGCCCGTCGAACTCCGTCACGCCATCACCCTTTCCATGCTCACCCCAAGCAGCCTACGTCCCGCCGCCGAAACTGGCTTGTCGGCCGCGCCGCCGGGGACGGACCGGGCGCATTGCGTACAATGCCGCAATTGGCCTTTATGGACCTTTAGGCTTTCGAGGGTACGAGCAGCGTGGCGAGGTGCGGGACGTCGACGTCGTCGAGTGAGCTGCGGAGGTGGATGCCGGTCTCGCCGTGCAGGTGGCTGAGGTCGAGCTCGCAGGGCACGGCGAGGACGGTGGCGCCGGCCGCGCGGGCGGAGGCGATGCCGGCGGGGGAGTCCTCGATCGCGACGCACGCGGTGACGTCGACGCCGAGCGCGTCCGCGGCCATCCGGTACGGTGCCGGGTCCGGCTTGTTCGCCGTGACCTCGTCACCGCAGATCACCACGTCGAACGAGTCGCGGCCGAGCGTGTCCAGCGCGACCTCGACCAGGCGGCGGCTGGTCGACGTGACCAGCGCGGTGGGGATGCCGGCGGCGCGGACCGCGGCCAGCAGCACCATCGCGCCGGGGCGCCAGACCAGGCCGGACGTGAACAGGTCGGCGACGCGGTCCTCCAGCTCGCGAACCCCGGCTTCCGGGTCGCGCCAGGACTGGCCGAGGTCCTCGTGCATGATCCGCATCGACTCGGCCATGGCGGCGCCCACCATCGCGGCGCGGGCCTGCTCGGAGACCTCGCCACCGTAGGAGCGGCCCAGCTCCATGATCGCGATCTCCCAGACCTTCTCACTGTCGATCAGGGTGCCGTCCATGTCGAAGAGCACGGCGGCCGGGCGGAGGACGGCAGGGGACTGGGTCTCGGTGCGCAAGTCACTCACCCGCCCATTGTCCGGATCTTCGGCGGCAACTGCCACGGAGTGTGAGCGGATCGGCTCAGGCCCCCGCGACGGCGGCCGATGAGCAGCACGGCACCGACGCCCGGATCGCCTCGCTCCCGAGGGGCGGCCGCGAGCCGGGGCGGACGGCGCCGCGGAGCGCACTGCGAACACTACCGCCCCGGGAGGTTCTCCCGGGGCGGTGCGCTCAGCCGATGTCGCACGCCTCGAGGCCGCGCTCGTAGCCGGTGAAGAACGCGTCGGCGCGCTGCTCGGCGGTGCCGTGCGCGTTCGGGGCGAACCAGGGCTGGCCGGGGTCGTCACCGACCGCGAGCAGCCCGGCGCGCAGCTCCTCCAGGTCGCCGTCCTCGATCTGCAGCCGGCCGGCCTGCACCGAGCCGCCGATGTAGGCCCCGGCCATGCAGTCGGCCTGCAACTCCTGCTCGATCGTGTACTCGTACTGCAGGCCGAACCGGACCTGGACGCCGTGCGCGTACTCGTGGCCGAGCAGGTAGTAGACGAACGCGTCACCGATCCGCCGGAACGCGCCGAACGCCCAGTCGATGTCGTACGCGATGAAGTCGCCGGCCGAGCAGTAGACCGCGTTCTGCGCCGGGATCGGTTCCTGCCCGCAGGCGACCTCGCCGTCCTCCCGGTACGGCGCGACCCGGCGGACCGGCTCGAACGCCAGCCCGTTCTGCCGGAACACGTCGCCCCAGTACTGCTCCGCGACCGTGACCGCGGACTCGATGTCCTCGGCGAACTCGTCCTCGGTGTCCGCGGCGCCCGGGTTGTCGGCCGCGCCGGCCGGCGCCTCCGGCCGGTCGCCCGGTGCGGTGCCGACCGCACAGCCCAGCGCCAGCACCGCACCCGTGACCAGCGTGGCCACCACACGTCTTCGCACATCTCCGAGGGTACGGCCGGGAGCCGCTCCCCGCCGGTTCGTCCACAGCCGACCGGTCACCCCGCCGAGGGCCGGGGCGTTCCGCGACGTGCGGGACGCCCCGGCCCGTGCGCCGGCTACTCGTACGCGATGGCGTCCAGCACGTTCAGCCGGGACGCGCGCCGCGCGGGGAGGATCGCGGCGAGCACGCCGGCCAGCGCGGCCGCGACCAGCAGGCCGGCGAGCTGCGCGTACGGGATGGTGACGACGGACAGCAGGTCCTGCTGGCGCAGTGCCAGGGACGCGGCCGCGCCCAGCCCCACGCCGAGCAGGATGCCGAGCAGGCAGCCGTAGACCGCGATCAGCAGCGACTCCACCCGCACCATGCCGCGCACCTGGCGCCGCGTGGTGCCGATCGCGCGGAGCAGGCCCAGCTCGCGGGTCCGTTCGTGGATGCTCAGCACCAGCGTGTTCACGATGCCGAGGAACGCCACGATCACGGCCAGCGCCAGCAGCACGTAGAAGACCGCGAGCACGCCGTCGACCAGCGCGTTCTGCTGTGCGATGAACGACTCCTGGTCGCCGACCGTGACCAGCGGGTAGTCCGCCATGATCCGTTCGACGCCGGCGACGACCGCGTCGGTGTCCGCGCCCTCGTCCAGCGCCACGAACCCCTGCATGGCCAGCGGCCCGGCGAAGGTCCGCACCGCCGACTCCGGCAGCAGCAGTCCGGCCGTGAGCTGGCTGGAGTAGATCCCGGCGATCGTGTAGCCGACCGGGCCGCCCTTCGCCGCCTCGACCGTGGCCGTGTCGCCGACCCGCAGGTTCAGTGCCGCGGCCGTGTTCGTGTCGATCAGCGCGTCCGTGGCGCCGGCCGGGGTGACCGTGCCGGACTCCTCGACCAGCGCGAACATCGGCCCGGCCCGGGTCAGGTCCGTCGCGGAGACGAACTGCTGCGGCTGCCCGTTCACGGTCGCCATGCTGAAGTGGTACGCGACCGACTCGCGCACCCCCGGCAGCGCGTCCACCTGGGCGAGCCGGGCCGGGTCGAAGCCCTCCCGGCCGTCCGGCAGCTGCTGCGAGTTCGTCAGGATCATCACCTCGGCACCGATGTCGTTCTCCACCAGGTCCCGTACGGTGGAGCGCAACGACGAGCCGATCACGGTGACCGTGCTGACCAGCGCCACGCCGATCATCAGCGCGACCGCGGTCACGGACGTGCGGCGCGGGTTGCGCAGCGCGTTCCGGCGGCCCAGTTCACCGGCGGTGCCCCAGGCGACGAGCCGGCCGATCACGCCCGCGACCGGCCGGGTCAGCGCCGGCGACAGCAGCGCCACCCCGATGATCGACAGCAGCACGCCCGCGCCGATCAGCACCGCGGCCAGCGGCGCGCCGAGCAGCGCCGCCGCGATCGCGGCCACGCCCAGCCCGGTGAGAACCGCGCCGGTGACGGTCAGCCCCAGCATCGGCTTGTCCGGCCGGACCACCTCGCGCATCGCCGCGATCGGCGGCACGGACGCGGCCCGGATCGCCGGGATCAGCGCGGCGGTGACCGTCATCAGCATGCCCAGCAGGTACGACACCACGATCGCGAGCACGCCGACGACCAGGTCCCCCTCGGGCAGCGGGAGCCCGAACGCGCCGGCCACGGCCTGCAACCCGTACGCGACGCCGACGCCGGCCAGCAGCCCCAGCGTGGACGCGACGAACCCGACCACCAGCGCCTCGACCAGCACGGACCCGGTCAGCTGACCCCAGCCGGCGCCGAGCGCGCGGAACAGCGCCAGCTCCCGCGCCCGCTGCGCGATGATGATGTTGAACGTGTTGAAGATCAGGAACATCCCGACCAGCAGCGCGATCAGCGCGAACCCGAGGAAGAACCAGTTCACGAACGTCAGCAGCTGCTTGAACGCGCTGGCCTGCTCGTCCGCGACCTCCGCGCCGGTGACCGCCTCGAACCCGGCCGGCACCGCGGACGCGACCCGGTCCCGCAGCTCGGCGTCGGAGATCCCCTCCACCGCGGTCAGCGACACGCCCCCGTACACGCCGGTCCGCCCGTAGAACAGCCGCTGCGCCTCCGGCATGGTGAACGCGACCATGGTCTCGCCGGACAGCGACGGCCGGCCGCCCGCGTACTCCAGCACGCCGGTCACCGTGTACTCCCGGGACTCGTAGCGCGGCCCGACGTACACCTTCACCCGGTCGCCGACGCCCACCCCCGCCTGCTCGGCCGTGAACCGGGTCAACGCCACCTCCGAGTCGTTCGCCGGCGTCGCCCCCTCGGCCACGCCCAGCAGGTCGCCGCCGTCCGTCCAGCCGACGCCGAGCTGCGGCGCGCCCGTCGACGGCACCGCCTTGCCGTCCCGCGCCCGGAACGGCACGACGCCCTGCGCGGACGCGTCCCCCGACGCGCGCGCCACCCCGTCGACCTGCCCGAGCCGCGCGACGTCCGCGTCCGTCAGCGTCCGGCCGTCCGTGGCGTCCTCGGCCCGCACCTGCACGGCCGTGTCCTGGTTGACGGTCTGGAACAACCGCTCGAACCGGCTGCCCAGCGAGTCCGTGAGCACGAACGCGCTGGACACGAACATGACACCGAGCACGATCGCCAGCCCGGACAGGACCAGCCGCAGCTTCCGGGCGAGCAGACTCTTGATCGTCGCGCGCAGCATCTCAGTGCACCGGCTCGGTGTCGAGGCTCTTCAGCTTGTCCAGCACACCCTCGGCCGTCGGCGCGGACAGCTCGTCCACCATCCGCCCGTCGGCCAGGAAGATCACGTGATCCGCGTACGACGCCGCCACCGGATCATGCGTAACCATGATGATCGTCTGCCCGTGTTCGTGCACGCTGTTCCGCAGGAAGGACAGCACATCCGCGCCCGCCCGGCTGTCCAGGTTGCCGGTCGGCTCGTCCGCGAAGATCACGTCCGGCCGGGCCAGCAACGCCCGCGCGCACGCCACGCGCTGCTGCTGACCACCGGACAGCTGCGTCGGACGGTGCCCCAGCCGGTCCTTCAGCCCCACCGTCGTCACGATCGTCTCGAACCACTCCGGATCCACCTTGCGGCCCGCGATCGACAACGGCAGCAGCATGTTCTCCTCCGCCGTCAGCGTCGGCAACAGGTTGAACTGCTGGAAGACAAAGCCGATCTGGTTACGCCGCAGCTTCGTCAGCTGCGTGTCATTCATCCCGGTCAACGGCGTCTCACCGATATGGATCATCCCGCGGGTGACCGTGTCCAGACCGGCGAGACAGTGCATCAGCGTCGACTTACCGCTCCCGGACGGCCCCATGATCGCCGTGAAGCGCCCCTTCTCGAACCGCGTGGTGATGCTGGCGAGAGCCATCACCTGCGCCTCACCGCTGCCATAGACCTTCCACACGTCCACGGCCGAAACCGCCGCCACGCTGCTCTCCGACATCATTTCGCTCCCCGCTCCCGGTCTGCCCATACGACGGTACGGGCCGGAAGCTCCCCGGCCGTCCGCCGCCGGACGGTTCCGCACCCCGCCCACCGGACGGGGGTGCCTCCTCCTCAAGGAGGAGGGGCGGGGGCGGGGTGGGCTACTTTGCGCTTTTGCGATGCATTTCGTGGAACGTCGGAGGCGGTTCGGCGGCGGAAGGCGGCTCGTGAGCGTCAGGCGCCCGGGCGGACCAGGCCGGATTCGTACGCGAGGACCACGGCCTGCACCCGGTCGCGCAGGCCCAGCTTCGTCAGTACATGGCCGACGTGGGTTTTGATCGTGGTTTCACTGACCGTCAGGGCGCGGGCGATCTCCGCGTTGGAGAGCCCCTTCGCCACCTGGATCAGCACCTCACGTTCCCGTTCGGTGAGGGAGTTCAGCGTTCGTGGGGGTTCCGCGGACGGGTCGGGCAGGACGACCGCGAAGCGGTCCAGCAGTCGTTTCAGGATGCGGGGGGCGACCACGGCCTCGCCGGCGGCCACCGTGCGGATCGCGGTGACCAGGTCCTCGGCGGGGACGTCCTTGGCCAGGAAGCCGCTGGCGCCGGCACGGAGCGCGCCGACCACGTATTCGTCGAGGTCGAACGTGGTGAGGATCAGGACGCGGACCGGGAGCCGGGCGTCGACGATGGCCTTGGTCGCGGCGACGCCGTCGAGGCGGGGCATTCTGATGTCCATCAGGACCACGTCGGGCAGCAGCCGGCGGGCCAGGTCGACGGCTTCGGCGCCGTCGCCGGCCTCGCCGACGACGTGCAGGTCGTCCTCGGCGCCGAGCACCATGCGGAAACCGGTCCGCAGGAGCGGCTGGTCGTCGGCGAGCAGAATGCGCACCGGCCGTGCGTCCGTCACGAAAATACCTCCTTGATGAGCGTTGTCCGGCCTGGCGTCGGGCGTACGCGGCCCGGGGTGGTCGGCGAACGCTCAGTCCACGGGAATCTTCGCGTAGACGCGGAAGCCGCCGCCAGGGCGGGGGCCGACGCGCAGCGTGCCGCCGTAGAGCGCGACCCGTTCGCGCATGCCGACCAGGCCGTGGCCGGCGCCGTGTTCGGAGCCGGGGAGCGGGCCGCGGCCGGTGTCGAAGACCTCGACGATCAGCCAGTAGACGCCGAAGCTGAGCCGGACCTGGGCGGTGGCGGGGCCGGCGTGCTTGAGCGCGTTCGTCAGCGCCTCCTGCACGATCCGGTAGACGGTCAGCGCGACGCCGGGTTCCAGTTCCGCCGGGGTGCCGTCGACGCGCAGCGTGACCGGCAGGCCGGCGTCGCGGACCTGTTCGGCGAGCGCCTCGAGGCCGGCGATGCCGGGCTGCGGTGCGAGTTCGGCGGCCGGCTCGGTCTCGGTGCGCAGCACGCCGAGCATGCGGCGCAGTTCCCGCATGGCGGAGCGGGACGTCTCCTCGATCGTGGTGAGGGCCCCGTCCGCGGCGTCGGTGTCGGTGCGCAGGACGCGGCGGGCGCCGGTGGCGAGCACGCCCATCACGCTGACGTTGTGCGCGACCACGTCGTGGAGTTCGCGGGCGATGCGGCGCCGTTCGTCCGCGACGGCCTGTTCGGCGAGGGCGCGCTGGTTGGCCTCGGCGGTGACCGCGCGGTCCTCGAGGGCCCGGGCAGTGACCCGGCGGCCGTGGACGGCGCGGCCGACCAGGAAGACGACCAGGCCGATCAGCGTGTTGTTGAGGGCCAGGTAGGCGACCGGCAGCTGGTAGCCGTCGACCATCATGGGGACGGCCAGCGGGGCGAACACGACCGGCACCCAGAGCAGCAGGCCGGCGGTGATCGCGCCGCGCAGCGACAGCCGGGAGCCGGCCGTGTACGTCAGGACGATGAACGCGATCGGCAGCGTCAGCGGCTGGGTGGGGACGAGCGCCGGGGCGGCGACGGCCGGCAGCAGCATCAGCAGCGCCGGCCAGAGCAGCACCCGGCGCAGCGCGATCGGCACCGCGAGCCACACCGTCAGCAGCACCACGGCACGCGGGTCGCCCTGCTCCTCGCGGTCGATCCAGAGCACGAGCACGTCCGCGGCCAGCGCGAGCAGCGCGAGCCGCAGGTCCCAGACGAACGCGCGCCGCGGCCGCCGGCTGCGACCGGCCGCGAACCAGTCCTGCACTGTTCTCATCACGTCGGAACCTATCCGCCCGCGGCGCCCGGCGAATCGGCCCGCGCGCCGACCCGCCCCTCCTGCTGGAGGAGGAGACGAGATCTGGCACACAGCGCTAACAATCCCGCGGAATGTGCCGATCACCGAACCGCAACGGGTTGACACCGCGATCAGGAGGCGATCGGAGATGGCACTGCGACTGCCCTGGAAGCGGCGGATGCCGGAGGCCGAGGCGTTCGTCGACCTGCCCGAGGACGCCGAACTGGTGACGCTGGTGATCGGCGAGAGGACGTTCCGGGACCTGAGCGTGGTCCGTACCCCGGACAAGGTCTGGAACTTCCGGCTGCCGGGCGGCCTGGAGGAGGGCGCGACCGTCGAGCTGGTGTGGACCGCGGAGGGGCGGGGCGGCGAGGGCACCGGGTGCGTGGTGCGGGCCACGGACGCGACGATCGGGGTCCGGGCGACGCGGGTGGAGACCGGCATCCAGCGCCGGGGCAGCCTGCGGGTGCCGGCCACGGTGCCGCTCACGCTGAACGGCCCGGAGGGCGGCCCGTTCTCGCTGACCACCCGGAACCTGTCGCTGGGTGGCGCGCTCGCGTTCGGCCGGGGGCCGGAGCCGGGCGAGCCGCTGCCCGGGCGCCTGGACCTGCCCGGCCAGTTCGTCACCGTGAACGCGAAGGTGCTGCCCGGCCTGGACCCGGTGAACGTGCACCGGCTGCTCTTCATGAACCTGACCACGCAGGCCGAGGACCTGATCGCCGACTACGTGGCGGCTCAGGAACGGCGGCGCGCCTACGCCCGCTGAGCCGGCGCGGCGGGCACGGGGGCGGCGGGCACGGGGGCGGCGGCCTCCGGGTACGGCGGGGGCGTCCCACCGTACGCCGGGCAGAGCGCCTTGTGGTTGCACCAGCCGCACAGCTTGCTCGGCTGCGGCCGGAAGTCGCGCGCCGCGGTGGCCGCCTCGATCGCTTTGGCCAGCGCGAGCACGGTGCGCTCGAAGCGCTGCAGCTCCTCCAGGTCGGGCGAGTAGTCGCAGACCTCGACGTCCTTGAGATAGATCAGGCGCAGCACCCGCGGCACCACGCCGCGGGTGCGCCACAGCACCAGCGCGTAGAACTTGAGCTGGAACAGCGCCTTCGCCTCGAACGCCTCGCGCGGCGCGCCGCCGGTCTTGTAGTCGACGACCCGGATCTGCCCGTCCGGTGAGACGTCCAGCCGGTCGACGAAGCCGCGCAGCCGCAGCCGGTCGTCGATCACCGTGGAGATCAGCTGCTCGCGCTCGGCCGGTTCCAGCCGGCGCGGGTCCTCCAGCGTGAAGTAGCCCTTGAGCAGGTCACGCGCGGAGCCGAGGAAGTCGTCGAGCCCGGCCACCGGCGCCTCGCCCGGCTGGACCTCGATCAGGACCTCGGTCTGCGGCCCCGCCGCGGCCGGCGCCTCGAAGAGCACGGACAGCGTGGGGTCCTCCTCGAGCAACCGCTCCCAGGACGGGGCGACCAGGTCGAAAGCCGCATCGGGGGTACGGTCGGCGGCCGGCAGATCGTAGAGCCGCTCCAGCACCGCGTGCACCAGCGTGCCCCGCACCTGGTCGGCGGTCGGCAGCTCGGGAAGACGGTCGATGGTGCGGAAGCGGAACAGCAGCGGGCAGGTCTTGAAGTCGCCGGCCCTGGAGGGGGAGAGCGACGGGCCGGTCCAGTCCGGCTCGGCGAGCTCCGCGGGCGTGGCAGTGTTACGGCCTGTCTGCAAGTGTGCCGCCTCCGTCTCCGTCGTCATGCCCACAAAGATACGGCGGAGGTACGACGGTTTCAGTGGGCGCACGCGGTCAGCGCCACCGCGGACATCCCACGTAGCATCGGCACGGTGGACAACGAGGCGCCCGAGCCGGGCCGTCGCGCCGGCGTCACGGTGGGGCGGGTCTTCGGCGTTCCCGTCCATCTCAACGCGTCCATGCTGCTGCTGGCCGTCGCGGTCACGGTCCTCTACGGCGAGTTCGTCCGCGGCGCGCTCGACCTGTCCCGCCCGGCCGGCTACGCGGTCGGCCTCGGCTTCGTGGCGTGCCTGCTCGGCTCCGTGCTGCTGCACGAGCTCGGCCACGCGCTGACCGCGCGGCGGTTCGGCATCGGCGTCCGCGGCATCACGCTCGAGCTGCTCGGCGGCTACACCGAGATGGACCGGGACGCGCCGCGCCCGCGGGTGGACCTCGCGGTCTCGCTGGCCGGCCCGGCCGTGTCGCTGGTCCTCGGCGTGCTCGCCACGGTCGCGGCGCTGCTGCTGCGGGACGGCACGCTCGCCGACCAGATCGCGTTCCAGCTCGCGGTCAGCAACCTGGTGGTGGCCGTGTTCAACTCGCTGCCCGGCCTGCCGCTGGACGGCGGCCGGGCGCTGCGGGCCGCGATCTGGGCCGTGCACGGCGACCGGCACACCGCCACCGAGATCGCCGGCTGGTCCGGGCGGGCGCTGGCCGGCCTGACCGCGGCCGGCGTGCTCGTGACGTACGCGCTGGGCTGGCTGACGATCTTCGGCGTGATCTTCATGCTGCTGGTCACGCTGACCCTGTGGCAGGGGGCCGGGCAGTCGATCCGGCTGGCCCGGATGAGCCGCCGCTTCCCGATGATCCAGCTGTCGCACCTGGCCCGGCCGGTCTTCGCGGTCCCGGCCGGCACGCCGCTGGCCGAGGCGCAGCGCCGCGGCCAGGAGGCCGGGCCGGGCAACGCCGCGCTGGCCGTGGCGGACGCGTCCGGCCGGGTGGTCGCGCTGGTCGACGGCGCCCGGGCGGCTGCGGTCCCGGCCGAGCGGCGGCCCTGGGTCAGTGTGGACGCGGTCGCGCGCGGCGTCGAGGGCATCCCGGCGATGTCCGTCGACCTCACCGGCGAGCAGGTCGTGCGCGTGGTGCAGACTCACCCGGGCGCGCAGTACCTGGTGACCGCCGGGGAGGACGTGGTCGGCGTGCTGCACCTGATCGACCTGGCCGAGGTGCTCGAACCACGCCGTGGCCGGGGCAACCCGGCCGTTTGACCCCCGATACGGTGTTCGCGCCCGTATCAATAGAGATAGCAAGACCGAGGAAGAGGAACACCGTGACCGTACCGTCCACCGCCGTCGTCCCGACCGACCAGCCGGTGCCCGCGCGCCGCGGGCCGTTCCGGGCCGGGGACCGGGTCCAGCTCACAGACCCGAAGGGACGGATGCACACCGTTGTCCTGGAACCCGGCAAGTCGTTCCACACGCACCGCGGCGCGCTGGAGCACAACGACCTGATCGGCCTGCCCGAGGGCAGCGTGATCACGTCCGCGAACGGCACGGCGTACCTCGCGCTGCGCCCGCTGCTGTCCGACTACGTGCTCAGCATGCCGCGCGGCGCCCAGGTCATCTACCCGAAGGACGCCGCCCAGATCGTGCAGATGGGCGACATCTTCCCGGGCGCGAAGGTGCTCGAGGCCGGCGCCGGCTCCGGCGCGCTGAGCTGCTCGCTGCTGCGCGCGGTCGGCGACGGCGGCGAGCTGCACTCGTGGGAGCTGCGCGAGGACTTCGCGGCCATCGCCCGGAAGAACGTGGAGGCGTTCTTCGGCGCGCCGCACCCGGCCTGGCAGCTGCACAACGGCGACGTGGCGGACAACCGGGAGACCGGGTTCGACCGGATCATCCTGGACATGCTCACGCCGTGGGAGGCGCTCGACATGGTCGAGCGGTGCCTGGTGCCCGGCGGCGTCTTCATCGGCTACGTGGCGACCACCCCGCAGCTGTCCGAGCTGGTCGAGGCGCTGCGCGAGCGCGGCGGCTGGACCGAGCCGCGCGCCTGGGAGTCGCTGGTGCGCGACTGGCACGCCGAGGGCCTCGCGGTCCGGCCGGACCACCGCATGATCGCGCACACCGCGTTCCTGGTCTCCGCCCGCAAGCTCGCGCCCGGCGTGCAGGCCCCGCCGCGGCGGCGCAAGCCCTCCAAGGGCGCCGAGGCGTACGCGGTGCGCAAGGCCGCGATGCAGGCGTCCGCCGTCCCGGACCAGCCCGACTCCCCGGAGGTCGAGTGAGCCACAGCCTGGGTGGGGGAGGGGACCTGCCGGCCGTCTTCCCGGACTGGTCCCCCTACCACGACCTCGACTCGGCGGCCCGTGCCTACCTGCGCGACCCCGACGTGGCGCTGGAGTCGCTCGGCGGCGTGCTGCGCGGCGCGGACGTGCTGTGCTTCACGCTGGAACGGTTCGTCAACGAGGTCAACGGCGTGTGGCAGGAGGTCGTCGTCTGCGACGGCAACCGGCTCATACTGTGGCACGGTGAGGACATACCGCTCGGTGAGGGCCCGCCCGGCTCGATGACGTCGTCGCTGCGCGTGGTGCCGTTGTCCACGGTCACCGAGGTGGGCTGCCGGCGACAGCTCACCCGCACGCCGAACGGGCAGGCCCAGGTCGGCAGCGTCGACGTCTACCTGCTGCTCAGCACGATGGACGAGGCGGCGCCGAGCGGCGGCACGCTGGAGGACGGCGAGCGGCCCCCGGTCCGGCACGACGCGCTGCGGTTCGGCAAGACGATGGACGACGGCGGGGCCGGGCAGATCGCCCGCCTGGAGGAGTTCGCCCGGGTCATCGCGTCGCTGGTGGGCCGCCCGACGCTGTGACGCCCGCGGACTCTCCCGCGTGAATCACGTGAATTCAGCCGTGGGCGGACTCACTCCGTACCAAGGATGTGGGTTGGGGTTCTTCGGGGGTTTTCGCGTCATGCGCGGGATGTTTTCGCACTCCGCGGGCAGGTTCCGGCCTCGGTGACCGGTTGTGATCGCATGGACACATCTGATCAAGCTTCGGTGACGAGGGTGTTGCGTGGGTTGGAATCCCGGCGTTTGCGGCTAGTGTTATGGCAAGACGTTCGAGCCCCCGGGGAGGTGGGACGTGGCACGTAGCGACGACGCCGACCAGCGCGCCGCACGGTGGGAGAAAGAGGCCCACGATCTCTCCACGCAGGTCGCGTTTCTTCAAGAGGAACTCGCTCTGGTGCGGCGCAAGCTGACCGAAAGCCCCCGTCACGTGAGGCAGCTCGAGGAGAGGCTCGCGGCAACGCAGGCGCAGCTCTCCCGGCTGTCCGAGAACAACGAGCGACTGGTGGCCACCCTCAAGGAGGCCCGCAGCCAGATCGTCACGCTGAAGGAGGAGATCGACCGCCTGGCGCAGCCGCCGAGCGGTTACGGTGTCTTCCTGACCCGCCATGAGGACGGCACCGTCGACGTCTTCACCGGTGGGCGCAAGCTCCGCGTGGCGGTGTCACCCTCTCTGGAGGTCGACGAGCTGCAGCGCGGGCAGGAGGTTCTGCTCAACGACGCACTCAACGTCGTCGACGCGTTCGGGTTCGAGCGCGTGGGCGAGGTGGTGATGCTCAAGGAGATCCTGGAGTCGCCGGACGGCGGCCCGGGTGACCGCGCGCTCGTCATCTCGCACGCCGACGAGGAGCGCATCGTGCACCTCGCCGACACGCTCATCGGCTCCGCGCTGCGGGCCGGTGACTCGCTCATGATCGAGCCCCGGTCGGCGTACGCGTACGAGCGGATCCCGAAGAGCGAGGTCGAGGAGCTGGTCCTGGAGGAGGTGCCGGACGTCGGTTATTCCGACATCGGTGGCCTGCACTCCCAGATCGAGCAGATCCGCGACGCGGTCGAGCTGCCGTTCCTGCACGCCGACCTGTTCCGGGAGCACCAGCTGCGCCCGCCGAAGGGCATCCTGCTCTACGGCCCGCCCGGCTGCGGCAAGACCCTCATCGCCAAGGCCGTGGCGAACTCGCTGGCGAAGAAGATCGCCGAGCGGCAGGGCAAGGAGAAGCACACCAGCTTCTTCCTGAACATCAAGGGCCCGGAGCTGCTCAACAAGTACGTCGGCGAGACCGAGCGGCACATCCGGCTGATCTTCCAGCGCGCCCGGGAGAAGGCCGGCGAGGGCACCCCGGTCATCGTGTTCTTCGACGAGATGGACTCGGTGTTCCGCACGCGCGGCACCGGCGTCTCCTCCGATGTGGAGAACACGATCGTCCCCCAGCTGCTGTCCGAGATCGACGGCGTGGAGGGGCTGGAGAACGTCATCGTCATCGGCGCCTCCAACCGCGAGGACATGATCGACCCGGCCATCCTGCGCCCGGGCCGGCTGGACGTGAAGATCAAGATCGAGCGTCCGGACGCCGAGGCGGCCAAGGACATCTTCAGCAAGTACATCCTCGAGGGCCTGCCCCTGCACGAGGACGACCTGGCCGAGCACGGCAACGACACGGCCGCCACGGTCGCCGCCATGATCGAGTCGGTCGTGCTGCGGATGTACTCGGAGACCGAGGAGAACCGGTTCCTCGAGGTCACCTACGCCAACGGTGACAAGGAGGTCCTGTACTTCAAGGACTTCAACTCCGGCGCCATGATCCAGAACATCGTGGACCGCGGCAAGAAGATGGCGATCAAGGAGTTCCTCTCCTCCGGACGCAAGGGCCTGCGCCTGCAGCACCTCCTCGACGCGTGCGTCGACGAGTTCCGGGAGAACGAGGACCTGCCGAACACCACGAACCCGGACGACTGGGCCCGGATCTCCGGCAAGAAGGGCGAGCGGATCGTCTACATCCGCACGCTCGTCTCCGGCGGCAAGGGTGCGGAAGCCGGCCGGTCCATCGAGACCGCGTCGAACACGGGTCAATATCTGTAAGTCGGTGTGAAACGGGCGGCCCCGGGTGGGCCGCCCGTTTCTTTTGTCCGCCAGCACCGGCCGGTCGCGGTTCGGCGAGGATCGCAACTATCCATGCGCCGACACGTTTCGTCACCCCTTGTAGGGGCTAGGCTTCTCTCGACGGGTCAATGGGGAGGACGCTTTATGTCTGTTCGTCGGATCATGGGAACCGAGGTCGAGTACGGGATCTCCGTGCCCGGACAGCCGGGCGCCAACCCGATGGTGACCTCCTCGCAGGTGGTCAACGCCTACGGGGCGCGGCCGGAGCTCAACCGCGGCGGGCGCACCCGCTGGGACTACGAGGAGGAGTCGCCGCTGCGCGACGCGCGCGGCTTCACCTACTCCGGCGCGGCCTACGACCCCGCGGAGGCGCTCGCGGACGAGGACCTGGGCCTGGCGAACGTCATCCTCACCAACGGCGCCCGGCTCTACGTCGACCACGCCCACCCGGAGTACTCCACACCCGAGGTCACCAACCCGCTCGACGTGGTCAAGTGGGACAAGGCCGGCGAGCGCGTGATGGCCGAGGCGGCCCGGCGCGCGGCCACCATCCCGGGCACGCACCCGATCCATCTGTACAAGAACAACACCGACAACAAGGGCGCGTCGTACGGTGCCCACGAGAACTACCTGATGCGGCGCCAGACGCCGTTCGCGGACATCGTGGCGTACCTGACGCCGTTCTTCGTCACCCGGCAGATCGTCACCGGCGCCGGCCGGGTCGGCATCGGGCAGGACGGCTCCGGCACCGGCTTCCAGATCTCCCAGCGCGCCGACTTCTTCGAGGTCGAGGTCGGGCTGGAGACCACGCTCAAGCGCCCGATCATCAACACGCGCGACGAGCCGCACGCGGACGCGGACAAGTACCGGCGGCTGCACGTCATCATCGGCGACGCGAACCTGTCCGAGATCTCCACGTACCTCAAGGTCGGCACCACCGCGCTGATCCTGTCCATGATCGAGGAGAAGGCGCTCACCGGTGAGCTCGGCATCGCCGACCCGGTCTCCGAGCTGAAGCACATCAGCCACGACCCGTCGCTGCAGCACCTGGTCCGGCTGCGGGACGGCCGCAAGCTGACCGCGCTGGACCTGCAGTGGGCGTTCTTCGAGCGGGCCAAGCAGTTCGTCGACGACCGGCTCGGCACCGACGCGGACGAGGCCACCACGGACGTGCTGAACCGCTGGGAGAACGTGCTGGACAAGCTCGGCCGGGACGTCATGTCCTGTGCGGACGAGCTGGACTGGGTGGCGAAGCTGCGGCTGCTGGAGGGCTACCGCGAGCGGGAGAGTCTCGGCTGGGCGTCGCACAAGCTGCAGCTCGTCGACCTGCAGTACTCCGACGTGCGGCCGGAGAAGGGGCTCTACCACCGGCTGGTGGCGCGCGGCTCGATGAAGACGCTGCTCGACGAGCGGGACACCTGGGACGCCATGGTGGAGCCGCCGGAGGACACCCGGGCGTTCTTCCGCGGCCGCTGCCTCGCGCAGTACGCGTCCGAGGTGGTCGCGGCCAGCTGGGACTCGGTGATCTTCGACATCGGGCGGGAGTCGCTGGTCCGGGTGCCGATGATGGAGCCGGAGCGCGGCACGAAGAAGCACGTCGGAGCGCTGTTCGACCGGTGCGAGAGCGCCAAGGATCTGCTCGAGGCGCTCACCGGCAACGCGAAGCCCACGACGTAGAACTTCCGCGAATGATCGAAAAGGGCTCGGCTGAGCGCGAAACACGCGCTTGGGCGAGCCTTTTCGTCATAACGGCGGGGTAGGTTTTAGGTACCTGATGTTGCCGGGGCGGTCGAGTCCCGCGGCACGAGGCGAGGGAGGGACCGGGATGGCTACCAGGGACACCGGCGGACAGTCGCAATCCAGCAAGAGCAGCCAGCAGGGTGAGGTCGACGAGGCCACGGTCGAGGCCAACCCGGAGACCGCCGAGCGCGTCGCCGAACTGACCGAGGAGGTCGACGACCTCCTCGACGAGATCGACTCGGTTCTCGAGGAGAACGCCGAGGAATTCGTCAGGGGATACGTGCAAAAGGGCGGTCAATGACCGTTTGTGTCCGTTTTTAAGGTGACTTGCCGGGTCGGGTGTGTAACGCACCTGACCCGGAACACGTAACAGATGATCACCACTGCGTGACCCCACGCGGTATAGGGTGCTTCCACCACAACGGCGGCTCCGGCGTCCCAGCACGCCAGGGCGATCGACATAGCTGAAGGGACATACGTGGCTACGGGTTTTGATCCATCAGGGCGCCTACCGGATGCGTTCACCAACCTGGGGACCTCCTCCTTCACCCAGTTCCTGAGCGTCGCCGCCCCCGATCTGCTGCCCGGCCGCCGGCCGCTGCCGCCCGGCCTCTCCGCCGGTGACGTCGCGCCGCACGGCACCACGATCGTGGCGATCTCGTTCGCGGGCGGCGTCGTGCTCGCCGGCGACCGGCGCGCGACCATGGGCAACATGATCGCCAGCCGGGACATCGAGAAGGTGCACCCCGCGGACGCGTACTCGCTGATCGGCATCGCCGGCACGGCCGGTGTCGGCATCGAGCTGATGCGGCTGTTCCAGGTCGAGCTGGAGCATTACGAGAAGATCGAGGGCGTCATGCTCTCGCTGGACGGCAAGGCCAACCGGCTCGCCGCCATGATCCGGCAGAACCTCGGCGCGGCGCTGCAGGGCCTCGCGGTCATCCCGCTCTTCGCGGGGTACGACCAGGCCGGCACGGACCCGGCGCGGGTCGGCCGGATCTTCAGCTTCGACGTGGCCGGCGGCCTCTACGAGGAGACCGGCTACGACGCGATCGGCTCCGGCTCGCTGTTCGCGAAGGCCGCGCTGAAGAAGCGCTACCGGCCCGGCATCTCCGCGGAGGAGGCGGCCCGGCTCGCGGTCGAGGCGCTCTACGACGCCGCGGACGACGACACCGCGACCGGCGGCCCCGACCTGGTCCGCAAGATCTACCCGGTGGTGATGACCGCGTCGGCCGAGGGCACGAACCGGCTCACCGAGGAGGAGGTCTCCGCGATCGCCGAGGCCGTCGTCAACGCCCGCCACGAGAACCCCGGCGGCTGAGAAGCGGTTCCCCACCGCTTCTGACGCCAAAGATCACGAAGGAGAGCCGCCGTGGCAATGCAGTTCTACGCCTCACCCGAGCAGATCATGCGCGACCGCTCCGAGCTGGCCCGTAAGGGCATCGCCCGGGGCCGCAGCGCGGTGGTCCTCAGCTACGCGGGTGGGGTCCTCCTCGTCGCGGAGAACGTGACGTCGCTGCGCAAGGTCAGCGAGATCTACGACCGGATCGGCTTCGCCGCCGTCGGCCGCTACAACGAGTTCGAGAACCTGCGCCGGGCCGGTGTGCGCAAGGCCGACATCGACGGCTACAGCTACGACCGGCGGGACGTGACCGGCCGCGCGCTCGCCAGCACGTACACGCAGGTGCTCGGCGCGATCTTCACGGAGCAGCAGAAGCCGTTCGAGGTCGAGCTGTGCGTGGCCCAGGTCGGCGCGTCCGCGGACCAGGACGAGATCTACCGCATCATGTACGACGGTTCGGTCCAGGACGAGCCCGGCTTCATGGCCATGGGCGGCCAGGCCGAGGCCATCTCCAGCACGCTCAAGGACGGCCACGCGTTCACGCTGTCGCTCGCCGACGCGCTGAAGCTCGCGGTCAAGTCCCTGGCCAGCGTGGGCGGCGAGAACGGGTCGCCGCGCACGATCACGTCCAAGCAGCTCGAGGTCGCGGTGCTGGACCGCACCCGCAGGGGCCGCACGTTCCGCCGCATCACCGGCGAGGCACTGACCGCGCTCCTGGAGGGCGGCGACCTCCCGGCCGACGCGGTCGAGAAGCCGGCCGACCCGGCCCCGGGCCCGGACACCCCGACGGTGTCGGCGGCCTCCGCCGACCTGGAGACCGCCGGCGAGTCCGCCGCGGTCGACGAGGGCGGCCCGGCCGAGAAGTAAGCGTTCCACCGGCGGCCGCCGGGGGCGAATCCGTCGCCCCCGGCGGCCGCCGCGTGTTTTCGCCCACCGGTGCCGCCGTCAGCCGCGGGACCGGCGCTCCCCGCCTGACGGTTCGCCACCGGCCGCCCGCCGGCACCGCGAAACTCCGGGCCCGCGCGCCGGGCTCGGCCCGCGCCGGCGCCACGCGCGATCCGCCGTGCGTGCTTGCTGATTGCGGCCTGGGTGGCTTCGGCGGGTTCGGCTCGTGTCGGCGTCGCGCGCGGTTGGTCGCGTGTGATCGCTGGTTGCGGCCTGGGCGGCTTCGGCGGATTCGACTCGTGCCGCCGCTGCGGGCGATCGCGAGGTGCGATCGCCGGGTGCGATGGTCGGGTGCGATCGCCGGGTGCGATCGCCGGCCGCGGCCGGATCGGCTCTTGCCGGTATCGCGCGGGGTTGGCGGTCGGAGGGTTGCGTGGGTGCTGCCCGGGTTGGCGGTCGGAGGGTTGCGTGGGTGCCGCCCGGGTTGGCGGCCGGAGAGCTGCGCCGGTGCCGCCCGGGATCGCTGGCCCGGAGAGCCGCCCGGGTGCGCCGGTGTGGGTTTCCGCGCCACCGGTGCCCGACGCCACTCGGCCTGTTTCGATCGTGGTGAGTCGACGAGTTCCCGCTCTTTTCTGCTGTTGCAGGCGCTCGTCCACCGCGCTGCTGTTTCCGGCCGCTTCGGCGCGCTGCCACGCGACGCAACGCACGGCACCGAACGATGCTCCCGTGTCGCTGGCGGTCGTTTCCTGCCCCAGGAAACAGTTACCGGCGACGGAGGACCCGTCGTTCGCTCGCCCGTGGAGCCTTCAGCGCCAATGTCCGGAATGTCAGGCCCGTGGAGTGGCTGATCCCAGCTTCCGGTCCGGTCTCACACCGTTTCCATGCGTCCCGACGGCGTCACGGGCCCGAGCATCCTCGGGAACAGCCATAGAGGGATACCTCGAGCGAGGATCGCTACCGCTGATCAACGGGGTGACGATCCTTCCAGCCTGTATTGCTGTTCCGGACGCGTACACCGGCAATACAGGTTTGAAAGGATCATCACCTACCGGGGTGGATCACACTCTTGGGGCAGGTCATGCTTCGACGCGGCGATGCCACGACCTGCATGCTCCGTGGCTCGTGTAGCGCGTTGCCGGCTCCGGCCGCCTGGGCAGGCGATCATCCGGCCGCCTGCGCAGGCGACCATCCGGGCGCTGCGGTAGGCGACCATCCGGGCGCTGCGGTAGGCGATCAGCCGGGCGCTGCGGTAGGCGATCAGCCGGGCGCTGCGGCAGGGACTATCCGGGCGCTGCGGCTGGCGACGGGCGGCGGGCCTCTAGGACCGTGCGGCCTTGGCCAGGTCGGCGAAGCCGGGTTCGCTGAGTGCGTGGTCGAGCTGGACGCGCCAGTCGGGCTGGAGCGGGATGCCCGCGGCCGCCCACGCGTCGTGGCTGAGCACGCTGTAGGCCGGGCGCGGGGCCGGGCGGGCGAAGTTCTCCGCGGTGGTGGGGCGGATCCGGTCCGGGTCGAGGCCGGCCAGGTCGTAGAGCGTGCGGGCCAGGTCGTGCCAGGACGCCTCGCCGGTGGCGGTGCCGTGGTAGATGCCGGGTGGGGCGGTGCCGGCGAGCGCGGCGGTGCCGAGGCGGACGAGCTGCTCGGCGAGCGCGGCGGTCCAGGTCGGCTGGCCGATCTGGTCGGTGACCACGTCGACGGTGGGCCGGGACGCGGCCAGCTTCAGCATGGTCTCGACGAAGTTCGGGCCGTGGTCGCCGTAGAGCCAGGCGGTGCGGACCACGTAGCCGCCGGTGCGGAGCGCGAGCTGCTCGCCGAGGGACTTGCCGCGACCGTACGCGTTGATCGGCGCGGTCGGGTGGGTCTCCGGGTACGGCGTGGTGGCGGTGCCGTCGAACACGTAGTCGGTGGAGATCTGGATGAGTTTCGCGCCGTTGACCGTGCAGGCGGCCGCGATGTTGTTGACCGCGCGGCCGTTGATGTCGGTGGCGACGTCCTCGTGGTCCTCGGCGGCGTCGACGTCGGTCCAGGCGGCCGTGTTGATCACGATGTCGTGGCCGGAGACCGCGGAGGCGACCGCGGCCGCGTCCGTGACGTCGAGCATGTCGCGGGTCGCGGCGGTGATCTCGACGGGTGTCTCGCTGCGCCGGGCGTGCCGGCCGTAGGGCGCGGTCGGCTCGGTCAGCGCGGCGACGAGATCGCGGCCGAGCATCCCGCCCGCGCCGGTGATCAGCCAACGGGTCATTGTGCCGGCCCCCCAGGAAAGCTCTGTCTCTGCTCCGGCCAGGAGCGCAAGCCACGGTACCAGGACCGGAGCCGGTGCCGGTCGCGCTCCGGTTCGCGTCGATTACAGCTTCATTGCGAAGTGACTGCCGGTAGTGGCTCCACGTGAGTACTATTCGCCGGTGCGCGGGATCCTTTTGGCAGGTGGAACCGGGTCTCGGCTGTGGCCGATCACCCAGGCGGTGTCGAAGCAGCTGATGCCGGTCTTCGACAAGCCGATGATCTATTACCCGCTGACCACGCTCGTGACCGCGGGCGTCCGCGAGGTGCTGATCATCACGACGCCGGACGACCAGCCCCAGTTCCGCCGCCTGCTCGGTGACGGCACGCAGTGGGGCCTGTCCCTGACGTACGCGGAGCAGCCCCGCCCGGAGGGCATCGCGCAGGCCTTCCTGATCGGCGAGGAGTTCCTGGCCGGCGACGACGTCGCGCTGATCCTCGGCGACAACATCTTCCACGGCGGTGACCTGCCGACCCGGCTCAAGGAGAACGCGGCCCACGCCGGCGGCCGCGTCTTCGCCTATCCCGTCGCGGATCCCACCGCCTACGGCGTGGTCGAGTTCGACGAGTCCGGCAAGGTCATCTCCATCGAGGAGAAGCCGGACAAGCCGAAGTCCCGGTACGCGGTCCCCGGCCTCTACTTCTACGACGCGGACGTGGTCCGCATCGCGAAGGGCCTGCGCCCGTCCGCCCGCGGCGAGCTCGAGATCACCGGCATCAACGACGCCTACCTGCGGCGCGGCGACCTCACGGTCACGGTCCTGGACCGCGGCACCGCCTGGCTGGACACCGGGACGTTCGCCGACCTGGTGCACGCCGCCGAGTACGTGCGCGTCATAGAGGCGCGCCAGGGCTTCAAGATCGGCTGCATCGAGGAGGCCGCCTGGCGGGCCGGCCGCATCGACGACGATCAGCTTCGCGCGCTGGCCGCCCCGCTCCGCCGCAGCGGCTACGGCGAATACCTGTTGCGTCTGCTCGACTGGGAACGCTGAAGCGCCGCTCGCACATGACAAAGTGGGCTAAAACCCCCCACCGAGCAGATTTTTTCGCGCCCCACCCCCGAGGCGGGTCACACAGGTGCCACAACAGGGTCACGTGGGGCTAATGTTCGGTCATGGAGCGGCGAATCTTCGGTCTTGAGACCGAATACGGCGTCACGTGCACCTACCGAGGTCAACGGCGTTTGTCACCGGATGAGGTGGCGCGCTACCTGTTCCGGCGGGTCGTCTCCTGGGGGCGGTCCAGCAACGTCTTCCTGCGTAACGGCGCCCGGCTCTATCTGGATGTGGGTTCGCACCCGGAGTATGCGACGCCCGAGTGCGACTCCGTCCTCGATCTGGTCGCGCACGACCGGGCCGGCGAGCGGATCCTGGAGGGCCTGCTCGTCGACGCGGAGAAGCGGCTGCACGACGAGGGGATCGCGGGCGAGATCTACCTCTTCAAGAACAACACCGACTCGGCCGGCAACTCGTACGGGTGCCACGAGAACTACCTGGTGTCCCGGCACGGCGAGTTCGGCCGCCTGGCGGACGTGCTGATCCCGTTCCTGGTGACCCGGCAGCTGATCTGCGGCGCGGGCAAGGTGCTGCAGACGCCGCGCGGCGCGGTCTACTGCCTGTCCCAGCGGGCCGAGCACATCTGGGAGGGCGTCTCCAGCGCGACGACGCGGTCCCGGCCGATCATCAACACCCGCGACGAGCCGCACGCGGATGCGGAGCGGTACCGGCGGCTGCACGTGATCGTCGGCGACTCGAACATGAACGAGGTGACCACGCTGCTCAAGGTGGGCACCGCGGACATCGTGCTGCGCATGATCGAGGCCGGCGTGGTCATGCGCGACCTGTCGCTGGAGAACCCGATCCGGGCCATCCGCGAGGTGTCGCACGACGTCACCGGCCGCCGCAAGGTGCGCCTGGCGTCGAACAAGGAGATCTCCGCGCTGGAGATCCAGCAGGAGTACCTGGCGAAGGCGACCGAGTTCGTGGAGCGGCGCGGCGGCGACGACACCGCCAAGCGGGTCGTGGAGCTCTGGGGCCGGGTGCTGGACGCGGTGGAGAGCGGCAACCTCGACCCGGTGGCGCGGGAGATCGACTGGGTCAGCAAGCTGAAGCTGATCGAGCGCTACCAGGCGAAGAACGACCTGCCGCTGTCCCACCCGCGGATCGCGCAGATGGACCTGGCGTACCACGACATCCGGCGCGGCCGTGGCCTCTACGGGCTGATGGAGCGGCGCAAGCAGGTCGACCGGATCGCCAACGACCTGGACATCTACGAGGCCAAGGAGACGCCGCCGCAGACCACCCGGGCGCGGCTGCGCGGCGAGTTCATCAAGCACGCGCAGGAGAAGCGGCGCGACTTCACGGTCGACTGGGTGCACCTGAAGCTCAACGACCAGGCGCAGCGCACCGTGCTCTGCAAGGACCCGTTCCGCGCGCACGACGAGCGCGTGGAACGGCTGATCGCCAGCATGTGAGCGAGGCGGGGCCCCGGGTGCCGGACCCGGGGTCCCGTTTACGCTGGCAGGACTATGACCACACCTGAGCACCAGCAGAACCGGTTCGAGCGGCGCCGGGCGAAGATCGTCGCCGAGGTGCAGGCCAACCGGCGTGGTGAGTACCGCGTGCCGACCTGGGTCTACGCCGCGATCCTCGGCGTGATCGTGGTCGGCTGGACGCTGTTCGTCATCTTCGGCTGACATGCTCCGGATCGACCGCGCGGAACCGCTGACACGCTCCGGACCACCTGCGCAGAACCGCTGACGCGCTTCGGACCGACCTGCGCAGAACCGATTTTCCCGCTTCCGGCGTGGCCGGCTCCCGGTGCTCCCGCGGGCACCGGTCGTCGCTGGCGCTCCTCCCTGCCGGTTCCGCGCGGGGTCGCGGAGGACCCGCGGGTCAGGCGGCCGGCAGGAGCGAGGCGGCGTGCCGGCCGGCGGCCGCGGCCGCCACGAAGTAGGCGTAGTCGCCGTCCAGGTCGCGGCCCATGGTGGAGAGCGGCACCGGTGAGGCGCGCAGCGCGTCGTCGAGGCCGGCGGTGGGGACGCGGACGATCGTGTGGCGTTCGGCCAGCAGCCGCAGCGTCGACTCCACGTCCTCGGCGACCGATGCCGGCAGGGGAGTGGGGACGACCAGGTCGGCCCGGGTCAGCGCGACCCGGCCGTACGCGGTGACGCTGTGGTGCGAGATGCCGCGGTGCCGGGGGCGCGGGTCGGCGTCGGAGATGCGCAGCGAGCCGACCGCGCGGCCGCCGAGCGTGGTGACCGCGTTCACCGCCTCGCCGACCGCGACGCCCGAGAACCCCCAGCGCGTGCCGGTGCCGAGGTTGCCCGGGCCCTGCGCGACGATCGTGACGTCCGCGCCGAGCACGTGCCGGGCGGCCAGCAGCCCGCTGTGCACGGTGGTCGCCTCCAGGTCGCCGCCGAACGCCTGGCCCACGGTCACCGTACCGGCGAGGTGGGGTTTGAGGGCGGACAGCGTGCGGGAGAACCAGGCGGGCAGCGCGCCGCCGTCCGTCATCAGGTAGGCGACGCGGGGGCCGGTGCCGATCCCGGCGAGCACCGCGGGCAGCGCGGAGTGCAGGTCGGCCAGCACGACCGGCATGCCCTCCAGGTCGTCCGCCTCGGCCAGCACCGCGCGGTGCGGGGAGGCCTCCTCGTCCACGCCCATCATGATCGCTTGCAGCGGTGTGTACCGGGCCTTGACCAGGTGGCCGCCGTCCCGGCTGTCCGCCAGGTCCGAGGCCGGCAGGTTGTCCGGCAGCGCCACCACCAGCGCGTACCCGCCGGTGCCGAGGCCCATCTCGAGCGCGCCCACGTTGAGCAGCACCCGGTCGCCGACCGCGGGCTCGCCGACCAGCGGCGTGTACGCCAGCGCCTTGATCGAGTCCTGGTCGCCGTCCACCGTCACCGACAGCTCGCTGGCCCCGTCCCAGCTGCGCCGCAGCGCCGTCACCGTCCCCGCCCGCCACCGAATCACGAGGAGCAACCCTATACAGCGCCCCGGGCCGGGTCGAGGAAGGCGTACGCGATGTTCGGGTAGCGGTCGCGCGTACGGCCCGGCCGGCACGGGCTCGATCTCCGCGCCGGACACGGGGTCGGTGAAGTCGACCCTGCGTGATCGAGAACCCGGCCCCGGCGACGAACGTGAACCATGGGGGCCCCGTATACCCGGATGAGGGAAAGCTGACCGGACGCGGGGCGCGGCATGCCGGGCGGCACTGCTAGTTTTGCGGGCGTGTCGCGCATCCGCACCGAGCGGTTGGTCAACCTGGTCATCTGCCTCCTGTCCACGCGCCGGTTCCTGACCGCCGCGCAGATCGCCGCGACCGTGCCCGGTTACGAGCACGATCCGGAGGACCCGAAGGAGCACGAGGCGTTCCAGCGCAAGTTCGAGCGGGACAAGGCGGAGCTGCGGGAGCTCGGCGTGCCGCTGGAGACCGGGACGGAGAGCGTCTTCGACGCCGAGCCCGGTTACCGGATCGCCCACCGCGACTACGCGCTGCCGGACATCCCGCTCGAACCGGACGAGGCCGCGGCCGTCGGCATCGCCGGCCGGCTGTGGCAGCACCACGGTCTCGCCGCCGCCGCCTCCTCCGGGCTGGCCAAGCTGCGCGCCGCCGGCATCGACATGGATCCGCAGGCCACGCTGGGCGTCGAGCCGGTCGTCACGGTCGACCCGGCGTTCGCGCCGCTGACCACGGCCGCCCGGGGGCGCCGCGCGGTCGCGTTCGACTACCGCGCGCCCGAGGGCGACGAGCCGGCCACCCGCAGGCTGCAGCCGTGGGGCGTGGTCTGCTGGCGCGGCCGGTGGTACGTGGTGGGTCACGACCTCGACCGGGACGCGGTCCGCTGCTTCCGGCTCTCCCGCATCCTCGGCAAGGTCCGGTCGACCGGCCGGCCGGGCGCGTTCACGCCGCCCGCGGACCTCGACCTGATCAGCCACGTCTCGCGCTTCTCCGGGCCGGTCGAGTGGACCGGCCGGGCCACGCTGCTGGTCACGCCGGGTGTCGGCGCCGGCCTGCGCCGCTGGGCACGGGTGATCGAGCCCGGGCAGGGCGACCACCCCAAAGACAAGATCACCATTCGGTACGGGGACACCGAGCGGCTGGCCGGCACGCTGGTCCGCTACGGTCCCGAGGTGCAGGTGCTGGACCCGCCGGAGCTGCGCGACGCCGTCATCCAGCGGCTCAAGGAGATCGTCTCCCGGACCGAGGAGGTGCCCGCGTGACCGCCGCGCCGTCCGCCTCGCGCGCGTCCGCCGACCGCCTCGGCCGCGTGCTCAACCTGGTGCCCTACCTGCTGGCCCGGCCCGGCATCGCGATCGTCGAGGCCGCGGCCGACCTGGGCGTCTCCGAGAAGCAGCTGCGCGAGGACCTGGAGCTGCTCTGGGTCTGCGGGCTGCCCGGCTACGGCCCCGGCGACCTGATCGACATGGCGTTCGACGGTGACAACGTCACCATCACCTACGACGCGGGCATCGGCAAACCGCTGCGGCTCACGCCGGACGAGGCGCTCGCGCTGGTCGTGGCGCTGCGCATGCTGGCGGAGACGCCCGGCACCGGCAACCGCGACGCGATCGAGCGCGCGCTGGCGAAGATAGAGTCGGCGGCCGGCGCGGACGCGGACGCGCCGGTCGCGGTCCGGATGAGCGGCAACGCGAAGAAGGTGGACCGGGTCCGCGGCGCGCTGGAGAGCGGCAAGGCCCTGCGGATCACCTACTACACCGCGTCCCGGGACGAGACCACCGACCGCGTGATCGACCCGATCCGCGTGGTGAACGTCGACGGCTGGGCCTACCTGGAGGCGTGGTGCCGCCGGGCTGAGGCGACCCGGCTGTTCCGGGTGGACCGGATCGACGGCTGGACCGAGCTCGACGAGCCGGCCGTACCCCCGGCCGAGGCGCGCCCGCACGACCTGAGCGCCGGCGTGTTCCGCCCCGGCGAGGAGCTGCCGCTGATCACCCTGCGGGTCGGCCGGTCCGAGCGGTGGATCACCGAGTACTACCCGTGCGAGTCGGTCGAGCGCGGTGCCTCCGGCGAGGACTGGCTGGTCACCATGCGGGTCACGGACCTCGGCTGGGCGCGCCGGCTGATCCTCGGCCTCGGCCCGGAGGTGACCGTGGTGAGCCCACCGGAGCTGATCACCGGCATCCGCGAGCAGGCCGCGGCGGCGTTGGCTGCGTACTCCGTACCCTCGGCATAGGGTTTGGGTCATGATTTTGTGGATCATCCTCGGCGTCGCGTTGTTCTCCCTCGTCGTGCTCGGGCTGGCGGTCCGGCCGGTGCTGGCCCGCGTGCCCGAGCTGTACCGGGCCGTGCGGCGGCTGATGCTCAAGCAGGAGGCCCTGGAGCGGCTGCAGGCCAAGGCCGAGGCGTTGCAGGAACGCTCGCTCGCGGTCGCGGAGAAGGCCGGCGAGGCCGCCGACCAGGTCGCCGTCATCCGGGCCGGCAAGCCTTAACCCTCGAGGACCGGTGCGAAAACAGCCGGTTTCGTGCTGTTTTGGTGGCTGGCAGCCTGTTGACGTGCGGGTTCGGTGTGGCAGAGACTACGTCCAGCAAGGTCTTTCATGTCAACGCTGTCTTTACCCTGTGAAGGCGTGCGGGCCCGATGGCAACCGGCTGTTCCGCACGTACCATGGGCTCGGCGCCTGACGTCGACGGGTCGCCCTCGACACCGAGTTGGAGAACGAAATGCAGTTCCTCAAGCCGTGGCACATCATCGTCCTCGTGGTGGTGCTCATCCTCCTCTTCGGCGCGAAGCGGCTCCCCGACGCGGCCCGCTCGCTCGGCCGCTCGATGCGCATCCTGAAGGCGGAGACCAAGAGCATGGTCGACGACGGCAAGGACGCGCCGGACGACCTGTCCGACAAGGCCGACGCGAAGAACGGCCGCGCGCCGCTGCAGGGCGACGTGATCCCGCCCGCACACGCCACACACGCGACGGCCGAGCAGCCCGTCCGCGACCGCTGACCTGAGCCGTGAAACTCGCCCTGCCTGGCCGTAACAAGGGGCCGTCGAAGTTCGAGCAGGCGGCCAACGGCGAGATGACCCTGATCGAACACATCAGGGACCTGCGAAACCGGCTGTTCCGCGCCTCCCTCGCGGTCGTGGTCGGTTTCGGCGTCGGCTTCTACCTGTCGATCGACGTGTTCGAGCTGCTCAAGCAGCCCTACTGCGATCTGCCCTCGATGCGTCAGGCAGACGGTGGCTGCCCGATGACGCAGCTGGGCCCGGGTGACGGATTCCTGCTCAGGCTCAAGATCGCGCTCTGGGTCGGGTTGATCGTCTCCGCTCCGTTCTGGCTCTACCAGCTGTGGGCGTTCATCGCGCCCGGCCTGCACAAGCACGAGCGCGGCTACGCCTACGCCTTCGTGTCGCTCGCCGCGCCGCTGTTCGCCGGCGGCGCGGCCCTGGCCTACTTCGTGGTGGAGAAGGGTCTGTACTTCCTGCTGACGTCCGGCGTCACCGGCCTCGACACCCAGCTCGAGGTCACGCGGTACATCAGCTTCGTCACCGGCCTGATCCTGCTGTTCGGCGTCGCGTTCCTGTTCCCGCTGCTCGCGCTGATGCTGAACGTCGTCGGTCTGGTCAGCGGCCAGCGGCTGCTGTCCTGGTGGCGTGTCGCGGTCTTCGCGTTCTTCCTGTTCGCGGCCGTGGTCACCCCCACCCCCGACCCGTTCGGCATGACCGTCCTGGCCCTCGCGCTGTCCGCCCTGTACTTCATGGCCGCCGGCGTAGCGGTCCTGAACGACAAGCGCCGGGGCCGCGGCAAGTCGATCTACGAGGGCCTCGACGACGACGCGGTCTCCCCGCTCGACCTCGGCGACGCCGACTCCGTCACCGCCGGCGACCCGGTCACGGCCAGCGGCCCGGTCACCGCCAGCGAACCGGTCGGCGCCAGCTCGCCGGTGTCAGCGTCCGGCCCCGTCGAACCGGCCGAGCCGATCAAGCCCCGGCCGATCGAGCGCGGCTTCGACGACATGACCTGATAGCCGACCACCGCACGACGAACCCGGCCGACAGCGTCCCGCTGCCGGCCGGGTCTGTTTCTTGGCTGCGCTGCCGTGCGGGTGGCGTTGCGGCAGGACGCCGAAATTTCGGGCGTGCAGCTCGTCGCGTGTGGCCCGAGCAGCAGATCCACCTTGAGGTGACCGCGAGCAGCAACTGCCGATTTCGTCGGCTCCGCGGCCGGTGATCTCGCCTCGCGTGGTGCGCGCGGCAGCCCCGTCTCGCGCGGGCTCCCATGTACATACGACGGGTGATCAGACCGTATGACGGGATGGTCGTCCCACTTCCCGGGCAGCAAGCATTGCCTCGGTGCCGCGCGGCGGCACTGCCGGTCGACCTTTTGATCGCGCGCACCGCGCAGACCGGCAGCCAGGCACACGAGACGAAACCCATCCCACCCACGAAAAACGGCCGGGCCGGCGAACCGCGAGCCGGCTGGAACCTCCGCCCTCTCCCCGGAGCCCGAGGCCCGCCGGAGGCGCCCTGAACCGCAGCCGATCGAAAAGGAGAAGGCCCCGGGGGTTGGCGCGCCCCCGGGGCCTTCCGCGCGCGCCGGCCGGCCGGGAGTCAGGCCCGGCGGCGGCGCGGCTGCGAGAACGTCTTACTGCCGGATCGCCGGCGGCAGCCACCCGGTGGGCCGTACCGCGTCGCGGAGCGCGGTGACCCGGATCGTGAACGTCAGGTGGCGGTGGTCGACGCGGCCGTCGTGTCCGACCCGGTGGCCGTGTACGACGAGCCATTCGGCGCCCGGCGTTCCGAGGGAGGTGACGCGGAGTGCGAGTGGGCCGACGCCGAGGCGGTAGTCGCGTTCGTCCGCGATGTAGAGCAGGCTGCCGGGCACGATCGTGGGGATCGGCGGTGGTGCCACGGCCATGTGGGTGTCCTCCAGGGGGAGAGGAACCGTCACGCCTACGAGCGGTGACGGGGTCGGCTACCTGCCGTAAACCTTGGCGTACCCGTACGCTTCCGAGAAGTGCAGGATCGGGATTTCCGGAATTCAGATTTCTGAGCCGTCATTTTGACGGTCCGGACCCGTCAGAAATCGCGTGCGGGAGGCTCAGGTGTCACACGACGGGGGATCGTCCGTACCCCGCCGCCAGGTCGGTCGTTTGCTCCGGCAGTTGCGGGAGGCCGCGCGGATCACGCTGAAGGACGCGGCCGCGCACATCGAGGTCTCGCTGTCGAAGATGTCGCGGATCGAGGGCGGCGAGGCGCCGGTCCGGCAGGTGGACGTGCGTGCGCTCGCCGAGCTCTACGGCGCGCCGCCGGACATGCTGGAGGTGCTGCTGTCGCTGGCCGCGGCCACGAAGGAGAAGGGTTGGTGGGCGGCGTACGGCAAGGCGGTCCCGGCCTGGTTCGAGCTGTACGTGGGCATGGAGCAGGCCGCGTCCCGGCTGCGCCACTACGAGAACGGGGTGATCCCGGGCCTGTTGCAGGGTGAGGAGTACGCCGCGGCGGTGCTCGGCGCGGTGCCGGGCGTGACGCCGGAGCAGGTCACCCAGCGGGTCCGGCTGCGCCGGGAGCGGCAGCGGCTGCTCGCCCGCGCGAACCCGCCGGCGCCCGAACTGGACGTGATCATCGAGGAGGCGGTGCTGGTGAAGGGCCTCGATGACCGGGACGCGTGGGCCCGGCAGCTCGCCCATCTGGTGAACATCTCGCAGAAGCCCGGGATCAGTGTGCGGGTGATCCCCCGGGAGCGGGCGCTGCACTACGCGGGTTTCGCCGGGTCGTTCACCGTGCTCGACTTCCCGGAGGTGGGGCTGCGCCGGGCGGAGCCGACCACGGTCTACATCGAGGGCCTGACCGGCGCGCTCTACCTGGACGAAGCCGCGGAAGTGGATACTTACCAGAGGGCGTGGGACGTGCTGGACCGGATCGCGCTGGGTCGGGATGCTTCGGACGACCTCATCGGGGAACTGATCAAGGAGACTATCGATGATTGACCTGACCGGTGCGACATGGCGTAAGAGCACCCGCAGCGGCTCCACCGGCGGCAACTGCGTCGAGGTGGCGGCGAATCTGCCCGGTGTGGTCGCGGTGCGGGACAGCAAGGACGCCGCCGGCCCGGCGCTGCTGGTCAGCCCGGCCGCGTTCGTGGCGTTCACCGCCCGCGTGAAGGCCGCCTGACCACGACGGTGTCGCCCGGCCACGACGGTGTTACCGTGAAACGAAGCCTCGGGCACACGAGGTGATGACGAAAACCCCCGGGCCCCGCGGCTCGGGGGTTTCCACGTCCGTGGTCCCGGGACCGCCGGGTTGCTATCTCGCCAGCGCGAGCGTGGCCCACAGGCCGTTGGCGCGGCCCGGTTCGGCGGCCGGCAGGACCAGCGTGGCGAGGCCGGCCTTGACCGCGCCCGCGTCCGCGGCGGAGTCGCCGACCATCAGCGCGCGTTCCGGCGGTACGCCGATCAGCTTGCAGGCCTTCTCGAAGATCTGCGGGTCCGGCTTTATCCGGCCGACCTCGTAGGAGAGCACGAACTCGGTGACGTACCGGTCGAGGTCCCAGGCGGCGAAGTGCGGGCGGATGTCGAAGCCGATGTTGCTGACCACCGCGATCGGCACGCCGCGCTCGTGCAGCGCGGCGAGCGTGGTGGCCGCGTCCGAGTAGGGCGCCCAGCCCTCGGGGACGGTCACCCGGTCGTAGAGCGCCTCCGCGAAGCCGGATATCCCGGATTCCACAGTGTCCGCGAGCCCGGTGTACGCGGCGCGGTGGCAGTGCGCGTACAGGTCGCGCTCGGCCCATACCTCCGCCAGCTGCGGTGGGATCCGGCGGGGGATCGGCCCGCCGGCCCGGCCCGCGGTGATCAGCCGGTCGGCCAGCGCGGTGGCGCGCCCGGGATCGAGCGTCGCGCCGCAGGCCGTGGCCGCCGCGAGCACCCAGTCGACCGGCGGCTCCACCTGCGCGAGGGTGCCGTGGAAGTCGAAGAGGATGCCCTCGATCGCTCGTGGCGGCTCCACCTCCGCCGGGCTCGTCTCGCTCGAACGCTCGTCGTGATCCGCCACGTCGAGAACCATATCTGGTGGCGTCCCGCACCCCTCCTCACGGTGCGTGCCGCTGTCACGCCGCGCCGTGTGACCAGGGCCGCCGGAAAAGACAAAAGCCAAGATCGTGGGGGCTCGGCTACTGTTGAGCGCGTGACATCTCCCGCTGAGCGGTATGCGGCTTCTCGCCGGCGGGCCGCGGAGTCCGCGAAGTTCCCCCGTCTGGATGACTTCGCCACCGATCTCGGCTTCGACCTCGACGACTTCCAGCGCGAGGCGTGCCAGGCCCTGGAGCGCGGCAGTGGCGTGCTGGTCTGTGCGCCCACCGGTGCGGGAAAGACCGTGGTGGGCGAGTTCGCGGTGCACATGGCACTGTCCGCGCCGACCCGCAAGAAGTGCTTCTACACCACGCCGATCAAGGCGCTCTCCAACCAGAAGTACCACGACCTCGTCGACCGGTACGGTGCGGACAAGGTCGGCCTGCTCACCGGCGACAACGTCATCAACGCGGACGCGCAGGTGGTCGTGATGACCACCGAGGTGCTGCGGAACATGCTCTACGCCGGTTCCGCCGCGCTGGACGGCCTGGCGTACGTGGTGATGGACGAGGTGCACTACCTCGCGGACCGGTTCCGGGGCGCGGTCTGGGAAGAGGTGATCATCCACCTGCCCGCGACCGTGACGCTGGTGTCGCTGTCGGCGACCGTGTCGAACGCGGAGGAGTTCGCGGACTGGCTGGTCACCGTGCGCGGCCACACCGAGGTCGTGGTCTCCGAGCACCGCCCGGTGCCGCTCTGGCAGCACATGCTGGTCGGCCGCCGGATGTTCGACCTGTTCCACGACGCGGACGCGGCCCGCAAGCACGACGTGCACCCGGAGCTGCTGCGGTACACGCGCGAGCAGCTGCGGCGGATGGAGATGGGCGACCGCACGTCCGGCCCCGGCTGGGGCGGCCGCGGCGGGCGGAACAAGCGCTGGCAGCCGCCGCTGCGCTTCGACGTGATCGAGCGCCTGGAGCGCGCCGACCTGCTGCCCGCGATCATCTTCGTGTTCAGCCGGGCCGGGTGCGCCGCCGCCGTGCAGCAGTGCATGGCCGCCGGGCTGCGCCTGACCACGCCGGACGAGCGCGAGGAGATCCGCGCGATCGTCGAGGAGCGGATCACCGCGATCCCCGGTGAGGACCTGACCGTGCTCGGCTACTGGGAGTGGCTGGACGCGCTGGAGCGGGGCCTGGCCGCGCACCACGCCGGCATGCTGCCCGCGTTCAAGGAGGTCGTCGAGGAGCTGTTCGTCCGCGGCCTGGTCAAGGCGGTCTTCGCCACCGAGACGCTGGCGCTCGGCATCAACATGCCGGCCCGGTGCGTGGTGCTGGAGCGGCTGGTCAAGTACAACGGCGAGGCACACGTCGACCTCACCCCGGGGGAGTACACGCAGCTCACCGGCCGGGCCGGCCGGCGCGGCATCGACGTCGAGGGACACGCGGTCGTGGTCTGGTCACCGGAGGTCGACCCCCGGCACGTGGCCGGGCTGGCCAGCACCCGGACGTACCCGTTGAAGAGCTCGTTCCGCCCCTCCTACAACATGGCGGCGAACATCGTCGGCAGCGTCGGCATCGATCGCGCCCGCGAGCTGCTGGAGTCGTCGTTCGCGCAGTTCCAGGCGGACCGCTCGGTCGTCGGCCTGGCCCGCCAGGTGCAGAACAACGTGAAGACCATCGAGGGGTACGAGGACGAGGTGCGCTGCCACCACGGCGACTTCAACGAGTACTTCGGCCTGCGGGTGGCCATCGCGAACCGGGAGCGCGCGATCGCCCGGCAGGGCCAGGCGCAGCGCCGCGCGGAGACCGCCGCGTCGCTGTCCAAGCTGCGCCCCGGTGACGTCATCCGGATCCCGGCCGGCCGGCGTGCCGGGCTGGCCGTGGTGATCGACCCGGGCGTGGGCGGCTTCGGCGAGCCCCGGCCGATGGTGCTCACCCAGGACCGGTGGGCCGGCCGGGTGCCGGCCAGCGATTTCCCCGGCCTGGTCGAGGTGCTGGACCGGGTGCGGGTGCCGAAGAACTTCAACCCGCGGTCGCCCGCCGCCCGGCGGGACCTGGCCGCGGCCGTCACCGGGACCGGCCTGGACCGGCGCGAGGGGCGCCGCAACCGCACCCGCTCCGGCGCGGCCGACGACCACGAGCTGGCGCTGCTGCGCATCCAGATGCGGCAGCACGCCTGCCACCAGTGCCCGGACCGGGAGGAGCACGCGCGCTGGGCCGAGCGGCGGCACCGGCTGGAGAAGGACACGGACGCGCTGCGTGACAAGGTCGCCGGCCGGACCGGTTCGCTGGCCCGGACGTTCGACGCGGTCTGCGGCATGCTGACCGTGCGCGGCTACCTGTCCGAGTCCGGTGAGGTCACCGACGCGGGCCGCATGCTGGCCCGGATCTGGACCGAGACGGACCTGATGGTCGCGGAGTGCCTGCGGCGCGGCACGTGGGAGGGGCTGGCCCCGGCCGAGCTGGCCGCCGCGGTGTCGGTCGCGGTCTACGAGGCGCGGCGGGAGGGCGACGAGCGCGCGTCCGTGCCGCGCGGCCCGGTCGCGGACGCGGTCGAGGCGACCACGAAGATCTGGGCCGAGCTGGAGGCCGAGGAGGCGTCCCGCGGCCTGGAGCTGACCCGCGAACCGGATCTGGGGTTCGTCTGGCCGATCTACCGCTGGGCCCGCGGCGAGTCGCTGGAGAAGGTGCTGGCCAGCGGCCACAACCTGGACGGTGACATGCCCGCCGGCGACTTCGTGCGGTGGGCGCGGATGGTGGTGGACCTGCTCGGGCAGATCTCCAACGCCAGCGGCGCGACCGAGGAGGTGCGCACGACCGCCCGGCAGGCGATCGGCGTGGTCAACCGGGGCGTTCTGGCCTACAACGCGGTGGCGTGACGCTCTCGCCCGTTTTCTGGCTCCCTGACCGAAGCTGACCCTTCGGTCAGGGAGGTCTCACCGTTGGTCACTGGCGGTCCCGGCATGTGGGCGCGACCATTCGCACGGGGTTACACGTCCGTTCGGGGAGGGCGCTGCGGTGTCGGGTCAGATCCACCACTTCGAGTACGGCGTCATCACGCCGGTCCTCAGCTACGCGCTCTCGGTGCTCGGCTCGGTGCTCGCGCTCACCTGCGCCGTCCGCGCCCGGGAGGCCGACTCCACCGGCCGGCGTGCGCGGTGGATCGCGGGCGCGTCGATCGCGCTCGGCGGCACCGCGATCTGGACCATGCACTTCATCGCCATGCTCGGTTTCGGGGTCGAGGGCACCACCATCCGGTACGGCGTGCCGCTCACCGTGGTCAGCCTGGTGCTCGCGATCGTCTCGGTCGGCATCGGGCTGAGCCTGGTCGGCTTCGGCCGGGCGAACTTCGTCAAGATCCTCGGCGGTGGCCTGTTCACCGGCGTCGGCGTCGCGGCCATGCACTACACCGGCATGGCCGGCATGCAGCTGGACGGCACCATCCGCTACGACCCGGTCCCGGTCGTGCTCTCCGTGCTGATCGCGGTGGTGGCCGCGATCGTGGCGCTGTGGCTGTCCGTGCGGGTGCGCGGCGGGTGGGCGATCGCCGGCTCCGCGCTGATCATGGGCGTGGCGGTCAACGGCATGCACTTCACCGGCATGACCGCGATGCGCGTCGAGCTGCACTCCGAGACGGTCCGGCACACCGGCGTCACGTCCGGCACGCTGCTGGTGCCGATCGTGGTCGGCGTGATCGTCGGCGTGATCGGGCTGGTCTACGCGATGCTGTCCGCGCCGTCCGACGAGGACCGCGCCGCGCTCGCCTACATCGAGTCGCGCCGCAACGCCGGCGCCGCTCCCGGCCCGGGCCCGGCGGACGGCGCGGGCCCGGCTCCCGCGGGCCCGCCGGCCGGGCGCGGGCGCCGCGGGGTCATCGCGGCGGGTGACGCGTTCGCGCCGCAACCGCCCCGTGCGCCCACCCCGGGCGGCTCCGGTTTCCACGGCTTCGAGCCGAGGAAGAAGACCTGACACCACCTCCCCACCGAAGGCCCGGCGCTCCCGCGCCGGGCCTTCGGCTCGGGCGGCGACGCCGCACGTGATCCCGGCCCGCGGGAGGCGCGCGGCGCGGCGAGGCGACCGGCTCGAAGGGCCCGGACCCGCCGGTTGCCCGTCCCGCGAGGTGTCTGCCCCACCCGGGCCGGGCCCTGCGGCGCTCGGGACCCTCCGGCGCTCAGGCTCTGCGGCGCTCGGATCCTGGCCGACCCGGGATCCTGGCCGACCCGGGATCCTGGCCGACCCGGGATCCTGGCCGACCCGGGATCCTGGCCGACCCGGGATCCTGGCCGACCCGGGATCCTGGCCGACCCGGGATCCTGGCCGACCCGGGACCCTGGCCCACCCGGGACCCTGGCCCACCCGGGACCCTGGCCCACCCAGGACCCTGCGGTGTCCGGGACCCTGCCGCGCTCGGCATGCCGAGGCGGCCGGCCTGCGAGGAATGCGGGCCAGGTGTGACCGAGCCGGGGGCCGCCTGGCCCGCCGGCGCCGGATCGGGCGTGCCGTACCGCGGAGTCGGCTTTCGCAGATGGCGGGCGGTGACTTTACCGCTGATATATAACGGCGATATTTTCGGTCCATGAGCCCACGCGCCGCGGACCCGGAGGTCCGCCCGAAACTGGTCGAGGCCGCCGCCCGGATCCTGGGCGAGGAGGGCCCGGCCGCGCTCACCAGCCGCCGCCTCGCCGCCGAGGTCGGCACCTCGACGATGGCCGTGTTCAGCCGCTTCCGGAGCATGGCCGAGATCCACTACGCGGTCCGTCAGGAGGGTTTCACCCGCCTGCACACCGCGCTGGACGCGCTGCCCCGCACCGCGGACCCGGTCACCGACCTGGTCGCGGCCTGCGACGAGCTCTTCGCCGCCGGTGTGCGCAACCCGCACCTCTACCGCGCGATGTTCATCGAACGCCCGCCGGAGGCCGACGACCTCGGCGTCGGGACGTACACGCGGCTGGTCGCCCTGGTCCGCCGCTGCGTCGACGCCGGCCGGTTCCCGGCGGCCGGTGGGCTGCCCGCGGCGCCGGAGGTGTGGGCCGCGCAGCTGTGGAGCATGCGGCACGGCCTGGTCACCATGGCGATCGCCGGTCTGCTCCCGCCCGGCCAGGTGCGGTTCGTGCTCGACGACATGACGCTGCGGCTGCTGATCGGCTACGGCGACGACCCGGCGCACGCCCGGGTCTCCATCTCCACGGGAGGGCAGTGGCATGAGTGACCGATTCGGCGAGTTGTGGGAGCGTACCGGTGGATTCCCGGGTCTCGTGCAGTCGTCGCTGCCGCCGGTCGCGCTGGTCGCGGCGAACGGGCTGTGGGGCCTCCACCCCGCGATCGCGGTCGCGGGCGGCGTGGCGCTGGCGGTCGCGGTGTGGCGGGCGTCCCGCGGCCAGTCGCTGCGCCCCGCGGCCGGCGGCCTGATCGGCGTGGTGATCTCCGGTTCGCTGGCCGCCCGCAGCGGCGAGGCCCGCGACTTCTTCCTGGCCGACATCGCCTGGTACGGCGTGGCCGCCGTGCTCCTCGCGATCTCCGTCCTGATCCGCCGCCCGCTGGTCGGCGTGGTCTGGAGCGTGCTGCGCGGCGCCGGCCCGTCCTGGCGGCACGACCCGGCGTCGCTGCACGGATACGACCTCGCCACCGCCGTGCTCGCCGCGGTCTTCGCCACCCGGTTCGCGGTGCTGCACCACCTCTACACGCGGGACGAGGTCGGCTGGCTGACGGTGTCGAAGATCCTGATGAACTATCCGCTGTGGGCGCTCGCGCTGGCGGTCGCGGTCTGGGCGGCCCGCCGTTCCGGCCGCCGCCTCGCCCACTGCACGGCCTGAACCTACGCCTGGCGTCGTTCCAGGACAAAGACCGGGATCACGCGATCGGTCTTCGTCTGGTACGTCGCGTAGTCCGGCCAGGCCTCGCAGGCGCGCTCCCACCACTCCGCCCGCTCCGCGCCGTGCACCTCGCGCGCGTCGTAGTCGTGCTTGGAGTCGCCGTCCTGCAGCTCGACGTGCGGGTGCGCGATCAGGTTGTAGTACCAGACCGGGTGCTTGGGGGCGCCGCCGAGCGAGGCCACCACCGCGTACCGGCCGTCGTGCTCGACCCGCATCAGCGGGGTCTTGCGCAGCTTGCCGCTCTTCGCGCCCACCGAGGTCAGCACGACGATCGGCTTGCCGCGCAAATCGTTGCGCTCCGCGCCGTCCGACGCCTCGAACGTCTCGGCCTGCTCGCGCGCGTACTCGGACGGGCTGGGTGCGTACTCTCCGGTCAATGGCATGATCCGATGGTAGACACATCCGGCGGGCGGATGCTTGCACAAGACATGTCCGGTGTCGGTTGCCCGTCGCTCCGGTGCCCTCGGCGCGGTCCGCGCACCATCCTGTCTATATGCGTCCTCTTCGATACGTCGCCGTCCTTCTGGTCGCCGTGGTGCTGCTGGCGCCCGGTGCCGCGCTCGCCGCGGCGCCCGGTGCCGCGGCGGTGGGGACCGTCTCGCTCACCTTCGACGACGGGCCGCACGCGACCTACACGCCGCAGATTCTCGACGTGCTCGCCGCCGAGCGCGTCACCGCCACGTTCTGCCTGGTCGGCACGCAGGCGCAGCGCTATCCCGCGCTGGTCCGCCGGATCGTCGCGGACGGCCACCGGCTGTGCAACCACTCGATGCGGCACGACAACATGTCCACCTGGACGCCCGCGCAGATCGAGGCGGACCTGCTGGCCGCGAACGCCGCCATCCGCGCGGCCGCGCCGGACGCGCGGATCCCGTACTTCCGTGCGCCGTACGGTGCCTGGGGGCAGTCCGCCGCGGTCGCGGCCGGGCTCGGCATGGCCCGCCTCGGCTGGACCGTCGACCCGCGCGACTGGAGCCGGCCCGGCACCGACGCGATCGTGACCGCGGTCCTGGCTCAGCTCCGGCCGGGCGGCATCGTGCTGATGCACGACGGCGGCGGCGACCGTTCCCAGACCGTGGCCGCGCTGGCCGTGCTGATCCCACGGCTGCGCACGGACGGCTGGACGTTCGCGGTCCCGCCCACGCTCACCCCGGCGGCAGCGTGAGCGAGGCGGACGGCACCAGGTTGAGGTCGCGGATCGCGCCGCGCAGGTCGTCCGGCCGGAGCCACAGCCGGTACTCCGGCTCGACCCGGAAATAGTCCTCCGGACCGAACAGCTCGCGGGTACGCATGTCCGCGCAGTACCGCTCCCGCCAGGCGCGCGGGCCGCCGGTGAGCTCGCGTCCCGCCACCAGCGACCGGGTGATCTGGAACAGCCGCTCCATCGACCGGTACTCGTACGCCAGCAGCGTCTCCGCGGACTCCCAGATGCCGCGCCGCGCCGCCCGCGCCTCGACCGCGGCACCGATCAGCAGCGCCAGGTCCGCCGCACCCGGGATCGACGGATGGATCACGAACGGCGCCGCCCACCCGGCCCGGACCAGGTCGAGGTTGAACGTGGACCGCTGCTCGCGCGTCATCGTCCGGCGCTCCGCCGCGGAGTAGTCCGGGGCGAGGTAGGCCAGCAACCGGTGATTGCTGTCGAACGGCGTGTCCGCGGTCCGCACGAACAGGTTGCGCCGCGTCCCGTTCTCCCTGGTCAGTCGCGCCGCGATGTTCGCCTTGCCGAACTCCGACGCGGCCTGCCCCTGCGCGAGGTGCAGCGTGCCGGCGTGGCCGGTCTCCAGCCGTGGCTTCAGGTGCTCCGCGAGCGCGTCGCCGATCGGCGCCCGGCCCTCGTCCATCCAGGACGCGAGCTGCTTGAAGTCCTGATCGATCGCGGCCGCGCGCTCCGCCGACCGCGCGGTCACCTCCGGCGTGTCCACACTCAGCATCCGCACCGGCATGCGGAGATTCGGCGTGTCACCGTCGGTGACGTCGACGAGCGCACGCGCGCCCAGGTTCGGCATCGAGGCACCCGCCGGCGCCCAGAGGATCTGCACGGGGTCCATATCGGTGTCCACCTGCCCGCAGAAGTGTCCTGACGCTCCCAGCACAGCACCGTTCCGCGGTGAACCGACATACACCTGCGGAAAGCCGACCCGATCGGGTCGGCTTTCCGGCCGCCGGGACGCGAGGACCCCCGCCCGATGCGCCGGGCGGGGGTCCTCGTCGTACGGCGAGAGGGGATCAGTTCTCGCCGACGGGGTTGCCGTTCGCGTCGTACGCGGCGCCCTCGGCGCCCGCGTCCTCCGCGGCGGCCTCGTCCTCGGCGCCGGCCTCAGCCTCGGCGTCCGCACCCGCGTCCGCCTCGGCACCCGCGTCCGCCTCGGCACCCGCGTCCGCCACGCCACCGACGCCGGCGGCGGCCTTCGCCTCGGCGAGCGCCAGGCAGGCCTCGAAGAAGACGGTCTGCGCGTCCGTGACGGCCTGCGCCGCGTCCTCGGCACCGGCCTCCGCCTCGGCGTCCGCACCCGCGTCGGCCTCGGCACCGGCCGCGTCCTCCGCGCTGGCGCTCGCGTCGGCCTCCGCCTCGGCGGCCTTCTCGGCCTCGGCCTCCTCGGCCTCGGCCTTCTCGGCCCAGCCGGCGGCCATCTCCGCGGACTTCTTCGCCGACTTCGTGGTGGCGGCGATCTCCTTCTCCGCCTCCTCCTTCGCGGCGGCGTCCGCGGCGGACTCGCTCTCCTCCGGGGCCGCGGTCTCCTCGGCGGCGCCCTCACCCGCGACGTCCTCCTGGGCGGTCTGCAGCGCGGCCGCGAAGACGTCACAGGACTCGTCCAGTGCCACGGCCGCGGCCTGTGCCGCCTCCACTGCGTCGGCGCCGCCCTCCGGCGCGAGCTCCGCGCCGTCGCAGAGCACCACACCGGCGTTGATCTCGACCTCGGCGCACTCGGCCACGTTGAACTGCTGGCCCTCGACGTTGATCAGACCGGCCGTGGCCGCCGCCTCGTTCTTGTTCTCACCGGCGTTGGCGAAGCCGAGGCCCGTGACGCCGGCCACCACGATCGCGCCTGCGACAACGGCCGCGCCGATCGCCTTGCGGTTCTTCAGGGTGCCGTATCGCCATTGCATGTCTGCCACCACTCCCAGCGGGCTCGGATTCATGAACGTGCGCGCACCGGGTCCTACGCGGGCCGCCGCCGGAAAGGTTCAGAGTCGGCCGGAATCGGCGCCGATTCACCCATACGTGGGCGTATGCATCCGGTTACTTGAGATCGTTGACCAAGGGGACATCGATGTATAAGGTCTGCGCGACCCGGCTGCGGAGGAGAGGGATGACCACCACACCGCTGTCCCTGCCGGCACCGCCGGAGCGGGCACCCGAGTTCGGTGGGGACTCGCTCATCGTCTGCGAGAACCTGGTCCGGATCTATCAGACCGGGTCGATCGAGGTGCAGGCACTGCAGGGCCTCGACCTGACCGTGGACGCGGGAGAGATGGTCGCGGTCGTCGGCGCCTCCGGCTCCGGCAAGTCGACGCTGCTGTCCATCCTGGCCGGCATCGACGCGCCCACCGCGGGCCGGGCGCGGGTGGACACCTGGAACCTGCTCGACATGTCCCGCGCCGACCGGGTGCGCTACCGGCGGCACACGGTCGGGTTCGTCCGGCAGCAGACCGCGAGCAACCTGGTGCCGTACCTGACCGCGAGGCAGATGGTGGACCTGCCGATGACGGCGGCGCGCACCCCGTCGCGGACCAGGAAGGCACGGGTTCCCGAGCTGCTGGCCATGCTCGGCGTGGGCGATCTCGCGGACCGGCGGCCGGCGCAGCTCTCCGGCGGCCAGCAGATGCGGGTCGCGATCGCGGTCGCGCTGGCGAACGCGCCGCGCGTGCTGCTGGCCGACGAGCCGACCGGCGAGCTGGACACCACGACCTCGGCCGAGGTCTTCGGCGCGCTGCGCGACGTCAACCGCGAGCTCGGCGTCACCGTCGTGGTCGTCACCCACGACCCGGAGGTCAGCGGGCAGGTCGAGCGCACGGTCGCGATCCGCGACGGGCGCACCAGCAGCGAGGTGCTGCGCCGCGCCGCCGTGAACGGCGACGGCGACCACGAGGTGATCGCGGAGGAGTACGCGGTGATGGACCGCGCCGGCCGGGTGCAGGTGCCGCGCGAGTACCGCGAGGCGCTCGCGCTGACCCGCCGGGTCCGGCTCGCGCTCGAGTCCGACCACGTCTCGATCAAGAGAGACGACACATGAACATCTTGACGGTACGCGGCGTGAGCCGGCGGTTCGGCGACGTGCACGCGCTGCGGGACGTGTCGTTCGAGGTCGAGGCCGGGACCATGGTCGCGCTGGTCGGCCGGTCCGGCTCCGGCAAGACCACGCTGCTCAACGTGATCGGCGGCCTGGACCGCCCGGACAGCGGCACGGTCCACGTCGACGACGTCGAGGTCACCGCGCTCGACGAGGACGGCCTGGCCCACCTGCGGCGGGAGCGCGTGGCGTACGTCTTCCAGACGTTCGGCCTGATCCCGGTGCTCTCCGCGGCCGAGAACGTGGGCGCGCCGCTGCGCCTGGCCCGCACGCCCGCCGCCGAGCGGGAGAAGCGCGTCCAGCTGCTGCTGGAACTGGTCGGCCTGGCCGGCCACGCGGCGCAGCGACCCGGCGAGATGTCCGGCGGTCAGCAGCAGCGCGTCGCGATCGCCCGCGCGCTGGCCGCGTCGCCCCGGCTGCTGATCGCGGACGAGCCGACCGGGCAGCTCGACGCGGAGACCGGCCTGGCCGTGATGGCGCTGCTGCGCGGCATCGTCGAGTCCGAGGGCGTCACCGCGCTCGTCTCCACCCACGACCCGGTGATGATGGCGCTGGCCGACCGGGTGCTCGACATCCACGACGGAACGATCGCGTGAGCGCGCCGGGGCCCGGCCGGCGGCGCGGCGTCGAGGTGGGCGTCGGATGAGCTTCCTGGCGCGGCGGGCGAGAGCGCAGTGGCCGCTGCTGTGCGCGCTGCTCGCCGTGGTCACGGTCGGGGTCACGGTGCTCGGCGTCTGCGCGCTGCTGATCACGCGGACCGGCGAGCGCGCGGTGGAGACCGCGGCCGCCCGCGCCACCGTCGACGACATCAGCGTCACCGCGTACACGGTCACGGTCCGCGGCGGGGACGCGCGGTCGGTGATGGACGACAGCGGCGCGGTGCTGACCGAGGCGCTGGCACCGCTGCCGGTCACGCTCGCCACCCGCACGTCCACGCTGCTCCGTCCGCTGCCGACGATGCCGAAGGGCGGCGACTTCCCGGCCCAGGGCTACCTCTCCGCGCTCTCCGACCTGGACTCACGGGTCGAGCTGCTGGACGGTCGCCTGCCCGGCACCGGCTACGAGACCGTGCTGCTGAGGAGCACCGCGACGCTGCTCGGCCTGGAGATCGGCGACCGGGTGCCGTTCGGCGTGGAGAACTCCCCGGAGCGCCCGGCCGGCTTCGAGGTCACCGTGGTCGGCATCGTCGCGGCCCTGCCCGGCACCGGCTGGGAGCGCGATCCGCTGACCGGCAGCGGGTTCGACCCCGACCACAACGACGGCCGGTTCCAGCGGCCGCTCAGCACGTACGGCCCGTTCCTGGTCGGCCTGGACGCGGTGCTGGCCAGCGGCTCCTCGCTGGACCGGCTGGACGTCACCGCGCTACCCGACCTGTCCGCCGCGGACCGCCGCGACCTCGAGGCGGTCGAGACCCGGGTGCGGGCCGCGGACCGGCGGCTCGGCGGTGTGCTCGGCGACCGCGTCGAGATCGAGCGGATCTCCACGAGCCTGCCGCGCACGCTGGCCGCCGCGGACCTCCAGCAGCGGGTCACCACGGCCACGGTCGTGTCCGTCGCGATCCTCGGCACCGTGCTCACCGCGACCGCGCTGGCGCTGGCCGGGCGGCTGACCGCGGGCGTACGTACCGTGGAGACCTCGCTGTTGACCGCGCTCGGCTTCAGCCGGCGGCAGCTGGCCGCGACCGCGGTCGTCGAGTCGCTGCTGCTCGCCGCGCTCGCCGTCGCGATCGGCGTGCCCGCGTCGTCCGCGCTGCACGCCGCACTGACCCAGCTGCCCGCGCTGCGCGACGCCGGCCTCGCCGAGCACCCGGCCGTCACCGCGGCCCAGCTGCTCACGGTCGCCGGCGGCGCGCTCGCGCTGACCGCGGTGCTGGTCTCGCTGGCGCTGCGGCCGGTCGCCGAGGTCAAGGACCGGCGGTCCCGGGGCGAGACGCTGGCCCGCTCCGGAGCGGACGTGGTGCTGGTCGCGTTCGCGGCCGTCGGACTGTGGCAGCTGTGGTCGCAGCCGGCCGACGCCGGCGGCGGCCAGGACGCGGTCCGGATCCTCGCGCCCTCGCTGCTGCTGCTCGCCGGTGCCGCGCTCGCGCTGCGGCTGGTCCCGCCCGCGCTCGCGATCGCGGACCGGCTGGCCCGGCGGGCCCGGGGCTTCGTGATCCCGCTGGCCGCGTTCGAGGCGGCCCGCCGGCCGCAGGCGGTCGCGGCCGGGCTGCTGGTCGGGCTGGCCTGCGCGGCCGGCTCGTTCGGCGTCGGCTTCGACGCGACCTGGCAGCGATCCCAGCACGACCAGGCCGCGCTCGCGGTCGGCACCGACCTGGCGGTCACGCTCGACTCACCGGTCGCGGCCGGGCAGGGCGCGGCCGTCGCGACCGCGACCGGCGGCACGGTCAGCGCGGTCACCACCCGGCCGGTCGCGGTCGGGCAGTGGCTCGGCACCGGCGGCGACGCGCCCCGGCTGGTCGCGGTGGACACCACGCACGCGGCCGAGGTGCTGCGCGGGCGGCTGGACGGCGGTCGCACCTGGGCCGGTGCCGGCGCGACGCTCGCGCCACCGCCGGTGCCCGCGGGCCGCCCGGTGCCGGCCGGCGCGGCGATCACCGTGCGCGGCACGATCGACGCCCCGCTGCCGGTCCTGGTCGCGCCGCGGCTGGTGTTCCAGGACGCGGCCGGCGTACGGGTGCCCTGCGTCGCCGACCCGATCCCGCTCGACGGCGCCGCGCACCCGCTGCCGGACTGCGTCGCCACGGACGGGCTGTCGCTGGTCGCGATGGTGCTGCCGCTGCGGCTGGACTGGGAGTCGCTCCTCGACGACCTCAGCGCGCTCGGCGGCCGGTCCGACGCGGTCTCGATCTCCGTCACGCTGCCCGGCACGACCGGGGCGGCCGCGGCGCCGTGGACCGGCCACTCCGCCGGCCCGATGCCGGAACTGGTGGAGAACCCGGCCGTCTCGTGGCGCGGCGAGGTCATCAGCGTGACCGCGGACGTGTCGATGGACGGACCGGTGGAGGCCGGCCGGACGCTGGTCGCCGCCGTGTTCGACACGGCCGGGTCCGTGCCGGTCGCGGTCTCGCAGCGGTTCGCGGACGAACTCGGCGTCGGTCCGGGCACCTCGCTCAGCGTCGCGGTCGGCGCCACGCCGGTGCCCGTGCGGATCGTGGACGTGGTGCCGGCGGTGCCGTCCGCACCCGGTGCCGGCGCGCTGCTCGCGGACGTGGACTGGCTGTCCCGCGCGTTGATCGTGCAGGGCGGCGACGTGACGCCGGTGGTGGACGCGATCTGGGCGGGTGATCCGGCCCCCGGCGCGGCGGAGCGGGCCGGGGCGCTGCGCCTCGGCCCGGTGCTCACCAGGGACGGTGAGACCGCCCGGCTCACCGCGGGGCCGCTGCGCGCCGGGCTGCCGGCCACGCTGCGGCTGCTGGTCCCCGCGGCGGCGCTGCTGCTGCTCGCCGGCGTGATCCTGCACGTCACCTGCGACCTGCAGCTCCGGGCACTGGAGGTGGCGCGGTTGCGCGGGCTGGGCATGACCCGGCGGGAGATCCGGCGGGTGCTGCTCGGCCAGCACGCCGGCGTGCTCGCGCCGCTGATCGTGGCGGGGACGCTGGTCGGCGCGCTGGCCACGGTGCTGGGCGCGCCGTCGCTGGTGCGGTCGGACACCGGCGGCGCGCCGGTACCGGCCGCGCTGCCGTACTGGCCGTGGGCGGCCGAGGCCGGGCTCTTCGCCGCGCTGCTGACCGCGTGCCTGCTGGCCGTGGCCGTGGTGGTGTCGGTCCAGGCCCGGCGCGCGGACGCGGCACACCTGCGGGTGGCGTCGTGAGCCCGGCCCCGGGACGGCCCGGGACCGCGCCGGAGCCGGTGGGGTCCGACCCGGGTCCGCAGTCCCCGCGGCGCGGCGTGCCGTCGGCGTCGTCCCGGCCGGGCCCGCGCCGGCTGAGCGCGGCCCGCCCGGCCCCGCACTGGCCCAGCGTCGCCGGGCGGGCGCGCGCCGACGCCGGCCCGCTGGCGCTGGTCGCGGTCGTGGTCGTGGTGACCGCGCTGCTGGCCGGCGCGGTACCGCCGCTGCTCCGGGCGACCGCGGACGCCGCGGTCCGGGACGCGATCCGCCGGGCCGGCCCGCCGGCGACCGTCCGGGTGCAGGTCGGCTGGTCCCCGGACGACCTGAACGGCGGCCGGACGCGCTTGCCCGAGCTGCCCGCGGAGGTCGAGTCGGCGCGGCTGCTCGCCACGGCCGGCCTGACCGACGACGTCCGGTCGCTGCTGGACCCGCCGATCGCGACCGCGCTCAGCGAGGTGTTCACGATGCCGGAGGGCACCGCGCCGCGCACGCTGCAGCTGGCGTACCTGGCGAACTCGCCGGAGGCCGGCGGCGGCCCCGAGGTCACCTGGGTCGCCGGCGCCGCGCCCGCCGCGACGCGGGAGGGGCGGCTGGAGATCCGCGTCGACGAGCCGTGGCCGGTCCAGGCCGGGCTGTCCGAGTCGGCCGCCGCCGTGCTCGGCATCGCACCGGGTGCCCGCCTCACCGTCCGCGACGCCACCGGGCTGGACCGGGACGTCCTGGTCAGCGGCGTGTTCCGGCCGGTCGACCCGGCCGATCCCGCGTGGCGGCTCGCACCGTCGGTGCTCGCACCCGTGCCGGGGGCGGACGGCGCAGGAACCGTCCGGATCGGCGCGCTGCTGTCCCCGGACTCGCTGCCGGACGCCCGGATCGCGCTCAAGGCCGGGCAGCTCACCCAGACGATCTGGCTCACTCCGCGCACCGACACGATCACCTGGGCGTCCGCGGAGAAGCTGGCCGCCGCCGTGATCAAGCTGAAGACCACGTCGGCGACCTCCGGGCAGTACGGCGAGACGATCCGCTGGGAGACACAGCTGGACACGGTGCTGCGCGACGCCCGGGGCGCGGTGGACGCCGCCGGCACCCAGGCGTCCGTGCTGCTGATCGCCGTGCTCATGACCGCCGCCCTGGTGCTGCTGCTGGCCGCGGACCTGCTGGCCCGCCGCCGGGCACCCGGGCTGGTCACGGCGCGGCGCCGGGGTGCCGCGCTCCCCGATCTCACGCTCGAACTGCTCGTCGAGGCCGGGCTGCTGGCGCTGCTCGCGGGCGCGGCCGGGCTGGCGCTCGCGCTGCTGGTCGCGCCCGGCGTCGCCGTGGGCTGGGCGCTGCCGGTGGTGCTGGTGGCCGCGCTCGCCGGGCCCGCGTTCGGCACGGTCACCGCGGCGCGCGCCACTCGCAACCGGCGGGCGCCGGCGAACCGTTCCGCGCGCCGCTGGGCCGAGCGGACCGGGCGGATCCGCCGCGCCACGCTGGACGCCGCGATCGTGCTGGCCGCGACCGGCGCGTTCGTCTCGCTGCGCCAGCGTGGCATCGTGGCCGGCGACGACGGGCTCCCGGCCGGCGCGCCCGCGCTCGCGGCGGTCGCGGCCGGGCTCCTGCTGCTGCGCCTGATGCCGCTCGGCACCGGGCTGGCGCTGCGCCGCGCGCTGCGCTCCCGCCGGCCGCTGGCGGTCTTCGGCGCCGCCCGCGCCGCGGCCACGTCCGGTCGCGCGCTGCCGCTGCTGGCCATGGTCGCGGGTACGGCACTGGCCACGTTCGCGCTCACGCTGGACGCGACCACCGCGCGCGGCCTGTCCGACGGTGCCTGGCGGACGGCCGGTGCGGACGCCCGACTGGATGTGTCGCCCAGCGCGGCCGGGTCCACCGTGGACGTGACCGCGCGGATCGCGGCGGCGCCCGGCGTCCGGCAGGCGGTGGCCGGGCAGACGCTGGACGGCGTGCGCGTGGTCGCGGACGGCCAGGCCGTCACCGTCCGGCTCGTCGCGGTCGACCCGGCCGCGTTCCGGCGGCTCCTGGCGGACACCCCGATCGCGGGCGCCGGCGCGCTCGACCGGCTCGCCGCCGCGCCGCCGTCCCCGGCCGCCCCGGTGCCGGTGCTGGTGCGGTCCGCCGACGGCGTGCTCGGCGTCGGCGTGCGGGTCGATCTGCTGCGTGAGGCGCAGTCCGCGCTGCCGCTGACCGCGGTCGGCACCGCACCGGCGGTCGGTGACGTCCCGGACCTGGTCGTCGCGGACGCGGCCGCGCTGACCGCGGCGGGGCTGACGGTCGCGCCGAACACGGTCTGGGTCACCGGCACCGGCGCGGCCGACGCGGTCCGGGACGCCGGCCTCACCGGCACCACCGTGCTGCGGGCGGAGGTCCTCGACGCCCGCCGGGCCGCCCCGCTGACCGCCGGCCTGCTGCTGCTGGCCCGGGCCGCCGCGGTCACGCTGCTGGCGTTCGCGCTGCTCGGCCTGTTCCTCGGCGCCGCCGCGGACGCGCCGGAACGCTGGCGCACGCTCAGCCGCCTCCGCACGCTCGGCCTGCGCCCGCGGGACACCCGCTGGGTCGCGGCCGGCGAACTGCTGCCGCCGGCGCTGACCGCCGCGATCGCCGGCCCGCCGCTCGGGCTGGGCCTGGCGTGGCTGACCCGGGACGCCCTGGCGCTGCGCCTGCTGACCGGCCAGGCGGCCGACCCGGTCCTGACCCCGCCGTGGTGGCAGATCGCGCTGGTCGCCGCGATCCTGCTGGCCGCGGCCGCGCTGGTCGCGCCGGTCGAGGCCGCGGTCCGCCGGCACCGCAACCTCGCGGAGACGCTGCGGATCGGCGGCTGACCCGGGTCACACCGTGGGGTGCGGGCGCGACCGAAGGGGACGGACAGCCTTGCCACGTCCTGTTAGGGTGCGCACGCCGGTGTCTCTCCACTGCCGGGAGCGCGCATGCCTCCAGAGAGAACTGCCCGAACCGCGGCGGCCGCGTTCCTCGGCCTGATCGCCGATCCGCGTGACGACCGGTCGGTCGCCGACGTCGAGGCGCATCGTGCGACGACCGTCGTCCGGGGTGCCGCGCTGGTCCTGGGCAGCATCCTGGACCACGTCAACGATCATGAGCTGGCCGGCCGTACCCCCGGGTTCATCGAGGCGTGTGAGAGCGCCGGGCGCCGGCTGGCCGAGCGGGCCGGGGACTCCGCGCAACTCGCGGCCGGGCTGTTGTTCTTCATGTCGGTCAACGTGGAGCTGCTCCGCCGACGGTTCGATCCGCCGTCCCCGGCCGGCCAGCGCGCGTCCGACGAGACCTGCCGGCGGCTGATCGCCCACCCGCAGGCGAAGCGCGCGATCCACGCGCTCTACGCACCGGAGCGGTACACCCGGGCGGCGCGGCCGGGGGAGCGCCCGGAGCCGGCGATCTGGCGGCACCTGGACGTGGGCTCGATGGAGTACTTCAAGGCCGGCACCACGTCGCTGATCCTGACCGTGCGCGAGCAGGGCGAGACCGGCCCGCCCGGCTGGGTGCTCAAGTGCGTGCTGTTCCCGTGGGGCAACATGTCCGCGGTCGCGAACGCCACCGCGGCCTACGCGGCCGTCTACGGCCGGGCGCCCGACCCGATCGTCCGGCCGAAGGCGTCCACCACGCGCTGGGTGGTGCTGCCCAAGCAGGACGGCGACACGCTGCGCGAGCGGATCGAGCGGTGCCGGGCCGCGGGTGAGCTGGACCAGGCCGGGCAGCGGATCGCGTTCGCCCGCGCGATCGCCGAGCAGATCATCGCCGCGCTGTCCGCCGCCGAGGGGTTCGCGCACCTCGACCTGTCGCCCAGCAACATCATCCTGACCGGCACCGGCGCGGTGAAGCTGATCGACCTGGGGCGCAACCATCTCTACAGCCGGCAGGTCGGCATCGCCGAGCACGACGACTCGGTCTACATCGCGCCGGAGGTGAAGAACCGGGGTGACTCGCCGACCTCGGACGTCTACTCGCTCGGCGTCATCGTGCTGGAGATCCTCTCCGGCGGCCCGCCGCGGGACGGCCGGGTGCCGGACGCGATCTACGAGATGAGCCCGGTGCTCGGCCGCGCGCTGGACGATCTGATCGAGGAGCGGCCGGCGCACCGGCTGCTGCTGATCCGGCCCGGTCCGGAGCCGATGTACCGGCGGTTGCGGACCTTCCTGGCCGAGGCGTTCGCGCTGGCGGAGGCGGAGCCGGCGGCGTCACCGAGCGCGGCCGACCGGGCGTACGCCCGGTTCGCGCCCGCGTCCCGGGAGCTGCTCACCCAGGTCCGCAAGTGGCGGCAGGCCCGGCACAGCCCGGTCCGGCACTCCGGCTACCTGCTCTTCTTCGCGCTGGTGGCGAGCGTGGTCTGGTGGTTCGTCTTCGCGCGCACGGCCGTGCCGCAGATCACCGACGTGATCAAGGAGTTCCCGAGACTGCCGAAGGCGCCGTCCGCGGCCGCGATCATCGCGTTCGCGCAGGGGCTGATCAGCGCGAAGTTCTATCAGACGATCATGGCCCGGCTGACCGCGCGCGGCATCCCCGGCGTGCTGCCGCGGGTGACGGAGGTCGCCGTCCGGTCGATGGCGGTCATCGCGCTGCCCACCGCGGTCCTGGCGGTGGGCTGGAAGCCGCAGCTGTGGGCGTGGTCGGTCGCGGCCGGCGCGTACGCGGTGGCACTGACGAACCTGCTGTGCCTGCTGCTGGCGCGGCGGCTGTTCGCGGCCGGGCGGGCGCACGACCTGTCCACCGTGCCGGACCCGGGCGTGCCGCTGCCGCGCGGGTTCGAGCAGTGGTGGTGGACGATGCTGCTCTACGCGGTGCTGCTCACCGTCATCGCCTGGGGGTTGCAGGTGCGCTGGCTGCACGACGAGACCGCGATCGTGCTCGGCCTGCTGATCATCAACATCGGGATCCACTACATCGCGAAGTGCGCGCTCGCCGGCCCGGCGATCCGTGGCGGCCTGGCCCGCGCGTTCGTCACCGGGGAGAAGGTGGCGGCGCTGCGTTCATCGTCATCGTGACCGTGTAGCCGTCCGGCCCGTGCCGCTCGGTCACCGCGTCGCAGCACTGGTGCGTCACCCACAGCCCGAGACCGCCCCGCGCGCCGTCACCGGCCGGCAGCAGACCCGCGAACGGGTCGGTGGGCCCGCGACCGGCGTCCGTCACCGACACCGTGAACCGGTCCGCCAGCGTCCACAACCGGACCGTGATCGGCGGCGTGCCGTGCCGGTGCGCGTTCGTCACGGTCTCGCTGACCGCGACGGCCAGGTCGTCGAGCGCGTCCGGTGTGAGCCGGCCGTGGTCCGCCGCGAGGACCGCGTGCCGCGCCTCGGACGGGGACGGGCCGTGCAGCTCCAGGTGCGGCGCGGGCAGCGGCTCGCCGGTGTGGGGGCGGGCACGGGTGATCGGCAGGAAGGAGCCCGGCTCCAGGTAGGCCGGGTGCGGCAGGTGGTGCCCGCCGGGTGCGGCGGCGCGCGGGTGGGTGCGGGTCACGTCCGCCAGCACGTGCGCGGGCGTGCGGAGCCGGTCGTAGACGCACATGCTCCAGAGCGGGAAGTCGTCCAGCGCGTGGTTGATCGTCGACTCGTATCGGGCCCAGGCGTTCCACGCCGGGCCGAACGTGGTGCGGGGCACCTCGCCGGCGACCCGGATCTGACCGGCGCCGGCGTCGACGTGGCGGGCCAGCATCGACCGGAACGCGCGGATCGAGGACGCGGGCCGGGTGTAGAGCGTGTCGGCCGGCACGAAGTCGACCTTCGCGTCGGAGGGCAGCGCGTCCCGGACCAGCGCCGCCTGCTCGTCGCCGAGGACGACCACGGTGGGCTCGTCGGCGGCCACCCCGGCCAGCAGGAACGGCAGCACGATCGCGAGCAGTTCGGCGGGGGTGGAGTGGAACGCGGCCTCGTGGAAGAACCCGCGGTGCCCGGCGGCCGCACCGGTGCGCGGCGGCGGGGAGGATCGGGCGGGGGAGTCCACGCGCCCAGTCTAGGCCGCGCCCGCCGACCGTCGATCAGCGCAGCGGAAGTGACCAAAAACCGCGAAACCACAAAACCCGTCCGGGGGTACGTTTCCCAGCCGTACCCCCGGACGGGTTGGATCTCAGAGCGACCAGTCGCGGATCTCGGGCAGGTCCTCCAGGTGCTCCACCACGTAGGCCTCGTGCTCGGCCAGCTTCGCCTTGCACCAGTCCTTCAGGTCGGCCGCGCCGCGGGGGAGCCGGGCCGCGTTGTTGATCGCGTCCATCACCAGGTGGTAGCGCGACGCCCGGTTCCGCACCGTCATGTCGAACGGCGTGGTGGTGGTGCCCTCCTCGACGAAGCCGCGCACCCGGAACCGGTCCGCGTCCGGCCGGCCGTGGACCAGCTGGTGGATCGCGCCCGGGTAGCCGTGGAACGCGAAGACCACGTCGACCGTGTCCGTGAACAGCTCCGTGAACCGGGTCTCGCTCATGCCGTGCGGGTGGTCCTTCGGCCGGACCAGGCCCATCAGGTCGACCACGTTCACCACCCGCACGGACAGCTGCGGCAGCCGCTCCTTGAGGATCTGCGCCGCGGCCACGGTCTCCATGGTCACCACGTCGCCCGCGCAGGCCAGCACGATGTCCGGGTCGCGGGTGCCGTCGTCGGTGCCGGCCCACTCCCAGACGCCGGCGCCGCGCGTGCAGTGCTCGATCGCCTCGTCCATGGTCAGCCACTGCGGCTGCGGCTGCTTGTCGATCACGATCAGGTTGATGTACGACCGCGACCGCAGGCAGTGATCGGCCACGCTGAGCAGCGTGTTCGCGTCCGGCGGCAGGTAGACCCGGGCGATGTCGCCGCGCTGGGTGAGCACCACCTGGATCAGGCCCGGTCCCTGGTGCGAGAAGCCGTTGTGGTCGTTGCGCCAGGCCGTGGACGTGAGCAGCACGTTCAGGCTCGGCACCTTGGCCCGCCAGTCCAGCCGCCGCGACTCCTGCAGCCACTTGCCGTGCTGCACGGTCTGCGACGCGGAGACCATCGCGAACGCCTCGTAGGTGGCGAACATGCCGTGCCGGCCGGTCAGGTTGTAGCCCTCCAGCCAGCCGTGGCAGTTGTGCTCGGAGAGCACCTCCATCACCCGGCCGTCCCGGCTGATCGCGGTGTCGTGCTCGAACGTCTGCTCCATGAACCCGCGGTCGGACGCCTCGAAGACCGCACCGAGCCGGTTGCTGTTCGTCTCGTCCGGGCAGAACAGCCGGAACCGGTCGTCGTTCGCGCGGTAGACGTCGCGCAGCAGCTCACCCAGCTTGCGGGTGGACTCCGCCTTCTCGGTGGCCGGCGCCTTCACGTCGATCGCGTAGTCGCGGAAGTCCGGGATGTCGAGGTCCTTGGTGAGCACGCCGCCGTTCGCGTGCGGGCTCGCGCTCATCCGCAGGTCGCCGGCCGGGTTCAGCGCCGTCACCACCGCGGTCGGCCGGCCCTGGTCGTCGAAGAGCTCCTCGGGGCGGTAGGAGCGCATCCACTCCTCGAGCAGCCGCAGGTGGTCCGGGTTCTCCCGGACGCCGGAGAGCGGCACCTGGTGCGCCCGCCAGGTGCCGGTGACCTGGGTGCCGTCCACCTCGTCCGGGCCGGTCCAGCCCTTCGGCGTCCGCATGATGATCAGTGGCCAGCGCGGGCGGGTGCCGTCCCAGTCGCCGCCGCGCGCGCTCTCCTGGATCGCGCGGATCCGGCCCCAGGCGTCGGCGAGCGCGGCCGCGAACCGCTTGTGCATGCCGGGCAGGTCCGCGCCGGAGACCTCGATGACCTCGTAGCCGTGGCCCTCCAGCAGCGCGTGCACCTCCTGCGGGCTCTTCCGGGCCAGCACGGTCGGTCCGGCGATCTTGGCGCCGTTGAGGTGCAGGATCGGCAGCACCGCGCCGTCCCGCGCCGGGTTGATGAACGAGACACCCTTCCAGGAGCCCTCCAGCGGGCCGGTCTCCGCCTCGCCGTCGCCGACCACCGCGATCGACAGCAGGTCCGGGTTGTCCATCACCGAGCCGAACGCGTGCACCAGCACGTACCCCAGCTCGCCGCCCTCGTGGATGGATCCGGGCGTGGTGACGGAGACGTGGCTCGGGATGCCACCCGGCGCGGAGAACTGGCGGAACAGCCGGCTCATGCCCGGCTCGTCCTGCGAGACCTTCGGGTAGACCTCGGAGTACGTGCCCTCCAGGTAGCCGGCCGCGACCAGCGCCGGGCCGCCGTGCCCCGGGCCGGCCAGGTAGATCGCCCGTTGCCCGGTCCGCTGGATCAGCCGGGACACGTGCGCGTAGATGAACGACAGGCCCGGGCTGGTGCCCCAGTGCCCGAGCAGGCGCGGTTTGATGTGCTCGGCCGTCAGCGGCTCGCGCAGCAACGCGTTCGCCCGTAGGTAGATCTGGCCGACGGTCAGGTAGTTGTTCGCCCGCCACCAGGCATCCAGGCTCGCGATCTCGTCCTCGCCGGGCTCGGCAAGCGTCTGCAGCAGGTTCTCGTCGACGGTGGTCACTGTCACCGCGTACCCCCCTCATGCGATCTCTATCCGTGCACCAGCGTGCCGCATCGGGGTCGATCGCGCAGGGGGAAGCGGGCCCGCCGGACCGGGCCGTTGGTCCCTACCGGGTGGCCTTCCGGCGCGCCTCCAGGTGGCGCTTCCACTGGTCGCGCGCCTCCTGGGTGCAGCCCTGCAGCGCGTCGCCGGAGACCGTGGCCGGCCCGAAGACCTTGTAGAGCTGCCGCCAGACCCAGCCGCCGTCCTCCGGGTTGCGCATGTGATCCTCCCAAGCCGTTGGTGTGCCAATACTTTGTACACCAACTATCGGTAGGATGGCACCGTGGCTGAGGACATACTCGCGCTGGAACGACAGGTCTGCTTCGCGCTCTCGGTGGCGTCCCGCACGGTCGTCGGCGTCTACCGCCCGCTGCTGGAGCCGATGGGCCTGACCCACCCGCAATACCTGGTCATGCTCGCGCTGTGGCAGTCCTCGCCGCTGTCCGTCAAGGAACTCAGCCGCCTCCTGCTGCTCGACCCCGGCACGCTCTCGCCGCTGCTCAAGCGCCTCGAGGCGGGCGGGCTGGTCCGCCGGGAGCGGGACCCGCACGACGAGCGCAGCCTCGCGGTCACGCTCACCGACGCCGGCCGGGCGCTGCGCGCGGAGGCGGAGAAGATCCCCGGCACCGTCGTGTCCCGGCTCGGTCTCCCGCTCGCCGACCTGCAGGACCTGCACGCCGCGCTGACCACCGTGATCGCGGCCGCGTCGGCCGTCGCCCCGCCACCTCGGCCGAACGGCTGACAATCGCGAAACCGGCCTCCTGGCAACCCGCGCGGCGTTCACTAAAACCCACGTCGCAGGGGAGGCCCACCATGATCAACCACTCCACCGGCCCGGGTGACCTGGACCGGATCGTCGCGGACGCCCACGCGGTCGTCGAACGCCAACTGCAGCACCTCGCCGCCGGCCGCGGCGACCGCCGGATCCTGGCCGACCAGGTCTCCTACGAGCTGGCCCGGCAGACCGACGCGGAGGAGCGCGTGCTCTGCCCGGCGCTGGCCCGCACCGGCGCGGTCGCCGAGGCCCGGCACCTGCGCGACGAGAACAAGCGGCTCAAGGAACTGCTCGTGGTCATCCAGCAGAGCGAGCCCGGCGACGAGGAGTTCGAGGAGGCGGTCGCGGAACTGATCGACGACGTACGCCAGCACGCGGCCGAGGAAGAGGAGGAGTACCTGCCGCAGCTGCGCCACCGGCTCGGCCCGGACCGCATGCCCGAGCTCGGCCGCGACTGGCTCGCCGCGATGCGCGCGGCACCGGCCCGCCCGCACCCGCACGTGCCGGCCGGTGCGCTCGCCCACCGGCTCACCGACCCGGCCACCGCGGCCGTCGACCGGCTCCGCGACCGCGTCTCCGGCCGCCGTGACGTGCTCGCCACCGACCCGTCCGGCCTGCTCGACCCGCAGGCCCAGCGGGTGCTCGACGCGTTCGCCGCACTGCACCCCGCGCCGCTGGAGACGCTCACCGTCACCCGCGCCCGCCGCCGCCCCGGCCTGGCCGCCGCGGTCCGCGCGCTCGCACCCGGCCTCGCCCCGGAACCGGTCGGCGACGCCCGCACGCTGCTGCTGCACGACGGCCTGCCGGTCCGCGTCTACCACCCGTCCGGCGGCCCGGCCGAGCCGCTGCCGGTGATCCTCTGGGCGCACGGCGGCGGCTGGGTGCTGCCCGAGGCCGCGGAGGCGGACACGATCTGCCGCGCGCTCACCAACCGGACCGGCGCGATCGTCGCCTGCCCCGGTTACCGGCTGGCCCCGGAGGAGCCGTTCCCGGCCGCGTTCGAGGACATCCGCACCACGTACCACTGGCTGGAGACGCACGCCCGCTTCCTCGGTGCCGACCCCACCCGGATCGCGCTGGCCGGCGAGTCCAACGGCGCCACCATGGCCGCCGCCACCGCGTGGAACCTCCGCCTCACCGACGGCACGCTCCCGGCCGCGCTGCTGCTCGTCCACCCGCTCACCACGCTCGCCCCGCACGGCGACAGCATGATCACCGAGGCGGACGCGAAACCGCTCACCCGGACCGCGCTCTCCTGGCTGCTCACCCACGCGGTGCCGCCGGCCACCGGCGGCGATCCGTGGCTCGACCTGCTCGGGCTGCCGCGGCAGTCACTGACCGGCCTGCCGCCGACGCTGGTGATCACCGCGGAGCGGGACCTGCTGCGCGACCAGGGCGAGGACTTCGGCCGGCACCTCGCGCTGGCCGGTGTCTCCGTCACCACCACCCGCTACCAGGGCGTGCCGCACGGCTTCCTCGCGGCCGCGCCGATCCTCGACACCGCGCAGCGCGCGCTCGCGGAAGCGGCGGCCCACCTCCGGCGCGCCTTCGCCGGGCTCCCGGCGAAGCCGATCTGAGGCGGTACGCGGCCCGCGCCGTGAATTACCATGCCGAGCCGTGAGCACCGGCGCGCAGTGGCCCGACCTGACGACCCTCTACCGGGAGGCGGCCGGCGCCGCGGGTGGCCGCTGGCACGTGCTGGTCACCCGGCACGGCACGCCGGTGCTGGAGGAGGACGCGGACGCGGTGCTGCACGCGTACAGCGTGCAGAAGCTCGCGGTCGCGGTCGCGGTGCTGGACGCGGTCGACCGGGGCGTGGTCGCCCTCGATCACCGGATCTGCGTGCCACCGGAGATCGTGCTGCCGGGCAGCGGCATCTACGCGCTGCAGACCGTCTGGGGTGACCGGGTCACGGTCGCGAACGTGCTGACCGCGCTGCTGCTGGTCTCCGACAACACGGCGGTGCGGCTGTGCGGGGAACTGGTGCCGGCCCGGGAGATCAACGAGATCCTGGCGGCGAAGGGCTTCGCGCGCACGCGGGTCGAGCCGGTGGACAACCCGCACCGGTTCTTCCTCGGCGTCACCACGCCGCGGGAGACCCACGACCTGCTCACCAGGCTGGCCGCCGGCACGCTGCTGTCCGCGGACAGCACCGCGTTCGTGCTGGGCGTGCTGCGCGCGCTCAGCGGATACCACGACGGGGTACGCCGGGTGATGTCGTCGCAGGACCGGGCGCGGGTGGCCAGCAAGTACGGCGCGGACTGGCAGGACGGGTTCGCGTCCCGGCACGAGGCCGGCGTGGTCTTCGACCGGGACGGCCGGCCCGCGGTGGTGTTCGCGCTGTTCGCGGACCGGCTCGGCGACGTGCTGAACTACGGCTCGACGCACCCGGCGGTGCAGGCGCACGCGCTCCTGGGGCCGGCGCTGCTCAGTCTCGCGACGACCTAGCCTCCCGGCCTCGCGACGACCTAGCCTCCCGGCCTCGGGGCGACCAGGCGTCTCGGTCTCGGGGCGACCTGGCGTCTCAGTCCCGCGACGACATGGCGTCGACCAGACGCTGGCAGGGGCCGGCGAGGTTCCACTTCTCCGCGAGCGCCATCAGCGCGTCCGCGTCGACCGGCGCGGCCGGCAGCGCGAACGCGGTGACCGGCAGCGGCACGTCGGTGGCGACGCGGACCACCGGCCCGGCGGCCCGCAGGTAGTCGCGGGCCGCGGCCAGCTTGGTGCGCAGCCCGGCGGCGAACCCGGCGGCCGGGTCGTCCAGCGCGGCCAGGATGTCGTCCAGGCCGCCGTAGCGCTCGACCAGCCGGGCCGCGGTCTTCTCGCCGACGCCGGCCACGCCGGGCAGCCCGTCGCTGGGGTCGCCGCGCAGCGCCGCGAAGTCCGCGTAGCGCTGGGGGGCCACGCCGTACTTGGCCGCGACCAGCGCCTCGTCCGCGTCCTCCAGCTTCGCCACGCCGCGGCCGCAGTAGAGCAGCCGGGTGCCGCGCGCGTCGTCGACCAGCTGGAACAGGTCCCGGTCGCCGGACGCGACCTCGACCGGGCCGGGCTGCGAGAAGGCCAGTGTGCCGAGCACGTCGTCGGCCTCGTAGCCGTCCACGCCGAACGCCGGGATGCCGACGGCGGCCAGCAGCTCCAGGATGATCGGGATCTGCGGCACCAGCGTGTCCGGCACCTCCTCGACGGCCGGTGCGACCGCGACCCGGTGCGCCTTGTACGACGGGATCAGCGCGACCCGCCACTCCGGCCGCCAGGACGCGTCCAGCGCGCAGACCACCCGGTCCGGCCGGCGGGTGCGGATCAGCGTGGCGAGCATGTCGGTGAAGCCGCGGACCGCGTTGACCGGGCTGCCGTCCGGCGCGCGGGCGGCCGACTCGGGGATGCCGAAGTAGGCACGGAAGTAGAGGCTGGGCGCGTCGACGGCGAGCAGCGGTCGCTGGTTCACACCCGTCACACTAGTCCGCATGCGAAGGTGGTCCTCGGAGGCCACGGTTCTGGCTAACTCACGGACGGTGAACGTGCTGCTGACTCGGAGCGAAAGCTTCTCACACAACGGCCCCCCGGTCTGTGCCTCGCAACCGCGCCGACCTATTGTCTCCGGGTGTCCCCGACTCCTACCTCTCGGGCCGCTACTGTGACTTCCAACAGCGCTGCCGAAGCCCCGCAGACCCCCCGACGGCCGCTGCGCGTCGGGATGATCGTCATCAGTCAGTACGAGTCGGATCCGCGCGTCCGACGCCAGGCCGAGGCGCTGGTCGCGCGCGGTGACGAGGTCACCGTGCTGGCCCTGGAGGCGGAGGGCCGGCCCCGCGAGGACGTGGTCGAGGGCGTCCGGGTGATCCACCTGCCGGTGAAGAAGTACCGTGGCTCCTCCGCCAAGGCGTACCTCGGCCTCTACGGCTCGTTCGGCGCCCGCGCGACCGCCTGGCTCACCCGCCACCCCCGGCGCTTCGACGTGCTCCAGGCGCACTCGATGCCGGAGGCGCTGGTCTTCGCGGGCATCGCGCAGCGGCTGGCCGGCGTGCCGCTGCTGCTCGACGTGCACGACCTGACCAGCAAGCTGTTCGCGGCGAAGTTCGAGGGCAAGAGCGCGATCATGTCCGGGGTGCGCCTCTCCGAGCGCGCCGCGCTGCGCTTCGCCACCGAGGTCATGACCGTGCACGAGCCGTACGCGGACCTGGTCCGCGCGGACACGAAGAAGCCGGTGTCGGTGGTGATGAACTGCCCCGACGAGCGCCTGTTCGCGCCGCGTCCGGAGCCGCGCCGGTGGGACCCGGACGGCGAGATCGTGTTCAGCTACCACGGCCTGATCGCGCCGCGGCACGGCCTGGTCAACGTGGTCAAGGCGCTCAAGGGCGTCCGCGAGGCGCTGCCCGGCGCGCGCGTGCAGATACGGGGTGGCGGCGACGGCATCGACGAGGTCGCGGCCACCGCGCGCGAGCTCGGCCTGGAGGACGCGGTCGACCTGCCGACCCGGCTCTACTCGATGACCGAGATCGTCGGCGAGCTGACGGACGTGCACATCGGCCTGGTCCCCAGCATGCTGGACCAGTGGACCGAGGGCGTGCTCCCCACCAAGCTGCTGGAGTACTCCGCGCTCGGCGTCCCGTGCGTGACGTTCCGGAACCCGGTCATCGAGCGGTACTTCCCGGACGACTCGGTCACCTACGTCGACCCGGCCACGCCGGACACGCTGCGGGAGGCCATGATCGCGCTGGCCAAGGACCCGGACCGGGCCCTGGAGCAGGCCGCCCGCGCCGCGAAGGTGATGGAGGGCCTGCGCTGGAGCGCGCAGAAGGAGATCTACTTCAGCGTGATCGACCGGCTCGCGGCCCGGAAGAACCGTGGTTGAGCAGACGACGGTGACGGAGCGCCCGGCCGCCGCACCCGGCATGGCGCGCAGCGGGGTGGCCAGCCTCGCCGCGCTCGTCGCGCTGGGCCTGACCCGGCTGGTCCACGGCGCGCTGGTCGCCCGGGCGACCGACCAGGAGGTCTACGGCCTGGTCGGCTCGCTGGTCGCGGTCAGCACGATCGCCAGCCTGCTGCTGCCGGCCGGCCTGGCCAGCGCCGCGTCCCGGTTCATCCCGTTCCAGCAGGGCCGGGGGGACGTCGGCGCGGTCGCCGCGGTCGACCGCATGCTCTCCCGGCTCGGCCTGGTCGCGGCCGTGGTGCTCGGCGCGGGCGCGGGCGCGTTCGCCTGGCTCGTCTACGACCTGGACCCGGTCGACGTGGTCCAGGTGGTGCTGCTGTGCGTGACGTTCTGCGCGTACACCGTGCAGAAGGCCACGCTCTACGCGTTCGGCGAGGTCGCCCACTACGCGAAGCTGGAGTTGGCCTCGTCGGTGATCGCCATCGGCGCGACCGTGCTGGTGGTGCTGACCGGCGTGCCGCTCTACATCCTGCCGCTGGCGCTCGGCTACGGCCTGTTCGGCCTGGCCGGCTGGGTGCGGCTGCGCGCGACCCGGGCCGGGATCCGCCGCGAGCCGCGCACCGGCGCGCCGGACACCCGCGAGATCTGGGTCTACATCGGGCTCGCCTGCGTCGGCACGGTCTGCGCGAGCGGCTTCCTGCAGAGCACCCAGCTGCTGGCCGGCTGGGTCGCCACGGCCGGCGTGGTCGCCTACTTCACCGCCTCGGTCACGCTGGTCGCGCCGTTCTACTTCCTGCCCCGCGCGCTCGGCATGGTGCTGTTCCCGGCGATGGCCCGGGCGCACGGCGCCGGGGACGCCGAGGCCGTGCGCACGCAGGCCGACCTGTCCACCCGCGCGCTGCTGGCCGCGCTCGCGCCGCTGTTCGTCGGCGCGATCCTGCTGGCGCCGGAGGTGCTGGCGGTCTACGGCGGCGGCGAGTTCGCCGACGGCGCGCCGATCCTGCGCCTGATCCTGGCCGGTACGTACCTCGCGGTCATCCCGGTCGCGGCCGTGAACTCGCTGTCCAGCGGCGAGCACGTCCGGGTTCCGACACTGGCCGCGGTGGCCGGCGCCAGCACCGGCCTGCTGGCGGTGGCGCTGCTGACCCCCGCGTTCGGCGCGGTCGGCGTGGCGGCCGGCTACGTGCTGGGCACCGCGATCACGGCCGGCGTCCCGCTGATCACGGCGTGGCGACTGCTCCGGATGTCCTGGTTCGGCCCGGTCCTTCGTGCACTCAGCGTAGTCGGGTCGGCACTTGTTCTCGCGGCCGTGCTGGACCACCTCGACGCGGGGGTCCTGCTCGACGTCACGGCCGCCCTGCTAGGCGCTTTGATCGCGGCGTCGGTGCTGGTCGGAGACCTGCGGAGACTCTGGCGCGACGGTCGCGCCAGGCCCGCCACCCCGGGTAGCGGTGACACAGCGTGAAAGGTAGCCTTTCGGCGGACGGTGGTCCCACACCGTCGTCCGCGAACCGTAAATGTGGCCGGAGACCGCTCCATGGACCGGTGCGGTCCATGGTCGCCGCCACTGTCCTTGTCCGACGGCGCTCGGCCCTCACGGGGCCGACAATGACCGCCACCGGCTCGGTGGCGGCGGGAAGAGTTCAGGTTGTCTTCGATGGTCCTCGCGCGTGACGCCGAGCGGGATGATGCGGCGCCGACGGCGCGACGTCTGATTCCCCGCTGGCTGTCCGGAGTCCTGCTCGTCCTGCTGTCCCTCCTCCTCGTCGAGGTCGTGATCGAGGCGTGGATCCAGGTGCTGTTCAGCAGCACCACGATCGACGCCCAGAACCGGGTCGTCGAAGACCTGCCGACCTGGCCCAAGGCGTTCAAGAACGCCATCTACCTGTCCCTGCTCGCGATCAGCGCACTGGTCCTCGCGCTCGAGTGGCGGCGGTGGCGTGAGTTCACCACCAAGGCCGACATCGCGCTCGCCGTGCTGGGCGTGGTGCTGATCCTCGCGGGCCTGGTCAACGGCTCCGAGATCTCGCTGATCGCCCAGGCCGGCTACGTCTACCTGCGCGGCGTGATCGTGTTCTACGCGTGGCGGGTGGCGTTCCCCTCGCAGAAGCACATCCGCTGGGCGCTGATCCCGGTCGGCGTGCTCGTCGTCCTCAACTCGATCCTCGCGATCTGGCAGACGCTCGCCGGCTACCAGGCGTACCAGATGGTCGGCTGGAACAACATGACCTGGGCCCGGATCAACCGGGCGCACGCGCTCATGGACCACCCGAACCACCTCGGCCACTTCCTCACGCTCGCCCTGCTCGGCCTGCTCTGCTGGTTCATCGTGCGGAAGAACGTCGGCTGGAAGCTGTGGCTGCTGTTCGGCTTCATCGCGCTGGCCGGCTCCGCCACCCAGTCCCGCGAGTCCGCGCTCGGCTTCCTCGGCGCCGCGATCGTGCTCGCGATCCTCCGCCGCGGCAAGTACGTGGTGATCGCGGTCGCCACCGCGATGGTGCTGATGTTCGCGGTCGGCCAGGTCGTCATCTCCCCGGAGAACCGCACCGAGCTGGCCCGCCGCCTGGCCGGCGTGACCAGCGCGCTCTCGCTGCCCAGCGGCGCCGAGCAGGACGGCTTCTGCGTCCAGGGCAACGCCGGCTGCGAGGAGGAGAACAGCATCCCGCAGCGCGAGGTCCGGGTGCTCTACGCGCAGCAGGGCGTCAAGCTCTTCTTCAAGCAGCCCATCCTGGGGTACGGCATCGGCCAGTTCGGCGGCATCGCGGCCTACACCGCGGACCCGGAGTGGTTCAAGGACACCCGCTTCGGCCCGAACGGCTTCGAGCTCTACGGCTCCAACGAGAAGCAGGTCGACTCGTTCTGGCTGCACCTGCTGGTGGAGACCGGTACGCTCGGCGTCCTCGCCTACCTGACCTGGCTGTTCTTCCTGGCCTGGCCGCTGCTGCGCAGTTCCTGGGCCGACCGGAAGGAGCGCTGGAAGGAGAACCGGGCCGGCCCGACCACGCTGTGGGGCATCGCGGTGCTCGTCTTCGCGGTCCTGGTCGCGGCGCTGGCGCCGTCCCTCGAGGACCCGGTCTTCCCGGCGATGCTCTTCTCCGTGCTGGGCATCTCCTGGGTGATGCTGTCCCGCGCCGGCGCCCGGACCCCGGTCGCCGCCGCCGAGACCGCCGCACCCGCCGACGAGCCGACCGCTCGCCGTACCGACGAGGAAGTTTAGGGGGCGACCATGAGTGGAGTCGCGCTGATCGGTTTCGGGTACTGGGGGCCGAACCTGGCCCGCAACCTGCAGAACCATGCCGGTTCCCGCTGGCGTTACCTGGTGGAGCTGTCGCCTGAGCGCGCCGCGCGCGCCCAGGCGCTCTACCCGCAGGTGAAGGTCGTCAGCGATCTCGACATCGTGCTCGACGACCCCGAGGTGACCGCCGCGATCGTGGCCACGCCGGCCGCCACGCACACGCCGCTGACCCGGCGCCTGCTGGACGCCGGCAAGCACGTCATGGTGGAGAAGCCGCTGGCGCTCAGCACCGAGGACGCGGCCTCGCTGGCCACCCAGGCCGACCGGGCCGGCCGGGTGCTGATGGTCGGGCACGTCTTCGAGTACGTCCCGGCCGTGCTGGAGATGAAGAAGATCATCGACGCCGGCGAGATCGGTGACCTGCTCTACCTGCACTCCCAGCGCCTCAACCTGGGCCGGATCCAGAGCGACGTGAACGCGTTCACGTCGATCGGCCCGCACGACGTCTCGATCGCGAACTTCCTGGTCGGCAAGGGCGCGGAGTGGGTCTCCGCGCGCGGCGCCCGCTACCTGAACGAGAACGTCGAGGACGTCGTGTTCGTGACGGTCGGCTACCCGGGCGGCGTGCTCGCCCACATGCACGTCAGCTGGCTGGACCCGTCCAAGACCCGCAAGACCACGGTCGTCGGCTCGCAGCAGATGATGGTCTTCGACGACGTCGACTCCGAGACCAAGCTCCGGGTGTACGACAAGGGCGCGGACCGGCTCGACCCGGACGCGTACGGTGCCTGGCAGTACAAGCTGCGCGACGGTGCCATGCGCGTGCCGAGCCTGCCGATGGCCGAGCCGCTCGGCGCGGAGCTCAAGCACTTCCTGGAGTGCGTCGACAACGGTGCCCGCCCGCGCACCGACGGGTGGAACGGCGTCGAGGTCGTCGCCGTCCTGGAGGCCGTCGAGGAGTCGCTGCGCAAGGGCGGCGACCAGATCGGGGTCAACACGCACCGGCCGGCCAGCTGATGAGCACCGTGATCAGCCCGCTGTCCGTCGTCGCCGACGGCGTCACGCTGGGGGACGGGAGCGTGGTCGAGGAGTTCTGCGTCATCGGCCGCTCCGGTCCCACCGACGAGAAGACGGTGATCGGCGACGGCGCGACGCTGCGCACGCACACCGTGCTCTACGCGGGCAACACGATCGGGCCGCGGTTCGCCACCGGCCACCACGCGCTGGTCCGCGAGTCGAACACGATCGGCGAGAACGTGTCGATCGGCTCGCTGTCGGTCGTCGAGCACCACGTGACGCTCGGCGACCGGGTGCGGATCCACTCGCAGTGCTTCATCCCGGAGTTCTCGGTGATCGAGGAGGACGCGTGGATCGGCCCGCGCGTCACGCTCACCAATGCGCCGTTCCCGCGCTGCCCTTCCGTCTCGACCTGCATGAAGGGCGTGCACATCGAGCGCGGCGCCAAGATCGGCGCGAACGCCACGATCCTGCCGGGTGTGCGGATCGGGGCGGGCGCCATCATCGGCTCGGGCACGGTCGTCACGCGTGACGTCGCGCCCGGCGCCGTGGTGGTCGGCAACCCCGGCCGTCAGACCAAGACCACGGACGAGCTGACCTGCCCGGCCGGTCTGGATCACCGTCCCTACCCACCCGTCGAGTCCATCGGAGCGAGCGCATGACGATTCCCCTCGTAGACCTCAAGGCGTCGTACGAGCGCCACAAGGCCGGCATCGACGCCGCGATGGCCGAGGTCATCACGAACACCCGGTTCATCGGTGGCAAGGAGCTCGTCGAGTTCGAGGAGGCGTTCGCCACGTTCTGCGGCGCCCGCTTCGCGATCGGCGTCGGCTCCGGCACCGCCGCGCTGCACCTCGCGATGGCCGCGCTCGAGGTCGGCCCCGGCGACGTGGTCGCGGTCCCCGCGCACACGTTCATCGCCACCGCGGAGCCGGTCGCCTGGCTCGGCGCCACCCCGCGCTTCGTGGACATCGAGCCGGAGACCGGCTGCATGGACCCGGCCGCGCTGAAGGCCGCGCTCGCCCCCGGCGACGTCAAGGCCGTCATTCCGGTGCACATCCACGGCCAGCCGGTCGACCTCGCCGCGATCGGCGCGATCGCGGAGGAGGCGGGCGTCCCGATCATCGAGGACGCGGCCCAGGCGCACGGCTCCTCGGTCACGCTGGCCGACGGCTCCGTGGTGCGCGCCGGTGCGTACGGTGCGATCTCCTGCTTCTCGTTCTACCCGGGCAAGAACCTCGGCGCGTTCGGTGACGCGGGCGCGCTCACCACGAACGACCCGGAGCTGGCCCAGAAGCTCAAGAAGCTGCGCGACCACGGCCGCCTCAGCAAGTACGAGCACGACATCGTCGGCTACGCGCACCGCCTCGACACGCTGCAGGCCGCGATCCTGAGCGTCAAGCTGACCACGCTGGACGCGGACAACGACCGCCGCCGCGAGATCGCCGCCGGGTACCGGGCCGGCCTCGAGGGCGTCGGCGACCTGCGGTTCGTCACCGAGGCCCCGGGCCGTCGCGGCGTCTACCACCACTTCGTGATCCACACCGCCGACCGGGACGCGCTGCTCGCGCACCTCAAGGCGGCCGGGATCGGCGCGGGCATCCACTTCCCGCTGCCGCTGCACCTGCAGCCGGCGTTCGCGTACCTCGGCGGCAAGCGGGGCGACCTGCCGAACACCGAGGCGTTCGAGTCGACCTGCGTGTCGCTGCCGATCTACCCGGAGCTGACGGACGCGCAGCGCGACGAGGTCATTGCCGCGGTCCGCTCGTACTTCGACGGGAACTGATGTCCGAGTCCTTCGCGACGGCGGGCGGGTCTGCGGACCCCCCGCCGTCGCTTCGCATCCTGGCGGTCACCAACCTGTGGCCGTCCCCCGGCGGGTTCCGTGGCGTCTTCGTCCGTGACCAGGTCGAGTCGCTGCGCGCGGCCGGCCACCACGTCGACGTCGAGGTCGTCGCGCAGCAGCGCGGCAAGTCCGACTACCTGACCGCGGCCCCGCGCGTCCGCGCCCGCGCCGCCGCCGGCGGATACGACCTGGTGCACGTCCACTACGGACTGACCGCGCTCGCCTCCCGGCTGATCAAGGGCACCCCCAGGGTCCTCTCGCTGTACGGCAGTGACGTCAACGAGCCCTGGCAGCGCCGCATCACCCGGGCCACCACCGGCACGGTCGCGGCCACGATCTACCCGTCCCGGCGTCTCGCGGCCGCGGCCGGCGATCCAGACGGCTTCGTCGTGCCGAACGCGGTCGACTTCGACCTGTTCACGCCGCCCGCCACCGACGACGACCGGGAGCGGATCCGCGCCTCGTTCGGCATCGCGCCCGGCGACCAGGTCGTGCTCTTCGGCGGCCTGCCGGAGAACCAGGTCAAGGGGTACGACGTGTTCCGCGCCGTCCTCGACAAGCTCTCCGCCACCGGCGCGCCGATCCGCGAACTCGTCCTCGCCGAGGCCGGCCAGGAACGCGACGCCGTGGTCCGCAAATTCGCCGCCTCGGACGCGCTGCTGCTCACGTCCCGCCGCGGCACGGAGAGCGGCCCGCTGGTGGTCAAGGAGGCCGCCGTGATGGGCGTTCCCGTGGTCACGGTCGACGTCGGCGACACCCCGGAGATCCTGGACGGCGTCAGCCCGTCCGCGATCGTGCCGTTCCCGGACCCGTGGGGGACCGCCGCGGCGACCGATGAGCTGGTGGCGAACCTCGCGGCCGCGCTCGCGCCGATCCTCGAGGCCCGCACCCGCGCGGACGGCCGCGAACGGCTGCGCCGCCTCGCCCCGGACGCGGTCACGGCCACGCTGGTCGACGTCTACCGCCGGGTCCTCGCCACCGCGGGCGGCACCCGATGACCACCCCCTCGAAGCCCGCCCCGGACGCCCCGTCCATATCCGACGCCGCGACGCCGTCCTCCGCGACGCCGTCCTCCGCCGCGCTGGACGCGCAGCCGTCGTCGGACGCCGCGCCGAGCACGCGGCCCGCCGCGGCCCCGGACGCGCAGCCGTCGTCGGACGCGACGCCGGGTGCCCGGCCGTCGCCGGACACGGCCCGATCGCGGGCCGCCGCGCCGGCCGCGGTCGCGGAGGCCGGGACCGCCCGGCCCACGGACGCCCGGTCCCGGGCCCGGCGGTGGCTGGCCGACCTCGGCCCGGCCGTCCTGGCGTACCTGGTGCTGCGGCTGATCTGTCTCGCCGCGCTGGCCGTCTTCGCGCGGCTGGCCGGAACGCCGCTCACCGCCGCGCTGACCGACTTCGACGCCACCTGGTACGTCGGCATCGCCACCGGCGGCTACGACGAGGCGATCCCGGTCAAGGCGGACGGCACGCTCGCCAGCACCAACCTCGCCTTCTTCCCGCTCTTCCCGGCCCTGATCGCGCTGTTCAACCCGGTGCTGCCGGGCGGCGCCGCGATCAGTGGCGTGCTCGTCTCCTGGATCGCGGGCCTGTTCGCCGCCGCCGGTCTCGCCGCGATCGGCCTGCACCTGCGCGACCGCCGCACCGGCATCGCGCTGGCCGCGGTCTGGGCCGTCCTGCCGCACGCGCTGGTCCAGTCCATGGGCTACAGCGAGACCCTGTTCACGGCGCTCGCCGCGTGGTCACTGTGGGCGCTGCTGCGGCACCGGTGGCTGACCGCCGGCCTGCTGTGCGTCCTCGCCGGCCTGACCCGTCCCACCGGTGGCGCCCTCGCGGTCGCGGTCGGGCTGGCGGCCCTCTTCGCCGTCATCCACAACCGTGGCCGCTTCACCGGCGGCGGCTGGCGCCCGTGGCTGGCCGGTGCGCTGTCGCCGCTCGGCATGCTGAGCTTCATCGGCTGGGTCGGTCTCCGGCTCGGCCAGGCCGACGGCTACTTCCGGGTGCAGGGTGACGCCTGGGGCATGGCGTTCGACGGCGGCGTCTACACGCTGCGGACCCTGAAGGCGATCCTGACGGACGCGCAGCCGCTCGCGCTGTACATGGCCACCGCGGTCCTCGCGGTCGCGGTGCTGCTGCTGTTCCTGGGCATCACCGAGCGGCTGCCCTGGCCGCTGCTGGTCTACGCGGCCCTGGTGCTGGCCCTGGCGCTGGGCGGGGAGGGGTACTACCACTCCAAGTCCCGCCTGCTGGTCCCGGCGTTCCCGCTGCTGATCCCGGTGGCGTACGCGCTGGCCCGGGCGCGGATCCCGCAACTGGCCGTGGTGATCGCGGCGCTGACCGCGCTCTCCGCCTGGTTCGGTTCCTATCTCGCGCTGGTGTGGGAGTTCTCGCCCTGATGCGTCACGGAAAGGCCCGGTCCTTCGAGGGCCGGGCCTTTCCGCGTGGTACGCGTGAAAGACCAAAGTGACCGGCCGCCGCACATTCTCCATGGCGACGACACTCATTACTGTTTACGGCCCGTCGAAACACCGATAAGGGCTGATTATCGGCTCAGGGTGTGATTTGTCGGTCGAAACCCCTAGACCGACTCCTCCAGCAGCGCCCGCCCGATCGCCGTCATCTGGTGCAGCACCAGGTTCGCGTGCCGTCGGCTGGTGATCAGGCCCGCTTCGCGCAGGACCGTTGCGTGGTGGCTGGCGGTGGCCGGCGATATGCCGACCCGGCGGGATATCTCGCCGGTGGTCGCCGCCACCGAGACCGCGCGGAGGACCTCCAGGCGCGTGGCGCCGATCAGCGGGCCCAGGCGCCGGCTCCCGTCCGGGGTGCCGACGGCGGCGGCCTCACGCTGGCGGTGGGCGGGGTAGACGAGCATCGGCGGCAGTTCCGGGTTGGCCAGCGCGATCGGGTCCTGCCAGCAGAAGTACGACGGCACGAGCAGCAGGCCGCGGCCGTCGAGGTGCATGTCGCGGTCCATCGGGTAGCCGTGGATCTGGAGGACCGGCGCGTTCCACTCGCAGCGCGGGCCGAGGTCGTCGAGGAGGTGGCCGGCGCCGTGGTCGAGCATCATGGTGCCGCGCAGCGCACGGTCGTCCGCGACGGCGCCGGAGATCTCGGTCCAGTACGGCGCGATCGCGACCTCGAAGTAGCGGCGCATGCCGTCGCCGAGCGCGTGCATGGCCTGCGGGCGGCCGGAGGCGAGGTCGTCGAGCCAGACGTCGGCACCGGCCGGGTCCGGGATCATCCGGATCTCCTCGCTGACCCGGGCGGCATCGGTGTGCTGCAGCATGTCGATGCCCTGGTCGAGCGTGGTGACGTCGCCCGGGGTGAGGAAGTCCGGGAAGTACCGGCCGAGCGGTGAGATCGGCAGCAGCGTGCTGCGGAGCAGGCCGGTCATGTTGTGCCGGCCCAGGTCGAGGCGCACCTGACGGTGCCAGCCCTCGTATGCGGCGTAGCCACGCCGGGTCTGCAGCCGGTGCAGGCTGCACACGATCTCCCACAGCGGATCGGGACGCCGGGCGACGCGGGTGCGCGCCACGTCCTCGGAAGTGAAGTGGATCGACAGTGTGCCCATTGTCCGAGTGTCCACACAAGGGTCGGCGGGGCGCTGCCGATTGCGCGGCAACGCGGTACTCCTGAAGTTTAAAGGGGACGGCGACCCCCCGTCAGCCGCCGTCCCGCACCTAGAGTGATGGCAGCCGGACCAGCGGGCCATGGACGTTCGAGCAGGATCGAAATACGGACTTGATTTGCACGATCCAGGTCGATTTGATGGCAGGCATGTCGTTTCGGCTCCGGCGATTCCGGTCCGTCCTGGTCGCCGGTGCCGGTGCCCTGCTGCTCACCGTGCTCGCGGCCGCGGCCCCGCTGATCGCCGCGCTCTACGGCACCGGACCGCAGGACACGTTCGCGGACGATCTCGACGCGTTCGGCATGCCGTACGGCATCGCCGGCGGCGTGTCCACTGTGCACTGGCTCGGGCTGGAGCCGGGGATCGGCCGCGACCTGCTGATCCAGATCATCTACGGCGTGCGTACGTCGCTGGTGGTCGTCGCGCCGGCCGTGCTGCTGGCCACGGTGCTGGGCACCGTGATCGGCGGGCTGGCCGGCCTGATCGGCGGCTGGGTCGACGCGCTGCTCACCTGGATCACCGACGTGGCGATCGCGCTGCCGCTGCTGCTCTGCGCGATCGCCGTGATCCGGCCGCTGGAGCTGGCGTTCTACGGGCCGCGCGACGCGGTGCCGGGCTGGTTCCGGATGGTCACGCTGATCGGCCTGTTCGCGGCGTTCGGCTGGACCGGCGTGGCCCGGATGGTCCGCACCCAGGTCCGGGCGCTGCGCGAGCGGGACTTCGTGACCGCGGCGGTCTCGCTCGGCGCCCGCCCCGGCCGGATCCTGCGCCGCGAGGTGCTGCCGCATCTCGGCCCGCCGATCGTGGCCGGCGCGTCGCTGCTGCTGCCGATGTTCATGTCCGCGGGCGCGGCGCTGAGCTTCCTCGGGCTGGGCGTGCTGGAGCCCACGCCGGACCTCGGCCGGACGATCCAGCGCAGTCTCGGCTACCTGCAGACCGATCCGGCGTACGTGCTGTTCCCGGGCATCGCGCTGATCGCCATGGTGTTCGTCTTCACGGCGCTGGGCGAGTCGGTGCGGCGGGCCTTCGACCCGGGACCGGGCCGGTGATCCGCCGGCTGCTGCGCCGCTGCCTGCTCGGACTGCTCACCCTGGCGGGCGTGAGCGTGCTGGCGTTCCTGCTGCTGTTCGCGGTGCCGCGCGACCCGGCCGCCGCGATGTGCCAGAAGAACTGCGACACCGCGCGGCTGGAGCGCATCCGTGAGGAGTGGGGACTGGCCGATCCGGTGCCCGTGCAGTACCTGACGTTCGCGCGGAAGTTGGTCACCGGCGAGGAGGGCTGCCCGGCACCGTGCCTCGGCCGGTCCTACGTCACCGGCGAGCCGGTCGGTGCGATGCTGGCCCGCGCGCTGCCGGTGACCGCAAGCGTGGTGCTGCCCGCCGCGGTGCTGTGGGTGTCGTCCGGCGTGCTGCTGGGCACGGTCGCGGCGGCCCGTCCCCGCTCCGCCGTGGACCGGCTGGTCGGCGCGCTCTCGCTGGCCGGGCTCGCGCTGCCGCTCTACCTGGTCGGCGCCGTGCTGCTGCTGATCCTGGTGTACGGCACCGCGACGCTGCCACCACCCGGCTGGACCGCCCCGAGCGCGGACCCGGCACAATGGGCGTCCGGTCTGCTGCTGCCCTGGGTGACGCTCGGTGCGATGCTCGCGCCCGGTTACACCCGGTTGGCCCGCGCCCAGGTCGGCGACGCGCTCAGCACCGACTTCGTGCGCACCGCCGAGGCCAAGGGCCTGACCACGCGCGCGGTCGTCGGCCGGCACGCACTGCGCGCGTCGGCCGGCCCACTGGCCACGCTGGCCGCGCTCGATGTCGGTGCCGCGCTCGGCGGCACCGTCATCACGGAGATCACGTTCGGCCTGAACGGGCTGGGCCGGACCGTGATCGAGGCAGTACGCACGGACGACCTGCCGGTCGTGCTCGGCGCCGTGCTGCTCGGCGCCGTGTTCGTGATCGGTGCCAACACCGTCGTGGACGGCCTGCAGGCCGCGATCGACCCCCGTTTGCGCAGATAGGAGATCGATGAGGAGAGCGGTGACCCTCGCACTGGTCCTGGCGGCCTGTGCGGCCTGCACCGACAACCCCCGCGACGGTGGCACGCCGCCGGACGGGGACATCCGGCAGAACACCGGAGTTATCGCCACCGACCCGGCCGCGTCCCGCGGCCCGGCCCCCGAGGTGCCCGGCGCGACGCCCGGCGGCACCGTCACCATCTTCCGGGAGACCACGCTGGCCCGGCTGGACCCGCAGCGCATCTCCGCGTTCATGGGCCTGAGCATCTCCCAGCTGTACGCCCGGCGGCTCACCACCTACGCGGACGACGGCAACGGTACGCTCACGCTCGTCGGCGACCTCGCGGAGACGCCCGGCACGGACGTGCGCGGCGACTGCCGCACCTGGGAGTTCCGGATCAAGGAGAACGTGCGGTTCGAGACCGGTGCCCCGGTCACCGCGCGGGACGTCGCGTACGGCATCGCCCGCTCGTTCGACCTGACGCTCAGCGGCGGCCCCACGTACCTGCAGGAGTGGCTGGCGGACACCCCGCAGTTCGACACGGTCTACGACTTCGCGGCGGACCGGACCGCGCTGCCGCCCGGCGTCGAGGTGCCGGACGACCGGACGCTGCGGCTGAGCTTCCCGAAGCCGCACTGCGACCTGCCGTTCGCCGCCGCGCTGCCGGCCACCGCGCCGGTGCCGGCCGCGGCGGACACCGGCCTCGACTACGACAAGAAGCCGATCGCGACCGGCCCGTACCTGATCGAGGGCCGCACCGGCGACACCGAGCTCCGGCTGGTCCGCAACCCGCAGTGGGACCCGGCCACGGACGCGGTCCGGCACGCCTACCCGGACCGGTTCACGCTGTCGTTCGGCGCCGACCCGGTCACCCAGACCAACCGCATCCTCGCCGCCCAGGGCGCGGACGCGGCCGCGGTCTCGTTCGACGGGGTGCCTCCGTCGCTCATCTCGAAGGTGACCGGCGACGGCCTGCTGCGCTCGCCGACGCCCCGGCACAGCGTGCTGAACATCAACACCCGGCGGGTCACCGACCTGGCGGTCCGCCGCGCGCTGAACGCGGCCATCGACCGGGAGGACCTGGTCAAGGCGGTCGGCGGCGCCTCCGTCGCGCGCCCGGTCACCACGCTGCTGGCACCGAGCACGATCGGCTGGCGCGACTACGACGCGTACCCGGGCCCGGCGTCCCCGGCCGCGGGCATGCCGGAGCTGGTCCTGGCCCACCCGGACGACGCGGAGGGTCAGATCCTGGGCACCGTGCTGGCCAACAGCCTCCGGCGGGCGGGCTTCCGCATCCTCACCAAGGCGGTCCCGGCCGACGACTTCCTGGCCGACATCAAACGGCCGGACAACCCGTGGGACCTCTACCCGGACCACTGGGCGCCGGACTGGCCGAGCGGCGCCGCGGTCCTGCCGGCGCTCTACGACGGCCGGGGGATCAAGGCGACCGGCGGCAACAACGGGACGTCCTATCTGGACGCCCGCCCGCTGGACGCCGAGTTCGACCGGATCCTCGCCATGCCGCTGGACGCGCAGGGCGCGGAGTGGGCGGCCCTGGACGAGAGGATCATGCGGGAGTACGCGCCGGCGGTGCCGCTCTACGTCGAGCTGACCTGCACGGTGCGCGGCCCGCGGCTGGGCGGCCTCTTCGTCGACGGGGTGATCGGCAGCCCGGCGTTCGTCAACGCGTTCGTCCGGCCGTGACGACCGAAGATCCGGATCATCGTCCCGCTTCCGGCGGGGGCACCGTCCGCATGCTCCCGCGGGCACCGGTCGTCGCTGGCGCTCCTCCCTGCCGGTCCCGGCGTGGTGAACACCCTGCCGGTCCCGGCGTGGTGAACAGCCCGCCCGTCCGGGCGTGGTGAACACCCTGCCGGGTCCGGGCGTGGTGAACAGCCCGCCGGTCCCGGCGTGGTGAACAGCCCGCCGGTCCGGGCGTGGTGGACGCCGGCCGGTCCGGTGCGGGGACGCCGGGCCGGCGGGCCGGGTGACCCCGGCCCGGTCCCGTGCGTTGTCTCCTCGGACCCCGAAACCGAGGAGTGGAGTACAGCGATGTTCATGGTGACCGGGAACGCGGCGGAGGTGATCCGCCGGCTCGCGGAGCGGGAGCGGGCGCCGGCCGGCGCCGGGTTGCGGATCGCGGCCGACCCGCGGGCGGGCGAGTTGACCGTCGGGCTGTCGCCGCGGCCGACCCAGGGTGACACGGTGCTGGAGGCGGGTGGCGCGTACCTGTTCCTCTGCCCGGTGGCGCTCCGGGCGCTGGACGACAAGGCGCTGGACGCGACGATGACGGAGGACGGCGACTTCGATTTCGTCATGGCCGACCAGCCCTGACGTGAACCCCTCCGGACATGGTCGAGGCGTCCGCCGGGCCGCGGGAACGGCTCGGCGGACGCCTCGATCGGGAGCGGGGGTCAGTGACCGCTGAGGGTGATCATCTCCTCGCGCGGGACGACCTTGATCCGCTTGCGGCCGTGCGGCTCGCCAAGGCCGATCTCGTGCGCGTCCAGCAGCTGCCAGCCGGCCCAGCTGGTGTGCCGGACGCCCTTGCGGGACAGGTACTCCACGACCGCGTCCGCGTCGCGCTGGGTCGCCTCCGGCAGCTCGTCCGCGAGCAGACTCTGGACGGTCTCGTTCGCGTCGCCCTTGGTGTGACCGATCAGGCCGACCGGGCCGCGCTTGATCCAGCCGGTGACGTACACGCCGGGGATGTGGTTGCCGTCGATGTCCAGCACCCGGCCCGCGTCGTGCGGCACCGTTCCGTTGCGGGTGTCGAACGGCAGGTCGGCGAGCGGCCGGCTGAGGTAGCCGATGGCCCGGTAGACCGCCTGCACGTCCCAGTCGGTGAACTCGCCGGTGCCGCGCACGTTGCCGTCGCCGGTCAGCTCCTGCGTCTCGGTCCGCAGCCCGGTGACGCCGGTCTCCGGGTCGCCGAGGATCTCGGCCGGCGCCTGCAGGAAGTGCAGGTGCAGGCGGCGCTTGCGGTCCTCCCGCGGGTCGCGCATCGCCCAGTTCTGCAGGATGTCCACGCACATCTTGACGTGCCGGGTCTTGCGCATCTCCTCGAGGCTGCCCTCGTCGAACTCGATGCCCTCGGGGTGCACGATCACGTCGACGTTGGGGGAGTGGTCCAGCTCGCGCAGCTCCATCGGGGTGAACTTGACCTGCGCCGGGCCGCGCCGGGAGAACAGGTGCACGTCCGTCACCGGGCTGGCCAGCAGCCCCTGGTAGACGTTGTCCGGGATCTCCGTCTCGAGCAGCTCGTCCGCGGTCTTGGCGAGCACCCGGGCGACGTCGACGGCCACGTTGCCGGCGCCGATCACGGCGACCTTGGTGGCGGTCAGCGGCCACTCACGCGGCACGTCCGGGTGGCCGTCGTACCAGCTGACGAAGTCCGCGGCGCCGAAGCTGCCGGGCAGGTCGACGCCCGGGATGTGCAGCACCCGGTCCTTGTCCGCGCCGGTCGCGAAGATCAGCGCGTCGTAGAACGGGCGCAGCTCCTCCAGCTTGACGTCCACGCCGTAGTCGACGTTGCCGATGAACCGGATCCGCGGGTTGTCCAGCACCTTGTGCAGGGCGTTGATGATTTCCTTGATCCGCGGGTGGTCGGGGGCGACACCGTACCGGATCAGGCCGTACGGCGTGGGCAGCCGGTCAAAGACGTCGACGGTCGCTGTCGGGTGGTTCTTCGACAGGATGTCGGCCGCGTAGATGCCGGCCGGACCGGCGCCGATGACGGCAACCCGCAGTGGGCGCTGCTCCTCCATGGTGGGTTTTCCCTCGCTCGATCGCGCGTAAGTCTGACCGCCCAGGTTAGGTCAGCCTTAGTTGGAATCTCGGCACCACCGGGTGTGAGCCTGATCATGTTGAGCTGTTTTCCCAGCTCAGGGCCGTTTGTTGCCGCTGGGTTTCTGCTCAGTTCGCGGGACGGTACGCCGAACGTGGCGCCATGAGGTTCGAGTCCGTCGACGACGACTACCAGGTCGAGCACTGGACCCGGCAGATCCGGATGGGCTGCTGGATCGCCATCGTGATCTCGACGGTGGGCGCGGTGCGGGTGTTCCTGGACTGGCCCGAGCCGTCCCGCTGGCTGGTCCTCGTGATCGGCGCGGCGGTGCTGGCCCAAGCCGGGCTGCTCTGGCTGCCCTGGGCCCGGATCATCCGCCGGCGGCACGCCCGGGAGTGGCTGTTCCTGTGGTGGCTGCTCGAACTTCCGCTGCTCTACGTCTTCGCCCGCGGAGACGAGGCCGCGCTGGCGATCTTCCCGGCCGGCGCGATCGTCGTCATGGTGACCGCGGCCGTGCTCTACCCACCGGTCGCGATCGCCGGGCTCGGCGTGCTCTCCGTCGGCGCGTTCCTGACGCTCGCGCACGGCCACCCGGACGCCCAGCCGACGATGGTCGCCGGCCTGGTGGCCGTGCTGGTCTCGGTCGTCGCGACCTGCGTGCTCACCGCGCAGGGCCGGCTCGCCCAGGACACCCGCCGCCGCGCCGCCGAGGACCGCACCGAGGCGCTGCTGCAGAACGCGTCCGACCTGGTGCTGGCGGTCGGCGAGGACGGCGAGGTGACCTACGCCAGCCCGTCCGCGCGCGAGCTGCTCGGCCGCGACCCGGCCTGGATCACCGGCGACCGGCTCGGCCAGATGGTGCACCCGGAGGACCTGCCGCAGGCGCGCGAGTTCATGTCCGCGCTGTTCGCCGGCGGGCGTGAGCACACCGGCCGGATCGAGACGCGGCTGCGGCACGGCGACGGCACCTGGGTCTACACCGAGGCGATCGGCGTCAACCGGCTCTGCGACCCGAACCTGCGGGCCGCCGTGCTCAGCATCCGCGACGTCGGCGCCCGCAAGTACATGGAGGCGGAGCTGACCCGGCAGGCGTTCACGGACTCGCTGACCGGGCTGCCGAACCGCGCGCTCTTCCACGACCGGGTCAGCCACGCGGCGGCCCGGCATCACCGTGAGTCCGGCCGGATCACCCTCATGCTGATCGACCTGGACGACTTCAAGCTGGTCAACGACGGTCTCGGGCACACCGCCGGCGACCAGCTGCTGCGGGTGATCGCGCAGCGGCTCTCCGCGCAGCTGCGCCCGGCGGACACGCTGGCCCGGCTCGGCGGCGACGAGTTCGCGGTGCTGATCGAGGACCTGACCGAGCTCGAGGCCGCGGAGCTGGCCGACCGGCTGGTCCGCGCGGTCCGCGAACCGGTCACGCTCGGCGTCCGCGACGTCATCTGCACCGCCAGCATCGGCATCTCGGTGATCAAGGCGGGCACGCACGACCTCGGCGAGGCCGACGAGCTGCTGCGCGACGCGGACCTGGCGATGTACGCGGCGAAGGCGGCCGGCCGGGACGGCTACGCGGTGTTCGACCCGGCCACGCACGCGGACGTGCTGGCCGAGGCGGAGCAGCGGGCCGCGCTGGAGCGGGCGCTGCTCGAGGAGCAGTTCGTCGTGCACTACCAGCCGATCGTGGAGCTGCCCGCGCGCGAGCTGATCGGCTTCGAGGCGCTGGTCCGCTGGAACCATCCGGTCAACGGGCTGGTCGGGCCGCTCACGTTCATCCCGCTCGCGGAGGCGACCGGGCTGATCGTGCCGCTCGGCCGCTGGGTGCTCGACCAGGCCTGCCGGCAGCTCGCCGCGTGGACCGCCGACCACCCGGAGGCCGCGAAGCTGCGGATGAGCGTGAACCTCTCACCCCGGCAGTTCCAGCACTCCGGCCTGGTGTCCGAGGTCGCGGGGATCATCGAGCGCACCGGCGTACCGGCCGACAAGCTCGTTCTGGAGATCACCGAGTCGTTGCTGATGAAGGACACCGAGGCCACCGTCCGTACCCTCGAGGCGCTCAAGGCTCTCGGGGTGCGGCTCGCGGTCGACGACTTCGGCACCGGGTACTCCTCGCTCAGCTACCTCAAGCGGTTCCCGGTCGACATCCTCAAGATCGACCGTTCGTTCGTGGACGGGATCACCGCGGACGCCGGTGACGCCACGCTCGCCGAGGCGGTCGTGCAGCTCGGCCGCACGCTGCAGCTGCAGACCGTGGCCGAGGGCATCGAGACCGCCGACCAGTGGTCCACGCTGCGCGAGCTCGGCTGCGAGTACGGCCAGGGCTACCTCTTCGCCCGCCCGGTCGCGGCGGACGAGATCGTGCCGTTGATCCGCTCCCGACCCAGTGGCCACGTTGACCCCATAGCGGAGTAAACGCCTCAGGTAGGGCCGTCCGCGGCCGATGAGGGCACCGATGGACCAGACCTTCCGTCCGCTGATGGACGCGCTGAAGCGGCGTGGCGTCGACCCGCAGATGGTCGACTACGCCGCCGAGGAGGCGGAACGCAGCGGGCGCTCGATGCGCGCGGTGCTGATCAACGACCAGATCGTCACCGAGCAGGAGCTGACCGCCGCCGCGGCCGACGCGTACGGCGTCCAGACCGTGGACCTGGTCGGCTACCCGATCGAGCAGGCGGCGCTGCAGAAGATCCCACTGTCGCTGGTCCAGCGGCACCGGGTCATCGGCATCACGATCGAGGGCAACGAGCTCACGGTCGGCGTCACCGACCCGGCCGACGTGGTCGCGCTGGACGACGTGCGCGCCGCCACCGGCATGGTGATCCGCCCGGTCGTGGTCGCGCGCACCGAGGTCCGCAAGATCATCGAGAAGCTGCAGCGTGAGGAGAGCGACCTCGGCGACATGGCCGAGGCGCTGCGCGTGGAGCAGCCGTCCTCGATGACCGCGGTCACCTCGGGCGACGAGGACGCGCCGATCGTCCGGTACGTCAACTCGCTGATCGAGCAGGCCATCCAGAACCGCGCGTCCGACCTGCACCTCGAACCCAGCGAGACGGACCTGCGCGTGCGCTACCGGATCGACGGCGTGCTGCACGAGGTCGACACCGTGCCGCAGGCCGTGCAGAGCGCGCTGATCTCCCGCTTGAAGATCATGTCGAACGTCGACATCACCGAGCGCCGCATCCCGCAGAACGGCCGCATCACGATGCAGCTCAACAACCGCAAGGTCGACCTGCGCGCCGCCACGCTCCCCACGGTCTGGGGCGAGAAGATCGTCCTGCGCGTGCTCGACACCGGCGGCATCAACCTCGACCTGGCCGGATTCGGCTTCACCGAGGACAACTACGAGCGCTTCTCCGCGTCGTTCGCCAAACCGCACGGCATGCTGCTGGTCACCGGCCCGACCGGTTCCGGAAAGTCCACCACGCTGTACGCCACGCTCGCGAAGATCAGCAAGCCGACGGTCAACATCATCACGGTCGAGGACCCGGTGGAGTACCGGCTGCCCGGCATCAACCAGGTCCAGGTCAACATCAAGGCCGGCCTGACGTTCGCCGCGGTCCTCCCGGCCATCCTGCGCTCCGACCCCGACGTGGTGCTGATCGGTGAGATCCGGGACGGCACCACCGCCCAGTTCGCGGTCGAGGCCGCGCTCACCGGTCACCTGGTGCTCTCCACGCTGCACACCAACGACGCGCCCAGCGCCATCGTCCGCCTCACCGAGATGGGCATCGAACCGTTCCTGGTCGGCTCGTCCGTCGACTGCGTCCTCGCCCAGCGCCTCGCCCGCCGCCTCTGCGACTGGTGCAAGACCGAGTACTACCCGCCCGACGCCGAGCTCGAGGCCGCCCGCTGGCCGTTCGACCAGTGGGACCCGCCCGCCCAGCTCTGGAAGCCGGTCGGCTGCCGCAGCTGCGCCGGCACCGGCTACAAGGGCCGCCTCGCGGTCCACGAGGTCATGCCGGTCACCGAGGAGATCGAGAAGCTCGCGGTCGCCCGCGCCCCGGCCAGCGACATCCACGCCGTGGCCCAGGCCCAGGGCATGTTCGACCTGCGCATCGACGGCCTCCTCAAGGCCGCCAACGGCCAGACCTCCATCTCCGAGGTCCTCCGCGTCGCCATCTGACCACCCCGAAACCCACCACCCGCGCGAACAGCGCCGTCCGTGTCAGCTGCTGTCCGTGTCAGCTGCTGTCCGTGTCAGCTGCTGTCCGTGTCAGCTGCTGTCCGTGTCAGCCGCTGTCCTTGTCAGCTCAGCCGCTATCCGCGTCAACTGCTGTCCGCGTCAGCCGCCGTCCGCGTTAGCTCACCCGCCGTCCGTGTCAGCCGCCGTCGCGTGTCCGCGGCGGTCGAGGGCGCGCCGATACTGTCCGGCCGGGCACTTCCTGTCCGAAATATCGCTGTAAGTCGGTAACGCTGACCGGCGCACGCGCTGCCGGGTCGTGGGTGGAGGACCGGGGGAAGCGAAGCGATCATTGACCGATACGAAAGCGAGGTCAACCGGCGGAGAAAACCGCCGGATTGTATCGATCAATGATCATCTCACCGGATACCGGGCTGTAGCGGAGTCTGGGACGCGGTGCGGCCTCTCGCAAGCGGTCGGGGATAAGCTCATATTTCCGGCATTTGGTGCTGTAGCCGTGGCCGCAAGCCGACGCCGGAAGCCGACGCCGTCGCCGGAAGGCGACGCCGTCGCCGGAAGGCGACGCCGTCGCCGGAAGCCGTCGCCGGAAGCCGACGCTGTAGCCGGAAGCCGACGCTGTAGCCGGAAGCCGACGCTGTAGCCGGAAGCCGACGCCGTCGCCGGAAGCCGACGCCGTCGCCGGAAGCCGACGCTGTAGCCGGAAGCCGACGCTGTAGCCGGAAGCCGACGCTGTAGCCGGAAGCCGACGCTGTAGCCGGAAGCCGACGCCGTCGCCGGAAGCCGACGCCGTCGCCGGAAGCCGACGCCATCGCTGGGCGACGTCGTCGCCGGGGCGGTGCCATCGCCGGGGCGGTGCCGGCGGTGGAGCCGGTGTCGGCGGGTGTGGGTGCCGGTGTGGGTGTGGGGTGGTGGGGATGCCGCCGCGCGGCCGGGACGTGCGCGGCGGCGGACGTCGCGGATCGTGGTGACCAACGGCGGGACCGGCTCCGTCGCGGCGTCCGGAGCGGAGCGCCAGCGGAGTCGGAGGACACCGCGCGGTTTGCCCGCGGGAGCGTGCGGGCCGCACCACGCCGGGAGCGGGAATGCCGGGGTCCGGGTTCGTTCCCGGTTTTCGGGCAACGCCGCGGGCGGGTGGCCGGGCCGGGAGCGCGGCGACCGAGGGCGATCCGGGCCGCGAATCGTACGCGGCGGTGTCTAAGGTCCGCAGGCCTTCTGCCGAAGTCATCGGTGTCCCGCTGAAAGGCGGGCCCCCCGTTCGACCTCGAAGGAGCCGCGGTGATCGTAGAGCAGACGCTCGACGACCTGGTGGCGGGCGGTGACCGGAATGACAACCGGGATTCCCTGGACGCCATGCTTCAGTCGCTGATTGAGGCGCAGGGCTCGGATCTGCACCTGACCGTCGGCGCCCCGCCGACGATCCGGGTGCACGGTGCGCTCAGCTACCTGCCCGACTACGAGCGGATGAGCCAGATCGACGTTGCGATGCTGGCCCGCGCGGCCACCAGCGACAGCCAGTGGGAGATCTTCCGGGACAGCAGCGAGCTGGACTTCGCGTACAGCGTGCCGCATATCGGGCGATTCCGGGTCAACCTGTATCAGCAGCGCGGATCGGTCGGCGCCGCCTTCCGAGCCATCGCGCAGCGGATCAGGCCGCTGGACGAGCTCGGCGTGCCGGACGCGGTCGGCCGGTTCGCGTCGCTGCACCGCGGGCTGGTGCTGGTCACCGGCCCGACCGGTTCCGGCAAGACGACCACGCTGGCCGCGCTGCTGGACCTCGCGAACCGCACCCGCTCATCGCACATCGTGACGATCGAGGACCCGATCGAGTTCCTGCACCCGCACAAGAAGAGCCTGGTCAACCAGCGCGAGGTGGGTGCGGACACGAAGGACTTCTCGACCGCGCTGAAGCACGCGCTGCGCCAGGACCCGGACATCATCCTGGTCGGTGAGCTCCGCGACCTGGAGACCACGCAGACCGCGCTGACCGCGGCCGAGACCGGTCACCTGGTGCTGGCGACGCTGCACACGCAGAGCGCCACCCAGACCATCGACCGCATCATCGACATCTTCCCGCCGCACCAGCAGCAGCAGATCCGCGCGCAGCTGTCGATGGCACTGCAGGGCGTGGTCACGCAGGCGCTGTGCGCGCGGGCGGACGGCACCGGCCGCACCATCATCACCGAGATCATGACGGCGACGCCGGCCATCCGGTCGCTGATCCGTGAGGGCAAGACCCACCAGATCCCGTCGTTCATGCAGGCCGGCAGCGCCGACGGCATGTTGTCGTTCGACCAGCACCTGGCCGAGCGGGTACGGCACCAGATCATCACCTTCGAGCAGGCCGTCGACCTCTGCCATTCGGTCGAGGAACTGCGCCGCCTCACCGGACGGGTGTGACCGCATGGCAGCCACCAAGACCTTCGACTACAGCAGCGTCGACGCCACCGGCAAGCGCAGCAAGGGCAAGATCGACGCGTCGAACGAGGCGTCGGCCGCGCAGATGCTGCGGCAGCGCGGCATCGTGCCGCTCTCCATCGCCGAGTCGGGGCAGGGCCTCAACAAGGAGTTGAGCATCCCGGGCCTGAGCGGCCGGGTCACGCTCAAGGACCTGTCCGTCTTCTCGCGGCAGTTCGCGACGCTGACCGCGTCCGGCATGTCGCTGCTGCGCACGCTGGCGGTGCTGGAGGAGCAGACGACCAAGGCACCGCTGCGCAAGGCGCTCAGCGACATCCGCAGCGACGTCTCGGCCGGTGTCGCGCTCTCCGCGGCGATGGGCAAACACAACCGGATCTTTCCCACGCTGATGATCGCCATGATCCGCGCCGGTGAGGCCGGTGGTTTCATGGACCAGGCGCTGGAACGGATCGCGGTCAACTTCGAGAAGGACGCCGTTCTCCGCGGAAAGATCAAGAGCGCGCTGACGTACCCGGCGATCGTGTTGGGTTTCAGCTTCGTCCTGATCGCCGGCGTCCTCAAGTTCATCGTGCCGGTCTTCGAGAAGATGTTCCGGGACCTGGGCGGCGACCTGCCGCTCCCCACGAAGATCATCGTCAACGCCAGCCACAGCCTGCCCTGGACCGGGCCGCTGATGCTGGTGCTGGTGATCGGCGGCACCATCGGGGTCCGGCAGGGGCTGCGGCGCAGTCCCGCGTTCCGGCTCTGGTTCGACCGGGCGAAGCTGCGGCTGCCGGTCTTCGGCAGCCTGCTGCGGAAGATCGCGATCAGCCGCTTCTCCCGGAACCTCGGCACGCTGCTGTCCTCGGGCGTGCCCATGCTCCAGGCCCTCGACGTGGTCGGTGCCACCACCGGCAACGCCGTGATCGCGCACGCCATGAAGGACGTCCAGGACTCGATCCGGGACGGCCAGCCGATGTCCGCGCCGCTGGGCCGGCACTCCGTCTTCCCGCAGATGGTCACACAAATGATCGAGGTCGGCGAAGAGAGCGGCCAAATCAGTCAGATGCTCGGCAAGATTGCCGACTTCTATGACCGCGAGGTCGACACGGCGGCCGAAAGCCTCACCGCCTCGATCGAGCCTCTGATGGTGCTCTTCATGGGTGTCACGGTCGGATCGATGGTCGTCTGCCTCTACCTGCCGATGTTCACGGTCTACCAGAACATCGGCGGCACCTCCTGAAACACGCAACTCCATGCAGTTACCCGCACCACACCGGTCAAGGATGACCGATTCCCCCTCACCCCCGAGCGCCACAGGAGGCACTCAATGCAGCACCTCATCGCCAAGTCCCAGAAGAAGCGGGCCGAGAGCGACAAGGGCTTCACCCTGATCGAGCTGCTGGTGGTCGTCGTGATCATCGGCATCCTGGTCGCCATCGCCGTCCCGGTGTACCTGAACTACCGCAAGGGCGCGTCGAACAAGTCGGCCCAGTCCGACGTGCGCGCCGCGATCTCCGCGGTGGAGACGTTCTACACGGAGAACGGCAACAAGTACCCGGACAACGTGACCGCGACCGCGCCGGCCGCCCTCAACCTGGCGCTGACCGGCACCACCGGCACGCAGAAGTCGACGATCTCCGACGGCAACACGATCCGGTACGCCCGCAAGACGCTGACCAACTACGTCATCTGCGGCCAGAACGCGGACGGCCTGAAGTTCTTCGTCTACGACAACGCCAACGGCGGATCGGTCAAGGAGTCCACGGCCACCACCATGGACGCCTGCATCGCGAACGGCACCCCCACCACCCCGTAATGCCCGGCTCGGGCGGGGCAGCGGCGCAACCCGCCGCTGCCCCGCCCGCGCATCACCGCCCCGCCTTTTCTCCGCCCTGTCTTATCTCCGCCCTGTCTTATCTCCGCACTGTCTTTTCACCGCACGCCTCACCGACACCGCGCACCGAGAGGGGAACGGCCATGATGACTCCGCTGCTGGTACTGGCCGCCGTGCTCGGCCTCGCGATCGGCTCGTTCCTGAACGTCGTGATCTACCGGGTGCCGCGCGGCGAGTCGCTGGTGCACCCGGGCTCGGCCTGCCCCAGCTGCGGCGACGCCATCCGGCCCCGGCACAACGTGCCGGTGCTCGGCTGGCTGGCGCTGCGCGGGCGGTGCCACAGCTGCGCCGCGCCGATCAGCGTGCGGTACCCGCTGGTCGAGGCCGGCACCGCGCTGCTCTTCGTGGCGATCACCGCCCGCTTCGGGTGGACGCCGGAGCTGCCCGCCTATCTCTACCTGGCCGCGATCGCGGTCGCGCTGGCGCTCATCGACCTGGACGTCAAGCGCCTCCCGGACGCGATCGTGCTGCCCTCGTACGTCGTCGGCCTGGTGCTCCTGGCCCCCACGGTGGCGACCGCCGGCTGGGGGCACGCGCTGCGCGCGCTCGCCGCGATGGCCATGCTCTACCTGTTCTACTTCGGACTCGCCCACGTCTACCGGGGCGGCATGGGCTTCGGCGACGTCAAGCTCGCCGGTCTGCTCGGGCTCTACCTGGGCTGGCTCGGCTGGGACGCGGTCCTGGTCGGCGCCTTCGCCGGCTTCCTGCTCGGCGGCCTGGCCGGGATCGCGCTGCTGGCGTCGCGCCGCGCCACCGGCAAGTCCGAGGTGCCGTTCGGCCCGTACATGCTGCTCGGCGCGTTTCTCGCGATCTTCGCAGCCGGCCCCGTCGCCGGCTGGTATCTCTCGCTGCTCCCCACCGCCTGACCCACCCTCACCCGAGTTCCGACCGTTTCGACCGCAAGGAAGGACGCCCGATGGCTGCCACCAATCTCATCGGCCTGGACATTGGATCGATGTCCGTACGGGCCGTCGAGACCACCCGCACCAAGCAAGGCCTGGGCATCCTGAACTACGCCCAGGCCCCGCTACCGGCCGGAGCGGTCGTCAGCGGCGTGGTCCGGGACGACGCCGCGGTCACCGCCGCCCTCAAGGAGCTGTGGACGACCACGAAGTTCCGCAGCCGGCACGTCACGCTCGGCGTCACCAACCCGCAGGCGGTCGTGCGCGAGATGTCCGTCGCGAAGCTGCCCCGCAACCAGCTGAAGAAGTCGCTGCCGTTCCAGGTGCGCGACATGCTGCCGCTGGCCGTGGAGCGCGCGCTGCTCGACTTCTACCCGCTGGAGGAGCCGGCCGGCGACACGATCCGCGGCCTGCTCATCGCGGCGCCGAAGGACGCGGTGCTGACCGCGGTGCGCGCGGTCGAGCGGGCCGGGCTCTTCGTCGACCGCGTCGACCTGGCCTCGTTCGCGCTGCTGCGCTCCTCCTCCTGGCTGGACACCACCGTGGAGGCGATCGTCGACATCGGCGCGCAGGCCACCAGCGTGGTCGTGCACGCGAACGGCGAGCCGCTGATCGTGCGTACCGTGCCGCGCGGCGGTCAGGAGCTGACCGAGCTGCTGGCCGGCCGGCTCGGCATCGGCGCCACCGAGGCCGAGGCGGTCAAGTGCTGGGTCGGCCTGCGCACCCAGGAGGGCCCGGAGGTCGCCGAGATCCTGCGCGAGGGACTGCGGCCGCTGATCAGCGAGATCCGCAGCTCGTTCACGTACCTCAGCTCCAGCGAGCGGCCCACCCAGGTGCAGCGACTGGCGCTGTCCGGCGGCGGCTCGCTGCTGCCCGGTCTGCCCGAGCTGCTCGCCTACGAGCTGTCGGTCGCCACGGTCATCGCGGACCCGATGAGCCGGCTGCGGGGGGTCGAGAACGGCCAGCACGACAACCTGGAGCGGTTCCGCTCCTCCGCGGCCGTCTCCATCGGCCTGACCCTCGGAGCGGCCTGATGACCACCGAACAGATGCCCGCACACGAGCAGCCGCAGTTCGTGGCGCAGCAGATCGCGCCCCAGGAACCGCTGCGGATGCTGACCATCAGCGCGAACCTGCTGCCGGACGAGATCCTGGCCGGTCGCCGGGGCCGCCGGGTCCGCGCCGTCGTCGGCGTCGCCATGGTCGGCGTCGTCGGCCTGCTCGGCGCCTGGTACGGCCTCTCGGTCACGCAGACCATGGCCGCCCAGACCGCGCTGGACCAGGCCAACGACTCGGTGCGCGCGGTCAAGGACCAGCAGAAGCAGTACGCCGAGCTGATCCAGACCCGGCAGGACCTCACCGCGATCGAGGGCCAGCTCGGCACCCTGATGGCCACCGACATCCAGTGGTACACGCTGGTCAAGGACGTCCGGACCGCTCTGCCCAAGGAGGTCTCGCTGGTCAACATCGTGGCCTCCACCGCGTCCGACTCGACGTCGACCACCAGCGGCAGCCTGCCCCTGGAGACCGCGGCCGAGCAGATCGGCACGATGACGCTGACCGGCTCCGCGGACGACAAGGACAAGATCGCCGACTTCGCCGACAACCTGCGCGAGGTCGAGGGCGTCTCCGACCCGTACGTGACCAGCGTGACGCTCGGTGACGGCAGCGAAGAGTTCGCGATCACGCTCAACCTCACCGATCCCCTCCTCGACGGCCGGTTCACGCCGCAGGAGACCGCCACCCCCGGAGGCAACTGATGCGCGTCCAGCATGTGGACCGCTGGTGGATCGCCGGCGGCGTCGTCGCCACGGTCGTCCTGTTCGTCCTGACCTGGTTCCTGCTCATCTCGCCGGCCAGTACCGAGCGGGCGTCGCTGCGGTCGGACACGGCCGCGGCGAAGGACCAGCTCACCACCGAGCAGGCGACGCTGGACGAGCTCAGCGCCGCGTCCGCGAAGAAGGACGAGTACGACCGTGACCTCGCCACGGCGCAGCGCGCGCTGCCCGGCGAGGCCCGGTCGTCCGAGCTGATGCGTCAGATCAAGAAGCAGGCCGAGGCCTCGAAGATCAACGTGGAGACGCTGACGGTGGGCGGCGGCGTCCCGATCGCGGACACCACCCCGCCGGTCTTCCAGCTGCCGATCACCGCCATCGTCGCCGGCAAGACCGCCGACATCGAGAAGTTCGTCCTGGCCCTGCAGCAGGGCGGCGACCGGGCGCTGCTGATCAGCTCGTCCACGCTGAACGCGAACGGCGGCGGCACGGTCGGCGGCGACGCCGACAGCGCCCGGATGACGCTCTCGATCAGCGCGTTCGTCCAGCAGGACGACAAGAAGTCCGAGGACCCCGAGGAAGCGGTCCCGGCCAACTGACCGGCCGGCCCGAGACCACCCACGACACCAGGAGAGGAGGAGCGCGATGCGACACCGCAGACGCACCGGCGACGACGGCTTCACCATGGCCGAGACCCTGGTGGCGATCGGGATCATCGGCACCGTGATGCTGGCGCTCACGTCGTTCTACATCGCCACCATCCGGATCACCGCCGCGCAGGGTGACCGGCAGGTGGCGATCCAGGCCGCCAGCGACGCGATGGAGCGCGTGCGCGCGCTGAAGCCGTCCACGCTGATCACCGGCCGGGACCTGAACAGCTCGACCGTGCAGTGGAACAGCCCGGTGCGCGGCGTCTCCTCGCTGCTGTCGCTGGGCACGCTGGCCTACGACCCCGCGGCCGGGAACGGCGCCGGCAGCACCGCGGCGCTGCCCACCACCGCCCGCACGGTGCAGATCAACGGGGTGTCGCTCAAGCAGAACTACTACGTCAGCACCTGTCTGCGGGCGGCGGGCGCGGCCACCGAGTGCCTGCCGGCCGCGCCCGGCGTCAGCTTCCTGGAGTTCTACCGCGTGGTCGTGGCGGTCACCTGGGACGAACCCAGCTGCCAGGACGGCGTCTGCTCCTACGTCACCTCGACGCTGGTCGGCAGGAACACCACGGAACCGATCTTCAACTACAACGGTACGGCCGAGGCGCTGCGGTTCACGACCGTCTACACCGAGCAGGTGAACACCACCGGCGCCGCGATCAACCTGCCGTTCACCGCGACCGGCGGCAAGGAGCCGTACGCCTGGTCCGCCCAGGGCCTCCCGGCCGGCCTGCGGATCGACCCGGCGGGTGGCCTGATCACCGGCACGCCGACCGGCGTCGGCACCGGCCCGGTCACCGTGACGGTGCGCGACGCGGACAACAAGAACCTCTCCACCACGTTCACCTGGGCCATCAACGGGCTGCCGGTCATCCAGCCGGTGCCCGACAACACGCTCAGCACCGTGTCCGGGCTCAAGGTCACGCAGGTGTTCACGGTGACCGGCGGCACCGGCCCGTTCACCTGGTCCGCCCAGGGCCTGCCGGCCGGGCTGACGATGGACGCCGCGACCGGCGTGGTCACCGGCCTCCCGGTCACGCTCGGGAGCAGCACCGTCACGCTGACCGTCGTGGACAAGGTAGGCAACCAGGCCAGGAGCACGTTCAGCTGGGTGGTGCCCGCGATGGTGATGGCGCAGCCGGCCAACCAGGAGGTCGCGAAGAGCACGGCGGTGTCCTTCCCGGCGCCGGTCGTGACCGGTGGCACCGGACCGTTCACCTGGTCGCTCGGCGTCGGCGCACCGGCCTGGCTGACGGTCGACGTGCTGACCGGCGCGCTGACCGGCACCACGCCGGCCATCGGATCGCTGGTCCCCGCCTCGGTCACGCTGACCGTGACGGACAGCAAGGGCGTGACCGCCAGCCGGGTCTTCACCGTGACGGTGAAGCCATGATGCGCCGGCTCCGGGCCCGCCGGTTGCGGGGCGACGTCGGCATGACCATGGCCGAGGTGATGGTCTCGATGACCGTGATGGCCGTCCTCATGGTCATCTTCACCGGCGCGATCATCCAGATCCACGGGGTGGTCAACAAGGCGGACACGATCGCGGAGACCCAGCTGCAGCTCAACAACGCGTTCATCCGCCTGGACAAGGAGATCCGGTACGCGCGTGCGTTCAGCGACCCGGGTCAGGTCAACGGCGACTGGTACGTCGAGTACGTGGTCCAGCAGGACGCCGTGGCCACCTGCGTCGGGCTGCGGATGCAGACCTCGGCGCGGACCCTGCAGCGCCGTGAGTGGCCGCTGGACCAGAACCCGCCGGCTCCGACCCGCTGGACCACGATCGCGAGTGGCGTCGGCTCGGCCACCCCGTTCACGGTCATGGCCGCGGACACCACGTCGGTCAACGGCTTCGGCTTCCAGCGCCTGACGTTGGACATGACCGCGGTGCAGGGCGGCGGCTCGGGCGCCAACGGCGCGCGGGCCGGTTCCACCCGGCAGAGCAACATCACGTTCACGGCGTTGAACGCGACCAGCGGGAACGTCGATGCGACCTGCGTCAAAGCCAGGGGGATCCCGTCATGAGAAAGCTGCTGAACCGAGTGCGGCGGGACGACCGCGGTTCGCTCCCGCTGGCGCTGATGGTGACGCTCGTCGGCACCACGCTGGGTGGGCTGCTGGTAACGCTGGTCACCACCCAGCTGGTCGCCACCCGGGTGGCGGACGCCCGGGTGCAGGCGCTCCAGGCGGCGCAGACCGGGCTGGACGTCGCGCTGTCGCAGATCCGCGGTGCGGTGGCCGGCGGGGTCGGCAACCAGAAGCTGCTGCCCTGCCTGCCGCTGACCGGCGCGCTCGGCGGCAGCGACCCGTCGTCGTACTCGGTCACGGTCACGTACTACAACAGCGACCCGCAGGGCAAGGACGCGGCCTGGCTGCAGGCGGCGTCCAACAGGGTCAACTGTGTCAGCCTGAACGGCACCGTGGCCGTGCCGGCGTACGCGCTGCTCACCTCGACCGGCAGCGCCACCCGCGGGTCCACCACCACCAAGCGTGAGCTGAGTGGCACCTACATGTTCCACACCACGAACGAGAACATCAGCGGCGGGCTGATCCACGTCTTTCGCGGCAGCACCAGCCTCAACGACCTCTGCATGGACGCCGGCTCCGGCAGCCCGGCCGAGGGCACGCCGGTGAAGATGCAGATCTGCAACGCGGGCGCGGTCGCGCAGACCTGGGCGTACAACCCGAACCTGTCGATCTCGTTGGTCTCGTCGAAGGGCGGGTCCCGGCCGCTGGGCCTGTGCCTGGAGGCGGTCGCGCAGCGCACCGACCGGTCGCCGATCGTGCTGAAGGCGTGCAACGCGGTGGTGCCGGCGCTCTACAAGCAACAGTGGAGCATCAACGACTCGGCGAACCTGGTCAACAGCAGGGCCGACGGTACGGACACGGACGGCTTCTGCATCAACGTGGCCAGCGCGAACTCGCCGGGCAGCGGGCTCTACATCACGAACCGGAACTGTGGCGGGTCCTACAACAACGTGCAGACGTTCTCCCCGGACGCCACGGTCGGCGGCGGCCAGGCCGCGTCCGCGATCGGCCGGTCGATCGGCCAGCTGGTCAACTACGCGCAGTTCGGCCGTTGCCTGGACGCCACCGGCGGCGACCCGAACGCGTCACACATGATCGCCTGGATCTGCAAGCAGAACCCCAACGCCGGCCTGGTCATGTGGAATCAGCGGTACAACCTTCCGGACCTGCCGGCCGGGAAGGCGGGCAAGGCGGACAACACCGCGCAGGGGACCATCACCACCACGTACACGGACTCGAGGGGCAACAAGATCACGATTTGCCTGCAGAGCCCGCTCGCCGTCGAGGTCGGCCGCTACGTGCTCACCCGTGGCTGCGACAACGGCACGGATCAGCGGTGGACCGTCAAGGGCCAGACCAACTCGTACGCCACCAGCTACACCATCGTGGACTCGAGCGGCTTCTGTCTCACGCCGCGCGACCCGAAGCTGGCGAACCCGGACCTCTTCCAGGAGGTCAACAAGGTCAGCAAGATCTACGTGGCGAAGTGCGACGGCTCGACGCTGCAGAAGTGGAACGCGGACAGCAACATCATCGCGGCGATGGCGCTGAAGGACGTCAAGGAGAAGTGACCGGGTAGGCCTCGTCGAGGAACCGTTCGAGGAACCTGATCGTGTCGGCCGGCTGGAGCGCCTCCACGCAGAGGCGCTCCATCGCCGCCGCGTAGTGGTCCACGTCCTCGCGCTTGTCGAGGTAGAGCGCGCTGGTCAACTGTTCCATGTAGACCACGTCGGGCAGTTCCTGATCCTGGAAGCGCAGGATGCTGAACGCGCCGCCCGCGGCCGCGTGGCCGCCGGCCTCGAACGGGATGACCTGGAGCGTGATGTTCGGCAGCTTGGCCAGCTCGAGCAGGTGCAGGATCTGGTCGCGCATGACGGCGCGGCCGCCGATCGGGCGGCGCAGCGCGGCCTCGTCGAGCAGGCCCCAGAAGCGTGGCGCGTCCGGCCGGTTGAGCACCTGCTGGCGGGCCATGCGCAGCTTGACCCGGCTCTCGATCTCGTCGGTGGGTGCGAGGTTGTGGCCGAGCAGGATCACGCCGCGCGCGTAGTCCGCGGTCTGCAGCAGGCCCGGGATGTACTGCACCTCGTAGTTGCGGATGATCGTGGCGGTCGCCTCGAGCCCCAGGTACGCCTGGAACCAGTTCGGCAGGACGTCACTGTGCTTGTGCCACCAGCCAGGCGTGTTGGCCTCCCGCGCCAGGGCCAGCAGACTGGCCCGCTCCTGATCGTCGTCGACGCCGTAGAGGGTCAGCAGGTCGGCGACGTCGCGCTCCTTGAAGCCGACCCGCCCGAGCTCCATCCGGCTGATCTTCGACTCCGAGGAGCGGATCTCCCAGCCGGCTTTCTCCCGGGTGACGCCCTTGGCCTCACGGAGCTTGCGAAGCTGGGAGCCCAGCAGCATCCGGAGGACGGTCGGGCTGCCCGCCGAACCGCCGTCTTTGTCTGCCGTGCTCACTGTCGTCAGCCTCCGCCTGCTGAACCGAGTCCCCCGCCGCCATGGCTTCTGGCATGCGGAAGTTCCACGGCACGCCATGAGCCGCCGCTCAGCCTAGCGCGTCGGAGCCGGATGTCTCCCAGGCCCGGGGGTCGGACTTTCGGTTGATCCCCGGTGCGCGAACGCGCACCGGGGATCCGGTGTCACAGCGCGAGGTGGTCGAACTCGCCGTCGCGGGCGCCGAGGATGAACGCCTCGATCTCGGCCGGGGTGTAGATCAGTGCGGGGCCTTCGGGGTCCCGGCTGTTCCGCATGGCCACACCACCGCCGGGAAGCTGCGCGAGTTCCACGCAGTTGCCGCTCGGATTGCTGAAGCTGCTCTTCTGCCAGGTCACCGGAAGCTGTCCGGCCGGTACGCCGTTGTATGTCATCTGCTGCATGGGCTGTTCTCTCCACTGGTTGGGTTGGGGGACGTGACCGCGGACGTCGACCGCCCCCAATGGGCCGACGAGAGTGCGGCTCAACCAAACCTCCGCGCCGTGCTTGTGCACGCCGTGGATGCACGTGCATCGGCTCTTGCGTCTGCACCGCATACCGAGGATGATAGCTCATGTGCATAAGCACATACTCGTTCACTCTCTGTGATCGGAAATCGGATATCTGGTGGCGAATCAGACATTTTCCCGCGGTGGCGTAGCCGTAACTGGCACACTGAGTGATCAGTCAGTTAGTAGCTCCGCCCGTCGCCGGCCGCCCGCGTGCGGGTCGGGCGGACGCGCGCGGGACTGCTTCGCCACCGCTCCGGTCCTCATAACCGGGGTGGCCGCGTGGACGTGACGCTCCTGCTCGGCGGCCTGCTGCTCGCGGGCACGTCCGGGCTCGCCTGGCGGTCGCACCGCCGGGCACGACGTGCCGAAGCCGAGGCGGCCGGTCTCCGCCTCGCCCTCGACGCCGAGCGCCACGCCGCCAGCCACGACCCGCTCACCGGCCTGCCGAATCGGCGGGCTTTTTATCGGTACGGCGCCGAACTCGTCGCCGACCGCCACCGCCCGGCGATCGCCGCGGTCGTGGTGGACCTCGACGACTTCAAGCAGATCAACGATGAGTACGGCCACGCGGCCGGGGACACGGTGCTGCGCACCGTCGCCCGCCGCCTGGCCGATTACGCCGGTGACGACCTGGTGGCCCGGCTGGGCGGCGACGAGTTCGCCGCACTGCTGACCGGAGCCGCGATCGACGTCGCCCGCGGACGCCCCGCGGACCGCCTCTCCGACGTGCTGTCGACGCCGATCCCCATCGAGGGAACAGCTGACATCACCGTCACGGTCACCGCCTCGGTCGGACTCGTCCCGGTGTCACCGGGCGCGAGCCTCGCCGAGGCCCTCGGCCGTGCCGACGAGGAGATGTACGCCGCGAAGAGCGCCCGCTGCCGCGAGCCCCAGGCCGCGCCGGCCCTTTCACCACCGGACACGGCGAGTCCGGAGATTCCCAGGCAGCCGGCCGAACTGGCGCGTTCCAAGGCAGGAGGGTCATGAACATGTCCGCCCCCACGATTGATCCCGATCGGCGAGACCCGGCCTCGGTGGCCGCGACCGACACCTACCACCCGGCCGACCGGGTCTGGGTCTACCGGGGTGGCGCCTGGCGGGCCGGCATCGTCGAGGTCGCCTCGCGCGACGCGGCGACCGTGACCTACCGGCCGAGCAGCTCCCGGGGGACCGGAGTGGACACGCTCACCGCCCGGTTCATGCAGCCCCGCTCCGAGATCGACCCGATGCTGGACAAGAAGATCGTCCTGCCGGAGAGCCGGACCGCCTGATCAGCCCGCGGCGCACCCGAGGCCGCGGGGACATAGAGGAAGCGGTGGTGGCCGGAGGACCGGCCACCACCGCGTCAGTTCTTCCGGGCCACGCCCGCCCAGTAGTACGCCGCGGTCGGGTCCTCCGGCTCCACCGGCGGGTGCCACGCCAGCACCGGGACCAGGCCCGGCTCGACCATCTCCCAGCCGGGCACCGCGAAGTAGGCCTCCACGTCCCCGCGCCAGCGCGGCACGAACGTCATCTGGCCCTCGGTGATCGCGACCAGCTTCTCGATCGCGGGCGGGTCGAAGTCGTACGCCGGGTGCGTGATCACCACGTAACTGCCGGCCGGCAGCGCGTCCATCAGCTCCCGCACCGCGCGGCCCGGGTCGTCCGCGTCCGCGATCAGCATCAGCACCGCGATCAGCGTCAGCGCGACCGGCTTGGTCAGGTCGAGCGTGCGGGTCAGCGCCGGGTCACCGAGCAGGCCGGCCGCGTCCCGCATGTCCGCGTGAATGTACTCCGTGGCGCCCTCGGGGCTGCTCACCAGCAGCGCCCGCGCGTGGACCAGCACGATCGGGTCGTTGTCGACGTAGACCACGCGGCAGCGCGGGTCGATCGCCTGCGCGACCTCGTGCAGGTTCGGACTGGTCGGGATGCCGGTGCCGACGTCCAGGAACTGCGTGACGCCCTGGTCGCGCACCAGGAACTCCACGACCCGGTGGATGAAGTCGCGGTTCGCCTTCGCCATCGACCGGATGGTCGGGATCGTGTTCAGGAACGCCTGACCGACCGCGCGGTCGACCGCGAAGTTGTCCTTGCCGCCCAGCCACCAGTCGTAGATCCGGGCCGAGTGCGGTGTGCTGGTGTCCACCCCGGGTGGCGCGTGCTCGCTGTTGTCCGCAGACACCGCTGGTCCTCTCCTGGCGCTCGTCGATCCACGACCGCAACAGGGTAGCGCCCGGCGCCGCGGCGCGAGACCCGCGTCCCCCGACTGTGGACGGTGGCTAGAGCTCGCGGACCACGACGTCGAGCGCGCCGGGGGAGGGCTCCTCCACCGTGTACCTGAGGTCGCGCAGCGCGCTGACCAGCGCGGGCACGGATCGCGGCGCGGCGCCGGCCAGCAGCAGGTCGCGGACCAGGCGGCCCTTCGTGGCCTTGTTGAAGTGGCTGACCACGGACCGTTTCGGCGCACCGTCCACGATCCGCTCGTGCAGCACCCGTACCGTCGCGACGTCCTTGATCCGGTCCTTGGCCGGCCGCCAGGCCGCGGCGTAGGACGAGGAGCGCAGGTCCAGGATCGGGCCTTCGAGCCCGGCCAGCGCGTCCGGGAGCGCGCGGCGCCAGTGACCGCCGACCGCGCCCAGTGGCGGCACCTTAACCTCCATGCCGCAGCGGTACGCCGGGAGGCGGTCGCCGAGCCGGGACACGCCGAACAGGCCGGAGAAGATCAGGAGCTGGCCGTTCGCGCGGCGCTTCGCGGCCGGCGGCAGCGTGGCCAGGTCGAGCGCGTCGTAGAGCACGCCGGTGTAGAGCTTCGCGGCCGTGGTGGTCGGCGCGGTCCGCAGCAGCGCGTTGCGGCGCACCTCGTCGCGCTGCCCGGCGGACAGCCCGAGCGCGGTCACCGCGGTGTCCTCGTCGCCCGCGCACAGCGTGATCAGCGCGTCCAGCGCCGCCTCGCGCGCCGCGGTCAGCTCCGGGAAGGCCAGCGACGCCAGGTCGAGCGCGGTCCCGCGCGCGGGACGGGCCTTGCCCTCGGACGGCGGAAGCAGGATGTGCACGGCTGGCAGGTTACCCAAGGCCTTCCGTGTGCCGCCGGACACCTGCCAGAATGACGTGCGTGCGCACATTCATCGAAAGTCTTCGACGTAGAGCGTGGTGGATCGCGCCCGAGGCGCTGGTCGCGGTCGGGTTGGTCGCCGGCGGCCTGTACTACAACGCGGTCGCGCCGGAGCTGTCCGAGCCCGAGCTGCGCGTGCGGGCCACCGAGATGCTCGCGACCGAGCTGGAGCAGGCGACCGTGGACGAGCACGCCAAGCACGGCCATGTGCTCTCCGCGCAGGACCGCATGCTCTGCGAGGTCGAGGTCTTCGGCGTCGACCCGGCCGGCGAGGGGCGGGAGCGGCACCTGCGCACCGCGTACGGCTACTACCTCTGTGCGGCCGGCAAGCCCGGCACGCCGTTCCTGGGCGCGCTGATGAACGCGGGCCCGGCCGTGCTGCACCTGGACGCGGAGCCCGGCGACGACCGGGTGCGGACCGTCACGCTCCAGCAGGACTTCGACGCGCAGCTGGCCGCCATGATGCCGGAGCGGTACCGGGCGCAGGCGAGCAAGGGTTTCACCACCGCTGATCCGCCGCGGGCGCTGAAGGAGCGGTTCGAGCGGGAGGTCACGAACGTGGCATAGCCTGGATTCGTGGAAGAGGGGATATCGCGGCTGTCCGCGCTGGTGGCGGACGGTGACGTGGCGGTGCTGAGCGGCGCGGGGCTCTCCACCGAGTCGGGCATTCCGGACTATCGGGGGCCCAGTGGGCTGTCCCGCGCGCGCACGCCCATGACGTACCAGATGTTCACCGGCGAGCCGGACGCGCGCCGCCGCTACTGGGCGCGCAGCCACGTCGGCTGGCGCACGATCGCGCGCGCCGCGCCGAACGCGGGGCACGAGGCGGTCGCCGCGCTGGAGCGGGCCGGGCTGCTCACCGGCATCATCACGCAGAACGTGGACGGGCTGCACCAGGCCGCCGGCGCCACCGACGTGGTGGAGCTGCACGGCGGGCTGGACCGGGTGATCTGCCTGGACTGCGGCGACGTCAGCCCGCGCGAGGTGCACGACGCCCGGATGGCCGCGGCCAACCCGGCGTTCTCCGCCGAGGCGCTCGCGGTCAACCCGGACGGTGACGTCGAGATCGACGAGGAGCTGGAGGCGGAGTTCCGGGTGCCGGCCTGTGCGGCCTGCGGCGACGGGCTGCTCAAGCCGGACGTGGTCTTCTTCGGCGAGACCGTGCCGCGCGACCGGGTGCAGGAGTGCTTCGCGCGGGTCGAGGCGGCCCGCCTGTTGCTGGTGCTGGGCTCGTCGCTGACCGTCATGTCCGGGCGCCGGTTCGTGCTGCGCGCGGCCAAGCTGGGCATCCCGGTGGCGATCGTGAACCGCGGTGTGACCAGGGGCGACGCGTACGCGGGCCTGCGGCTGGACGCGCCGCTGGGCATCACGCTGAGCACGCTGGCCCGACAATTTCAGTCTTGACTTATATAAGCTGGGGCCGCTAGAAACGTAGTCGCTGTCAACACGAGGGGAGCGGCTCATGATCGATGTGGAAGCCACGGTCGGCGCGGTCCGGCGCCGGGTCGGCACGCGCACGCTGGAGGCCGGTGAGGCACGGGTGGTCACCGCGAGCCGGGTCTACGACGCGCCGCTGGACGACGTCTGGGACGCGTGCACCACGCCCGACCGGATCGCGCGGTGGTTCCTGCCGATCAAGGGCGACCTGCACCTGCACGGCCGGTACGAGCTGGCGGGCAACGCGTCCGGCACGGTCACCGCGTGCGACCCGCCCCACGGCTTCGACGCGACCTGGGAGTTCGGCGGCGAGGTCTCCTGGATCGAGGTCCGGTTCGTGGCGGAGGGCCCGGACCGCACCCGCTTCACGCTGGAGCACATCGCGCACGTCGACGACGAGCGGTGGGCGCAGTTCGGGCCGGGCGCGGTCGGTGTCGGCTGGGACCTGGGCCTGATGGGCCTCGGCATGCACCTGTCCGCGCCGGACGCGACCGTCGACCCGGCCGAGGTGGAGGCGTGGTCGGTGTCCGCGGACGGGCGCCGGTTCATCACGCTGGCCAGCGAGGACTGGGGCCGGGCGAACACCGGGGCGGGGACGCCGGCCGACGCGGCCGCGGGCGCGGCGGCGCGGACGACGGCCTTCTACGCCCCGCCGCCGGCCGGCGAGGACCCGCGGGACACGCCCGAGCCGGCCACGACCTAGCCGGGCACGGCGTTCTGGCCGGGCACGCTGTGCCGGCCGGGCACGCCACCGTCGGCGCTCCTGGACCGGGTCGACCGGGAGCGCCGCCGGACCGTGCGGCGATCGCCGCGGCCGGCTCGGTAGCGGCCACCGATCACCCGTACCGGATGATCGGTGGCTATGCCCTCGCCTGGAGTCGCCGGTAGGCGGTGAACCCGTCCGGCACCCAGTCCCACTCCGGCAGGCGGGCCTCCAGTTCCTCCGGCGTGAGGAACGTGTGCCACTCCACCTCCTCCGGCTGCGGCGCGACCGGCGACGTGCACCGCACCTCGTAGATCGCGGACCACCAGGTGTGCTCCGGCGTCTCGTAGAGGAACTTGAACAACGGCGTCGGCTGCGGCAGGTCGGTCACGCCCAGTTCCTCGGACGCCTCCCGGTGCGCGGCCAGGTCGTAGGACTCGCCGGCGCCGACCACGCCGCCGACGAACATGTCGTAGTGCGACGGGAAGACCAGCTTGTGCGGCGTACGGCGATGCACGAAGATCCGGTCCGCGGCGTCCCGGGCGAGGATGAACACGGCCCGGTGGCGCAGCCGCTTCGCGTACACCTCGCCGCGCGGCGCCTGGCCGATCACCTCGTCGTTCTCGTCGACGATGTCCAGAATCTCGTCCTCGTTCACGCCGCCCATCCTCTGCTATCCGCAGAAGTCATGGCCATCCGGGTGCGGCGTCGGCCAGGCTGAGCCGGTGACGACGTTCTCGCTGCAGGCCGTGCCCCGCGACGGCGCGACGGCCTGGCTCGACCTGGCCCGCCGCGCGGAGGAGATCGGCTTCGACACGCTGCTCACCGCGGACCATCCGGGCTCGTGCCCGGATCCGTACCCGGTGCTCGCCGCGGCCGCCGCCGTCACGTCCCGGATCCGGCTCGGCGTCTACGTCTCCAACGCCGGTGTCCGCGAGCCGCTGCCGCTCGCCTCCGCGGTCGCCACGCTCGACCTGCTCTCCGGCGGGCGGGCCCGGTTCGGCATCGGCGCCGGGCACACCCCGGCCGAGTGGGCCGCGATCGGCCGCACCCGGCCCGGCGTGGCCGGCCGCGTCCGCCGCTGCGTCGAGGTCGCGGACGCGGTCCGCAGCCTGCTCGACGGCGAGGAGGTGACGGTCTCCACGCCGTCGCTGACGATGACCGGGGCGCGCCTCGACGACCCGCGGCCGGTGCAGGCACGCATCCCGATGACGTTCGGCGGCGGCAACAGCGAGCTGCTGCGCTGGGCCGGCCGCAACGCCGACGTCGTCGGGCTGAGCGGCCTCGGTAAGACGCTCGCCGACGGCCACCGGCACACCGTGCGCTGGACGCTCGACGAGATCGACGCCCAGGTCGCGCTGACCGACGGTGCCGAACTGGAGGCGCTGGTCCAGTTCGCGGCCGTCACCGACGACCCGTCGTCCGTGCTGGGCGCCGACGCCGCGGAGATCGGCACGACCGTCGACGCGCTGCGCGAGACGCCGTTCGTGCTGGTCGGCACGGAGGACGAGATCGTCGCCGCGATCGACCGCAACCGGCGACGCTGGACCATCGACCGGTACGTGATCCGCGCCCCCGCGCTGGAGTCCTTCGCGCCGATCGTGGCCCGGCTCTGACAGCATGCACGTCGTGGAACCGCTTCTCGGCGTGGCCCTGGCCGCGTTCTTCGGCTTCGGTGCCGGGCTCGTCGTCGCGCTGGCCGCGACCTCCCGGAGCCGGATCGACGTGCCGGCCCGCCTCGGCGCGATCGAACGGCAGCAGCGCGCCGTCCTCGACCACCTGGGCGTCGCGCCGCCGTCCTACCCCGACGTCGAGGAGCTGGCCCGGCAGGGCCGGCCGATCGAGGCCGTCCGCCTCTACCGCCGCCACACCGGCGTCCCCCTCATCGAGGCGAAGCGCTTCGTCGACGGGCTCCGGCCGCGCTGAGGCGGCGACCCGCCGCGGCCGCGTTGAGGCGGAGACCCGCTCGGGTAGCGCTGCGGCGGGGACCCGCTGCGTCCGGGACCCGCTGCGGCCGGGCTGCGGCGGGGAGCGGCCCGCAACCGGGCGCCGGTGGGTGACCGGCCGCCGCCGTACGGCGGGGTCAGATCCAGCCGAAACCCTGGGCGATGCGGGCGGCTTCGTGGCGGTTCGCGGCGTTCATCTTGCCGGCGGCGGACGACAGGTAGTTGCGGACGGTGCCGGGGGACAGGCTGGCGCGCCGCGCGATGTCGTCGATCGGGGCACCGGTGGCGGCCAGCGCGAGCACGTCGGTCTCGCGCGCGGTGAGCGGGCTGTCGCCGACGCTGATCGCCTCCGCCGCGAGCTGCGGGTCGACGTAGCGGCCGCCGGTGTGGACGGTGCGGACCACGGTGGCCAGGATGTCCGCGGAGACGGTCTTGGAGAGAAAGCCGCGCACCCCGGCGGAGAGCGCCCGCTTCAGGTGCCCGGGGAGCCCGTGGCTGGTGACGATCACGGTGCGGCAGATGGGCTGGATCTGCTGCGCGACCGAGACGCCGTCGGTGTCCGGCAGCTGCAGGTCGAGCAGCGCGACGTCGGGCCGCAGCGCGCGGGCCATCGCGATCGCCTCGGCGCCGGTGGCGGCCTGGCCGGCGACGGTGAGGTCGTCCTCGAGGGAGAGCAGCGCGGCCATGGCGCCGCGGATGAGGTGCTCGTCGTCGGCGAGCAGGATGCTGATCATGTGTGCGGAACCGTGACCGTGAGCAGGAAGGAGCCGGGCTTCTCGAATGCGGCGGCGAGCGTGCCGCCGAGCGCGGTGATGCGCTCGGTGAGGCCGAGCAGGCCGCTGCCGAAGCGGACGCGGCCCGGTGCGACGCCGTCGTTGGACATGGTGAGCGTAACGGTACCGGGCGGGCCGGTGCGGAGCATGATCGTGCAGGTGCGCGCCTCGCTGTGCCGGAGCACGTTCGTGACCGCCTCGCGGACCACCCAGCCGAGCGCGCCCTGCACGTCCGGCGGCAGGTCGTGGCCGTCACCGATGATCCGGGCCTCGATGCCGGCGGACGCGAGCAGCGACCGCGCGCCGGCCAGTTCGTCGTCGAGCCCGGCGCTGCGGTAGCCGCCGACGACCGCACGGACGTCGGTGAGCGCGTCCTGGGCGATCCGGCGAACCTCGAGCATCTCCTCGACCGCCTCGTCCCGGCCGCGCTTGGCGAGCTGCGCGGCCAGCTCGGCCTTGAGCGCGATCACGGACAGGTTGCGGCCGAGCACGTCGTGCATGTCGCGGGCGATGCGCAGCCGTTCCTCGGCGACCGCGAGCCCGGCCTGCACGGTGCGGGCCCGGTCGAGTTCCCAGACCACGCCGAGCATCCAGAGCGACGACCGGTACGTGACCAGCACCGTGCCGCCCATGAACAGCAGGGAGAAGATCGAGCCGACCAGCACCGGGCCGTCGAGCGCGACGGCCACCGACAGCACCGCGAATCCGGCGCCGATCGCGATCACGGACGGCCAGATGCTCCTCAGCGTGGCCAGCCCGATGATGTACGTGCAGGTCAGCGCGACCACGATCAGGCCGGCCGGCTCGCCGTCCGGCGGCAGCCCGCGCAGCGCGACGGCCGCGCCGGCCGCCGTGACCGCGCCGACGGCGACGAGCAGCCGGGTCGGCCGGCCACGGCGGCCGAGATAGTGCTCGATGCCGGCGTGCATCATCGCCGCGACCAGCACGGTGTAGCCGACGGCGAGCAGCCCGGCGACGATCGCGACCGTGCCGGTGCTGATCGTCGCGGTGGACGTGCCGATCAGCAGCGGGATGAACACCAGGAACACGTAGAACGAGCTGCGGAACGAGATGTCGAACCGTTCGGCCTGGCTGCGGGCGTGCCACCACGCGAGCGGGTGCATCGGCGGGCCTTTCTAGCGTCGCGGTTCCCAGCGGAACCAGCGTTGGATGATCGTGGTGCCGGCCGCCACCCAGGCGACGAGCAGGAGCAGCGGCCGGATCGCGTCCGCCGGGGTGTCGGTCCCGGCCCACCCTATGGTGATCAGCTCGACGACCGGGCCGAGCGGCAGCAGGGTGAACGCGGTCTCCACCGGTCCGGGCAGCGTGCTCAGCGGGAACATCAGGCCGGCGCCGAGGAAGCAGGCGAGCAGCATCGGCGTCGTGGTGATCTGGGCGAGTTCGACGGTGCCGGTGATGATCGACGACGCCGCGGCCAGCACCACGAACATCGCGACGCCGCCGATCAGGCCGATGGCGAGCAGCACTGGGTTCGCCGGCATCGGCAGGTCCAGGAAGACCGCCGTGATCACGACGATGAGCAGGGACTGGGCGAGCGCGATCGCCACGGCCGGGCTCGCGGTCCCGGCGATGATCTCCGCGGCGTTGAGCGTGCCGGAGCGGAGACGTTTGAGCGTCAGTTCCTCGCGGCGGGCCACGTACGCGCTGACCAGGTTGTAGTACACGACGATCGCGAGGACGACGCCGATCATGCCACCGGCCAGCGTCGCACCGGTGGCCGGGTCCATCCCGGCCTCGGCCAGCTGCGGGATGAAGAGCAGGCCGAACGCCGGCGGGACCACCAGCGCGTTCAACAGGGCGAAGCGGTTGCGCCAGAGCAGCAGCAGCTCGGCGCCGCCGATCGAGACGAGGCGGGTCATCGGGTTCCTCCGGCGATGGTCAGGAAGGCCTCTTCGAGCGAGGCGGAGCGGGCGTCGAGGTTGTGGAGCAGGACCGCCCGGTCGTCGGCCCAGCGCAGCAGCGCGCTCAGCGTCGCCTGGAGCGCCTCCGTCTTGATCACGACGGCGGTACCGTCGCGGGCTATCGTCGGCGACCCCGGCAGGTCGGGAACGTCCGTGCCGAGCGGGACCGAGAAGCTGATCCGCGCCGGGTACGCGCCGACGACCTGCGCCACCGTGCCGGCCGTGACGATGGTGCCGGTGTGCATGATGGCGAGCCGGTCGGCCAGCGCCTGCGCCTCGTCGAGGTAGTGCGTGGTCAGCAGCACCGTGGTGCCGGCGACCAGCAGGTCCCGGATCACCCGCCAGGTGTTCTGCCGGCTCTCCGGGTCCAGTCCGGTGGTCGGCTCGTCCAGGAACAGCACCTCCGGGCGGCCGAGCAGGGCCAGCGCCAGGTCCAGCCGGCGTCGTTCGCCGCCGGAGAGCTGCTTCACCCGTACCCCGGCGCGGTGGTTGATCCCGGCCAGCTCCAGCGCCTCCGGGACCGGCCGCGGGTCGGGCAGCGTGCCGGCCCACATCCGGGCCGTCTCGGCCACGGTCAGGTCCGCTGGGAAGCCGGCGTCCTGCAGCATCACGCCGATCCGCGGGCGTACCGTGGCGCGATCCCGGTAGGGGTCCTGGCCGAGGAGCCGGACCGTGCCGCCGTTCGGCCGGTCCAGCCCCTCGACGATCTCCATGGTGGAGGTCTTGCCCGCGCCGTTCGTGCCGAGCAACGCGAACAGCTCGCCGTGTGCGACGTCGAAGGAGATACCCTTCACCGCCTCGAATCCGCGCGGCCCGCCGTAGCGGCGGCGCAGATCCCGTACCTCGATCGCCTGTGTCATGCCTATGAGTCTGTTGCCCCGGACGGGCGTGGGATCAGTACGCCGGATCATCGATAACCACGGCGTTCTCACCGCTTCGGCATGACAGATGTCAGTCGGTCACATCCCGCCGGGCGAGCGCGACGGCGAGGACCAGCGCGCCGGCGGTCCACGCGCCGAACGTGCCCAGCTGCTCCGGCCGGCCGCTGATCGAGGCCAGGAACGTGGAGATCGGCAGTGGATAGTCCAGCTGGAAGATCGCGCCCTCCACGATGATCAGCCAGCCGGTGAAGCCGAGGATCAGCCACAGTGGCCGGCGGACGACCGTGGCCAGCGCGGCCGCGAAGATCGCGATGACCGGCACCGCGGACAGCCCGGCCACGATCAGGCCCGGCTGGTCCCGCACGCCGACCGCGCTGACCACCGCGATGAGCGCGCCGACGAGCGCGGACGCGACGATCTGCCCGGCCAGCACGACCAGCCGGTTCGGCCGGGCGAGGTAGGTGAGCACCATCGTGCGGTGCGTGAACTGGGAGCCGACCACGTTCGCGGTCACCGCGAACGTGCCCGCGCCGACGACCAGGCCCCAGAACGCGGCGCCGAACCAGGAGACGGCGTAGCCGGCGATGACCACCACGATCACGGACAGCCACACGGAGCGGATCGTGGCGAACCGGTACAGCTCGGACGTGACGACGGAGATCATTTCGTGCCCACCATCTCGAGGAAGACCTGTTCCAGATCGGGTACGTGCGGGGTCAGCTCGCGGAGCGGCACCTGGGCCTCGAACGCGAGGTCGCCGATCCGCTCGGCGTCCAGCCCGTACACGTCGATCGCCTCGCCGTCCGGTGACTCCAGCGCCGCGCCCGCGGCCTCGAGCGCCTCCCACAGCCGCTGCGGGTCGCGCCCGCGCACCCGCACGCGCGCCGCCGCGCCGGCCGTGAACTCGGCCAGCGGCCCGGTGCTGACCACCCGCCCCTGTGCGATCACCACCACGTCGTCGACCAGCTGGGCCAGCTCGGCCAGCAGGTGACTGGAGATCAGCACGGTGCCGCCGTTGTCCGCGTGCTTGCGCAGCAGCCCGCGCATCCAGGCGATCCCCTCCGGGTCCAGCCCGTTCGCCGGCTCGTCCAGGATCAGGACCGGCGGCTCGTGCAGCAACGCGGTCGCGATGGACAGCCGCTGCCGCATGCCGAGCGAGTAGCCGGCCGTGTGCTGCGTCGCCGCGTCGGCGAGCCCGACGGTCTCCAGCACCTCGTCGATGCGCCGGGTGGGCGCGCCGGACAGGATCGCGTGCGTCCGCAGGTGCGCCCGCCCGGTCTGGCCCGGGTTCGCGATGCCCTGCTCGACGACCGCGCCGACGGTGCGTGCCGGGTGCGGGAGCTTCCGGTACGGCACACCGTCGATCAGTGCCTGCCCGCGCGACGGCCGGATCAGTCCGAGCAGCATGCGCAGTGTGGTCGTCTTCCCGGACCCGTTCAATCCCAGGAAGCCGGTCACCCTGCCCGGCGTGGCCGTGAAGGTCGCCCCGTCGACGGCGGCGGACCTCCCGTACCACTTGGTCAGCTCAACAGCCTCGATCATCGCGCCATCATGCCGGTTGCGGTCATCGGGTGGGGGCCGGGACGCCGTAGGATTCCGGGCGTGAATCTTGATCTTGTGACGATCGTGGTGCCGGACTACGACGAGGCGATCCGGTTCTTCGTGGACGTGCTCGGGTTCGAGCTGGTGGAGGACTCGCCGTCGCTGACGACCGACGGGCGGGCGAAGCGCTGGGTGGTGGTGCGGCCACCGTCCGGCGGGACCGGGCTGCTGCTCGCGAAGGCGGACGGCGAGGCGCAGGAGGCCGCTGTCGGAAACCAGACCGGTGGCCGGGTCGGCTTCTTCCTCCGGGTGGACGACTTCGACGCGACGTTCCAGCGGCTCACGGCGTACGGCGCCGAGATCGCCGGCGAGCCGCGGCACGAGGAGTACGGCACCGTCGTCGTCTTCCGCGACCTGGCCGGCAACCGCTGGGACCTGCTGGGACCGCGCCCCTAGGAACGATCCACTGCGCGCGGCACGGACCTGTCCTACATTGATGGGCATACGTGCGCGCGGAGGGGGTCACAATGGACCGGCGGAGTGTGCTGGCGCTCGGTGCAGGCGTGGCGGCGGCACCGCTGCTGACCGCCTGCGCGGGCGCCTCGACCAGCGGCGGTGGCGGCGAGGGCACGGTCACGCTGCTGTCCAACCAGTTCAGCCCGGTCGAGGAGCGGCAGCGGTTCGAGGCCATCCTCAAGGCGCGGGTGACGGCCGCGCCGGTCGCGTTCAACCAGGTCGAGACCGGCATCTTCGCGTCCACCCTGCAGAGCCAGGTGGACTCCGGGAAGCCGCAGATCAGCCTGGCCGGCGCCCAGCACGGCGACCTCGCGCCGCACGCGAGCCGGCTGATCGACCTCGACGACGTGCTCGGCCGGCTCGGCGACCGCGGGTTCGCGCCCGAGCTGACGGAGCTGGCCAGGCTCGGCGGCGCCACCACGAAGTACGTCCCGTGGATGCAGGCCAGCTACGTGCTGGCGGTGCACAAGAGGGCGCTCGAATGGCTGCCGTCCGGCGCGGACGTGCGGACACTGACCTACGACCAGCTCCTCGACTGGGCCACGGCCGGGCGGCGCGGCAACGGCGGCAAACCCGTCTTCGGGCTGCCGGCCGGCGCGAAGGGGCTCTACCACCGCTTCCTGCAGGGCTACCTGGTGCCGAGCTTCTCCGGCGGGCAGATCACCACCTACCGGTCCGCGGACGCGGTTGCCGGCTGGCAGTACCTCAGGGAGCTGTGGGCGCAGACCGCACCGGCCTCCACCGGCTGGGACAACATGCAGGAGCCGCTGCAGCGCGGCGAGGTGCTGATCGGCTTCGACCACTCGGCCCGGCTGGTCGGCGCGCCCGCGGACAAACCGGACGACTGGCTGATGGTGCCGGCCCCGGCCGGGCCGAAGGGCCTCGGCTACATGGCGGTCGTGGTCGGGCTCGGCATCCCGAACGGCGCACCGGAGACCGACCGGGCCAAACAGGTGATCGAAAGCCTCACCGCGCCGGAGGTGCAGCTCGACGTGCTCCGGCAGAACGCGTTCTTCCCGGTCACGAACGCGCCGGTACCGGCGGACCTGCCCGCCGCGGTGGCGCTCGCGGAGACGGCGATCTCGGCACAGCGCGACGCGCCGAACGCGATCCTCTCGCTGCCACCGGTCGGGCTCGGCGCCCGCGACGGCGAGGTCGCCCAGGTCTTCAAGGACACGTTCAAGGAGATCCTGATCGACGGCAAGGACGTCAAGGCCGTGGTCGACGCGCAGGGTGCCCGGCTCGACGGGATCGTCGCCGAGGCGAAGGTGCCGTGCTGGGCGCCGGACCCGGCCGGGGCGGAATGCCGTGTCGCCTAAGCGGCTCACCGCGATCTGGCTGATCCTGCCGTCGCTGGTCTTCATGACGCTGCTGTTCCTCTGGCCGCTGCTCACCGGCCTGGCCGCCGCGTTCACCGGCGCGGACGGCCCGACCACCGTGCACGTGCGGCGCATGCTGGAGGACGCCTACTTCTGGGAGGCGACGCGCAACACCGCGCTGCTGATCGTGGTGCTGATCCCGCTGCAGTTCGCGCTCGCCGTCACGATGGCGCTGCTGCTGCGGCAGAACCCGCGCTTCGCCGGCCTGTACTTCTACGTCTGGGTCATCCCGCTCGCGGTCAGCGACCTCGCGGCCGGCCTGATCTGGCTGTCCGTCTTCACCGACCGCGGCTACCTCAACTCGGTGCTGGACAGCCTCGGCGTCGCGCCGTACGCCTGGCTCTCCTACGAGAACCCGGCCACCATGTTCCTCGCGATCCTGCTGGCCGAGCTGTGGCGGTCCACCTCGCTGGTCTTCGTGATCGTGGTGGCCGGCATGCAGGGCATCCCGCGCGACTACGAGGAGGCGGCCGAGGTGCTCGGCGCCGGCTACCTGCACCGCCTGCGGTACGTGATCCTGCCGCAGCTGCGCCCCAGCCTCCAGGTCGCGCTGATCCTCCGGACGATCCTCGCGCTGGAGACGTTCGCGGTCGCGCAGGCGCTGACCGCGCGCAGTTTCCCGCTGCTCGTCGGCGAGACCTACCAGTGGTACTACTTCCTGCAGAACCCGAACGTGGCCACCGCGATCGCGCTGGTCGTGCTGCTGCTGTCGCTGACCGCCGCGTTCGGCTACCTGCGCCTGATGCGGGGAGCGGCCCGATGACCCGGCGGCGCGTGCTGGTGCAGCTCGGCTGCGTGCTGGTCACGCTGTTCATGGGGGTGCCGCTCTACCTGATCGCGCTGGCGTCGTTCACCTCCCGGGACGCGCTCAACGCCTTCCCGCTGCCGCTGCTGCCGACCGCGGTCTCCGGCGACACCATGAACACGTTCCTGCGGACCACCGGCATCGCCGGCGGCATGCTCAACTCGCTGACTGTCGGGCTCGCCACGGTCGCGCTGACCACGCTGATCGGCGTACCCGGTGGGTACGCGCTGGCCCGGTTCGCGTTCCGGGGCAAGGACGCCTACCAGGTCGTCATGCTGCTGACCCGGGCGCTGCCGATCGTGGTGCTCTCCGTACCGCTGGCGAAGATCTTCATCGACGCCGGGCTGTACGACACGACGTACGCGGTGACGCTGCTGCACACCGCGCTGGCGCTGCCCAGCACGATCCTGATCACGGCCGCGGTGTTCGCCGGCGTCTCCGTCGAGCAGGAGGAGGCCGCGATGGTGTTCGGCGCGCACCGGTGGGCCGCGTTCCTGCGCGTCGTCGCGCCCCAGGCGCTGCCCGGCATCGCGGCCGCCGCGGTCTTCACGTTCGTCACGTCGTGGAACGAGGTGCTCGGCGCCAGCATCCTCACGCTCAACCGGCGCACGCTGCCCGCGCACGTGCTCGCCACGCTCGCCGACTCGCCGCTGGCGTTCCGGTTCGCCGGCGGGCTGGTGCTGGTGCTGCCCGCGATCATCTTCATCGCCCTGGTCCGCAGATACCTGCTCAACATGTGGGGGACGACGCTTCGATGAACGTCACCATCACCAACCTGGTGAAGAGCTACCCCGCGCGCCGCGCCACCGACGACGTCTCGCTCACCGTCGAGGAGGGCGAGTTCCTGGTGCTGGTCGGGCCGAGCGGCTGCGGCAAGACCACGCTGCTGCGCATGGTCGCCGGGCTGGAGACGCCGGACTCGGGCCGCATCTCGATCGGCGGCCGGGACGTCACCCGCGTCCCGGCGCGCGAGCGCGGCCTGTCGATGGTCTTCCAGTCGTACGCGGTGTTCCCGCACATGCGCGTGCGCGACAACATCGGCTTCGGCCTGACCATGAAGAAGGTCGAGAAGAGCGAATGGCAGCGGCGGGTACGCGAGGCGGCCGAGCTGCTCGACCTGACCGACGTGCTGGACCGCTTCCCCGCGCAGCTCTCCGGCGGCCAGCGGCAGCGCGTCGCGGTCGCCCGCGCGATCGTGGTGGACGCGGCCGTGCTGCTGATGGACGAGCCGCTGTCCAACCTGGACGCGCTGCTGCGGCTGCAGTTCCGGGCCGAGCTGAAGAGGATCGTCGGCCGGCTCGGCACCACCACGCTCTACGTCACGCACGACCAGGCCGAGGCGATGTCGCTCGGCGACCGGGTCGCGGTCATGCGGGACGGGCGGATCGCCCAGCTCGGCGCGCCGCTGGACGTCTACGACCGGCCGTCCGAGCGGTTCGTCGGCGGTTTCCTCGGCGCGCCCCCGATGAACTTCTTCCCGGCCGTGGTCTCCGGCGGCCGGCTCCGGGTCGGCGACGTCACGCTGCCCGGCCCGGCCGGCCTGACGTCCTGGGACGGCCGGGACGTCCTGGTCGGTGTGCGGGCGGAGCACATCACGGCCGGGGACGGCTCCGAGGCGGTCGTGGAGGTGGCGGAGCCGACCGGCGCGACCGTGCTGCTCACCACGCGCTGGGCCGGTCACGAGCTGAAGGTCAGCACCGGTCCGGGCTTCCCGGCGAAGAGCGGCGACCCGGTGCGGCTGACGCTGCCCCCGGCCGCGCTGCGCTTCTTCGACCCGGAGACCGGCCTGGCGCTGGACCTCGCCGCACCGGTCACGGCGCGGTGAGTTCGGCCAGGACCCGGCGCTGGAAGGCGCGGGCCGCGGCCGGGTCCGGTGGAGCGCCGTCGCCGGTGCGGGCCGCGACGCACCGGGCGATCAGGTCCGCGTCCGGGTCGCCGTCCGCGATGATCCGGCGGCCCGCCGCGATCTTGTCGAGCCACCCGCCGTGCCGGATGCGGGCCAGCGACCGGCACGCGCCGAGCACGGCGTCGTCCGGGACCGGGCCGGGCAGCGCCAGCCACCAGGCGAGCGCGTCCCGCAGCGGCGCGCGCAGGTCGTGGATCTCCGCGAACGCGTCCGCCGCGGGCTCGCCGAACAGCGCCACGCCGCGCTCGTGCAGGATGCTGCGGTCCAGCGCGTACCAGAACCGGCCGTCCGCGGCCGGGCGCCGGTCCGCGGCGTAGGTGGCCCGGAAGCCCATCCGCGCCCCGGTGTTCAGCTCCAGTTCGAAGCCGGGCTCGGCGGTACCCGACCGGGCGCTGTCCCTGGTGTAGAGCACCAGCTCCAGGCCGCGGGCCGGGCAGGGCAACGCCTCGTGCCGCAGCCGCGCCACCAGCTCGTGCTTCACCGGCTCGGCCGGCGGCGTGACACAGACCAGCGCGACGTCGACGTCGCTGCGGCCCGGCTGGTAGGCGTCCAGCGCGACCGAGCCGGCCGCGTACGCACCGATCAGGCCGTCGCCCAGCACGTCCCGCGCGGCACGCACCAGGTCGTCGAGGTAACGGGCGACGTCGGCATCCACGCCGTCATCTCTACCAGGTCGTTGCGGGCACTCCGTACGGTGTCCGGGTGATCAGGCGTCTTGTTCTCGCGGCCACCCTGCTGGTCCTCGCCGGGTGCGGCGGACCGGAGGCCGGCGGGCGCGGCGACCCGTGGACCGCCGCGGGCGTCGACGCACCGGCGATCGCCGAACGGCAGGAGAACGGCCGGACCGTCGTGGTCGTCGCCGCCACCACGACGCTGCCGCTCCCGGCCGAGAAGAACCGCACCGGATTCGACCGGCGGGCCGCGAAGATCGTCTGGCGCAACCACGCGGGCCGGGTCGACGCGATCGACCTGACCACGGACAGCGGCAGTTCCGAGCCGTACCGGCGGACGTGGGAGCGGGCCGCGCTGGAGGCCGCGTTCGGTCCCCGCCCGGCCGGGCTGGACCTCGGACGCGAGCCCGCGGCCGGTCCGGCGCCCGCGGCCGGGCCGTTCGCGGACCCGCACCCGGCCACGGCCGGCGCCGCCGCTCAGATCGTCATCGACGTGCTGCACCGCACCGCCCGCGACCACTTCGGCGTGGCTCTCCCGGCGCCGCTGACGCCGGAGCCCGGCGCCGAGTGCTACGACGCCGGGCTGTTCGGTGACCAGCCGAGCGGCACCGTGCGGAGCGGATATCCGGTCGAGTTCCCGGCCGGCTTCACCACCGCGGACCCGGAGTCGCTGCTGCCCGGCCTGGCCGGCTACTGGGCGTCGCTGGGCCTGCGGGTGGACACCGGCCGGCTGGACGACGGGCTGGCGGACCTCACCGCCACGGTTCCCGGCACCGGCAGCGTCACGGTGACCGTGCGCGACTCCGGTGAGCATCCGATGAACATCCATGGGTACACGGACTGTCTGCCGCCGCGATGATCGGGGCAAGGCATGATGTGTGGGTCATACGAACCAACCGATGGGCAGGATGCAGATGAGCACAGCCGCCGACAGCGTCATCGCCGTGCTGCGGGCCGGGCATGACAGGCTGACCGCGTTCGTGGGCACGCTGTCCCCGGACGACCTGACCCGGCGCTCGGCCGCCGACGAGTGGACGGTCGCGCAGGTGCTCAGCCACCTCGGCAGCGGCGCCGAGATCCACCTGGCCACGGTCGCCGCCGGCCGGGACGGCACGCCGGCGCCCGATTCGGACTTCAACAAGGGCGTCTGGGCGCGCTGGGACGCGATGGCGCCGGCCGAGCAGGCGGCCGGGTTCGTCGAGTCGAACGGCCGGCTGATCGAGATGTTCGAGGCGCTGGACACCACGCAGCGGGAGAACGTCCGGGTCGTCTTCGGCTGGCTGCCGGCCCCGGTCGACGTGGCCACCTCGGCGCGGCTGCGGCTCAGCGAGTTCGCGCTGCACGCCTGGGACGTCGAGGCCGCGCTGGACCCGCGCGCCCGGGTGGGCGCGGACGCGGTGTCGATCCTGATCGGGCACGTCCCGAACATGTTCGGCTTCCTGAGCCGGACCGAGTCGCTCGGCGGCCGGGAGTACCGGCTCGCGGTCCGGCTGACCGACACCGACCAGGAGTTCGGTCTGCACCTGGGCGACTCGGTGGCGAGGACGGAGACGCCGGCGGAGCCGGACGGCACGCTCGCACTGCCCGCGGAGAAGCTGATCCGGCTGGTCTACGGCCGGCTCAAGGAGCCGTACGACACGGACGGCGTCTCGGTCACCGGGCCGCTGAGCCTGGACGACCTCCGCCGCGTCTTCCCGGGCTTCTGACCGTGGCGGACCTGCACCGGTTCGTGGACGCCCAGGAGGGCGTCCACGAACGCGCCCTGTCCGAACTGACCGCGGGGGACAAGCGCAGCCACTGGATGTGGTTCGTCTTCCCGCAACTGGCCGGCCTCGGCCGCAGCGACACGGCCCGGCGGTACGCGCTCGCCTCGCTCGACGAGGCCCGTGACTACCTGGCCCACCCGGTCCTCGGCGCGCGCCTGCGGGAGTGCACGCGCGCGGTGCTCGCGGTCCGGGACCGCACGGCGGAGCAGATCCTCGGCGGCGTCGACGCGCAGAAGCTCCGCTCGTCGATGACGCTGTTCGCGCTCGCCGCCCCGGACGAGACGCTCTTCCGCGAGGTCCTGGACCGCTACTACGACGGCGCGCCGGACCCGCTCACCGAGGAGCTGCTCACCCGATGATCGTGATCGTGCCGGCCGACCCGATGCGGCCGCGCCGGCCCGACGAGCACTTCGCGGCCGAGGCCGCGGCCGCGCGGGAGGCCGGGGCCGAGGTCGCGGTGGTCGACCACGACGCACTGGCGGCCGGCGGGGACGCGGACCGGGCGGTGGCCCGGGTCCCGGCCGGCCCGGACGTGGTCTACCGCGGCTGGATGCTGCCGGCCGAGGGCTACGCGGCGATGGCGGACGCGCTGGCCCGGCGCGGTGCCACGCCGCGGACCAGCGCGGCGGACTACCGGCGCGCCCACGAACTGCCCGGATGGTACGACGCGCTGCGCACGGTCACGCCCGAGTCGGTCTGGACGCGCGGTGACCACCGGGCCGCCTTCGACCAGGCCCGCGAGCTGCTGAAGGACGGGCCCGCGGTGCTCCGGGACTACACGAAGAGCGCGAAGCACCACTGGCACGAGGCCGCGTACGTGCCCCGGCTGGCCGACGCGGACGCGGCCTGGCGGGTCGCGTCCCGGCTCCGGGAGCTGCGCGGCGACGACTTCACCGGCGGGTTCGTGCTGCGCCGCTTCGAGCCGCTGACCGCGCCCGAGGTCCGGACCTGGTGGATCGCGGGCGAGGCGCGCCTGGTCGGGCCGCATCCGGACACGCCGGAGGACGTCGGCACGCCGGACCTCACCGCGGTCACGCCGCTGGTCGCGCGGCTCGGCCTGCCGTTCGTCACGGTGGACCTGGCGCGCCGGGAGGACGGCGAGTGGCGGGTGGTCGAGCTGGGCGACGGGCAGGTCAGCGACCGGCCGAGCGCGGTACCGGCGGCGGCGCTGATGGCGGCGCTGCTCGCCGGGTGAAGCGGTCCGGCCGGCCGCCCGGGCCCCACCCGAGCCGGCCGGCCACGCTCAGCGGACGCGCAGCTCCAGCACCGAGTAGCCGTACTGGCCGTTGCGTGCCGTGGCGTACAGCCGGACATATCGGGCGACCGCGGGCTCGCGCACGGTGACCGTACCGCCGCTGCCGCTGGTCGTCCGGTAGAGCACGGTCCAGGTCCGGCCGTCCGTCGACGCCTCGACGCGGTAGGCGGTCGCGTACGCGTGCTCCCAGACGACCTCCACCTCGCTCACCGCCCACGCCTCGCCCAGGTCCACGGTCAGCCACCCCGGGTCGGTGAACGCGCTGCTCCAGCGGGTGCCCAGGTCGCCGTCGACCGCGTTCGACGCCTTCCACGGGTCGCCCTCCACGCCGGAGACCTCGACACCGCGGCGCAGCGCCAGGTTCGCGCCGCTCGGATTGGCGCGCCCGGCCGGGCGTGGTGGCGTCTTCTTCACCGACGGCGGCTCCGGCCGCGCGCCGGACGCGCTCGGGCCCGGGCTCGCCGACCCGGTCGCGGCGGGCGTCGCGGACGGGGACGCGGACGGGGGCGCGGAGGTCGCGGCCGGTGCCGGCGAGCCCGGCCCGGCGTCCGGCGGCGCCGCCACCTCCACCGTGGTCACCGGCACCACCACGCCGACCCGGTCGGCGAGCGGTGCGGCCCGCGCCGCGAGGAACACCGCCGCCGACGCGGCCACGGCCAGCACGACCAGCGCGGCACCGACCAGCAGCGGCGTCCGGCGACGGCCCTCCGGCACGGGCGCGGCACCGGCCTCGCCGGCACCCCCGGCCGCGGCACCCCCGGCCGCGGCACCCCCGGCCGCGGCACCCCCGGCCGCGGCACCCCCGGCCCCGGCACGCCCGGCCCCGGCGCTCAGCGCTCCGGCGTTCGGCGCCCCGGTGGCCGGCGCGTGCTGGTCCGGTGCCGGCGCCGGTGTGTGCGGTCCGTCCGGAACGTCCGCCACCCGGCGCGGGAACATCGTGCGCAGCGCGTGCGCCCGGTCGGCCGCGTAACCGGCCCGGTCCGCGTCGTCAGGTGGAACGGTCACGTCGTCGTGCCTCCGCGGTGTGGTAATTGTCGGTTGCGTAGGGATCAGCGCCGTCTTGACGCGTTCTGTCACCGGCCGGCCGGTGCCCCGGCGCGGGTCACCGCGACGGTAGGGACATCGGGCGTCCGCCGGACAGCCCAACCGCTGTCCACGGGTGTTCATCCGCACGCCCACCCCTTCCGGACCGCACCCGGCGCCGAGTGGCAGATTCTTCCCAGCCTCGCCGGGTAAGAAGCCGGGATGGACGTGAAGACCTGGTGGGCACGCAGGATCGACCGGCACGACTGGCTCGGCCTGCGGTTGACGCTCGCGGCCCTGGCCGCCGCACTGATCCTCATCCCGTTCTCGGTGATCGCGATGCTGGTGGTGTCGCGCTGGGAGCCGCTGCGCGCACTCGACCAGCGGGTGGCGGAGGCGCTCTACACGTTCGCGCGGGCCCGGCCCGGCTGGGTCGACGCGGTGCAGACCTGGACCGACGTGTTCGCGCCGACGCCGCTGCGGATCACCGTGGTGCTGCTCGCGGTGCTGCTCTGGTGGCGTGGCTCGCGCCGGGTCGCGCTCTGGGCGGTCACCACGATCGCGGCCGGTGGCGCGCTCGGCCTGCTGCTGAAGCTGCTGTTCGGCCGGGACCGTCCGGCGTTCCTGGACCCGGTGTCGTCCGCGCCCGGCTACTCGTTCCCGTCCGGGCACGCGATGACCGCCGCGCTCGCCTCCGCCGTGCTGCTGCTGATGCTGCTCCCGCTGACCGACCGCCTGCCGTACCGCCGCCTGGTCCGCGCCGCGATGTGGGCCGCCGCGCTCGCGGTCGCGCTCGGCACCGGCCTCAGCCGGGTCGCGCTCGGCGTGCACTGGACGAGCGACGTGCTCGGCGGCTGGATCGCGGGCATCGCCGTGGTCGCCGCCACCGCAGCCGCCTTCGAGACCTGGCGCGGCGCCGCCCACCGCCCGATCACCGAGGGCCTCCGCGAGGCCCAGCCCGCCACCCACTGAACGGCGCGGCACGGTGGGACGCGGTCCGGTCCGGGCCGCGGCGGACCGGGCGGTCGCCGGGTGGCCGGACGCCGGATGAGCCTGGTTTGACGCGGCGTGATGTCCGGGTATGGATCCGGCCATGTCACTCGCCGGAACCTGGGCCGTGGTGCGGCAGGCCGCCGCACGGCTGGTGCTGCCCCTCGTACTCCTCTATGCCGTCATGGTCGGTCTGGGCATGCTGATCACCCGGGTGGTCGACGACGTCTGGCCGCTGACCGTGGAGGACGACCTCAACCGTCAGCTGGTGACGGAGCGGGGCGGGACCTCGGACGCGATCTCGAAGGTGTTCAGCACGCTGGCCGACACGCACGTCGTCATCGGGATCACCGCGGTCATCGCGCTCGCCCTCTACGTGACGTCGCGCAACTGGCGGGAGCCGGCGTTCCTGATCGGTGCGGTCGCCGCGCAGTCCATCATCTTCGTGCTGACCACGCTGATGATCGACCGGGAACGCCCGGCCGTGGAGCACATGGACGTGTCGCCGCCGACCTCCAGCTTCCCGAGCGGTCACACGTCGGCCGCGATCGCGCTCTACGTCGGGGTGGGGCTGGTGATGGCGGCCCGGTGCACGACGCGGCGCGGTCGCTGGACGTGGCTGGCGCTGCTCGTCTCGATACCGATCGGCGTGGCACTGACCCGGATGTACCGCGGCATGCACCACCCGAGCGACGTGGTCGGTTCGCTGGTCAACGCGACCACGGTGCTGTTCATCATGGCGCGCGGTTTCCTGGACCGCACCGTCCACTGGGGGCGGGAGAAGGTGGGCGCGGTCCGAGAGGCGGTCGCGGCCCGGACCTGACCGGGCTCTCGAGGTCGTCGGCGGGGTGCACATCACGTGCGCCCCGCCTATTTTCGTTGTTCGATGGATCGAGGGTGCTGACCGGGCGCGGCGATCGTACTAGCGTGACACCTGAACGGCGGTTTATATTGCACTGTGAGTGCACAAACTGCGGAGGGTGGGGCACCGATGGCGGAGCAGCAGCGGGTGGCGATCGTGACCGGGGCGGCGCGCGGGATCGGGGCGGCCACCGCCCTCCGGCTCGCCGCGGACGGGTTCGCGGTCGCGGTCCTGGACCTGGCCGAGGCGGACGCGAAGGGCACCGCGGACGCGATCGTGGCGGCCGGCGGGCGCGCGCTCGCGGTCGGCGCGGACGTGGCAGACGCCGCGCAGGTCACCGCGGCCGTCGACCGGGTCGCGGCCGAGCTCGGCCCGCCGCTCGCGCTGGTCAACAACGCCGGCGTGATCCGGGACAACCTGCTGTTCAAGATGACCGAGGCGGACTGGGACACGGTGCTCGGCGTGCACCTGCGCGGCGCGTTCCTGATGACCCGGGCCGTGCAGGCGCACATGACGGCCGCGAAGTGGGGCCGGATCGTCAACCTGTCCAGCACGTCCGCGCTCGGCAACCGCGGCCAGGTGAACTACGCGGCCGCGAAGGCGGGCATGCAGGGCTTCACGAAGACGCTCGCGCTGGAGCTCGGCCCGTTCGGCGTGACCGCGAACGCGGTCGCGCCCGGCTTCATCGTCACGGACATGACCGCGGCGACCGCGGCCCGGGTCAAGGTGCCGTTCGACGTCTACCAGGAGAAGGCCGCGGAGCAGATCCCGGTACGGCGGGTGGGCCGTCCGGAGGACGTCGCGCACACCATCTCGTTCCTCGTCTCCGACGGCGCCGGCTTCGTCTCCGGCCAGGTCGTCTACGTGGCGGGCGGCCCGCGTGACTGACGTCCGGGAGCTGGCGCGGGCCTTCCGCGCGTCGGTGCCCACGGACGACCCGGTGGAGTTCCTGCGGGCCCGGTTCGACGCCGGGCTCGCCTGGGTGCACTACCCGGCCGGGCTCGGCGGGCTCGGCCTGCCCCGCGAGCAGCAGGCGATCGTGGACGAGGAGCTGGCCGGCACGCCGTCCAACGACCCGCGCCGGATCGGCATCGGGCTCGGCATGGCCGCGCCCACCGTCCTCCGGCACGGCACTCCCGAGCAGCGGCGGCGCTTCCTGCGTCCGCTGTGGACCGGCGAGGAGCTGTGGTGTCAGCTGTTCAGCGAGCCGGGCGCCGGGTCCGACCTGGCCGGGCTGGCCACCCGCGCGGTCCGGGACGGCGACGGCTGGCGGGTCACCGGGCAGAAGGTCTGGACCTCGATGGCGCACCGCGCCCGCTGGGCGATCCTGCTCGCCCGCACCGACCCGGACCTGCCCAAGCACCGGGGCCTGACGTATTTCGTCTGCGACATGACCGCGCCCGGCGTGGACGTGCGGCCGCTGCGGCAGCTCACCGGCGAGGCGGAGTTCAACGAGGTGTTCCTGACCGACGTGTTCCTCCCGGACGACCTGCGGCTCGGCGCGGTCGGCGAGGGCTGGGCGGTCGCCCGGACCACGCTGATGAACGAGCGCGTCTCCATCGGCGGCGGGTCGCTGCCGCGCGGCGGTGGCCTGATCGGCATGCTCACCTCGCTCTGGACCGACCGGCCGGACGTGCGCACCGCCGCGGCGCACGACGAGATGATGCGGCTCTGGGTGGCGGCCGAGGCGGCACGGCTGACCGGCGTCCGCGCGCGGCAGCAGCTCGCGGCCGGCGACCCCGGCCCGGAGGGTTCCGCGGTCAAGCTCGCGTTCGCCGAGCTGGCGCAGCGGATCACCGGCCTGGAACTGGAGCTGCGCGGCGCCGAGGGACTGCGGCACGACGACTGGACCATGCGGCACGGCGAGGCGGTCGACTTCGAGGGGCGGTCACCGACGTACCGGTGGCTGCGCGCGAAGGGCACGTCGATCGAGGGCGGCACGTCCGAGATCCTCCGCAACATCATCGCGGAGCGGGTGCTGGGCCTGCCGGCCGAGCCGCGCACCGACACCACCGTCCCGTGGCGGGAGCTGCCCCGATGAACCTGCTGTACAGCCAGGACGAGGAGGCGCTGCGCGACTCGCTGCGCGACCTGCTCCGCACGCGGGCCGGCTCGCCGGACGACGGCTTCGACGCGGAGGTGTGGCGGCTGCTCACGGTGGAGCTGGGCGTGACCGGGCTGGTGATCCCGGAGAAGCTCGGCGGTGCGGGCGCGAGCCTGCGCGAGGCCGCGCTGGTGATGGAGGAGCTGGGCCGGTTCCTGACGCCGGTGCCCTACCTCGGCTGCGCGGTCATGGCGGTGACCGCGCTGCGGGTCGCGGGCGACACGGCGATCCTGCCCCGGATCGCGGACGGGTCGGTGTGCGCGGCGCTGGCGGTGCCGTTCGCCGGTCCGGCCGGCGACGTGCGGGTCACCGACGGGACGCTGACCGGGCGCCTGGAGTCGGTCGCGGACGCGCTGGCCGCGGACGTGCTGCTGGTGCCGGCCGGCGGCGACCTCTACGAGGTGGCGGCGGACGGGCCGGGCGTCACCCGTACCCCCGTGGTGTCCCTGGACGTCACCCGGCCACTCGTGGACGTGGCGCTGTCCGCGGCACCCGGGCGCCGGATCGGCCCGGCGCGGCCGGCGCTGGGCGCCGCGCGCACGGCCGGGGCCGCGCTGCTGGCGTCGGAGCAGCTCGGCGTGGCCGAGTGGTGCCTCGACACGACCGTGGAGTACGCGCGGACGCGGATCCAGTTCGGCCGGCCGATCGGCTCGTTCCAGGCGATCAAGCACCGGCTGGCCGACGTCTGGGTGTCGGTGACGCAGTCCCGCGCGGTGGCCCGGTTCGCGGCCGGCGCGGTGTCCGGTGCGGATCCGGACGGTGCCGAGCCACGGCTGGCGGCCGCGCTGGCGCAGGCGCACTGCGGTCCGGTGGCGGTGCGGGCGGCGGAGGAGTGCGTGCAGTTGCACGGCGGGATCGGCTTCACCTGGGAACACCCGGCGCACCTCTACCTGAAGCGGGCCAAGACCACGTCGATCGCGCTCGGCACCGCCGCCGCGCACCGCCGGCAGCTCGCCGGGCTGCTCGGCCTCACGCCCGCCGGGACGCCGTGACCACCAGCGTGGTGACCCGCACGGTGAACGCGCCGTCGATCGCCGCGCCCATCCGGTCCAGCAGCGGGCGGAGTCGTCCCGGCGGCAGGCGGGTGTAGAAGCCCTGGGTGGGCACCATGTCCAGCCACTCCTCGCGGGTGTAGCGGCGCTCCGACCCGAACCGCCACTCCGCCGGCTCGGTGAAGGCGCCCGCCGCCCGGATCCCGTCCGCGGCCGTCGCGCCCATCGCGGAGTAGGCCGCGGCCGCGTCCGGCGGCAGGCGCGGCAGCTCGGGCAGCACCTCCGCGTTGATCTGCGCGAACGTCTCGGCGACCGCGGGTTCCGGCTGCATCGCGTTCCAGAACACCGCGAGCCGGCCGCCGGGGCGCAGCACCTCGGCCGCGCGGCGTGCGCCGGCGACCGGGTCGACCCAGTGCCAGGTCTGACCGGCGATGACCAGATCGACGGTCCGGCCGTGCGGCTCCCACGCCTCGAACGTCGACTCGTCCACCTCGATCCCGCCCCGTCGGGCCAGCGCGGCCATCCGCGGGTCCGGCTCCACGCCGTGCACGCGGCAGCCGGCCCGGCGGAACGGGCGCGCGGAGATGCCGGTGCCGCAGCCGACGTCCAGCACGTCGATCCGCTGCCCCGGGGTGGCCTCGACGATGGCGCGCACCATCTCGGCGGGGTAGCCGGGTCGGGTGCGGTCGTAGCGCTCGGCATCGACGCCGAACGACTCCGCGACCTGGCGCTGCTCGTGTGTCCTCGGGTTAGTGGGCATTCGCCCACTCTAGTGGGCGAGTGCCCATTAGGCGAGCCGGTACTGTCGTGGTGTGCCGACCGGTGTGGCGATTCGTGACGTGCGCGAGCACCTGTTCGCCGCCGCCGAGCGGATCCTGGTCCGGGACGGCGCCGCGGCGCTGACCAGCCGTGCCGTCACCGCCGAGGCCGGCGTCGCCAAGGGCGTGCTGCACCGGCACTTCGCGGACTTCGACGGCTTCCTCGCCGACCTGATCGGCGACCGCATCGCCGGGCTGGCCCCGCGGTCCGCCGCGCTCCGCGAGTCCGCCGGCACCGGCACCGTGGTGGGCAACCTGGCCGGCGCGATCACCGAGCTCTTCACCTCCGTCGCGGTCGGGCTGATCAGCCTGATGATCTTCCGCGACGACCTCCGGGCCCGGCTCCGCACCGAACACCCCGGCGGCGTCCCGCTGCTGGCCGACGCGACCGCGATGATCGCGTCCTACCTCACGCTGGAACGCGACGCCGGCCGGCTGGCCCCGGACGCGGACCCGCAGATGCTCGCGTACACGCTGATCGGCTCCGGTCATCTGCTTTCCGCCGGGCGCCGTGACTCCCCGCCGGACGAGGCCGAGGTCTCCCGCATGATCACCTCGGTCGTCGCCCCGGCGCTGCGCTGACGCCCGCACCCGGGGGATCGGCGCAGCCTGGGATCGGCGGGCCGTGGTAGCCGTCCGTGGCTCCGGCCAAGGTGGAGGGACCCGAGCCGGGCGGACGTCGTCGCCGGCCGGGGTGTCCTGTCCGGCGTGCGACCCGGGAGAGCGTATGGATTCGCGAGATGTGTCGGGTGTGTCCCGGCGAGGGGTGCTGGGCGGTGGTGCCGCCCTCGCGGCGGTGCCGTTGCTGGGCGCGGGGGCGGCCCCCGCGGCGGCGGCGCCGGATCACGGGCCGGCCGGCGACCCGGTCGTGACGGTACGGGTGGAGGTCAACGGCGAGCCGCGGGCGATCGAGGTGGACCCGCGGGTGACGTTGCTCGACACGCTGCGTGACCGGCTGGGGCTGACCGGCACGAAGAAGGGCTGCGACCGCGGTCAGTGCGGCGCGTGCACCGTGCACGTGGACGGCCGACGGGTGCTGTCCTGCCTGACGCTGGCCGCGGTCACCGACGGGTGCGCCGTCACCACGATCGAGGGCCTGGCGCAGGGCGAGAAGCTGCACCCGATGCAGCAGGCGTTCGTGGAGCGGGACGGCCTGCAGTGCGGCTTCTGCACGTCCGGCCAGATCATGTCGGCGGTCGGGATGGTCCGGGAGGGGCGGCCGAGAACCGACGACGAGATCCGGGAGCGGATGTCCGGCAACATCTGCCGGTGCAGCGCGTACCCGTCCATCGTGGCGGCGATCAAGGACGCGCAGCAGGTGATGCGCTGATGCGAGGGTTCACGTACTCCCGGCCCACGTCGGTGCGCGACGCGGTGGCCGGGGCCGGGCCGGGCACCGCGTTCCTGGCCGGCGGCACGACGCTGGTCGACCTGATGAAGCTCGAGGTGATGAGCCCGGGCGAGGTGCGCGACATCAACCGGCTGCCGCTGCGGGGCATCACGCTGGACGCGGACGGGCTGCACCTCGGCGCGCTGGAGCGGATGAGCGACGTCGCCGCGCACCGCACGGTCCGCACGGACTACCCGGTGATCGCGGAGGCGCTGGAGCTGAGCGCGTCCGGACAGCTGCGCAACATGGCCAGCATCGGCGGCAACCTGTTGCAGCGCACCCGGTGCGGGTACTTCCGGGACGTCGCGTCGCCGTGCAACAAGCGGGAACCGGGCAGCGGCTGCGCGGCGCTGACCGGCGTGAACCGCGGCCACGCGATCCTCGGCACCAGCGAGTCGTGCATCGCCACGCACCCGAGCGATCTGGCGGTGGCGCTGGTCGCGCTCGGCGCGAGCGTGCGTCTGACGTCGGCGCGCGGGACACGGACGGTACCGCTGGACGCGTTCTACCCGCTGCCCGGCGGCACACCGCACGTCGAGAACGCGCTCACGCCCGGGGAACTCGTCACCGGCGTGACCGTGCCGCGGTCGCGCTGGGCGGCGCACTCCACCTACCTCAAGATCAGGGACCGGCAGTCGTACGAGTTCGCGCTCGCCTCCGCGGCCGTCGCGCTCGAGGTGCGCCGCGGCACGATCGTGCAGGCCCGGGTCGCGGTCGGCGGCGTGGCGACCCGGCCGTGGCGGCTGACCGCGGTGGAGACGGCACTGGCCGGCCGGCGCGCCACGGACGAGGTCTTCGAGGCGGCGGTGGCGCGGGCGGCGGACGGCGCGCAGCCGCGCGAGCACAACGGTTTCAAGCCCGCACTGCTCCGGCGTACGGTCGTCCGCGCGCTCACCGTGCTGCGCGAGCGCGGCCATGCTTGAGCTGGCACCGGCGCTGGCCGGATCCACCGAGCCGTTCGTGGCCGCCACGGTGGTGAGCGTGCGGGGCAGCGCGCCCCGGCAGCCGGGCGCGTCGCTGGTGGTGACCGCGGACGGGACGATGCTCGGCAACGTCTCCGGCGGCTGCGTCGACGCCGAGGTCTACCAGGCCTGCCAGGAGATGCTGGCCGGCGACGGCACGCCCCGGCTGATGCGGTTCGGCTACAGCGACGCCGACGGGCTCGGCGCCGGCCTCACCTGCGGCGGCACGATCGAGTTGCTCCTGCGCCGCTACGACCTCGGTGCGGAGCCGGACCTGGCGGCCGCGCTGGCCGCCGCCGCCCGCGACGAGCCGGTCGCGGTGTCCACCGTGGTGCGCGGCCCGGACGTGGGCCGGGTGATTGTGGCCGGGGTGGTCGCGGACGCGGCGGACGAATCCGGCACGCTGGTGGAGCGGCACGAGCCCGCGCCCCGGATGCTGATCTTCGGTGCGATCGACCACGCGGCGGCGCTCGCTCAGGCCGGCACGTTCCTCGGCTACCGGGTGACGGTCTGCGACGCACGGGCCACGTTCGCCACGGCGGCGCGGTTCCCGCACGCGGCCGAGGTGGTCGTCGACTGGCCGCACCGATACCTGGCCGGCCAGCGGGTGGACGCGCGGACGGCGATCTGCGTGCTCACCCACGATCCACGGTTCGACGTGCCGCTGCTGACCGCGGCGCTGCGGTTGCCGGTCGCGTACGTCGGGGCGATGGGTTCCCGGCGCACCCACACCGACCGGCTGGCGCGGTTGCGCGCGGCCGGGCTGACCGACGCGGAACTGGACCGGCTGCACTCGCCGATCGGGCTCGACATCGGCGCCCGGACGTCACCGGAGATCGCGCTGTCGATCGCGGCGGAGATCGTCGCGCAGCGGCGCGGCGGTGCCGGCCTGCCGCTGCGCGGCGGTGCCGGCCTGCCGCTGCGCGGCGGCGTCCCCGTTCACCGGCTCGATCACGGGGTCGGCATCTTCGACGGGCAGGGGACACGGTGACCGTCACCCGCCGGTCCGCATCGCGGCGTCCGGCGCGATGACGACGCCGCCGGCGGCCGGCGGGGCCGGGGCGACCACGGCCACGCGATGTCCGGGCGCCGGCGGCACCGTTCCGGACGGAACCGATCACATTGGACGAAGTGCTGGTGGACGGCGCGGGATATTGATGATTCCGTGTTGTGTCAGAGGTATTGACGCGGCGTTGCAGGAATATACACTCCCAGTGTAATTACCTCGGCCGGCCCGTCGCACGGGCGACGACCGCTCGGCGAGGTGCTGGGCGAGGTGACCATGGGCGCACCACCGCACAACGCACCATCCGACGGGGCACCATCCGACAGGGCACCATCCGACGGGACGCCATCCGGGCAGGCACCGGTGTCACCGGGGCTCGAGCTCGCCGGCATCGGCGTGCGGTTCGGCGGGCTCACCGCGCTGGACGACGTCTCGCTGACCGTCCCGCCCGGCCGGATCGTCGGCGTGATCGGGCCGAACGGCGCGGGCAAGACCACGGTGTTCAACGTGATCTGCGGCTTCGTGGCGCCGCACACCGGCACGCTGTCGCTCGGCGGCCGGCCGCTGCGCCCGAAACCGCACCGGCTCGCCCGGGCCGGGATCGCCCGCACGCTGCAGGGCGTCGGCCTGTTCGCCGGGCTCACGCTCGCGGAGAACGTGATGACCGGCGCCCGGGCCCGGGCCGGGTTCGTCTCGTCGCTGCTCGGCGCGCCGTGGGCCGCGCGGGACGAGCGGCGGCTGCGGACCGAGGCGCTCGCGCTGCTGGACAGCCTGGACATCGCGCGGCACGCGGACGCGCTGCCCGCCACCCTGCCGTACGCGATTCAGAAGAAGGCCGGGCTGGCCCGCGCGCTCGCCGCCCGCCCGCGCCTGCTGCTGCTCGACGAGCCGGCCGGCGGCCTCGGCGCGGAGGAGATCGACGAGCTGGCCGCGCTGATCCGGGACCTGCCGTCGAGCGCGGGCACGGCCGTGCTGCTGGTCGAGCACCACATGGACCTGGTGATGTCCGTCTGCGACGAGATCGTCGTGCTCGACTTCGGCCGGGTCGTCGCGACCGGCACGCCGGACCGGGTGCGCGGCGAGCCCGCGGTCGCCGCCGCCTACCTCGGCACCGAGGCGATCACCCCGGACGGCGCGGCCCTCGCTCCCCGCGACACCCGGCTCGCGGCCACCGGACCGGCCGACGCCGCGGCCGGCGGCGCGACGACTCGTGACGCCACGGCCGGCAGCGCCACGGCCGGCAGCGCCACGGCCGGCAGCGCCACGGCCGGCGGCACCACGGCTGGTGACGCTACGACCGGCGGCGCGTTGGTCGACGGCGCGACGGCCGACGGTGCCGCGGCTGGTGGTGCCGCGGCCGGTGGGCGGCCGCCCGATCCGCCGCCGGGCGGGTCCGGTGACGGCGTGGTGGCGATCCGATGACCGCCACCGCCGATCCGGCGCCGGGCCCCCGGCACGCGGCCCCCGAGGAACCACTGCTCCGGATCTCACACCTCACCGCCGGGTACGGTGCCGCCCCCGTGCTGCACGACGTGACGCTCGCCGTGCCGCCCGGCGCGATCGTGGCCGTGCTCGGCGCGAACGGGGCCGGCAAGACCACGCTGCTGCGTACCGTGTCGGGGTTGTTGCGTCCGTCCGCCGGCAGCGTGCGACTGTCCGGCGTGGACCTGGCGCGGGTCCCGGTCGAGCACCGGGTCCGGCGCGGCATGGCGCACGTGCCGGAGGGCCGCGGCGTGGTCGCGGAGCTGACCGTGGACGAGAACCTGCGGCTCGGTGGCCTGTGGCGATCCGACCGCCGGGACGCCCGCCGCGCGCTCGACGAGGTCTACGCGCTGTTCGACCCGCTCGCCCGGCGGCGCGGGCACGCCGGGCACCAGCTGTCCGGCGGCGAACGGCAGATGCTGGCGATCGGCCGCGCGCTGGTCGCCCGCCCCCGCCTGCTGCTGCTCGACGAGCCGTCGCTCGGCCTCGCGCCCCGGGTCACCGCGCAGCTCATGGGCCTGCTGGCGAGCCTGCGCGACGACACCGGGCTGGCCGTGCTGCTGGTCGAACAGAACGTGCGCAGCGCGCTCTCGGTCGCCGACCGGGGCGTGGTCATGTCACTCGGCCGGGTGGTGCGCGACGCGGACGCCGCGGACCTGCGCGACGACGACGCCCTCCGGCACGCCTACCTGGGGTTCTAGCATGGAACGACTCGCCTTCCTCACCGTGGACGGGCTGACCCGTGGCGCGGTCTACGCCGCGATGGCGCTCGCGCTGGTGCTCATCTGGCGCGGCGCCCGAATCGTCAACTTCGCCCAGGGCGCGATGGCCGTGGCGGCCGCGTACGTCGCGCACAGCGTCACGGCCGCCACCGGCTCGTTCTGGCTCGGCTTCCTCGCCGCGCCGGTCGCCGGGCTCGCGCTCGGCTGGCTGGCGGAACGCCTGGTGATGCGCCACGTCGGGCACGACCGGCCGCTGAACGCGGTGATCGTCGCGCTCGGCCTGGTCCTGCTGATCACCGCGGTGCTCGGCATCGTCTACGGCAACGAGTTCCGGCCGGCGCCGCCCGCGTTCGACCGGACGGCCGGGTTCGCGCTGCTCTCGCCGTACGACATCTTCGTGTTCCTGTCCGTGGCCGTCACGGTCGGTGCGCTGGCCCTGCTGTTCACCCGCAGCAAGGTCGGCCTGCGACTGCGGGCGTCCGCGTTCGCGCCGGAGGTGTCCCGGCTGCTCGGCGTGAACGTCGGCGGCATGCTGCTGCTCGGCTGGGTGCTCGCGGCCGGCGTCGGCGCGCTCGCCGGGATGCTGATCATCCCGACCGAGTTCGGCCTGCACCCGAACGCGATGGACCGCTCGTTCGTGGTCGCGTTCACCGCGGCCGTGGTCGGCGGCCTGGACAGCCCGGCCGGCGCGGTGATCGGCGGGCTCGCGGTCGGCCTGGTGCTGTCGTTCGTCGGCGGCTACCTCGGCGACCAGGTCACACCGCTGGCGATCATCGTGCTGCTGCTGGCCGTGCTGCTGATCCGCCCGGCCGGCCTGTTCGCCAAGCCCGCGGCGAGGCGGATATGAGGCGGTACATCGCGACGATCGGCGCGGCGGCGATCCTGCTCCCGCTGACCTACGTCCTTCCCGCGTTCCAGAACTACCAGCTCGCCACGGTCGCGGCCTACCTGTGCGCGACCGCCGGGCTGACCGTCCTCACCGGACAGAACGGGCAGCTGTCGCTCGGCCACGGCGCGCTGATGGCCACCGGGGCGTACACGGTCGCGCTCATGCAGAACGCGATCGGCAACCTGCCGCTGTCCCTGGCCGCCGGCGTCGTGGTCACCACGGTCGCGGGCGCGGTCATCGGGCTCGCCGCGGCCCGGCTCCGCGGCCCGTACCTGGCCGGCGTCACGCTCGCGGTCGCGGTCGTGGTGCCCGGCCTGACCACCATGTTCGACGACGTGCTCGGCGGCGACCAGGGGCTCACGTTCTACCTGGCCCCGCCGCCGTTCGGCTACGACTTCCCGTTCGAGCGCTGGCAGGCCTGGATCGCGCTGGCCGCGGCGCTGCTCACCATGCTGCTGCTCGGCAACCTCGCCGGGAGCCGGTACGGCCGCGAGTTCCGCGCGGTCCGCGACGACGAGATCGCCGCCCAGCTCTCCGGCATCCATCTGGCCCGCACGCAGATCCTCGCGTTCGTGGTCAGCGCCGCCGCGGCCGGGCTCGGCGGGGGAGTCCTCGCGGTCCTCGCCCAGAGCGTGTCGCCCGGCGCGTTCTCGCTCACGCTGTCGCTGTTCCTGGTGATGGCGATCGTGGTCGGCGGGCTCGGCAGTCTGGCCGGCGCGGTCTGGGGCGCGATCCTCCTGGTCGCGCTGCCGGACCTGACCGCGCGCGCCACCGATGTGTTCGCGCTGCCGGCCGCGTTCGCGCAACGGCTGGAGGGAAACCTGCCGCTCGCGATCTTCGGCGGCACGCTGATCGTCGTGATGATCATGGCGCCGGGCGGCATCCACGGGCTGGTGACGCACCAGCTCACTCAACGGATCGGGAAACGAGGTCGATAATGCGCAGGACAGTGCTGACGCTCGCCGCCGTGCTCGTGGTCGCGGGCTGCTCGTCCGAACCCGGTTCCGGTGGCGGCGCGTCCGTGCCGGGCGTCACCGACACCGAGATCGTCATCGGTACGCACATGCCGCTCACCGGCCCGGCCAGCGCCGGGTACTCCCAGATCGCGCCCGCCACCAAGGCCTACTTCGACTTCGTCAACGCGGCCGGCGGCGTCAACGGGCGGAAGATCACGCTCAAGGTCAAGGACGACGGCTACAACCCCGCCAACACCCAGCAGGTGGTACGCGAACTGGTGCTCCAGGACAAGGTCTTCGCGATCCTGAACGGGCTCGGCACGCCCACCCACACCGGCGTGCTCGACTTCCTCAACAGCCAGCGGGTGCCGGACCTCTTCGTCGCGTCCGGCAGCCGCAGCTGGGACCAGCCCGGGAAGTATCCGGGCACGTTCGGCTTCAACCCGGACTACACGGTCGAAGGCAAGATCCTCGGCTCGTACGTGCAGCAGAACCTGCCCGGCAAGAAGACCTGCTTCCTCGGCCAGGACGACGACTTCGGCCGGGACAGCCTGGCCGGCGTGACCGGCGTGCTCGGCGACGCGGGCGTGGCGGTGAAGCAGACCTACACCACCAGCGTCACCAACGTCGGCCCGCAGGTCGACGCGTTCCGGTCCAACGCCTGCGAGGTCGTCGTCCTGGCGACCGTCCCCGGCTTCACCGCACTCACCATCGGCACCGCGGCCCGGCAGGGCTTCACACCACAGTGGATCGTGTCGAACGTCGGCGGCGACTACAACACGCTGGCCAAGTCGCTCGGCGACGCCGCACCGCTGCTGGAGGGCCTGCTCGGCGCGAACTACCTGCCGGCCGCGTCCGCGGCGTCCGACCCGTGGGTCCAGCTGTTCCAGAGGATCAACACCCAGTACAACGCGGGCGCGCCGTTCGACGGCAACACCGTCTACGGCATGTCCGTCGGCTACCTCTTCGTCCAGGTGCTGCAGGCGGCCGGCCGGGAGCTGACCCGCGAGTCCCTGATCGACGCGGTCGAGAAGGGCGGCTACACCGGCCCGGGACTGGGCCCGCTCCGCTTCTCCGCCGACGACCACTCCGGCTACGGCGGCCTCCGGATGACCAGGGTGACCGACAAGGTCCAGGACTACTTCGGCCCGACCTACGAGACCGACTCGGAGGGCGGCCCGGTCACCGAGTACACGCTCACACCCCCGGCCCCACCGGCCAACGGCATTCCACCGGCGGCATAGCCCATGAGGCCGGGCCCCGGCCCGGCCTCATCCCGCGGTTCTCCTGCTTCGGACCCGGCTCGGTTCCGGCCGCTCCGGCGGGCGCGAGGCGTCACCCGGCCGAGCGGGCGACGCCTCGCCCGGCACGTCCGACATTTCGCGATACCGTGCCCCAGGCTGTGGTGATGGCGATTCCGGCGAGCGAGTGGCCCAGCCCTGAGTGATCAATCAGGTGTGCGAAAGGTAGATCAAACAGCGAAGATGACCTCTCTTTTGCACACCTGATTGATCGCTCAGGGATGGAGGTCCGGCTTGCCGCGGTCGTGGCGCGTCGCCGGTGGCGGTTGTGGCAGGGCTGGTGGCCGGCGCCGGTCGGGTGTGGCGGGTGGCGGACGGGGCCGCCTGGTGGGGCGGCCGGGTGGTGGCGTGTGGAGTGCGGGGCGGGCCGGGTCAGGGGTAGATGCGGGAGAGTGTCTGTGCGACGCAGACCGGCTTCGTGCCGCCCTCGCGTTCGATCGTGACCTCCGCCGCGATCTGCAGGGCGCCGTTCGCGACCGGTGTGACCGTGAGCAGTTGCACCCCGGCGCGGACCCGGGACCCCGCCGGCAGTGGCGCCGGGAAGCGGACCCGGTCGAGCCCGTAGTTGATGCCCATCCGCACCCCGTCCACCCGGTAGACCTGCCAGGACAGTGCCGGGATCAGGGACAGCGTCAGGTATCCGTGCGCGATCGTGGTGCCGAACGGGCCGGTGGCGGCGCGGGCCGGGTCGACGTGGATCCACTGGTCGTCGCCGGTGGCCTCGGCGAAGGTGGAGATCCGGGACTGGTCGACCTCGGTCCACTCGCTGTGGCCGAGGTGTTCGCCGGCGGCGGCCGCGAGCGCGCCGGGGGAATCGAAGACTCTCATCGTGGAGTACCTCCTGAAGCCGTGACATCGGCGACGTTACCCGGGCAGAATCCATCCAAGGAACGGTTAAGTTTATGCACCGGCAATGTAAAAATCCATCGTTGACCGCCGAGACGCGACCGTCCTAGTATTTGCATCGGCGGTGCACAAATCTGGAGGTGCAGTGACCGACGACAGCACAGGCCTGAGCGGCCGGACCGCGGTCGTGACCGGCGCGTCCCGGGGCATCGGCCTCGGCATCGCCCGCCGCCTGATCGACGACGGCGCCAACGTGGTGATCACCGCCCGCAAGGAGGACGCGCTCGCCGAGGCCGTGGCGCAACTCGGCGAGCGGGCCCGGGGCGTCGCCGGCAAGGCGGACGACGACGACCACCGCGCGGCCGCGATCGCCACCGCGGTCGAGGCGTTCGGAAAGGTCGACATCCTGGTCAACAACGCGGGCATCAACCCGGTCGCCGGCGCGCTCGCCGACCTGGACCTCGGCGCGGCCCGCAAGATCCTCGAGGTGAACCTGATCGGCGCGCTCGGCTGGACGCAGCGCGCGATCAAGGACGGCGGCATGACGACCGGCTCCGTGGTCAACATCTGCTCGGTCGCCGGGATCACGCCGTCGCCGGGCATCGCGTTCTACGGCGTCAGCAAGGCCGCGCTCAGCCACCTGACCGCGTGCCTCGCGGTCGAGCTCGGCCCCGGGATCCGGGTCAACGCGGTCGCGCCCGCGGTGGTCAAGACCCGGTTCGCGACCCCGCTCTACCAGGGGCGGGAGGAGGAGGTCGCGTCCACGTACCCGTTGCGCAGACTCGGCGTGCCGGAGGACGTGGCCGGTGCGGTCGCGTTCCTCGTCTCCGACGCGGCCGGGTGGATCACCGGGCAGACGCTGGTGCTGGACGGCGGCCTCACGCTCACCGGGCGGGTCGGCGCATGAGGGCCTGGCAGGTGCGCGAGCTGGGCGGCATGACGCTGCACCACGAGGTGGACGTGCCCACCCCGGGCCAGGAACAGGCCCTGCTGCGGGTACGGGCCTGCGCGCTCAACTTCCCGGACGCGCTGCTGGTCCAGGGGCGTTACCAGGAGCACCCGCCGCTGCCGTTCACGCCCGGCATCGAGCTGTGCGGCGAGGTCGTCGACCCCGGCGGCACCGGTCTACGGCCCGGCGACCGGGTGATCGGCGGTGCCGCGCTGCCGCACGGCGCGCTCGCCGACTACGCCACGGCCGACGCGCGCTTCCTCTATCCGGCACCGCCCGGCCTGGACGACGAGAGGGCCGCCGCGTTCTTCGTGGCGTACCAGACCGGCTGGGTCGGCCTGCACACCCGCGCACAGTTGCGCCCGGGCGAGACGCTGCTGGTGCACGCGGCGGCCGGTGGCGTCGGCTCGGCCGCGATCCAGCTCGGCAAGGCCGCGGGCGCCCGGGTGGTCGGCGTGACCGGCGGCCCGGAGAAGGCCCGGATCGCCCGCGAGCTCGGCGCGGACGCGGTGGTGGACCGGCACACCGACGACCTGGTCGGCGCGCTGAAGGAAGCGTGCGGCCCACGCGGCGCCGACGTGATCTACGACCCGGTCGGCGGTGCCGCGTTCGCCGCGTCCACGAAGGTCGTCGCGTTCGAGGGCCGGATCGTGGTGGTCGGCTTCGCGTCCGGTGACATCCCGCGGGCCGCGACGAACCACGCGCTGGTCAAGAACTACAGCGTGGTCGGCCTGCACTGGGGCCTCTACCGCAGCCGCCGTCCCGAGGTCGTGCACGAGGCCGCGGCCGCGCTCGCGGAGCTGGCCGCGAAGGGCGCGATCGACCCGTACGTGTCCCGCACGCTCCCGCTGGACCGGGCCGACGAGGGACTGGCCGCGCTCGCCCGCGGCGAGACCACCGGACGGGTGGTGATCGTGCCATGACCGGCCTGGAACTGCGGAACGCGGTCGTGGTGATCACCGGCGCCGGTTCCGGGATCGGTGCGGCGATGGCCCGCCGGTTCGCGGCGGACGGCGCCACCGTCGTGGTCAACGACCTCGACCCGGTGGCGGCGCACCACGTCGCGCACGAGGTCGGCGGGCGGGCGTTCGCCGGTGACGCGTCCGACGCGGACTTCGCGGAGCGGCTCGTCTCGTTCGCCTGGGGCTCGCTCGGCCGGCTGGACCTGTTCTGCGCCAACGCGGGCGTGCCCACGGCCGGCACCGAGGCCGCGCCGGCGGCGGATTGGGACCGCGCCTGGCGGGTGAACGTGCTGGCCCACGTGCACGCGGCGAAGGCCGCGCTTCCCCGGTGGCTCGACCGGGGAAGCGGGCGGTTCCTGGTGACCGCGTCCGCGGCCGGGCTGCTCACCATGCTCGGCTCCGCGCCGTACTCGGTGACGAAGCACGCGGCGATCGGGTTCGCGGAGTGGCTGCGCGCCACGTACGCGCACCGGGGCATCGTCGTCCAGGCGCTCTGCCCGCAGGGGGTGCGCACGCCGATGCTCTCCGGCACCGGCCCGCTCGGCGCGATGCTGCTCGGCCGCGACGCGATCGGCGCGGACGAGGTCGCGGACCGGGTCCGGGAGGCGCTGTCCGACGACCGGTTCCTGATCCTGCCGCACCCGGAGGTGGCGGACTTCTACGCGCGCCGCGCCGCCGACCCGGACCGCTGGCTCGGCGCGATGAACCGCCTGCAGCAGAAGGCGGAACATCCGGTCCCGAAACCGCGGGAGGCGCCGTGGCCCGCGTGACGGACAGCCCGCCCGGCCTGGACCTGGACGCGCTCCGCAAGCACCTCGACGACGCGGTGCCCGGCCTGGTGACCGGCCCGCTGGACGGCGCGGTGATCGCCGGCGGGCGGTCCAACCTGACCTACACGGTCACGGACGGCGTCACCACCTGGGTGGTCCGGCGGCCGCCGCTCGGGCACGTGCTCGCGACCGCGCACGACATGGGGCGCGAGCACCGGGTGATGGCCGCGCTGCACGGCACGGCCGTGCCCGTACCCGCGATGGTGCACCTCTGCCTCGACGCCGACGTGATCGGTGCGCCGTTCTACGTGATGGAGCACGTGCGCGGCGCCGTGCTGCGCGACCCGGAGTCGCTGGCCGCGCTCGGCCCGGAGCGGGTGCGGGCGCTCGCGTTCCGGCTGATGGACACGCTCGCCGACCTGCACGCGGTCGACCCGGCCGCGGTGGGGCTGCACGACTTCGGCCGGCCGGACGGGTTCAACGCGCGGCAGGTGTCCCGGTGGCGGCGCCAGCTCGACGGCTCCCGCAGCCGCGACCTGCCCGGCATCGACGCGCTGGCCGGCCGGCTCGCCGCGACCGCGCCGGAGGTGTCCGCCGCGAGCATCGTGCACGGCGACTTCCGGCTGGACAACACGCTGGTCGACACCGCGCACGGCGACCGGGTCGCGGCCGTGCTCGACTGGGAGATGTCCACGCTCGGCGACCCGCTCGCCGACCTCGGGCTGCACGTGCTCTACCTGGGCACGCCGATGCCGGCCGCGCGCGGCTCGCACGACCCGGTCACCACCGTCCCCGGGCACCCCACCACCGAGCAGCTGATCACGCGGTACGCCGAGCGGTCCGGCCGGGACTGCACGGGTCTGGGCTGGTACACCGCGATGTCCGCGTTCAAGCTCGCGGTGATCCTCGAGGGCGTCCACTACCGCTACACGCAGGGCAAGACCGTCGGCGCGGGCTTCGACACGATCGGCGCGCGCGTGCAGCCGCTGGTCGACCGGGGCCTGGCGGCGCTACCGCGAGAGCAGGGGTGATCATGGACTTCGCGTTCGACGAGACCACGACGGACTACCACGCGCGGCTCAGCGACTTCCTGGACACGCACGTCCATCCGGCCGAGGCCGCGTACGAGGCGCATCCGGCCGGCGACTGGAGCCCGCCACCGATCCTGGCGGAGTTGCAGGCCGAGGCCCGGTCGCGCGGCCTGTGGAACCTGTTCCTGCCCGGCGAGCACGGCGCCGGCCTGACGAACCTGCAGTACGCGCCGCTCGCCGAGCTGACCGGCCGCAGCCCCGCGCTCGCGCCGGCCGCGCTCAACTGCGCCGCGCCGGACACCGGCAACATGGAGCTGCTCGCCGAGTTCGGCACGCCCGCGCAGCGCAAGGAGTGGCTGGAACCGCTGCTGGACGGCCGGATCCGGTCCGCGTTCGCGATGACCGAGCCGGACGTCGCCTCGTCCGACGCCACGAACATCACCACCAGCATCGTGCGGGACGGCGACGAGTACGTGATCAACGGCCGGAAGTGGTTCATCACCGGCGCGATGAATCCGGCCTGCGCGATCCTGATCGTGATGGGCAAGACCGACCCGTCCGCGGAGCGGCATCGCCAGCAGAGCCAGATCCTGGTCCCGCGGGACACCCCGGGCGTGCAGATCGTGCGCGGCATGCGGACGTTCGGCTACGACGACGGTACGCACGGCGGGCACGCTGAGATCATCTTCGACGGGGTACGCGTACCGGCGGAGAATCTGATCGGCGCCGAAGGCGACGGTTTCGCGATCTCCCAGGCGCGCCTCGGCCCCGGCCGGATCCACCACTGCATGCGGCTGATCGGCATGGCCGAGCGCGCGATCGAGCTGATGTGCCGGCGCGTGACGTCCCGGGTCGCGTTCGGCCGGCCGCTCGCGGACCAGGGCGTGGTCCAGGACTGGATCGCCGAGGCGCGCGTCCGGATCGAGCAGCTGCGGCTGCTGGTGTTCAAGACCGCCTGGCTGATGGACACCGTGGGCAACCGCGGCGCGCACACCGAGATCCAGGCCATCAAGATCGCCGCACCGTCCACGGTGGAATGGATCCTGGACAAGGCGGTGCAGGCGCACGGCGCCGGCGGCGTCAGCCAGGACACGCCGCTCGCCCAGCTCTGGGTCGCGGCCCGCACGCTGCGACTCGCGGACGGTCCCGACGAGGTGCACCGCCGTGGCCTGGCCCGGCGCGAACTGGCGAGGTGGACGGCATGAACCTGGCCCGGCTGTTCGAGTCCGCGCACGCCCGGCACGGCGACCACCCGGCGATCCACGCGGCCGGCCGCTGGCACTCGTCCGGCGAGCTGTTCGACCGCGCCGTGCGGTTCAGCGCCGGCCTGCGCGAGCTCGGCGTGAAGCCCGGCGACCGGGTGGTGGTGTTCATGGCCAACTGCCCCGAGGTGGTGATCAGCTATCACGCGATCTGGCGCGCCGGCGCGGTCGTCACGCCGATCGTGTTCCTGGTGACGCCGGCCGAGCTGCGCCACATGATCGACGACTCCGGCGCGGTCGCGGTGATCACCACGGCCGAGTTGCTGCCGAAGGTGTCGGCCGCGGTGGCCGGCCTGGACATCCCGGTCGTCGTGGACTTCGCGCCGCACGAGGAGCAGGACGGCCCGCTGATCGACCGGGGCGCCGACGAACTCGCCGCGCTGCTCTACACCGGCGGGACCACCGGGCGCAGCAAGGGTGTGGCGCTCACCCACGCGAACATCGACGCGGCCTCGGCGGCGTCCCGCGCGGTCAGCTTCGTGCCCGGGATCTCCCGGTCGGTGACCGCGCTGCCGATGTCGCACTCCTACGGCATGCTGGTCACGGTCGGCACCCAGCAGATCCCGGAGCCGGAGTCGACCGTGCTGCTGCGGTTCTTCGACGCGCCCGCGTGGCTGCGCGCGGCCGCGGAGTTCCGGGTGCAGCAGGCCGCGGTCGTACCGTCGATGATCTCGATGTTGCTGGCCGAGCCGCTGGAGAACGTCGACCTGTCGTCGCTGCGCTACCTGTTCTCCGGAGCGGCGCCGCTGCCCCGCGCGGTCGCGGACGAGTTCCGGCGGCGGGTGCCGTCCGTGCAGATCCTGGAGGGGTACGGATGCACGGAGACGGCCGGGATCCTGACGTCCACGCCGCCGGGCCGGGCCCGTCCCGGGACCGTGGGCGTGCCGGTGCCGGGCGTGTCGCTGCGGCTGGTCGACTTCGACGACTCGCCGGTGCCGCCCGGCGAGCCCGGCGAGATCGTGGCGTCCGGCCCGAACGTGATGGCCGCCTACTGGGACGGCACCCGCGACTTCACGCCGGACGGCTGGCTCCGCACCGGCGACGTCGGGACGTTCGACGACGACGGGTACCTGTCCATCATCGACCGCAAGAAGGACGTGATCATCAGGGGTGGCTACAACGTGTATCCGCGCGACGTGGAGGAGGCGCTGATCCGGCACCCCGCGGTCACCGGGTGCGCCGTCGTCGGCCGGCCGGACAACCGGCTCGGCGAGGAGGTGGTCGCCATGGTCACCGTCTCGTCCCCGGTGACCGCCGACGACCTGGTGGAATACGCCAAGACCGTGCTGTCCGCGACCAAGTACCCCAGGGAGATCCGCATCGTCGACGCGATCCCGCTGACCTCGGTCGGTAAAGTGGACCGGAAGCGTCTCCGCGCGGGGATCTCCGCACCGTCCTGATGCCGGGCGGCGCCGGGCCCGGCCGAAGGAGATCGACGACCGGTCCTGGGGCCGGTCGGGCGGTGGCGGGTCCAGGCCCCGCGTCCCGCGCCCCGGGACCGGCCGTTGCGGTCCGCCCCCGCCGACCGGACCGTCGCGCCCGCCGATGTGCGCGGCGGCCCCGCAAGCCCGGCGCGCCCGCGCCGGGAGACCTCCGGTGCCCGGCGCCGGCGACAGAATCGGTGGGACATGGCTGACTCGCACACGGCCCTGGCCGGCGGTGGAAATTCCACTCCTGGCAGAGTCGACGGCCGCACCGCCCGGGCCGAGCGCACCCGCCGCGCCATCGTCGAGGCCCACTACGCGCTGATCTCCGAGGGTGACCTCAAACCCACCGGCGAACGCATCGCCGAGCGCGCCGGCGTCTCCCTCCGCGCACTCTGGACCAACTTCAAGGACCTGGAGACGCTGTTCGCCGCCACCGACGCGCTCCTGGTCTCCCGCCAGGAGGCCGCCTGGACCGAGATCAGCCCCACGCTGCCGTTCACCACCCGGGTCGACGAGTTCTGCCGCCAGCGGGCCCGCATGCTGGAGATCGTCGCGCCGCTCGCCCGCGCCGCCACGATCAAACAGCCGTTCTCCGCCCAGCTCCGGGACAACCGCAAACGGCACATCGCCCGGGTCCGCACCGAACTCGAGGCGCTGTTCGCCCACGAACTCGCCGCCGCCGGCCCCGGCCGCACCCAGCTCCTCGACGCGCTCAGCGTCACCACCACCTGGGCCGGCTGGTCCCTGCTCCGCGACGAACTCGGCCTCTCCACCGACGAGGCCCGCGCCACCATGTCCCGTACCGTCACCGCGCTGCTGATCACGGCCATGGCCACGCTCCCGCAGTAACGGCCGGCCCCGGCCGGCCCGGGTGCGGCCAGCCCCGGTCCCGGTCGCATAGCACGGGTTCCGCACGATCTCATGACATTGATGTCTGGACATGCGTCATGTCGAAACCGATGCCGTCCCGCCCCACCCGGCGACCATCCATATGACACGGTCGACTCGCTCGAACACCGGGCGTGACGGGGGTCAACGGGGTTCTCCCGGCCGCGGGCCGCACCTGGCCCGCGGCCCCTCGCCGTGCCCTTCGCAGCTACGGGGACCACGGGAGGAAGTACGTGAGACAGAGACGATTCGCGCCGGCGGTGGCCGGCGTCATGCTGATGACGTCGGTCGTGGTGGCGCCGCAGGGCCCCGCGACGGCCGCGGCGCGACCCGACACCGGCGCCGAGCGGACCCGGCCGGCCCAGCAGGCGTCGCCCGGCGCCGGCGGTCCGGTCGCGCTCAGCACCTCGGCCACCGAGGTCGCGATGGCGGCCGGGCCGATATCCGTGCCCAAGGGCACCGGGCCCGGCCGCAACGCCACGTTGACCTCGTTCGCGCTGACCGACCGGGTGACGCTCGACGTCAACGTCGGCTCCGGCAACCTGCTGGTGCGCACCACCGACCTGACACTGCCCGGCATCGCGGAGAACGAGCTGCTCGGCTCCGTGCACAACAGCCTGTTCCTCGGCTCGGACCTGCACACCGGCTCGCTCGGGCCGGGCTGGCGCACCCGGACCGGCGTGGACGTGCGGCTGATCGAGGCGGACGACGACTCGGTCACCTACGTCGCCTCGGACGGCGTGGTGGGCCGGTTCACCAGCACCGGGTCGGGCTACACCGCGCCCGGCGAGTTCAAGGCGACACTGGCCGCGGACGGCACCGGCTGGCGGCTGACCGAGCACGAGACCGGCCGCGAGCTGTACTTCACCGCGGCCGGGCTGCTGGACCGGGTGCTGGACCGCAACGACAACGTCACCGACTACACCTACGACGGCTCCGGCCGGCTCACCGCGGTCCGGTCCGCCCGGGGCTCGGCGGCCGCGCGTGAGGTGCAGGTCAGTTACGCGAACGGCCGCATCGCGAAGATCGCGCAGACGGTCGACGGTGTGCAGGCCCGGCGGGTGGAGTACAACTACACCGCGGCCGGTGACCTGGCCGAGATCTGCTCCGGCACCGAGCGGGACGTGCGCTTCGAGTACGACACCCAGCACCGGATCACGAAGATCATCAGCGGCGTCTGGTGGAACGAGCCCGGCGCGATCACCACGCTCACGTACGACTCCGCGCACCGGGTCACCTCGGTCAGCCGGCTCTACGGCACGACGGCCACCGAGGCGGCGGTCACCCGGTTCGCCTACCCGTCGGCGAGCCAGACGCTGGTGGCGGACGCGAACACCGACCTGAGTCAGGCGGTCGCCGCGGTACCGCACACCACGTACACGCTCAACGGCGAGAAGCGCGTCACCCGGGCCGTCGACGCGGCCGGGAAGGTCCGCGAGCGCACCTACAACGTCCACCAGGACGTGCAGCGGTCCACCGACGCGCTCGGCAACGAGTCGGTCAACACGTTCGGCGCCAACGGCGGGCAGTCGCTGACCGAGTCGGCCACCGCGACCGGCGCGTCCGTGCAGTTCTCCTACGCGAACGCGGCCACGCCGACCAACCCGACCGGCGCCTACCAGCCGTCGTCGTCACAGGACGCGCAGGGCAACACGAGCACCCACGTCTACAACGGTGCCGGGAACCGGCTGTCCACCGCGGACGCGCTCGCCGCCGAGGCGAAGGTCGAGTACAACGCGGACGGCACGGTGGCGAAGACGATCGACCCGGGCAACGGCACGAACGGCACGGTCTACACCTACAACGCCGACAAGCAGCTGATCCGCGCCACGCCGCCGACCGGGAACTCGCTCGGCGTGCGGGACTACACCTACGACCGGTTCGGGCGGCTGCGCACCGCGACCGACGGGGCCGGGCGGACCACCACCTACGAGTACGACCTGGACGACCGGGTGACGAAGGTGTCGTACTCGGACGGCAGCACCGCGGTCTCCTACACCTACGACGGCGCGGGCAACGTCTACGCCCGGCAGGACGCCGACGGCTACCAGAACTTCTGGTACGACCGGCTCAACCGGCTCGTCGAGCGCGGTGCCACGCTCTGGTACGCCTACGACGCGGTCGGCAACCTGATCCAGCTCTCCGACCGGCGCGGCGACACCTTCTACACGTACGACGTGCGCAACCTGCTCACCGCGATGCAGGCCGGTGACGGCCGCTACACGTTCGGCTACGACGACGAGGGCCGGCGTACGTACACCCGGCTGAGCGTCGCGCAGGCCGGGCCGCAGTACGTCGCCGAGACCCGCAACGCCTACGACCGGTCCGGCCGGCTGGCCCGGACCACCACCACCCGCTGGCAGCGCGTGAACGGCACCGACACCGCGTCGGTCGTCCACGACGTCTCCTACTGCTACGCCAAGCGGTCCGGCACGTCCGCCTGCTCCACCGCGGCCGGCGACGACACCGGGCTGCGGCAGTGGCAGACCGACCACCACCGTGGCGGCGCGGTCACGGTCCACTCGTTCGACGGCTCCAACCGGCTGACCAGGTCCACGAACATCAACGGCCGGACGTACGACTACGGGTACGACGCCAACGGCAACCGGCAGACCGAGAAGGTCGACGGCGTGACCGTCCAGTCGCTGAGCTTCAACTCGGCCAACCAGGTCACCACCGGCGGCTTCGGCTACGACGGGGCCGGCAACCAGACCGACGGCGGCGCCGCGCAGTCCGCCACCTACAACGCCGGCGGCCAGACCCGCGCGGTGGCCGGTAGCACCCTGCACTACGCCGGGCCCGACCAGGTCGAACTCTCCTACACGCAGGGCCCGTCCGCGAAGGACCTCTGGTGGGGCCTGAAGGACCGCAACGGCCAGTCGGTGCTGCAGTTCTACCAGTCCCACGACGGGCAGTGGCGGCACATCGAGCGGGACGGGGACGGCAACGCGCTCGGCCACCGAACCGCCGACCACCACTACTTCTACGTCCTCGACGGGCTCGGCTCGGTGGTCGGGCTGATCGACGACACCGGCGCGTTGGCCGGCAGCCGCACCTACGACCCGTACGGCAAGGTCATCGCGACGGCCGGCGGCGAGACCGGCCACACCGTCCTGGGGTACGCCGCGGGACTGGTGCACGGCGACCTGACCAAGTTCGGCAAGCGCTGGTACGACGCCGGTACCGGCCGGTTCACCCAGCAGGACAGCCTCAACCTGATCGGTGACCCCGCCCAGGGCAACCGGTACGCCTACGCCGGCTGCAACCCGGTCAACTACGTCGACCCGACCGGGCAGGCGGTGTGCAGCCTGGTCATCCAGACCCTGGTGTACGGTCTGGGCGCCGCCGCGTTCGCCGCGATCGCCGCGGCCGGTGGCGGCGTGATCCTGGGCGTGGCGATCTCGGCGTCGACCGCCGGCGGGATCGCCGCCGGTCTGACCGGTGCCGGGGTCACGGCAGGATTCCTGTCGAGCATCTTCTGCGACTGAGCCGACCGGGAGCGTACGCATGAGAACCCTGTTGATCATCGGTGCCGTTCTCGGCGCCGTCGCCCTCGTCCTGCTGCTCGCCGCGCTGCGGGCGAAGGACCCGGCCGGTCGCCGCCGGCTGAACGTCATCGCGTTGGCCGTACTGCTGGTCAGCCTCGTGGTCAACGTCGTGGCCGCACTGAGCTGACGACACCGTGGGGCGGGCCCGCCGGGTCCGCCCCACCGGGCGCCACCGGCCGCGAGGACCGGCGGAGGGCTGATCACTCCGGCGGGTGAAGCGGTTCCGTTGTGGCGCGCGGACTTCCCGTACCCGTGAGGATCTGGGCTGTCGGCTTTGATCTTCGGTTTGGGGGCGGAATGTCACGAACGATGCGGGTGCTGCTGGTGGCGGCGCTGGTGGGACCCGGGCTCGCGCTGAGCGCGGGGACCGCGACGGCGGCGCCGAAGAAGCCGCCGGTTTACCGGAACTGCGCCGCGATGAACGCGGACCACCCGCACGGCGTCGCGAAGTACGGCGCGATCGACAGGGTGCGCGGCAAGACCAAGCCGGTCACCAAGTTCAAGGTCATCACCGCGATCTACCTGGCCAACACCCACCTCGACCGCGACCGCGACGGCGTCGCCTGCGAGAAGCGCTGACCGTACGGCCGGGGCACCGATCGGTGCCCCGGCCGTGCAGGCGGCAATCGTCCCCGGCGGTCCGCTACGGAGCGAGTCCCTCCTCTCGCCGGATCTGTGCGACCATCTCCTCGAAACGCGCCCGCTCGAAGTCGTCGATATCGCCCGGTTCGGTCATCAGATCGTTCAGCATGTCGGTGACGGCTTTCCGGTCCGCGATCAGCCGGGCCATGACCGTGGACAGCTGATCGTCGGTCAGCTCTGTGGCACCGGAGACCAGCGGTTTATCGATCATGCCGGCCAGCACGTCGAGCCAGACCTGGACACGTGTCTTGAGCAGTGCGGCGCGTTGCACCTCCAGATCGTGGCGGTACTGCTGCTCGATCTGCCGCTCCAGGAACGGCTGGATCTGGTCGCGGACCCGGGCGTCGAGCAGTACGCGGACCCGGGGACGGCAGCGGATCTCGGCGTCACGCCGGTCGAAGCGCCAGTCACGGAGACCGAGCGCCTCGTTCAGCGCGGTCTCGAACGGCAGCGCGTCGTGCGGTGGATGCTTCCGCGCCAGCCCGGCGGCCAACTCGGTCAGCTCCCGCCGGGCGATCGCAGTCAGGTGCGGCAGCCAGCTCCGGAGGACCGGGCGTTCCACTCCGTGCGCCGTCCACGTGTACGAGGGACGGACAAGGAAGTCGAACACCTGGCCGTGCGCGGCCACGATGATCGGCTCGGTGGACTCCTGCCGCTCGGTGATCCGTCCCGGCTCCGGCTCGGGGACCGGGTCGGGGCCGCGAACCGCAGCCACGATCGCGCGCCAGAGCCTGGTGCGGAACGGCACGTGGGTTTCCGTCGTCATGGTCGGCTCCTCGGGTCAGACGGTGTCGAGCCAGTCCGGCAGGCGGCCGGCGTTCGCGAAGATTCGCGGCAGGTAGAAGCAGAGGCGTTGGTACAGGGCAGGTGTGACGGCCAGCCTGCGGAGCAGTTCGAGCATCGATGCGCGGAGGGCCGGTGCCGCGTCGGCCCGGTGCATCCATTCGCCGAACAGATCCCAGGCCCGCGACGACTCCGGTCTGCCCTTCGGCGGCCGTTCCCGGGACAGCAGCGCCGACCGCCAGAGCGCGGCGACGTGCCGTGGGTCGACGTCGCCGCTGTTCAGCCGGGCCAGCATCTCGGGGCTGATGCCGTCGGACGCGGGGCGCTCCGCGAGCGCGAGCCACGCGCGTACCGCGTGCCGCCCAGCCGGCACGACCGTCCGCCACCGGCTCAGCTCGGCGACGATCGCACCGGCCGCGGCCGGCTGGTAGAGCTGATAGATCGCTTCCGCGATCACCTGGTTGTGCCGCTGCATCCGGTCCTTCGCGATCCGCCGCAGATCGGCCAGTTCCCAGCCGAGGTGCGGCTGGTGCATGCCGCCGGCGTACACGAGGACCGCGGTGTCGCGCTGACGGTTGGTGCCGTTATGGACCCATTCGCGCACCTTCTCGCGGACCTGCGTGCCCACCTCGCCGCCACGATCCGCCACCGCGGTCGCGAGGGCGGCCGCCTCGCGCACGGACGGCCGGGGCGACTGCGCCCAGCCGTCGATCAGCTCCTCGTACACCTGCTCGAACTCGTGGTGCGCGAGCAGCCCGGCGATCTCCGCGCTCGCCCGCCGCGCGGTCGCGTCACCGTCCTGGGCCAGCCTGCCCAGCCAGCGCAGCAACGCCGACCGGCTGTTGTCGAACTCGTGCCACGCCACGCTGAGGATCGCCCCACGCATGGCCGAATTGCGCAGGTGCACCCGCCGGGATGCGCCCGGATCACCGCTGCGTCCGTCGTTCCAGTCCTGCCGCAGCACGTCACCGAGCAACTCGTCCACCGGGTGCTCGAGCGCCGGACGCCCCAGGTCAGGCCGTCGAGCCTCCTCGTCGATCAGGCCGAGGAGCAGGCCGGTGGCGTTCAGGACGTAGCGGAGCGGCTGGTGCAGGAAAACGGCATAGGCGATGCGGAAGGCCCGTTCGTACTGCCCGATCCGTTGGTGACGCAGACGGTCCGCGGCCTCCCCGGGCAGCAGAATGGAGATCGCCCGGCTTCGTAGTTGCGGTGGCGTGGTCGCCAGCGACCGCTGCATGGCTTGCTCGTCGGTGGGCAGGTGACGCGCCACGGTCGCTGCGATCGCGACGATGTCGGCGGGCCGGTACTGATCGGCGAGCGCCTTCCGCAGGTTCGACATCCCCAGGCAGTCGCGGACGTACCTGCTGCGGCAGCCGTCCGCCCCGCAGGCGTCCCGGCACTCGGCGCCGTCGACCCGGCGCAGCAGGTGGCAGAGATGCCGCTCGAACACGTCCGCCGGGTCCGGCCGCTCGTGCCGTACCTCGGCCCCCGCCTCCGTGGCCCGGTGGGCATTCAGATCGCGGATCAGCACCAGACTCGCCTTGCGCTGCCGAAAACGTTCTTCCAGGAGGCGCGCGAGTCGTGCACCGTCCCCGCCTGGCAGTCGCAGGATGTGCCCGGCGCCCTCGACCGGCACGGTCTTGTCGGCACAGAGGCTCTCCGGATCGACCCTCGCCGGCAGGAAGATCTCCCGGATGCTGTCCTCGCCGTGGCGCCGTGCCAGCAGGACCCGGGCCGTCGTGAAACGGCCGGTGCCCGGAGCTCCGGTCAGGCAGACCACGTGGCGCTGCCCGAGGAGTTCGTCGAGGTCCCGGTCGGACGGCGCGGGCGCGTAGACCCGCTGCAGGTCGTCGAGGCCGGTGATCAGACCGGCCTGTGGTCCCGGCTTGTCGTCCGTACCGATGTAGATCTGGGCATTGGCCGCCGAACTGTGGTCCCCGATGACGGTGGCACCGGTCGACGTGACCGAGTAGTAGAGCTCCTCGTCCACGTTCGGGCCGACCCGGAACGAGTTACGGGTGAACCCTTCGCGGACGATCCCGTCCTGCTCTTCCTTGCCGCTCCCGCTCGGCCGCGGCTCACCGCTGGTCCCGGGCCCGCCGGTGCCCGCCTGTGCGCCGCCCGCGGCACTGTTCCCGGGTTCGGGCGCCTGTTCCGATTTCGTCCGGGCGGCGTCGTCATCGGTCATCGAATCTGCCCGTCTGACGGTTCGACACGGTGTTGCCGTCACCCAGCGCAAGCGCGCCGCTGTTATGGATGTGGCGGTACCCGTCCGGGGACGACCGGCCGGCGGGCCGATCGTCCCCGGCGGTCCGGTCCGGTCGCGGGCCGGGAAGCGTGGCGTCCTCGTCCGGGACATGGATCCAGGCGGGCTCGGTGAAGCCCTTCCCGGGAACGTCCGCCACCACTCGAGCGAACCGATCCGGCCGTGCGTCGTGGTAGTGGCGGACGATGTCCTCGAACAGCCGGTCCGAGATGATCAGTACGACGTTCGCATGTGGGAACCGCCGCAGCGCGGCCCTGGCGGGTTCCGCATCCCGAAGACGGCAGACGGTGACGGCGGCGGCTCCGGCGGCCCCGGTCGCACCGTCGAGGTGGACGATGCCCTCGTGCATGGCGAGCCGCAACCGCACCCGGGCCTCCTCCGTCAAGCCCCGGTTGTGCTCACGGAGCAGCCGGTCGAGCGTGGCGGTGAGCCGGGTGACGATCCGGATCTCGTTGGTGCCCTCGGGCAGGACGGCCAGTTCACCGTCGCCCTGCGGCTGGGTCCACCAGGCGGAGCGATCGAAACCCAGGTCGTCGGCGGCCGAGGCCAGGATCTTCTGCAGGTCAGCCTGCGCGCGGAACTGTAGGACGTTGTCCCGTCGGCTGTAGTTCTCCATGTCGACGGCGACCAGAAGTCGTCGGACGGGCAGATCGTACGTGGACACGCTGCGCACTCCCCTCAGGCGGCGGTGCCCGATGTGACGGACAAGCCATCCTGAACGGCGGTGCGAGCGGAGATGTCCTAAAAGTAGGGCATCTCCGCGGTTGAGGCGGTGGTGCCGGCGGAACGGCACCACCGCGAACCGGAACTCATGGGGCGATCGCCCGGCCGGCCGGATGCGTACGGTGTGCACCGCCGGGTGCCGTGAGGAAGTCCACGACGGACGCTGCGAACGTGGGGTCGCGGACCGCGCCGAGGTGGTCGCCCGGGACCTGGTGGAACCGGGCGCGCGGGATGGCGGCGGCGAGCACCTCCGGGCGGGCCGCGAACGGGTCGTCCCGTCCGGTCAGGACCAGCGTCTCCGCGGTGATCTCGCGAAGCGGGATCGGGGCGTGGTGGGCGGCGGTGATCTGGGCGGCCAGCGCGCGGCGGTCCGCGCCGGCCGCGTCCGCCAGCGTGCGGAACGCCAGCGCCGGTGAGGTGGCGACCGTGGCCGGGTTGTCGGCCAGCAGCACCGCGATCACCTCGCTCCGGGGCAGCACGCCGGAGTCGACGCCGCCCTGCTCGGCCAGGCTGGCGGCCACGCCGCCGATCACCAGGCGGCGGACCCGGCGGTCGGTGACGGCGGTGATCGCGGCGACCACGCCACCCATCGAGTAGCCGACCAGGTCGGCCTCGGCCGCGCCGAGCCGGTCGAGCAGCGCGGTCAGGTCCCGGGCCATGGTCGCCTCGCCGTACCGCGCGGGGTCCGTGGGTTTGTCCGAGGCGCCGTGGCCGCGTGCGTCCGGCGCGACCACGTGCCGGCCGGCCGACGCCAGGGCGTCGACGATCCCGGGCAGGACCCAGTTGGTACGCGCGTCGACCGCGAAACCGTGGTGGAGGATCACCGGCGGGGCCGCGGTCGGCCGTCCCCACTCCTGATAGCTGATCCGTACGCCGTCGAAGGAGGTGAATCTCTGCGCCATGGCCCCAGTATCAGCACCGTGAGTGTGTTTTGTCATCGGTGGAATCGCCCGGGCCTTCCCAACCGCGTTACTTCTGCGTAACACTGTCCCGATGGATGATGCATTGTCGGTGCAGATATCCAGGGTGGGCCGCCCCGATCTGCGCGACGCGCTGGCGTCACTCGTATCGTCGGTCATCGATCGCACGGGCGGTGACCCGGCGGCGGTGCGCGCGCTCGCGGCCGCCCTCGTCCCGAAGCCGGCCGCTCGCGTCCCGGCGGCACCGCTCCCGCCGGCCCGTCCCGCCTCCGGCCCCGCCGCGGGGGACTCCGCCGGCGCGGACCCGGTCGGTGCGGGTCTGCCCGGCGCGGACCCGGCCGGTGTGGGGCCGGGTGGCGCGGGCTCGGACGGTGCGAGGCCGGCGGAGGCGGGGTCGGCGGAGGTGCGGGAGATATGGGCCGTCGATCCCGACGTGGCGCTGTCCGGCCTGCTGGCGGCCGCGGACTCGCTGGCCGGGCCGGCACGGGCGGACGCGCTGGTCCGCGCGGGGGAGGCGATCTGCTTCCTCGGCGATCACTTCCGGTATGCGGAGGTGGTGCGCCGCGCGGCGGGTGGCCGGGCCGAGGGGGTCTCGCCGGCGCTGCTGGCGCAGATCGACGGGTTCGGCGCGCTGTTCGAGGGACGCTATCCGGACGCTGTGGTGGCGCTACGCCGGGTCGTTACGTTCGCCGAGGGCGTGGACGGCGGCCGGGTGGGGGTGACCGAGCTGTTGCGAGGCAGTGCGGCGGCGCTCGTGTGCGGTGACGACGACGCGGCGCTGCGGTTCGCGGCCCGCGCGGAGGCGATCGCGACAGCCGGCGGCGACATCGCCGCCGTACCCCGGGCCCTGGAGCTGAAGGGCACGGCGGAGCTCTGGCGCGGCGCCCATGACGCGGCGGTGAGCACGGCACTGGCCGGTGCCCGCGCGGCGACGGACGCGGGCCGCCCGGCCGACGCGGACAACCACCTCGCCATGCTCGCGCTGCTGGCCGCGCTGCGCGGCGACCGGGCGGCGTGCCGATGGCGCCTCGCCCAGGCCGGCACGGTGCACGTCCGGCCGGCGCGCCCCGGTGCTGCGTGGCCGGGTGCGGCTGGATTGGGTGCGGCTGGGCCGGGTGCGGCTGGGTTGGGTGCGGCCGGGTTGGGTGGGGAGCGGTCCGGGGCGGGGTGGACCGGGGCGGGGCACGGGCGGCCGCGTGCGCTGGCGCGGTGGGCGCTCGGTGTGCTGGATCTGCTGGCCGGGCGTCCGCACGAGGCGGCGGCGCGGCTCGGTGGGATCGCGGATCCGCGGACCGGCCGCGGCCACGTGCTGGTCGCCGTGATGGCCGCGCCGGACCTGGTGGAGGCGGCCGTGCTGGCCGGCGATCCGGGTGCGGCGCGGGCGGCGCTGACCGCGTTCGACCGGTGGGCGGCCAGCACCGGCGAGCCGCTGCGCCGGGCGCTCGCGGCGCGCTGTCACGCGTTGCTGGCCCGGCGGGGCAGCGCGGAGGCGGAGGCGCACTTCCGCGAGGCGCTGCGGTTGCACCTGGCCGGGGAGAGCGAGTTCCAGCGGGCGCGTACCCAGCTGCTGTTCGGTCGTGATCTGCGCCGCCGGCGGCGGCCCGGCCAGGCGCGCGAGCAGATCGGCGCCGCGCTCGACGCGTTCGTGCGGTGCGGTGCCCGGCCGTGGGCCGAGCAGGCCCGCGCCGAGCTGCGGGTGTGCGGCGGCGCCGCCCGGCCGGCCGGGGCGACCGTGCCGCTGACCGCGCAGCAGTTGCAGATCGCCCGCCTGGTCGCGGCCGGCGCGACGAACCGGGAGGTGGCCGCGCGGCTGTTCCTCAGCACCCGCACCGTCGATCACCACATGCGCAACATCTTCCATCGGCTCGGCATCAGCTCGCGCGTGGCGCTGGCCAAGATGATCACGTGACGCCGGCAAAGCGATTTGCCGCGGTGGCAAGCTGGCGGCATGGACGACGACCTCGGCAGGACGCTCGACGCGGTCGGCCCGCGCCTGCGTGCGCTGCGCAAACAGCGGGAGACCACGCTCGCCGCGCTCTCCGCCGCCACCGGCATCTCGGTCAGCACGCTGTCCCGCCTGGAGTCCGGTGACCGCCGCCCCACGCTCGAACAGTTGCTGCCGCTCGCCCGCGCCCACGGTGTGACGCTCGACGACCTGGTCGGCGCGCCGCAGACCGGTGACCCGCGCATCCACCTCCGTCCCGCCACCATGAACGGGATGACCGTCATCCCGCTGACGAAGCGCGCCGGCGGCATCCAGGCCTTCAAGATGGTCATCGGTCCCGGTGACGGCCGGCGCGCCCCCGAACTGCAGACGCACGAGGGCTACGAGTGGCTGTACGTCCTCAACGGCCGGCTCCGCACCGTCCTCGGCGACCACGACCTGATCCTGGAGCCGGGTGAGGCCGCGGAGTTCGACACCCGGGTCCCGCACTGGTTCGGCGCCGCCGACACCGAACCCGTCGAGTTCCTCAGTCTCTTCGGCACCCAGGGCGAGCGCGCGCACCTCCGCGCCCGCCCGCGATCCCACTGACCGTTTCGGCTCAGTGTCCTCGCGGCGCGACCGAACGCGGTGGGTGAGTGGCGTGTCCGGCGAGGGGCGGGGGCGGGATGAGGCGGTGGGGTCTGCGAGGCATCCTGGCGGCGGCCGGTGCCGCCGTGGTGCTGGGTGCGGTGACGGCTCCGCCGGCGCCCGGCACGGCCACGCCCCGCAGCGGCGGATCCGACAGCGGCGGATCTGACGGAAGCTGATCCGACGGCGGACGAGTGCGAGCCCGGCGGTTTACCCAGGTTCGGTGCGCTGGTTCATCTCGGCGATCACGGACGGCCGGGCCCGGGCGTCGCGGGGCCGGGGTCGGTGGAGGCGGCCGAGGGCCTGCGCCGGCTGCCCGCGGCGCCGCCGAAGGCCGGGGTGACCTGGGCCGAGCCGGGGCCGCGGGTCGACGAGATCGACGCCGAGGGCTGGGCGCGGATCCGAAGGGCTCTTCCCACCTCCACGGTCGTCTGCGACTTCATCGGCGAGTCGCGGGTCGTCGTGGTGGTCCGGCACGGCCGGGCCGAGTCGGCCTCCTGAGACCTGCTGCCGAAGGCCCGCGGTGGCTGGCTGACGAACGGCCTGGACGTCGACGGCGTCACCGTGGGGCGCTGAGGAGCGACCGGCGCCGGGTCACGGCATGCTTCCCGGCGGCCCGGCGGCCCGGCGACCGGCGCGGGTGGTGGGTCGGCCGCCGGGTGCGGGTCGTGGGTCGGCGGCCGGGTGTGGGTGGTGGGTCGGCGGCCGGGTGCTGGCTGGCGGCCGGGTGCGGGTGGTGGGTCAGCGGCCGGGTGCGCGTGGTGGGCCGGCCGCGGGCGGGGGATCGCCGGGACCGACGCGGTGGTGGGGGACGAAACGCCAGAGCGTGGTGACCGCGGCGACGCCGACGGCGGCCATCGTCAGGACCGCGGCGGGCAGCGAGAACGCCGCGATGATCCCGCTGATCAGCAGCGGGCCGCCGCCGTTGCCGAGGTCGGCGCAGAGGCGCCAGGCGCCGAGGAACTGGGCGCGGCCGGCGGCGGGGGAGGCGTCGGCGCCGAGCGTCATGACGACGCCGGCGGAGAGGCCGTTGCCGAGGCCCATCAGCACGCCGACCATGGTCAGCGAGATCGGGCCGGAGGCGAGCGGGAGCAGCGCGTGCGCGACCGCGAGGACCGACATGGACGGCAGCGCGACGGCGCGGCGGCCGAACCGGTCCATGATGGCGCCGCCGGGGTAGAAGAGCAACATGTCGACGCCGCCGGAGATGCCGAAGATGACCGCGAGCGCGGTGGGGGACAGGCCGAGGTGGGTGCCCCACAGCGGGATCACGGTCTGCCGGGACACGCGCATCACGGAGATCATCAGGGCGCCCGCGCCGACCGTGCCGAGCACCCGGCGGTGTTCCCGGACGACGTCCCGGAGGCGGGTCGGCGGGGTGGACCCGCGCCGGTCGTGGGCGATCGGGGGCAGCGTCATCAGCAGCGAGCCGGCCAGCAGCGCGCAGATCACGTAGACCCAGTACGCGCCGGCCGTACCCAGGAAGACCATCACGGCGGCGGACGCGAACGGGCCGGCGAACGCGCCTATCCGGCTGACGCCGCCGAGGGTGGAGAGCGCGCGGGCGCGCATCTCGACCGGGACCGCCTCCGCCATGTACGCCTGGCGGGCGACGCCCCACAGCGCGGCGGCCAGGCCGATCACGAACACGGCCGCGCCGAGCGCCCAGACCGCGGGTGCGGCGATCGCGACCAGGAGCGCGGGTACGAGAAGTACGGTGGCGAGGAGCATGGCGGCGCGTTCACCGAACCGGGTGATCAGGGAGCCGGACGGCAGCGCGCCGGCCACCTGCCCGAGCCCGATCAGGCCGACCATCAGCCCGCCGACGCTCAGGGACGCGCCGAGTTCCACCGCGCTGACCGCGACGACGGGCAGGATGGAGGCGTGCCCGATCGAGTAGACGGTGGCCGGGAGGTAGACCGTGAGCCCGAGTTGCCGGAGCGAGAATCCGGTGCTGTCCTCAAGATCACCCATGTATGTAACCTATCCGGCTCCCGCGATCCGGTCTCTTTGGGAAGACTTGAACCGGATCCGCCCCGGCGCACGTGACAGTGGGGGTGTCTGTCAGTGATCATGCCCGGCCCGGTCCGGCGAGAAACCGGACCGACAGAATGTTCGTGTGTTCCGTGTCAACCGTGGAGGTCTTGATGACTGACGAACTGCCGGCCCCGGAAACCGCTTTCCCCGAGGATCACCGCCGTGCCCCCGCCGGCGTCCTGGTGATCTTCGGTGCGTCCGGTGACCTGACCGCCCGCAAGCTCGGCCCCGCGGTCGAGAACCTGGCGCGCCACAAGCGGCTGCCGGCGCAGTTCGCGGTGGTCGGCGTGGCCCGCTCGCAGATGTCCGACGAGGATTTCCGCACCCGGATGACCGGCGGGCAGTCGGTGTTCCCGGACCTCAACGACGGCTTCCGGTACGTCGCCGGTGGTTACGACGACCCGGACACGTACCGTCGGCTCCGGGAACTGCTGGACCAGCTGGACGTGGAGCGCGGCACGGCCGGCAACCGCGCGTTCTACCTGGCCACGCCGCCGGAGGCGTTCCCGCACGTGGTGAACGGGCTCAAGGACGCGGGCCTGAACGAGCCGCGGCCGGGCGCGTTCTCCCGCATCATGATCGAGAAGCCGTACGGGCACGACCTGGAGTCGGCCCGCGAGCTCGACGGCACCGTGCACAGCGCGTTCGACGAGTCCCAGGTCTTCCGGATCGACCACTACCTGGGCAAGGACACGGTCCAGAACCTGCTGGCGCTGCGCTTCGCCAACGCGATCTTCGAGCCGATCTGGAACCGCACCTGGGTCGACCACGTGCAGATCACCGTGGCGGAGACGCTCGGCGTCGGCACCCGCGGCAGCTTCTACGAGACGGCCGGCGCGACCCGTGACATCCTGCAGAACCACGTGCTCCAGGTGCTCGCGCTCGCGCTGATGGAGCCGCCGTCCTCGTTCGAGGCGGAGAACGTGCGCAACGAGAAGGTCAAGCTGCTGCAGGCGATCCGGCTGCCCACGAACCGGGACATCTCCCGGATCGCGGTGCGCGGCCAGTACACCCGGGGCGGCACCGAGCAGGACCTGATGCCCGGCTACCGGGACGAGAAGGGCGTCAACCCGCTCAGCCGTACGGAGACGTTCGCCGCGCTGCGCCTGGACGTCGACAACTGGCGGTGGGCCGGCGTGCCGTTCTACATCCGCACCGGCAAGCGCCTGCCGAAGCGCGTCACCGAGGTCATGCTCCAGTTCCAGCGGCCGCCGCACCTGCCGATCCCGGTCGGCCAGGCCAAGGACCTCGCCCCGGACGCGCTGATCCTGCGCATCCAGCCGGACGAGGGCATCACGCTCCGCTTCGGCGCCAAGGTGCCGGGCCACGACTTCCGGGTCCGGTCCGCGACCATGGACTTCTCCTACGGCAGCTCGTTCCGCGAGGAGTCGCCGGAGGCGTACGAGCGGCTGCTGCTCGACGCGCTCAAGGGCGACCCGACGCTGTTCATCCGCTCGGACGAGGTCGAGCAGTGCTGGCGGATCGTCGACCCGATCCTGCAGACGTGGGCCGCGGACCGCACGCCGGTCCCGCTCTACGAGGCGGCGTCCTGGGGCCCGGCCGAGGCCGACCGGCTGCTCGAGCGCGACGGCCGGGCCTGGCACAACAGCTGATGTCCGACAGGGGCGCACCCGCTCGCCGGGGGTGCGCCTCTATGGACGGACATGGTTCTATGTGGGCCATGTTCGACACGCTGCGCACCAACCCGATATTCCTCGACTTCGCCGAGCGCGCCGGCTGGTCCGCGGGGCAGGTCTTCTTCGCCACGCTGCTGGCCGGCGGCACCGCCACCTCGGTCGCGGATCTGCCGTGGACCTACGCGATCACCGTCTCGCTCAGCGCCGCGCTCGCGTCCGTGCTGCTCACCGCGTTGCAGTACCTCGGCAGGGCGACCAATCTGTCGTTCTGGCCGGACGTGTTCGTCCGCCTCGCCAAGACGTTCCTCTCCTCGCTGCTCGCCTCGATCACCGCGGCCGGCGTCTTCAACGTGGTCGAGTTCGACTGGACGACCGCGCTCAACGTTGCAGTGGTGACCACGATCGCGGCGCTCGGTAAGAGCCTGCTCGCCCGGGAGAAGCCCGCGGCCGACGTCCCGGCCGGCGGCACCGAGTCGGCCGGCGTCCCGGCCCGGGTCACCAGCCCCTCTACGCTCTCGCCCGAGGTCTACCGCAGGGCCGTCGCCCGGAGGTGACGCCGCTCCCACCGGGAACGATTCCCTTCGTACCGTGGCCGCACTTCCCGGATCATGAGGGGCTGACGATCCAGGAAGAGTGGGTGGGGCATGACCGGGCTGTCGCGTCGCGGGGAGGCGGTGGCGACGGTGGCGCTGGCCGCCATCGCGTTCATCATCGTCACCGGCGAGACGCTGCCGATCGGGTTGATCGCGGAGATGTCGGACGATCTCGGCGTCACCGAGAGCCGGGTCGGGCTCACCGTCAGCGCGTACGCGCTGATCGCGGCCCTGTCCGCGATCCCGCTCACCCGGTGGTCCGCGCGCTTCGACCGGCGGCACGTGCTGCTCGCCAGCGCGGCCGTGTTCGGCGTCGGTCACCTGCTCGCGGCCGCCGCGCCGGACGTGCTGGTGCTCGCGCTCGGCCGCGGGCTGGCCGCGCTGGGCCACGGCGTCTACTTCGCGGTGGCCGCGCCCGCCGCGATGCGCCTCGCCCGCCCGGAGGTGCGCGGCCGGGCCGGCGCGCGCGTGATGGTCGGTGGCTCGGTCGCGCTGGTGATCGGCACGCCGCTGGCCACGCTGCTCGGCCAGGCGACGAACTGGCGGATCGCGATGCTGGCCGTCGGCGTGGTCGCGGTCGGGCTCGGCGTGCTGGTCGCGTGGCTGATGCCGATGCTGCCCGGCGCGTCCGTGCGCGGTGCCGGCGCGAGCGTGCTGTCCACCGTGCGCCTCCCGGGCGTACTCGCGATCCAGGGGGTCGTGCTCTTCGCGGTCACCGGCCAGTTCACGCTGTACACGTTCATCGCGCCCTACGTCGAGCAGCGGTTCGGCGTGACCGGCACCGGGCTGTCGCTCCTGCTGCTGGCCTACGGTGCGGCCGCGGTGGTCGGCAGCACGCTCGCCGGCCGCGTCGCCGACGTCACCCCCGTCCCGGGGGTACGGGCGGCAGCCGCCACGTACACGGTCGCGCTCGCCGTCCTGTGGATCGCCGGCACGGTGCACGCCGGCGTCGCGGGCCTGCCGATGGTGGTGCTCTGGGGCGGCGCGTTCTCCGTGCTGAACGTGTGCGTCGCGCTCGCCGTGCTGCGCCGCGCGCCCGGCCCGCGCGCCGAGACCGCGAACGCGTTCACCGGCATCGTCTTCCAGGTCGGCATCGTCGCCGGCTCCGCGCTCGGCGCGGTGGCCAACGACGCCGGCCTGCTCGCCGCCGTCCCGCTGTTCACCGCCGCGGCCGGCGTGCTGGTCCTGGGCATCACGTTGCTCCGCGGCCAGGCGTTCGCGCCGGCCGCGGTCGAGCCGATCGAACAGCTGCGACCGGCCGGGGTAGGGGTAGACCTACCCCGGGTGTAGGCGTACGGCGGTGGTCCGCCGCGGCGCGGTTGCATAGCGTCTCCGGTCATGGACGACACCGCGCTGACCGCGCTGAGACGCCGGAACTACCTGCTCACCCCGTGGCCGTGGCGGTCGCTGCTGTACGTGGCGAGCACGCCGGTGGTCGCGCTGCTGGGGTGGCCGCTCGCGTTGCCGGTGGTGCCGCTGGTCGCGCTGCTCGTGTCGCTGACCCGGGACAGCACGGTCGAGACCGGCACCGCGATGGTCATCACCGGCGTCAGCGTCGCGTGCTGGGCCGTGCTCGCACCGCTGCTGGCGGTGCCGCTCGCCGCGCTGGAACGGCACCGGCTGCGACTGGTCCGGCCGGAGCCGACCCGCGGCGGGCACCGCGTGCCGCCGTCGACCGGGCCGTGGTCGTGGCTGGTCACCCGCTACACCGAGGCCGCGACGTGGCGCGCGGTCGCCTACGGGACGCTGCTCACCGCCGCCGCGCCGGTCTTCTACCTGTTCGCGCTCGGCTGGGTGATGTTCGCGGTCGCGTTGCTGCTCGCGCCGTTCCTGGTGTCCGAGAACGACGTGATGCACCTGGTGTTCGTGGAGGTCAGCACGCCGGCCGAGGCCTGGCCGTGGACGCCGCTCGGGCTCGCCCTGGTGGTGACCACGCCGTACGTGGTCGGCCTGACCGCGTGGGTGCACGGGCTGGTCGCGGCCGCGCTGCTGCACGAGCCGGCGGCCAGCGCCCGGCTGCACACCGAGCTGGTCGAGGTGTCCCGGTCCCGGGCGCGGCTGGTCGACGGGTTCGAGGCGGAACGGCGGCGGATCGAGCGTGACCTGCACGACGGCGCGCAGCAGCGGCTGGTCGGGCTCACGCTCCAGCTCGGGCTCGCGAAGCTGGACGTGCCGGACGACTCACCGGCCGCGGCCACGGTCGCGAAGGCGCACGAGGAGGCGAAGGCACTGATGGCCGAGCTGCGTGACCTGATCGCCGGCATCCACCCCCAGGTGCTCACCGACCTGGGCCTGCCCGCGGCGCTGCGCGAACTGGCGGACCGGACCGCGCTGCCCGTCACCGTGCGCAGCGACCTGGGCGAGCGGCCGGCCGCGCACGTGGAGAGCACCGCCTACTTCGTGGTCGCGGAGGCGCTGACGAACGCGGTCCGGCACGGCCACGCGAGCCAGGCGTGGGTCCGGGCGTACCGGGAGAAGGGGCAGCTGATCGTCGAGGTGACCGACGACGGGCGGGGCGGCGCACGCCCGGACCGCGGCACCGGCCTGACCGGGCTGGCCGACCGCGCCGCGACGGCCGGCGGCCGCATGCTGCTCTCCAGCCCGGCCGGTGGCCCGACCGTGGTCCGCATCGAGCTGCCCTGGGTCCGCGCCACGGAGCGTGCGGCATGACGCGGGTGGTGCTGGCCGAGGACGGGGTGCTGCTCCGGGAGGGGCTGGCCGGGCTGCTGGACCGGTTCGGGCTGCCGGTGGTCGCGGCCGTCGGCGACGCGACCGCGCTGGTCGAGGCCGTCCGGGAGCACACGCCGGACCTGGTGGTGACGGACATCCGCATGCCGCCGACGCTGACCGACGACGGGCTGCGCGCGGCGCTGGAGCTGCGCCGCGCCCGTCCCGGGCTACCGGTCGTGGCGCTCAGCCAGTACGTGGAGCGCTCCTACGCCGCCGCGTTGCTCGACTCGGACGGCGGCCGGGGCGTCGGCTACCTGCTCAAGGACCGGGTGGCGGACGTGGAGGAGTTCGTCGAGGTGCTGCGCGGCGTGGCGGCCGGCGGCACGATCATCGACCCGACCGTGGTCCGCCAGCTGCTGCAGCGCCCGCCCGAGGACCCGGTGGCCCGCCTGTCCGCCCGCGAGCGCGAGGTGCTCTCGTCGATGGCGACCGGCCTGTCGAACGCGGCGATCGCGCGGGCGCTGTTCGTCTCCGAGGCCGCGGTCGGCAAGCACGTCGGGAACATCCTGGCGAAGCTGGGCCTGCCGCCGGACGACGACTCCAACCGCCGGGTGCTCGCGGTGCTGGCGTATCTGCGCGGATCGAATCGACAGCCTTGACTTGCGCCGTGTGAGCGCTAACACTGTCTCCCGATGCCTCGCCGACACATCGATGCAACACGCCGGACACGAGCGTGTGCGCCTTGGAGGCTGCTGTGAGACGTACCGTCGCTGGATTGTTGATTGTGGTCTGTGCTCTGTTCGGGTGGTCCGTCCCCGCGTCCGCGGCCGCGCCGCCGCCCGGATCGTGGACGCGGTACACGATGACCGCGTTCACGAACAGCAGCGAGTCGAACATGTACGTGTACGAGTCGCCGGACGCGACCGGGTTCCGGCTGCTGCGCGGCCCGGCCTTCACGCCGCCGACCGGGCTGATCCGCGACCCCAGCATCATCCGGCACACCGACGGCAGGTACTGGGTCGTCTACACCACCAACTGGACCGGCAACACGATCGGCCTCGCCACCAGCACCGACCGTCTCAACTGGACGTTCGTGCGGAACGTGACGATCCCGCTGACCGTGCAGAACACCTGGGCGCCGGAGTTCTTCATCGACTCGAACGGCAGCGTGAACGTGATCGTCTCGCTCTCCACGAACGGGGCGGACTTCAAGCCGTACAAGCTGACCGCCACGAACGCCGCGCTCAGCGCGTGGTCGGCGCCGCAGGTGCTCAGCGGCATCGGGCCGAACCACATCGACACGTACGTCGTCAAGGTCGGCTCCACCTACCACGCGTTCACCAAGAACGAGACGACCAAGTTCATCGAGTACGCGACCGCGTCCTCGCTGACCGGGCCGTACACGATCTCCCGCACCGGGAACTGGGCCGGCTGGGGCGGACCGCGCGAGGGCCAGGCGCTGGTGCCGCTGGACAACGGCGGCTGGCGGATCTACTACGACGGCTACACGGTCGGGCAGTACTACTTCAGCGACTCCTACGACGGGTTCGCCTCGTGGAGCACGCCGCAGACGCTGCCCGGGCTGTCCGGGTTCGCCCGGCACTTCACGGTGCTGAAGGAGGTCGTGTCCGGCGGCGCGTCGCTGCCCGTCTCCGCGCCGCGGTCGCTGCAGTCGGTCAACTACCCCGACCGGTACGTACGGCACCGCGATCACCTCGGCTACGTGGAGCCGGTCACGTCCTCGTCGGCGGCCTCGGTCAAGCAGGACGCCACGTTCACGATCGTGCCGGGGCTGGCGGACGCGAACTGCTCCTCGTTCCGCGCGGCGAACGGGTCCTACCTGCGGCACTGGGACTACCGGCTGCGGCTGGACCCGTCCGACGGGTCGGCGACGTTCGCGAAGGACGCCACCTACTGCGCCCGACCCGGCTCGGTCACCGGGTCGGTGTCGCTGGAGTCGTACAACTATCCCGGCCGGTACATCCGGCACTACAACTACGAGCTGCGGGTCGAGCTCTACCAGGACTCGGCCACGTTCCGCGCGGACAGCTCATTCCGGGCGGTGACCGCCTGGGCCGCTTAGCGTCCGCTCGATACGCGCGGCGAGCTCCCCGTGGGCTCGCCGCGCCTGCGCGAAGGCGTAGGCGAACAGCGGCGTGGGCGCGGTGAGCGTGACGTGGCAGTCGATGCGGGTGCGGCCGTCCGGCCCGTGCTCCCGGGTGACCGTGGTGCGGTTGCGGACCGTGACGCCGGGGGACTGGCGGGCGACCGTGTCCAGCGCGGTGCCGGTCTCGCTCAGGACGTCGGCCCGGTACCTGATCCGGAACCGCAGCGGGCCCCAGCGCATCGCGTCCGTGATCGTGTAGCTGCGGATCGCGCCGGGCCGGGGCGGCCGATCGTGGTGCACCGCGACGATCAGCGGGTGCAGCTCCCCCTGCCGGGTCAGGTCGGCGAGCAGCGCCATCGCCTCGCCGGGTGTGCAGCTCGGCCGCGCCGTGTAATGGAACTCGCCCGTCCGCACACCCCGATCCTAACGCCATGATCGAGGCGTCCCGCACGTCGTCGCGGCGACGTACGGGAGGCCTCGACCAGGTGCTGGATCCGGCGGCCGTTCCTCCGGTTCCGCGGTCTTTCGGGTTCGCGGTCTTCCGGGTTCGCGGTCTTCTCGGTTCCGCGGTCTTCTCGGTGGAGCTTCTCGGTGTCAGCGGCCGTTCTGGGAGAGCGCCTCGAGCAGGTCGCCGACCGGGCGGTCGGACATCGCGCGGGCCACGTCGGCCAGCGCGATGATGCCGACCAGGCTGGTGCCGTCGATCACCGGCAGCCGGCGCACCTGGTGCTGCGACATCGTGCGCAGGATCTCCCGGGCGTCGTCGTCCGCGCCGATCGTGATCGCCTCTCCCTGCGCGAGCGTGCCCGCGGTGATCGAGTTCGGGTCCTTGCCCTTGCCGAGCACCTTCACCACGATGTCGCGGTCCGTGATCACACCCTTGATCTTGTTGTCCACGCCGCAGATCGGCAGCGACCCGACATCCAGGTCCGCCATCTTCTTCGCCGCGGCCGACAGGTACTCGTTCTCGCCGACGCAGGTCACGTCAGTCGTCATGATCTCGCGAGCCGTCGTCATGATCAGCCACACCTCCGGGTTCGACGCACTTGCCTCCTTGATACCGCGTCCAGGGTGCGAATCCGCTGTAATCAGCTCAGAACGTGCCCTCCGCGGGCTCCCGGCCCGGTGGCCGGAACGCTGCCCGCGTCGGGCGTCCCGCGTCGCCCGGGCCGTGCGTGCGGTGGGCCGGTCGCTCAGCGGGCCGATCCGCGCAGCGCGTCGTCGATCAGGGCGAGCTGGCGGGTCAGGCTCTCCGGCGTCAGGTCGGGACGGCCGCCGGGGTGACCGAGCGTGGAACTGGCGGCAGCGACCGCGTGCTTCGCGGCCGACGCCGGATCGTCACCGCGCAGCAGCGCCGCCACCAGGCCCGCGACCAGGGAGTCCCCGGCCCCGGTGGTATCGACCTTCGCGGTCTGCACGCCGGGGATGACGACGTGCCCGTCCGCGCCCCATGGGGACCGGGCCGACCAGGCGAAGAGGTTGGCGCCGCCCTCCAGCGCGAGCACGGCCAGCCACGGCCCACGCCGGTGGATCTCCCGGGCCGCCCGGAGGCCGCGCTCCTCGGTCCCGACGGCCTCGCCCACCAGCAGTCCCGCCTCCTGCTCGTCCGCCCGGATCACGTCGGCCCAGCCCAGGAGCGCGTCATCCCCCGGCGCTCCGTCCAGCACCACGATCGGGCCGCTCGCCGTCCCCCCGGTGCCGGTCGCCGCGCCGTCGGTGCCGCGTGCCGCCCCGTCGGTGCCGCGTGCCGCCCCGTCGGTGCCGCGTGCCGCCCCGTCGGTGCCGCGTGCCGCGCGTTCGGTGCCGCGTGCCGCGCGGGCGGCGGCGAGGAGTGCCTCCGGTGGCTGCTGGAGTTGCAGGACGACGGCGTCCGCGGTCGCCAGCCGGTGCGCCGCGGCCCGCACGTCGTCCGGGCTGAGCAGCGACTCCTCCGGCAGGTGCTGGACGTACCGCCACTCGCCCTCCGCGTCGAGCAGTTCCACGATCAACGCGGACCGGCCCCGGACCGACACGGACGACACGTCGATACCGTCCGTGCGGGCCTGGTCCAGCAGCCGCTCGCCGGTCTCGTCGGCCCCGGCCACCCCGAGCAGCCCGACCGGCACGCCGAGCTGGGCGAGCGCCACCGCCTGGTTCGCGCCCTTCCCGCCGAGCATCTCCCGCCGCGCGCCCGCGTCGGCCGCCTCCCCGGCCGCGGGCACCGCCGACACCGTCAACACAAGATCACGGGTGATCTGCCCGGCCACCATCACCGTCATGACGTGGGCATACCCGCCAATGCCCCGGTGAATCACCGGCACGTCCGGCCCCGGCAGCTCTCCCCTTGCCCGGCGGAGAGCAAGCCGCGCGCACCGCCCGCGTCATCAACCGCTCGCGTCATCCGGCACGCACGGTCCGCTCGGCATTCCGCGTGAGAGACGATTGCGCCCAGGGCTGCGCGCGGCGTCGCCAGATCCGTCCAGCGGCCGATCGCGACCGCGATCGACGAACGGCCGGGTGGCGTGCCCGGCTGCGTGGCGTGGCTGGTGGCGGCGCTTGGCGGGTGCGGCGGATTGCTGGTTGCGGCGCTTCGCGGGGCTCGGTGGGCGTCGATTCGCGGGCGTGGCCGGCGGCCGTTCGTGGATGCGTGGCGGGGCGGGCTCGCGCAGGCGTGGCGGGTTCGGAGGCGGAAGGTCGCGGGCGTGGCGGGTCGCCGGGTGAGCGGGAGTGGGTTCGGCGGCCGGCCGGCGGTTGCGGTGAGTCGCGGGTGCGGCGGGTCGTGCGGTAGGGATGGCGTGGCGGTGCGCTCGTTGCCCGGCGGATCGCGTGTCGCGCGCGTGCGGCACGGCCGGGCGGCCGGGTGCTATGCCGCGAGGTCGTCGCTGCTCGTGCCCTCGGTGCGCGGACGGGGTGCCGACGCGGCCGAGACCGTGTCCAGGGAGAGGCCGAGCGCGGCCGCCAGGGCCGCGACCGTGAAGAAGGCCGGCGTCGGAATGCGGCCCGTCTCGATTTTGCGGAGCGTCTCCGGGGAGATGCCGGCCGCGGACGCGACCTCGACGATGCTGCGCGCGCCGCGGGCGTCGCGCAGTGCGCGGCCCAGTCGCTCGCCGCGTTCCCGCTCTTCCTCGCTCAACGGCACCCTCACCATGGTCCTGATAGTAATACCGGTATAGTTATCGACCGGCAGCCACGGCCAGCACGGCAAGGAGTCGGCATGATCGAGCTGAAGTCGCCCTCGGAGATCGCGGCGCTCCGCGAGGCCGGCCGCATCGTCGCGCGGGCGCTCGCCGCGGTCCGGGCGCACGCGGCCGTCGGTGTCAGCCTCCTCGAGCTCGACGACGTCGCGGCCAAGGTCATAGCGGACGCGGGGGCCCGGCCGTCCTTCCTGGGTTACCACCCGCCGGGGGCACCCCGGCCGTATCCGGCTGTCATCTGCGCCAGCGTCAACGACGCGATCGTGCACGGCATCCCCACCGGCGCGCGGCTCGCCGACGGCGACCTGGTCAGCATCGACTGCGGCGCCCACCTGGACGGCTGGTGCGGTGGCTCCGCGATCAGCTTCACGGTCGGCGAGCCGCGCCCGGCCGATCTCGCGCTGGTCGACGCGGCCGAGCGCGCACTCGCCGCCGGCATCGACGCGGCCCGGCCCGGCGCCCGGATCGGCGACATCGGCCACGCGGTCGGTACCGTCGCCCGCGCCGCCGGGTTCGGCATCATGGCACGTCACGGCGGTCACGGTGTCGGCCGGCTGATGCACGAGCCGCCGTCCGTCCCCAACGAGGGCCGCCCCGGCCACGGCACACGCATCGAGGCCGGCCTGGTCATCGCGATCGAGCCGATGCTCATCGCGTCCGGCCGTGACGCCTACCGCACCGACCCCGACGGCTGGACGCTGCGCACCCACGACGGTTCCCGCGCCGCCCACACCGAACACACCGTTGCCGTCACCCCCACCGGCCCGATCATCCTGACCGCCCCCTGACCATCGCGATCCCCGCGTCCCCCGGGACCGCGGCGCGTCTCCCGCCCGCCTCTTCCGCACCCCAAATCCCGCCACGGTACGGAACACTCCGTCATCGGCCCGCACCAGTGCATCGACTCAGCGGCCGCCGTCCCGTCCGGCGTCCCCCGCCGCGCACGCGCTCACCCGCAGGCTCCGCACGGGTCGGACCCCCGCCGACGCGACGAGATATCAAGCGCGCGCGGCGGGACTGTGCCACGAGGGGTGTTTCCGGCCCGACACGCCGGGCTGAAGTCCTGGCGGGATGGGCACCGTGAGTGATGACATCGAACGTTGTGAGTCCACGGAAGAAGATCGAGGGTGACGGGCGGCAGCTGTCGCCGGAGCAGGCCGCTGCGGCGGCGATGGTGGCCGAGGCGAAGGCGCGCGGGCTGGAACTGACCGGTCCGAACGGCCTGTTGAAGCTGTTCACCAAGAATGTCCTCGAGACCGCGTTGAACGAGGAGATGACTGAACACCTCGGTCATGCGAAGAACCAGGCATCGCCGGAGCGTGAGTCGACAAATGTGCGCAACGGCAGCCGCGGCAAGACGGTGATCTCGGATGCGGCCGGTGAGGTGCGTATCGACGTGCCGCGAGATCGGGAAGGGACGTTCGAGCCGCAGATCGTGAAGAAACGGCAACGGCGCCTGACCGAGGTCGACGAGATCGTGTTGTCGTTGTATGCGAAGGGAATGACGACCGGGGAGATCTCCGCGCATTTTGCGGAGATCTACGGTGCGTCGGTGTCGAAAGAGACGATCTCGCGGATCACCGATAAAGTCGTGGCGGAGATGACGGAATGGTCGACCCGGCCACTCGATGCCGTTTACGTGGCCGTGTTCATCGACGCCATCGTCGTCAAGGTCCGTGACGGCCAGGTCGCCAACCGGCCGGTCTACGCGGCCATCGGGGTCACCGTGGACGGCCACAAAGACGTCCTGGGGTTGTGGTCCGGCTCCGGTGGCGAGGGCGCCAAGTTCTGGATGAGTGTCCTGGTGGATCTGAAGAACCGTGGCGTGCGGGATGTGTTCTTCGTCGTCTGCGACGGGCTGAAAGGGCTGCCGGACACCGTCGAGGCGGTGTGGCCGCAAGCGATCGTCCAGACCTGCATCATTCATCTGATCCGGAACACTTTTCGTCTGACCTCCCGGGCGGATGCCGACGCGATCAAACGCGACATCAAACCGATTTACACGGCGGTCAACGCCGACGCCGCGCTCGCCGCTCTGGACGACCTCGAGGAGAAATGGGGGAGTAAATACCGGGCGATGATCCGGTTGTGGCGTAACGCGTGGGATGAGTTCATCCCGTTCCTCGATTACGACGTCGAGATCAGGAAGGTGATCTGTTCGACGAACGCGATCGAATCATTGAACGCCCGCTACCGTCGTGCTGTTCGCGCACGCGGGCATTTCCCCAGCGAGCAGGCCGCGTTGAAATGCCTGTATCTTGTGACCCGCAGCCTGGACCCGACCGGGGCCGGCCGCGCACGATGGACGATCCGCTGGAAGCCCGTGCTGAACGCCTTCGCCATCACCTTCGGTGACCGCTGGCCGGCCGCCGAAACCTACTGACCGAAGAGCCGGAAACACCGATCTTGGTACGGACCCCGCGCGGCACCCGCCCGGCTCCCGCGGATCATTGACCGATGCGAAAAGGAGGTCAACAGCGAGGTTCGGCAGCCTTTTCGCATCGGTCAATGATCGGCTCGCGGGCCAACCCCGCGCCGATACCGCGGGAGCGTGCGGCCGGTGAGACGCCGGGAGCGGGCGGAGGAAGTGTGATCTTCGGGTTCTAGGCTGGCCGGAGCTGTCCGGGCTGTCTGGAGGGGGCCGCGTGCTGGACCTGCGGATCGAGAACGGGACGATCGTCACGATGGATCCGGCGCGGCCGGTGGTGCGGGCGCTCGGCGTGTGGCGCGGGCGGGTGTTCGCGAGCGGCGGCGACGCGGCCGGGATGCCGGCGCGCGAGGTGCTGGATCTGCGTGGTGCGACGGTGGTGCCGGGGTTCGTCGACGCGCACACGCATCTGGCGTGGACCGGGCTGAAGGCGCGGGCGGCGAGCGTGGCGCCGTCGAACGACGTGGCCGCGATGCTGCGGGTGATCGCGGAGGCGGCGCGCCGGGTGCCGGTGGGCGGCTGGGTGGACGTCGGCGGATACGACCAGCGGCCGCTGGGCCGGCACCTGACGGCGGCGGAGCTGGACGCGGTCAGTGCCGGCCGCCGGGTGTTCGTGACGCACGAATCGGGGCACGCGTGCCTGGTCAACAGCGCGGTGCTGGCGATGCTGCCGGCCGGGGTGCGGCACGAGGACGGCCTGCTCACCGAGGGCGACATGGCGGTGGTGCGGCGGCTGCGCTGGCCGTACTCCGTGGCCGAACTGTGCGCGGCGATCGAGCACGCGGGCCGGGAGTGCCGGGCGCAGGGCGTGACCGCGGTGTGCGAGGCCGGGATCGCGGGCGGGCTGGTCGGGCACTCGCCGGTGGAGCTGGCGGCCTACCAGACGGCGCGGGAGCTCGGGCGGCTGCCGGTGCGGGCGCGGCTGATGGTGGCGGCGGACGTGCCGCACGCGGTGGCGGCGCACCCGGACGACGACGTTCCACAAGCCTTGGACCTGGGGGTACGGACCGGGCTGGGCGACGAGTGGCTGTCCGTCGGCGCGCTGAAGGTGTTCACCGACGGTGGCATGATGGCCCGGACCGCCGCGTTGACCGAGAACTACGCCGGTCTGGACCACGCCGGCCAGCTCGCCGGTGACCCGGACGCGCTCACCCGGACGATCGTCGACGGGCACCGGGCCGGCTGGCAGCTGGCCGTGCACGCGATCGGGGACCGGGCGGTGGACGTGGCGCTGGACGCGATCGCGGCCGCGCAGGCGGTCAAGCCGGGGCGGCGGCACCGGATCGAGCACGCCGGCCTGGTGCGGCCGGACCAGCTGGCGCGCTTCCGGGACCTGGACGTGACCGCGGTCGTGCAGCCGAACTTCCTCTGGTATCTCGGTGACGACTACGCCGAGATCATGGGGCCGTCCCGGGCCGGCTGGCTCTACCGGGGCAATGGGTTCCTCGAGGCCGGCGTGCGGCTGGCGGCCAGTTCGGACCGGCCGGTGACGGACGGTGCGCCGCTGCGCGCGATCCAGTTCATGGCGGAGCGGCTCACCCGCGGCGGCCGGCTCGTCGGCCCGGCGGAGCGGATGAGCGTGCTGGACGCGCTGCGCGCCTACACCGTGGGGGCGGCGGCGGCCTGCGGCTGGGAGGACGAGCTGGGCGCGCTCACCCCGGGGCGGCTGGCCGACTTCGTGGTGCTGGCGGAGAACCCGCTCGACGTGCCGGTGTCCCGGATCGCGGAGATCGCGATCCGGGACAGTTGTCTGGGCGGGGTGTCACTCACCTGACGGGCCGGCCAGGCTGGTGCCGAGCCGGACCGGGGTGCCGAAGTTCGGCGTGCCGTCCGCGTTCCAGGTGAACTTCTGCGCCCGGGTGGAACGGTTCATGTCGCAGCCGCCGGACGCGGAACTGTTCGCGTGGTAGACGAGCCAGTCCTCCGTACCGTCGGGGGACTTGAAGAAGCCGTTGTGGCCGGGCGCGTAGACGCCGTTCGCATCGCTGCGCTGGAACACCGGCGTCGGCTTCTTCGTCCAGTGCGCCGGGTTGAGCGGGTCGGTGCCGGTGAGCGTGAGCAGCCCGAGCTTGTAGTCCGGGCCCCAGCACGCGGACGCCGAGTACACGACCATCACCCGGCCGTTGTGGTAGAGCGGCTCGGGCGCCTCGTTGACCGGCGCGGTCTGCCGTTCCCAGGACAGCGTGGGCGAGCTGAGCCGGACCCGGGAACCGCTGAGCGTCCACGGGTTCGACAGCCGCTGGATGAAGTTGCTCTGCCCGTAGCTGCCACCGGCCTGGTACGTGCCCATCAGGTAGAGCGTGCCGTTGACCGTGAGCACGCTCGCGTCGAGTTGCCAGTCGTTGCCGAGATCGGCCTTGAAGCTGTACGGGCCCATCGGGTCGGTCCCGGCACTCTCCAGCACGTGCAGCCGCTGCGTCGGGTTGTAGTCGGACACGTTCTGCCCGGCCACGTAGTAGAGATACCACCGGCCGTTGACCAGGTGGAACTCCGGCGCCCACATGTTGCAGCAGCCGTTCGGCCGGCCGGCCAGGTTGAAGATCACCTGGTCGGGTGCGGCGTTCAGGCCGGCGAGCGTGGTGGCCCGCCGCATCGTGATCGTCGAGTTCCAGGTCGTGGTGGCCAGGTAGTAGTAGCCGTTGTGGTAGGTCATCCACGGGTCGGGGCCGTTGCGCTTGATCGGATTGGTGAAGGTGGCGGGTGCCCGCTCCTCGGCGGTCGCCACCGTGCTGCCGGTCAGGACCAGGACCGCCGCGCACACCGCGGCGACGAGGGAACGTCGCATCGTCGTCCTCCTCAGTAGACGAACGGCCAGCCGGCCGTGTCGTAGCCGATCAGGTTGATCCCGAGCCGGGCTGCGCCACTGCTGGTGTAGTAGTGGTAGACGAGCACCTCGGAGTCGGTGTCCGCGAACACGGCCTGGTGTCCGGGGCCGATGACGCTGCCGTGCCGGGCCAGCACCTGGGTGCCGCCGCCGCTGGTCATCGCGGTGCCGTTGCGGTCCACGAACGGCCCGGTCGGGCTGGTCGACCGGCCGACCATGATCCGGTACGTGCTGTCGGCGCCCCGGCAGCACAGGTCGAACGACACCCACAGGTAGTAGTAGTTGCCGTGCCGGAACACGACCGGCGCCTCGATCGCGCCGCCGCCGCGCCCGGCCAGGCCGCGGACCGTGCTGTCGGCCCGCTTGCCGGTCGCCGGGTCCAGCCGGACCGTCTTGATCCCGGACCAGAACGACCCGAAGCTCAGCCACCACGTGCCGCCGGCGTCGACCGTCAGGTTCGGGTCGATCGCGTTGTAGTCGTTGCCGGTGTTGCTCTCGATCACCAGCCCGTTGTTGGTCCAGCTGCCGGACGCGCCGGTCGTGGACGTGGCCAGGAAGATCGCCGAGCGGTTCGACCCGAACGTCGAGGCCGAGTAGTACAGGTAGTACTTCCCGTTCCGGTACGACAGGTCCGGCGCCCACAGGTTGCGGCTGCCCCCGGTGTACGTCGTGGTCCACGACGCGCCGTTCGGGAAGACCGTGCCCGCGTTGCGGAACGTGGTCCGGTCGGTCGAGGTCTTGAGCGCGATGTTGTCGCCGGTGTGCGCGAGCAGATAGCCACCGGCCGGCGTCTTCACGATCGTCGGGTCGTGCACCCCGACGTCACCGTTGACGACCCCGGGATTCGGGTACGCCGCCGGCGGCACCGTCGGCGTGGCGAGCACGGCCGGCTGTGGCAGCGGCTCGGCCGCATGCGCGGTGAGCGTGGCGAGGCCACCGGTGAGCAGCGCCGCCGCGGTGGCGGTGGCCAACAGTCCCCGGCGGGCGATCCGGGACATGGGCATGGGTTTCCCCTCTCGGCCCGATCGCGCCCGGCCGGGTGGAGACCAACTGAGGCAATCAGGCTCATCGATGTATATGCCGCATGTTAGCGCTCACTCGACGCGCGCTGTCAAGGTCTCCCGCGGGTTGCCGCACCATCAGGCGATGCAGAACTCGTTGCCCTCCGGGTCGCGCATCACGAGGTGGCCGAAAACGCCGGCGTAGCGTTGCTCCGCGACCCGGGTGGCGCCGAGCGCGACCAGCTCGTCCGCCCGGCGCCGGATCGTGGCCTCGTCCGTCGCCGGGCCGGCCGGACGGACGTCGACGTGCACCCGGTTCTTGGCCACCTTGCCCTCCGGCACCCGCAGGAACGAGATCGCCGGGCCGCGGCCCTCGGGATCCACGATCGAGGCGCCGTCCGGGTCGTCGTAGCCGGGCTCCGGCAGGTAGCCGAGCGCCGCCGCCCAGAACGCGGCGAGCCGGTGCGGGTCGGTGGCGTCGAAACAGAGTGTCCAGGGCGTTGCCATGCGGCCGACCCTACTGGTCGCGATCGGCCCCGGGCCGCGGTTGGGTCGGTCTCGCCGGTGGGCCGGTACGCGCGCGAACCCTAATTAATCCATAACAGTCTTCCCCTGGACTGTTAACAGTCCTAATAATTCCGGTGACGGCGGTCGACCCCCAACCGCCTCGATCATGGGAGGTGCTCATGAGACGGTCCCGGCTCGCGGCGTTGATAACCACGTCCGCGCTGGTGCTGGCGGGTGCGGCGGTGATGTGGACGGCGGGCCCGGCCGCGGCCGCGGCGAACACCGCCACCTTCACGAAGACGTCGGACTGGGGTTCCGGGTGGGAGGGCCGGGTCACCGTGACGAACGGTGGCACGTCCGCGCTCACCTCGTGGACCGTGGCGTTCGACCTGCCGGCGGGGACGTCGGTCAGCTCGGCCTGGGAGGCGGACGTGAGCGCCTCCGGGACCCGATGGACGTTCCGCAACAAGTCCTACAACGGTACGGTCGCGGGCGGTGCGTCGCTGACGTTCGGCCTGATCGGTGCGGGGCCGGGCAGCCCGTCGAACTGCACGCTCAACGGTGCCGCCTGCGGCGGTGGTGCGGTCACGCCGCCGCCCACGACGACCTCACCCACGCCGCGGCCGACCACCCCCGCACCCACTACGCCACCGCCGACCACGCCGCCGCCCACCACGCCGCCGCCGAACAACGGGGCGCTGCCGAAGCACTTCCTCACCGGGTACTGGCACAACTTCGTCAATCCGGCGGTGGAGCTGCGGCTGCGCGACACACCGGCACAGTACGACCTGGTCGCGGTCTCGTTCGCGGAGGCGACCAGCACGCCGGGCGCGGTCACGTTCGGCGTGGACCCGGAGCTGTCCACCGCGCTCGGCGGTTACTCGGACGCGGACTTCCGCGCTGACGTCCGTACCCTCCAGGCACGGGGTTCGAAGGTCATCCTGTCGGTCGGCGGCGAGGCCGGCCGGGTGGCGGTGTCCGACGCGGCGAGCGCGGCCGCGTTCTCGAACACGATGTTCTCGATCATCCAGAGCTACGGGTTCGACGGCGTCGACATCGACCTGGAGAACGGGCTGAACCCGACCTACATGGCGCAGGCGCTGCGGTCGCTGCACGCCAAGAAGAGCAACCTGATCATCACGATGGCGCCGCAGACGATCGACATGCAGTCGACCGGCGGGTCCTACTTCGCGCTGGCGCTGGCGATCAAGGACATCCTGACGGTCGTGCACACCCAGTTCTACAACTCGGGCGCGATGCTCGGCTGTGACCAGAACGCCGCGTACGCCCAGGGCACGGTCAACTTCATCGTCGCGCTCGCCTGCATCCAGCTGGAGAACGGGCTGCGCCCGGACCAGGTCGCGCTGGGTCTGCCGGCCGGCCCCGGTGCCGCGGGCGGCGGCGTGGTGTCGCCCGGCGTGGTCAACGCGGCGCTGGACTGCCTGGCCCGCGGCACCAACTGCGGCTCGTTCAAGCCGCCGCGCACCTACCCGGGCATTCGCGGCGCGATGACCTGGTCCGTCAACTGGGACGTGACGAACGGCAACGGCTTCGCCGGCACCGTGGGCCCGCACCTGGACACGCTGCCCTGACCGCGGCGGAGGCCTGCCCGGCCGGGGTCAGACGCCGGACGGGTAGGCCTCCAGCTCGTGGACGTCCGCGTGCAGCGTGTGCATCGGGCGCACCCCGCTGGTGGTGGCGAACCAGACCAGATGGTCGTAGCGGTCGGCCAGCACGGTCGGCACGTAGTTGCCCCAGGACTCCCGCTCCGGGCGGTAGACCACGCCGATCGCGCGGTGCGGGACGGTGTCGGTCAGCAGCGCCGGGCGCGCGGCCGGGAAGAGCAGCACCGCCTCGGGCGGGGCGTGCTCCGTCAGCAGCGCCTCCAGGGAACCGTGGCGGCCGGGCGGGACCGGCAGTTCCTCGGTCGCGCCGCCCCAGGACCGGCCGGCGATCACCGAGCCGGGACCGCCCGCGATCCCGACCAGCGCCACGTGCTCCGCGCCGAAGCGGTCGCGGGCCAGCCCGCCGATGGTGACCTCGCCGGCCGCGGCCATGTCCGAGCCGCGGGCGTCGCCGACGTGCGTGTTGTGCGCCCAGACCACGGCCTTCGCGTCCGGGCCGCGGTGGTCGAGGAGGCGGGCCAGCGTGGCGTCCATGTGGCGGTCGCGCACGTTCCACGAGTCGGGGCCGCCGCGGACCATCGCCCGGTAGTACGCCTCCGCGCCGGCCACCACCTCCGCGTTCTGCCGCGCGCCGAACCCCGCGTCGAACCCCGCGTCGAACGTCGTGTCTCCGGCCAGCCGGCGCAGCAGCGCGACCACCTCGTCCTCGCAGCCGGCGGGCACGAAACGGGTCGCCGTCGCGTACCGCTGCGGGTCCTCGCCGAACGGCTCGAAGCAGCGGAACGCGGCCCGCGCCTCGTCCAGCGCGTCCGGGGCCGACCGGTGCAGGTAGTCGAGGATCTCGCGCAGCGACTCCCACAGCGAGTAGAGGTCCAGGCCGTGGAAGCCGACCCGGCCGGCCGGCTCCCGGGACGCGTTGTGCCGGCGCAGCCAGCGGCAGAAGTCGGCGACCTCGTCGTTGGCCCACATCCAGGTCGGCCAGCGTTCGAAGAGCGCCAGCGCGGCGCGCGGATCGCTGGGCGCGTCGGCCGCGCAGCGCACCGAGCGGTCGATGCGCGCGCAGTCCGGCCAGTCGCCCTCCACGCCGACGAAGCTGAATCCGTACTCGGTGATCAGGCGTTTGGTGATCTCCGACCGCCATCGGTAGAACTCGTGCGTGCCGTGCGTCGCCTCGCCGAGCATGACCACGCGCCGGTCACCGATCCGGTCCAGCAGCGCGTCCGTGCCCTCGCGGCCGGTCAGTGCCAGCCGGGCGACGTCCTCCGCGTAGGTGCCCATGCGAGCGGTTACCCGCCCTCGCGCCTCACTAACCGGGTCGCGGGGCCGGTATCGACGTGGATGGCCGGGCTGCGGCGAGGCCCAGGTCGATACAGGCCCTAGGCTGATCTCCATGAGATTCGCGGTCAGCTATGGTTCGACGGCCTACGGTGTCGACCCCGACCACCTGGTCCGGTTCGCGCGGCACGCGGAGGAGCTCGGGTTCGAGGGCATCTACCTGCCCGAACACGTCGCACTCGCGCCGGGGATGACGTTCGGTGAGTACGAGATGCCGGTCGACCTGCCCTACGCGGACCCGATCGTGTGTCTCACGTTCGTGGCGGCGGCGACGTCACGGCTGTTGCTCGGCACCGGCGTGCTCCTGCTGCCGTACCACCACCCGGTCACGCTCGCGAAGCGGCTCGCCACACTGGATCTGCTCGCCAAGGGCCGGCTGCGGCTGCTGACCGTGGGGGTCGGCGCGTTCCCGCAGGAGGCGGACGCGACCGGCGTCAGCTTCCGGACCCGGGGCCGGCGCGCGGACGAGGCACTCGAGGTGCTGAACCTGCTGTGGACGCGGGACGAGGTGAGCTACGACGGCGAGTTCTACCGGCTCGACCGGGTCACCAGCCGCCCGCACCCGGCCGGCGGCGCGCTGCCGGTGCACGTCGGCGGCTCGTCGATGGCCGCGGCGCGCCGGGCCGCGAAGTACGGCGCGGGCTGGTTCGCCGGCGGCATGCTGGGCCCGGCCGACCGGATCGCGCAGCTGGCGGCCGCCCGTTCGTCCGGGCGGCCGATCGAGTACACGCGCTGGGGTGCGATCTCGCTGACCCCGGAGTCCGCGGCCGGCTTCGCCCGGCAGGGCGTGGACCGCCTGGTGGTCAGCCCGTCCGGCGCCACCTGGGCGGAACAGCGGGACGAACTGTCCGCGTTCGCCGACCGGCACGGGCTACCCGGATGACCAGCGCCGGCACCGGGCGGCGGCCGGCGCCGGTGCCGGGTTGGTGGACCCGCGAGGACTGCCGGGGAAACGTGAATCTGCCACACTGTGCCGCATGACGATCTTGGTGCGGCCGGTGCAGGGCACGGACGCGGACCGGGTGGCGGAGCTGCTCGACCAGCTCGGCTACCCGGCCGACGGCGCCGCGGTGGCGTCCCGGCTGGACTACTGGGGTGACGAGCCGTCCGCCGCCGTGTTCGTGGCCGTCGCCGACGACCTGGTGGTCGGCGTGACCGCGGTGCATGTGAGCCCGCTGCTCGAGGTGGACGGGCACTACGCGCGCGTGGTGGCGCTGGTCGTCGACGCGGACGCGCGGCGCGGCGGGATCGGGCGCGCGCTGATGGCGGCCGTGGAGGCGTACGCGAGCGCGTTCCGGTGCGCGTTCGTGGAGGTGACCAGCGGCCGGCGGCCGGAGCGCGAGGCGGCCCACCGGTTCTACCGCGGCCTGGGCTTCGAGGATCTGAACGACATCGCGTACCGGTTCCGCAAGCCGCTACCGCAGTAGCTCCTCCGCGGCCTCCTCGGCGTCCCGCAGCACGCGCAGCACGTTACGGCCGGTGAGCGCGGCCAGCTCGGTCTCCGTCCAGCCACGGTCGGCGAGCTCCGCCAGCAGCCGAGGGTACGTGGAGACGTCCTCCAGCCCGGCCGGCAGCGTGTCGGTGCCGTCGAAGTCGCCGCCGAGCCCGACGTGCTCGACGCCGGCGACCTCACGCGCGTGTTCGACGTGGTCGGCGACCTGCGCGACGGTGGCGCGGGGACGCGGGTTGGCCGCGCACCAGTCGGCGAGGTCGTCGGCCACGACCCGGTCGGTGAACACCGGTTCCTCGTGCGCGCGCGGCGCCGGTGGCCACGGGACCACGCCGGCCGGGAGCCCGCGCCGGGCCCGCTCCGCGTCGGCGGCCCGCTCCCAGGCCAGCACCTCCGCGGAGACGAACGGCGGCACGAACGTCACCTGCACCACGCCGCCGTTGTCGCGCAGCCGGTGCAGCACCCGGTCCGGCACGTTGCGGCCGTGCTCGGTCAGCGCGCGGCAGGACGAGTGACTGAAGATCACCGGGGCGGTCGCCACGTCCAGCGCCGCGTCCATCGTGCACTCCGCCACGTGCGCGAGGTCGACCAGCACGCCGATCCGCTGCATCTCACGGACGATCGCGCGCCCCTCGTCGGTCAGCCCGCCGTGCACCGGCGGGTGCGCCGCGCTGTCCGCCCAGGGTGTGTGGTGGTTGTGGGTCAGCGTGACGTACCGGACGCCGAGCCGGGCCAGGCAGCGCAGCACCGCGGTCGAGGACGCCAGGCTGTGGCCGCCCTCCACGCCGATCAGCGAGGCGATCCGCCCGGCGGCCATCGCGTCCCGGGTCGCGGCCGCGGTCGCGGTGACCACCAGTTCGTCCGGGAAGGCCGCGGCCATCCGGTGCACCGCGTCGATCTGCTCCAGCGTGGACACCAGCGCCTCCGGTTCCGGCAGGCTGGACGGCACGTAGACGGACCAGAACTGGGCACCCACGCCACCGGCGCGCAGCCGTGGCAGGTCGGTGTGCAGCGCGGGCAGGCCGGCGTCGAGGCCCGCCACGGCGTACCCGCGATGGACCCGCAGCTGCCAGGGGAGATCGTTGTGGCCGTCGACCACCGGGGACTCCCGCAGCACGCGGGTGACGTCGACGCTCATGCCCGCACCGCGTCCACCAGTGCGGCGAGCCGCGCGGCGATCTCCCGCAGCCCGTCGTGCGGTGGCCCGCCCGGCTCGGTCATGTACGTGTCGCGGCGGATCTCGACCATCAGCGCGCTCACGGCGGGCTCCTTCCGGTAGTGCCGCAGCGGCACGTACGTACCGGCGAACGGGGTGTTGATCTCGGTGTTGGGCAGCGTCTCCCGGGCGGCGGCGAGCAGCCAGGGCGGGGTGTGGAAGTCGTCGACGCCGAGGCAGATCTCCGGCCGCGGGCCGTCCGCGTGCAACTCGTAGGGGAGCGGACGGGACTGGTACGAGTGCACGTCCAGGACGACGACCCGGCCGAGCGCGGCCAGGCGCCGGTCGACCAGCGCGGTCATGCCGTCCGCGTACGGCCGGTAGTGGGTGTCGAGCAGCCGCGCGTCGCGCGCCGGGTCGTCGTCGCGCAGCACCTCGCCGTGCGCGGTGCGGGTGTAGACCGCGGCCATCCCGACCCGGGCCATCTCCTCGGTGTCGTCCGGGAAGCGCTCCGGGTCGACGACCAGGCGGGAGAAGGCGTTCGCGAACGTCCACGGGGTCTTTCGCGCCAGCGCCGCCGCCTGCCGGGCGATCTCGCGGGTGTGCGCGTCCGTGAGAAGATCCAGTTCCCGGGTCAGCCGGGCCTCGTCGAGTCGCAGACCGCGGCGGGCCTCGGCGGTGAGCGTGCGGGAACCGTGCGGCACGTGCAGCACGACCGGCGAGTCCGGAGCGCCCTCCAGAAGATCGAAAACCGCCGTGGGTACGTCGCCGGAGATCACGTCGAGACGCTATCCGACCCGACCCCCGGATGGAACGGAACTAGCCTCCTAGGACGACTGAGGGGGTGTGGCCCGCGCGAATGAACGTGACCGATCGAGCGGGAGTCCTTGCCTCACGTGCCCGCGCGGCGGAACAGTGGACCTCGGCCGTCTTCTCCTGAGGAGGTTCCCATGACCTCGCCCGCCATCGATCTGACCGATCGGGTCAAGCGCGTCCTCGGCCTGGCCCACGCCGAGGCCACCGCGAGCCGCAGCGGCGTCATCGCGCCGATCCACCTGATCCTCGGCGTGCTGGGCGCCCGCGGCCCCGGCGCGCAGCTGCTCCGCGACCTGGCCGGCGGCAAGGCCGTGGTCGCCGGCGCGATCCGCCCGCTGCTGCTGACCGGGCGCGACCCGTCCCCGGCCAACCTGCCGTTCACCCCGACCGCCGAGGTCGCGCTGAGGCACGCGCTGGACGACGCCCGCCGCACCGGCGACCCGCGCACCGGCACCGAGCACCTGCTCCTGGGCCTGCTGCACGCGATCGCCGACCCGGTGACCGCGACGCCGGCCGACACGGTGCTGTCCCGGGCGCTGGCCGTGGTCGGCGTCGACCACCCGGCGGCGCTGCGCCTGGCCCGGTCACGCCGGGCATAGCGCCCTAACCGAGCAGCGGGAACGTCGCGATCGGATCCCAGCGGTACTCGGTGCGCATCGCGTCCTGCTCGACCTCCACCAGGTGGATCTCGTCCACGGTGAACGGGGCCCGGCTCGGCCGCACCTTGCGCCGCACCAGGCTCTGCACCCGGCCGGAGTCGCCGCTGCCGTTCGCGTAACCCAGCGTCAGGTGCGGCGGCATCGCGTCGAACTCGACCGCCTCCAGGCCGATCGTGTCCTCCACCGCGGCCCGGATCCGCGTGTAGACCTCGTGGAACGGCTCGCCCGGCAGATCGCCGTCGACGTCCAGCACCACCGCGTTCCGGGTGGCCAGCGCCGGGCCGGCGGTGAGCGTCATCGGCCCGAGACCCTCGAGATAGGTGCCGACCGTGCGGATCAGTCCGCGCCGCTGCCGGTCACCGACCTCCTCGGCCGCCACACCGGTCACCATGTGCAGCGTGATGTGCAGCCACTCGTCCTGCACCAGCGTCAGGAAGGGGAACTCGTCGAGCACGTCCCGGTAGTCCTGGATCAGCGCGTCGAGCTCACCGTTCAGGTCGAGCGACGGGAGCAGGTAGAAGTGCAGGCGCGTCTGCTCGTCCGGCCAGATCCGGCTCCCGGACATGAACTTCTCCACGCAGGCACCCCTTCCGGCCGACCACATCATTCTGCGGGCGGGGTCGCCGCGGTCCACGAGCCCCGCCCAAGAATGCCGTACCGGTCACGTCCGCGGTGGCCCCACGAAGATCATTCGTCCAGCTAAAGACGCTTTTGTCGGATCAATGATCACCTCTTCGGCGGTACGGCAGCGCGTCCGCGGGCGGCCACCGGACCGGTCCCGCCGCTCGATGCGTGCGCGCGGCCGGGTGCCCGAACCGTCACGTGGGCCTGGACCTGAGCCGGCGCAGCATGCGGGGGTCGGTGAAGCCGGCGGCGTGGGCCGCGGACTCGACGGTGGCGCCGTGGGCGATCAGGTGCTCCGCGCGCTCCAGGCGCAGCTGCTGCTGGTAGCGGAGCGGGGTCAGGCCGGTGGCGGCCCGGAAGAGGCGGGTCAGCGTGCGCTCGGCGACGCCGGCCGCGGCGGCCAGCGTGGCCAGCGGCAGCGGCTCGGTGAAGCGGGCGTCGATCAGGTCCTGGGTGCGGTGCACGGCGTCGCTGAGGTGGGCGCGGTGCCGGAGCATGGCACTGGCCTGCTGTTCGTCGCCGTTACGGCGGGCGTAGACGACCATCGCGCGCGCCACCCGGGCCGCGACGGCCGGGCCGTGCGCGGCCGCGACCAGGTGCAGGGACAGGTCGATGCCGCTGGCGATGCCGGCGGACGTGACGACCCGGCCGTCGACCGTGAAGAGCACGTCGCGCACCACGATCGCGCGCGGATGGCGGCGGGCGAGCTCGTCCTGCAGCTCGTGGTGGGTGGTGCAGCGGCGGCCGTCGAGCAGGCCGGCCCGGCCGAGCGCGTCCGCCCCGGCGCAGACGCTGGCCACGGTGCCGCCGGCGTCGTGGTGGGCGCGCAGCCGGTCCAGCGTGGCCACCGACAGCGGCCCGGTGCCGGCCAGCGTCGGGGACGCCCGCCAGCCGGGCACCACGACCAGGCCGGCGTCGTCCGGCCAGTCGAGCGAGGCGCGGACCGGCAGCCCCTGCGCGGACCGGACGTCCTCCCGCTCGGCCACGAAGTGCAGCCGGTAACCGGCGGTGTCGAAGACCTGGGCCGGGCCGGCCAGGTCGAGCAGGTGCACGCCGGGCACGAGCAGGAAGACGACGCCGGTCACCGGCCCACGACCTCCGCCACGGTACGGATGGTCGCGAACCGCCCGGCCAGCGCGTACTCGGTGCGTTCGACGATCGCGGCGGTGCCCAGCGTGCGCGGGTCGGCCAGGATCTCGTCCCACGGGCGGTCGGCGGCCGAACGGTGCGGGATCGGGAACGTCGCGGTCGCCTCGGTCACGAACACGACGTCGTACCCGAGGTCGGCGGCGACCCGGGTGGTGGTCTCGCAGCACTGCTCGGTCTGGATGCCGCAGACGGTCAGCTCGCGGATCCCGGCCACGGTCAGCAGCCGCTGCAGCTCGGTGCTGGTGAACGCGTTCCGGGTGGTCTTCGTCAGCACCGGCTCGCCGGGCCGCGGCTCCAGGCCGTCCATCATCCGGACCAGGCCGGACGCGGGATCGAACGGGCCGCCGGTGCCGGGCTCGGCGTGCAGCACCCAGATCACCGTGTCGCCGCGGTCGCGCGCCGCACCGACCAGCCGGCTCACCCGGTCGGCGACGTCCGGGACCGAGACGGACGCCCAGCGCGGGCCCTGACGGAACGACTCCTGCACGTCGACGACGATAAGCGCTTGTGTCATGCTCCGATCCTGACAACACGTGACCTGCGCGAACAGGCACGATCCCGTCCGGGAGCGGAACGATCCGGTCAGCCCTCAACGGTCCGAACCTCTGGCCGTGACCCGCGTGCGGCGGTTCCGGGCGCCCTGCTGCGGGGCGCCCGGAACCGGCCGCCGATCAGCTGGGCGACTCGCCGCGGTCGCCGGACCACGCGGTGTGGTAGGTGCCGGCCCGGTCGACCCGGCGGTACCCGTGCGCCCCGAAGTAGTCGCGCTGCCCCTGGATCAGCGCGGCCGGCAGCCGCTGCGCCCGCAGCCCGTCGTAGTAGGCGAGCGCGGAGCTGAAGCCCGGCACCGGGATGCCCAGCCAGGTCGCGGTGGACACCACGCGCCGCCAGGCCTTCTGCGCGTCGGCCAGCGCCTCGCGGAAGTACTCGTCCGTGAGCAGCGTCGGCAGGTCCGGGTTCGCGTTGTAGGCGGACCAGATCCGGTCCAGGAACCGGGCCCGGATGATGCAGCCACCCCGCCAGATCCGGGCCATCGCGCCCATGTCGATCTTCCAGCCGAACTCGGCGGACGCGGTCGCGATCTGGTGGAAGCCCTGCGCGTACGCGACGATCTTGGAGGCGTAGAGCGCCTTCTCGATGTCCTCGACCAGCGCGCGGGACGCCTCCCGGGCGCCGGGCGGCGGGCCGGGCAGCTCCCGGGCGGCGGCCCGGAGCTCGGACTGGCCGGACAGCGTGCGGGCGAAGACCGCCTCCGCGATGCCCGGGACCGGCGTGCCCAGGTCCAGCGCGGTCTGCACGGTCCAGCGGCCGGTGCCCTTCTGCTCCGCGCGGTCGGCCACCACGTCCACGAACGGGCGGCCGGTGTCCGCGTCGACCTGGCCCAGCACCTCCGCGGTGATCTCGACCAGGTAGGAGGCGAGCCGGCCCTCGTTCCAGCCGGCGAAGACCTCGGCGATGTCGTCCGGCACCAGGTTCGTGGCCTTGCGCAGCAGGTCGTACGCCTCCGCGATGAGCTGCATGTCCGCGTACTCGATGCCGTTGTGCACGGTCTTGACGAAGTGCCCGGCGCCGTCCGGGCCCACGTGCGTGCAGCAGGGCCGGCCGTCCACCCGCGCCGCGATGCCCTCCAGGACCGGGCCGATCTCCGCGTACGCCTCGGTGGAGCCGCCCGGCATGATGCTCGGCCCGTGCAGCGCGCCCTCCTCGCCGCCGGAGATGCCCGCGCCCACGAAGTGCAGGCCCTTCTCGCGCAGCGCCTCCTCGCGCCGGATGGTGTCCGCGAAGTTCGCGTTGCCGCCGTCGACGATCATGTCGCCGGGGTCGAGCAGCGGGGTGAGCTCGTCGATCACCCGGTCCGTCGGATCGCCGGCCGTGACCATCACGATGATCTTCCGGGGCCGCGCGATCGCGCCGACGAACTCGGCGGCGGTCTGCGCGGGCAGGAACGCGCCCTCGTGCCCGAACTCCTCGATCAGCTCCTTGGTGCGGTTCTCCGACCGGTTGTGCACCGCGACCACGTGGCCGTGCCGGGCGAGGTTACGGGCGAGGTTGCGGCCCATGACCGCCAGACCGGTGACACCGATCTGTGCCAGCTCCGTCATGCTCTTGTCCTCCGGGTCCTGGTGAATCTGCAGCGGCTGACCTGGTTGCCGACTCATACGGGAATGCGTCGCCGGAGAGTTCAACTTCGCCCGGAATATTCCTCGCTGGGTTACTCGTTCGGGTGCTCCTCCTTCTCCAGCCGCCGGTACGCGGCTATCTTGCCGTCGATCACGTCCAGCGCCCGCCGCTGCTCCGCCATCTCCCGCAGCACGTTCCGCCGGTGCTCCTGGAGGATCCGCAGCCGCACGCCCGCCCTGGTGGAGTCCACGAACTGCTGCACCTGACGGATCGGCATCCCGCCCCGGCGCAGGCAGATCAGCACGTCCAGCCACCCGAGGTGCGCGTCGGTGTAGACCCGCCGGCCGCCGGCGGTCCGCTCCACGTCGTTGAGCAACCCGGACCGCTCGTAGTACCGCAGCGTGTCCAGCGTCAGCCCGGTCTTCTCGGCCGCCTCGGCCGGCGTGTAGGTGACAAGGTCCATGAAGGACATTCTTCCGCTTCGCGGCGAGTTCATGATTTTCCCGCTCCCGGCGTGGTCGCTTCGGGCGTGCTCCCGCGGGCACCGGTCGTCGCCAGGGCTCCTCCCTGCCGGTCCCGGTGTGGGGAACGGCCCGGAGCTCGCCACGCTGTCGGTCCCGGCGTGGGGAACGGCCCGGAACTCGCCTCCCACGCCGTGATCGGCCGGCCACGTCGGCACCGGGGCTACCCGCGCAGCGCCGCGATCGCGGTCATCTCCGCGTCGGAGAGCGGGCCGCGGGCCTCGGCCGCGACGCATTCGGCCAGCTCCGCGCGGTTCCTCACGCCGAGCACCACGGTCGCGACGCCCGGTGCGGTCAGCGCCCAGCGGTGGGCCAGCGCGGCGGGGGACTCGCCCCACTCGGCCGCGAGCGCGCGGAACGGCGCGGCGCGCGCGAAGTCGACGGCGGCCGGGTGGTCCGGGGTCGCCGGGCGGTCCAGCGACGAGGCGAGCGAGCCGGCCGCGACCGCGCGGATCGCGATCACCCCGACACCGGCCGCGTTCGCGGCCGCGACGATCTCCGCGTTGCGCGACGGGACGTCGTCGTAGATCCACATGTCGCCGTTCATGTCCAGCGCGTTCACGATGACCTGCGCGTAGTCCGGCCGGTGCGCGGTGCTGCCGATCGCCTCGACGATGCTCTCCGGGTGACCGACCGCGGTCAGCCCCCACGACCGGATCTTGCCGTCGGCGCGCAGCCGGTCGAACGCGGGCGCGACCTCGGTCGCGTACCGGTCGTAGTCGAGCGTGCCCTTCGGGCCGTCGGTGCCGGCCGGGCGCAGCTGCGTGTGCAGCAGGAACATGTCGACCGAGTCCCGGCCCAGCCGGCGCAGGCTGGCCTCCAGGCTCTCCACCATCCGCGCCACCGGGTCGCTGAACTCGTCGTCGTGCAGCTGCGCCTTCGTCGCCAGCAGCGCGTCGCGCCCCTTCAGCGCCTCGCCGGCGACCCGCTCGGCCTCGAAGTCCGGCCCGTAACTCGGCGCCACGTCGACCAGCGTGATCCCGGCGTCCAGCGCCGCGTGCACGGTCGCGACCGCCTCCGCGCGGCTGGTCTCGCCCCAGACCGCACCGATCCCGCCGCCGCCCAGCGTGAGCGCGCTGACCTGCCCGAGCGGTCCGAAGTCCCTGGTACGCATCGTGCTTCCTCCCGTGTCACGTGCCCGCGCCGGGACCGGGCCGCCGTCATGTCGTCGCACGCGACATGACGGACGCCCCGGTCGCCGGGAAGGCCGTCGATGTGCCGTCGCGTACCGACGCTATGACCTGGAGCGCGCTCCAGGTCAAGCGACGTCGTGCGGGCGGAACTGGACGCTGACCCGCGGGCCCACCGGGCGGGCCGTCTTCGGGATCGCGTGCTCCCAGGTGCGCTGGCAGGAACCGCCCATCACGATCAGGTCGCCGTGGCCGAGCGGGAACCGCAGGCTCTCCCCGCCGCCGCGCGGCCGCAGCATCAGCGTGCGCGGCGAGCCGAACGAGACGATCGCGACCATGGTGTCCGACGTGGCCGACCGGCCCAGCGTGTCGCCGTGCCAGGCCACGCTGTCCCGCCCGTCACGGTAGAGGCACATGCCGGCCGTGGTGAACGGCTCGCCGAGCTCCGGCGCGTAGTGCCGGGTCAGCCGGGTGCGGGCCGCGGTGAGCAGCGGGTGGGGGAGCGGCTCGTCCGCGCCGAACCACCGAAGCAGCCGGGGGACGTCGACCTGCCGCTCGTACATCCGCACGCGCTCGGCCCGCCAGCCGATGTCGCCGAGCAGCGTGTCCAGCACCGCGTCGGATCCGGAGACCCAGCCGGGCAGGTGGTCGACCCAGGCGCCGCGGGTGAGCGGGTGCCGGACCGCGTCGCGCAGGTCGCCGAGCACCGGGCCGGCGCCGGACGCCATGTCGAGCAGGGAGGGCTGGTGGGCCATGCCGCCGATCCTAGCCGCGTTCGAACACGCGTGCCAATCAGCTGGCCTGGAACGCCTTGGCCACCGCGTCCCGGACCGTGGCGAGATCCGGCGTCCGCATGCCCCGCTCGTCGGCGAGCTGCCGCAGCGACGTCATCGACACGTCCGCGAGACCGCAGGCGACGAACGTGTCGAAGACCGACAGGTCCGGGTCCACGTTCAGCGCGAACCCGTGCGTGGTGACGCCGCCACGGATCCGCATGCCGATCGACACGAGCTTGCGGTGGTCCGGCGTCCACACGCCGACCAGGCTCGCCGCGCCCTTCGGCGTGTCCCGCCGGACCGCCTCGAAGCCCAGCGTGCCGACCGCCTCGATCAACGAGTTCTCGACCAGCCGGATGATGTCCACCGGCCCGCGCTGCCGCTCCCGCAGGTTCACGATCAGGTAGCCGACCAGCTGACCCGGGCCGTGGTAGGTCGCGTGCCCGCCGCGGTCCACCGGCACCGTCGGGATCGCGCCGAGCGGGCCGGGCAGCTCCTCCGGCGGCGTCAGGCGGCCATAGGTGATCACCGGCGGATGGGTGAGCAGGAACAGCCGGTCGGGTGCGCGCCCGTCCCGGCACTCGTCCGCCCAGCCGGTCATGGTGGCGCCCGACTCGTCGTACGGCACCTCGCCGAGATCGACCCGCAGCAACTCACTCATCGGGCCTCCCGGCGGCATGGTCGTGTGTGTCCCGCACAGCTCACGACGCGACGCTACCAGCGCGACCGTCAACAGACCATTGACAACCCCGGCGGTACGTGGAGAGCATCGCCACCATGCGTCCCTACGACGAGGTGCGCGCGGTGCTCGCCGCGCCCGGTCCGCCGGCCGCCGAGGCCCTGGCCGCGCTCGGCCGGCTGCCCGCGCTCCGCGCCGAGCTGGACGCGGCCGAGGCCGCGCTGATCGAGGCGGCCCGCGACGGCGGCGCCGGCTGGTCGGCGATCGCGTCCGCGCTCGGCCTGTCCTCCCGCCAGGCGGGCGAGCAGCGCCTCGCCCGGCTGCGGCGCCGGATCGCGGCGTGTCAACATTCCGTTGACACGCCGCTGGGCGACCTCGTCGAGGCCGTGTCCGCGGCGGGCGCGGCGATCGCCGCCGACCCCGGCTGGGACGACCGGCACCCGGCGGCGGCGCTCGTCCGGCAGTGCCTCGGCATCGCCGCCGGGCTGCGCGTGAGCGATCCACCAGGTGGCCTCTACAGCCTGGTCAGCGACGTGCTGAACGATCTGCGCGGGTGGGACGAGGCGACGCTGCCGGACGCCCAGCGGGCCGCGATGGCCCGGCTGCGCTCCGCGGCCCGGGAGGCCGGAGTCCGGCCGGGTTGACTTCGACGGGCTCAACTATCAGGGTTGAGCCGGTGGAGCTCACGTCGGATGGACGCCGCAACGCCGTCCTGCTCTCCACCTCCGCCGCGCTCTACGCGGCCCTCCACCTCCCCCACTCCGGCGTCCCGGCGCCTTCCGGCGTCCCGGCGGGCTCCGGCGGCACGGCGGGTTCCGGCGGGGCGGCGGGCTCCGACGGTGCGAGGGCTTCCGGTGGCGTGGCGGCTTCTGGTGGCGTGGCGGCTTCTGGTGGCGCGGTGGGTTCCGGTGGCGCGGTGGGTTCCGGTGGGGCCGTAGGTTCCGGCGGTGTGTGGGCGGCGTGGGCGGTGGGGGCGGGACATCTGCGGCGGAAGCCCGGGCTCGGCGCGATCGTGCTGGTGGCGACCGCGGCGATGGCGGCGGCGGCGCTCGGCTCCGGCGTGCTCTACGCGATGATCGACGAAGGGCTCGGCCGTGACCCGGCGTTCGCCGGCGTGCTCAGTTCGGTGCAGGGTGGCGGCGCGATCCTCGGCGGTCTGCTGACCGGCCGCCTGCTGGCGTCCCGCGGCGATCGGCGCCCCGGCGGGACGCTGCCGTCCGGCGAGACGCTGCTGGCCGCGTGCGGTGCGGTGCTGGTGGGAGCGGCACTGCTGATGCGGGCCGTGCCCTGGTCGCCGGCCGTGATCGCCGGCAGCCTGACCCTCGGTCTCGGCCTCCCCTGGACGGTTGTGGCCGCGTTCACCGCGGTCCAGCGTGGCACGCCCGGACCTCGGCTCGGTCGCGTCTCCGCCACCGCGACCTCGCTGATCTTCGCGACACCCGCGATCGCGACCCCCGCCGCCGCGGGCCTGCTTCCGGTCGCCGGCTACCGCCCGATCCTGCTCGCTGCCGCCGTCCTCGCCCTCGGCGCCGGAGTTCTCTCGTTCACCCGCGCCGCACCGTTCCGCCCGAGAGGCTGATGTGAGGTGCCGCGCCCGCGGCCGGTTTCCGTCCGCGGCCTCCCGGTGCGGGAACGAGGCGAGCTGCGGCCGGTGCCCGTCCGCAGGCTGGCGGCGCAGGACAGGGGCGTGGGGCGGCCGGTTCTCGTCCGCGGCTTCCGGGTGCGGACCCGGGAAAGGTGCGGCCGGTTCCCGTCCGCGGGCTTCCGGCGCCGGGTCCGGGCGCGGCACGGCGGGTGTTCGGGGCGGCCGCCGGTGCGCCGGGCGGCGTGGCCGGCGTGGTCAGCGTGCGGGAGGGGGCGCGGTGAGCAGGTGCTGGGCCTGGGCGAGGGATTCGAGGACCAGGCGGCGGACGTGGGTGCCGTTCAGCCGGTAGAGGACGCGGCGGCCGTCGCGGCGGGTGGTGACCAGGCCGGCGAGGCGGAGTTTGGCCAGGTGCTGGGAGACGGCGGGGCGGGCGGCGGTGCCGAGTGCGGCGGTCAGCGCGGTGACGTCGCGTTCGCCGTCGCGAAGATGCCAGAGCAGACGCAGCCGGGTCTCGTCGCCGAGCAGGCGGAGCGCGGCGACGGCGGCACCGAAGGCGGCCTCGGCGGCGGTATCGTCCTGGTCGCGTGCGTACATGAGCACATAGGATGCCACTCCGGTGGGTTTCCCGGCGACCCCGCGCCCGCGTGATTCCGCTCAGGGCGGAAGGTATTCACCTGTCAGCGGAAGTGGTCCGTTTTGAGCCGTTCCCGCACTGTGAAAGATCTTCACTGCGGTAGGGTGAGTCATGCGGCAGAGCGCCTGCCCGAGCCACTGCATGGCAGTCACCGAAGAGTCGGGTGACACAGCGAGAGCCCATGCGATCGCGGCCAAGAGGCTTACCTCAGCGCAACCCTGGGGACAAAACGGGCGCATCTGCCGCTGTGGTGCTGGTGTTTCAACAGTGCTGCACTGGTGGCGCTGTGGTTGAAGTGCTGCTTGTGCCGTACGTTTCAGCGGGAGTGCATGGGAGCCCGCAGTGAGGACGTGATGGGCATGTTTGAGCGGTTCACCGACCGAGCGCGTCGGGTTGTCGTCCTGGCTCAGGAAGAAGCCCGGATGCTCAACCACAACTACATCGGCACCGAGCACATCCTGCTCGGTCTCATCCACGAGGGTGAGGGCGTCGCCGCCAAGGCCCTGGAGAGCCTCGGGGTCTCACTGGAGGGCGTCCGCCAGCAGGTTGAGGAGATCATCGGTCAGGGGCAGCAGGCCCCGAGCGGGCACATCCCGTTCACCCCCAGGGCGAAGAAGGTGCTGGAGCTGTCGCTCCGCGAGGCCCTTCAGCTGGGGCACAACTACATCGGTACGGAGCACATCCTGCTCGGTCTCATCCGTGAGGGTGAGGGCGTCGCCGCGCAGGTGCTGGTCAAGCTGGGCGCCGACCTCAACCGGGTCCGCCAGCAGGTCATCCAGCTCCTCTCCGGTTACTCCGAGGGCAAGGGCGGGGCGGCCACGGCCGGCACCGCGCCGGGCGAGTCCGCGCCGTCGACCAGCCTGGTGCTGGACCAGTTCGGCCGGAACCTCACCCAGGCCGCCCAGGAGGGCAAGCTCGACCCGGTCATCGGGCGCGAGAAGGAGATCGAGCGGGTCATGCAGGTGCTGTCCCGCCGTACCAAGAACAACCCGGTGCTCATCGGCGAGCCCGGTGTCGGCAAGACCGCCGTGGTGGAGGGCCTGTCCCAGAAGATCGTCAAGGGCGAGGTGCCCGAGACGCTGAAGGACAAGCAGCTCTACACGCTGGACCTCGGCGCGCTGGTCGCCGGCTCGCGGTACCGCGGTGACTTCGAGGAGCGCCTGAAGAAGGTGCTCAAGGAGATCCGCACCCGCGGTGACATCATCCTGTTCATCGACGAGATCCACACGCTCGTCGGTGCGGGCGCGGCCGAGGGCGCGATCGACGCGGCGAACATCCTGAAGCCGATGCTGGCCCGGGGTGAGCTGCAGACGATCGGCGCGACCACCAACGACGAGTACCGGAAGTACATCGAGAAGGACGCGGCGCTCGAGCGCCGTTTCCAGCCGGTGCAGGTCGGGGAGCCGTCGCTGGCGCACACCATCGAGATCCTCAAGGGTCTCCGCGACCGGTACGAGGCGCACCACCGGGTGAGCTTCACCGACGCGGCGCTGGTGGCCGCGGCCACGCTGGCCGACCGCTACATCTCGGACCGCTACCTGCCGGACAAGGCGATCGACCTGATCGACGAGGCCGGCGCCCGGATGCGCATCCGCCGGATGACCGCGCCGCCGGACCTGCGCGACTTCGACGAGAAGACCGCGGAGGTGCGCCGCGCGAAGGAGTCCGCGATCGACGCGCAGGACTTCGAGCGGGCGGCCCAGCTGCGCGACCAGGAGAAGCAGCTGCTCTCCCAGAAGGCGCAGCGGGAGAAGGAGTGGAAGGCCGGCGACCTGGACGTCGTGTCCGAGGTCGACGACGAGCAGATCGCGGAGGTGCTGGGTAACTGGACCGGCATCCCGGTCTACAAGCTCACCGAGGAGGAGACCTCCCGGCTGCTGCGCATGGAGGACGAGCTGCACAAGCGGGTCGTCGGCCAGCTCGACGCGGTCAAGGCCGTGTCGAAGGCGATCCGGCGTACCCGGGCCGGTCTCAAGGACCCGAAGCGCCCGTCCGGTTCGTTCATCTTCGCCGGCCCGTCCGGCGTGGGTAAGACCGAGCTGACGAAGGCGCTGGCGGAGTTCCTGTTCGGTTCCGAGGACGCGTTGATCCAGCTGGACATGTCGGAGTTCCACGACCGTTACACGGTGTCGCGCCTGGTGGGTGCGCCTCCCGGTTACGTGGGTTACGACGAGGGTGGCCAGCTGACCGAGAAGGTCCGCCGCAAGCCGTTCTCCGTGGTGCTCTTCGACGAGATCGAGAAGGCGCACCCGGACGTGTTCAACACGTTGCTGCAGATCCTGGAGGACGGTCGCCTGACCGACGGTCAGGGCCGGATCGTGGACTTCAAGAACACGGTGATCATCCTGACGACGAACCTGGGTACGCGTGACGTCGCGAAGGCGGTGTCGCTCGGTTTCCAGGCGTCGGAGGACCAGGAGTCGAACTACGAGCGGATGAAGCAGAAGGTCAACGACGAGCTGAAGCAGCACTTCCGCCCGGAGTTCCTCAACCGTATCGACGACACGATCGTGTTCCACCAGCTGCAGCAGGACGAGATCCTGTCCATCGTGGACATCTTCGTCTCGCGTATCGAGGGCCAGCTGAAGAACAAGGACATGGCGCTCGAGCTGACCGACAACGCGAAGAAGTACCTGGCGAAGAAGGGCTTCGACCCGGTGCTGGGTGCCCGGCCGCTGCGCCGGACGATCCAGCGTGACGTCGAGGACAACCTGTCCGAGCGCATCCTCTTCAACGAGCTGCGCCCCGGTCACATCGTGGTCATCGACTGCGAGGGCGACCCGGAGAAGATCGACGAGTCCAAGCTCGTCTTCCGGGCCTCGGAGCGTCCGGCCGAGGTGCCGGACGCGGTCCCCGCGGATCTCGGCACGGCGCCGTCCACCGAGGAGTAGGTCCGGCACGACCCCGACGAAGGCCCCCATCCTCCCCCCCGAGGATGGGGGCCTTCGCGCACCCCCCAGTGCGGCAAAGACCGTGCGGAGCGAATCAGCCAGGCCCGAGGTAGCGGCAGGATGTCGCATATCCGCCGCTGTGGGTGTACGAGAGCGTCGCGTGGTGCAGGCTCGTCGCGTACATCGTCGGCATCCGATCTGTCGTACCGGCCGGCGCGTCTGCCGCGCCGCTGTCCTGAAGAAGACATTGGCCGCTGGGATGTCCCGCCCGATGCGGGCTGGTGTCCCGGCGTCCCGGAGCTTTCGGCACTTCCGCCCGGCCGAGCGGCGCACGCGGATGCCGGAACCTCCGGTCGTCTCGGGACATCCGTCCCATGGATCCGGGCCACCGGCGGCGTGCAGGATGAGCCGAAGCCCCGTGACCGATCCGCAATCCCTTCAGATACAGGAGATCCCGATGTCCACTGAGGCCACGCACGCGATTTTCGCGGTCGCCGCGAACAACGCCTGGGTGCACGTCTACCGCGACGTCAAGACGCTGCTCGCGGAGACGGACATGGGCGCCGGCCACGAGCCGACCGTCACGAACACGATCGAGTTCTTCAACGCGTCCGGCAAGCGCCTGCTGCCCGCGTTCGGCCGGGACTGGACGCTGGTCGACCTGACCGAGAGCGGCGACCCGGCCGACCCGGACGCGGTGCACGCCCGGATCACCACGGTCATCGAGCGGACCAAGACGATGATCCGCGAGCACGCCGACGACTTCCGCCAGGCCGGCTTCGACCCGGAGCAGACCATCGCACAGCTGCCCGCGACGTCCGGCCGGTCGCTCGCCGACATCGCCGACGACCTGGAGCCGAACTTCGGCGCGCTGACCGACCCGCCCGCGGTTCGGTCGCTGGTCATGATGACCCAGGGCAGCGCGCTGCACATGCTGCTCTGCCACAGCTGGTAAGCAGTCTCCCCACCATCTGCATAGGAGTCACGTTGCCCAGGACGCGTGGTTGGCTCGGGACTCCGAGTGGCGCCATAGCCGCGGCGACCTTCGTCATCGCGGTGCTGTCCGTCATCGGCCAGATCACCAGCGACAACCCGTACGCGCTGGACTTCATCGGGTTGAACGCGGCCATCGCGGTCGCGTTCACCGCGGCCGGCATGCTCGTGCTCACCGGCGCGCCCCGGCACCCGGTGGGCCTGCTGATGACGGCCGGTGGGCTCAGCGCCGCGATCTCCGTGCTCGCCGGTTCCTGGACCGGCAGCGTGATCCTGGTGTGGCTCAGCAAGTGGCTGTGGTGGCCGCCGTTCGGCCTGGTCCTGTTCGCGCTGCTGTTCTTCCCGGACGGGCGGCTGCCGTCCCGGCGGTGGCGGCCGGTCGCCTGGGCGCTCGGCGCCGCGGTGCTGATCTCCACCGTGGGCCTGGCCGGCGTCGCGGCGGACCGGCCGTACGCGTTCCTGATCGAGTTCAACCCGGAGTACACGACACTCGGCCGGGCGTCGCTGCTGGTGGCGCTGATCGGCGTGGCCGTCACGCTGACGCTCGGACTGGCGATCGTGGGCTCGCTGTGGGCACGGTGGCGCGTGGCCGAGGGGGACACGCGCCGCCAGCTCGCCTGCCTGATCCCGGCCGCGATCCTGATGGTCATCGGCATCGGGCTCGACTCCGGGCTCGGCTTCCCGCTCGGCTTCCCGCTGATCGCGGTCGCGGTGCCGATCGCGATGGCGGTGGCGATCCTGCGCTACCGGCTCTACGGGCTCGACCGCGCGGTCAACCGCACCACGGTCTGGCTCGTGATGACGCTGCTGGTCGTGGTCACGTTCGTCGCCCTGGTCACCGCGCTGCGGATGGTCCTGGTCGGCGACACCGGCAGCACCAACGCGTCGCTGGTCGCCACCGGGCTGATCGCGGTCGGGTTCGAGCCGGTCCGCCGCCGCGTCCAGCAGAGCGTCGACCAGCTGCTGTACGGCGACCGGGCGAACCCGTACAAGGTGATCGCCGCGCTGCTCGACCTGCTCCGGCACACCGCGGAGTACGGCGACGTGCTGCCCCGGCTGACCAGCGCGGTCGCGGAGTCGCTGCGGCTGCCCTACGTCGCGGTGGCGCTCAGCGACACCGACGGCACCCGGATCGTCGCGGAGCACGGCGAGCGCGGCGACCACCTGGAGACGTTCGCGATGCAGACGCACGGCACCGAGGTCGGCCGCCTGCTGATCGGCCGCCGCAGTCCCGGCGCCCGGTTCACCGTCCGGGAACGCCGGCTGCTCGCGGACGTCGCGCTCAACGCGGCCATGGCGGCCGAGGCCACCCGGCTCATCCAGGACCTCCGCCAATCCCGGGAGCGGCTGGTGATGGCCCGCGAGGAGGAACGCCGCCGGCTGCGCCGCGACCTGCACGACGGCGTCGGGCCCGCGCTGACCGGCATCGCCATGCAGGTGCGGGCCGCGCGGAAGCTCTCCGGACCGTCCAAGGTGGGCGACCTGCTCGACGGGCTCACCGGCGACCTGCAGATCTGCACCGCGGAGGTCCGCTCGCTGGTCACCGCGCTGCGGCCGCCGTCGCTGGACCGCGGGCTGGGCGAGGCGCTGCGCTCCGAGTGCCAGCGGTTCGACACCGATGGCCTGGAGGTCACGTTCGAGTCGGACGGTGACCTGACCGGGCTCCCGGCCGCGGTCGAGGTCGCCGCGTACCGGATCGTCTCCGAGTCGCTCAACAACGTGGCCCGGCACGCCCGCGCGTCGCACTGCCGGGTGTCGATCACCCGCACCCGGACGCTGGATCTGGAGGTCATCGACGACGGCATCGGACTCGCGTCGTCGGACAACGGCCGGGCCGGCGTCGGCCTGCAGTCCATGCGGGAACGCGCGGAGGAACTCGGCGGCGAGTGCGTCATCGCCTCGACCGTCCCGCACGGCGCCGCGGTCCGCGTCCACCTGCCGATCGCGGTGTCGGTCTAGGCACCGGCCGAGCCGCGGAGCCCGGGGGAAGGCGCGGCAGGTGTAACCAAGACGACAGTGAGCGGGGAAGCGGCTGGTGGGGGTGCCGGCCGCTTCCCCCGGTGTCGTCGCGCCGCGATCTGCAGGGCTGCGGAACGTACCGGAAAGCGATCTTTTTCGGTTGCCGGGCGCCGGGATCGACGGGGGCGGTTCCGATGTTGGTCACGCGCGCACTATCGTCTTCTGCTTGGCAGAGGCGGGGACTGGGGGAACCGCCGGAGGAGGCCGGGAAACCGAAGGCGGCGTTGCATGGCCCAGACGAAACGGGTGCTCGTGGTGGACGACCACCCGGTGGTGAGGCGAGGGCTGCGCGCCATGCTGGAGGGCGAGAGCTGGGTCTCCGAGGTGCTCGAGGCCGCGTCCGTGGCGGACGCGGTGCGGGAGGCGGTCGCCGGTCAGGCCGACGTGGTGGCGATGGACTTCGCGCTGCCGGACGGCGACGGCATCGAGGCGACCCGCCGGATCCTCGCGGCCCGGCCCGCCGCCCGGATCGTGATGCTGACCATGACGGACGACCACGACGTCGTCCTCAAGGCACTCAACGCCGGCGCGGCCGGTTTCGTGGTCAAGGACGACGACCCGGACGTGGTGATCGACGCGCTGCGCACCGCGGGCAACGGCGGCGTGGTGCTCGGGCCGTCGATCACCGCGACCGTGCTCGGCGGCATGAACCGCGGTGCCGGGCGGGAGCTGCCACCACCGTTCGACAAGCTCACGCCGCGCGAGCGGGAGATCGTGGCGCACCTGCTGACCGGTGAGGCGAACGTGGAGATCGCCAAGCATCTGACGGTCAGCGAGAAGACGATCCGCAACCAGCTCACCGCGGTCTTCGCGAAGATCGGCGTCACGGACCGGACGCAGGCCGTGCTCCGCGCGCGCGACGCGGGTCTGCCCGCGGCACACTGATCCGGCGTCCGTGCCCGCCGTCGCCACGGCGGGCCCGAACGCCTCGATCAGCGGGTCAGAGGACGGGTGGTGCGGTGGTCGGGGTCGTCGTGAGCGCCTCACGGAGGCTGCGGATCTCGTCGGCGATGGAGAGGAGAGCGCGGACATTGGCCTCGGCGATCAGGCGATCGCCGGCCGGGTTCGCGGACGCCTCCTCCAGGATGCGGAGTGCCTCTTCACGGTTGTTCCGGTGGTCGACCATCGAAGCTCCTCAGGGCCGCGGCGGGCGGGTCTGCCTCCATCCAAGCGGGATCCGAGCCGGTACGCAGCAGGAGAGCCGATCATTTTTTGCGCCGTTCATCCCGGCAGGCCCGGCCGGCGCAGGTAGAGCCAGGCGTGCCCGCCGGCGTCCGCGGTGATCCGCCGGAACGCGGCCGGGTCGGGCGGGCCGTCGCCGCCGGCGATCGCGTCCCGGAACAGCGCGTCCGGCACCACGAGCGCGAACGCGGCGTCCCGGTGCTCGGCCAGCGCGGACCGCACCGCCGCAGCCTCGAGCAGCGCGGTGAGCGCGGCCTCGGCCGGCGCGGTTCCGGGCGCCGGCGCGGTACCCGCCGCCAGGCTGCGGTGCAGCGCGAACCGCATCCGCGGCCGCTCGTCCGGCGCGTGCGAGACGGCCGTGGCCAGCGCGGCGGCCACCCGGGCCACGTCGGTGCCGGCGGCCAGCGCGGCGAAGCGGGCACCGTCCGGTGCGGTCAGCGCCTGCCGTGCGCCGAGACCGCTGCCCCGCGCGAGCCGGGCCAGCACGTCCGCGACCGCGAACCCGCCCCGGCCGGTCCCGGCCACGTCGGCGCCGCCGGATGCCGGCGCTGCCCAGCGGTCGCCGGAACCCGGTGCGTCCCAGCCCTCGCCGGTGCCGGCCGCGTCCCGGCCGGGGGCGTGCGGGCCCGGCGCCGCGGCCAGCCACAGCAGCGTCGCGGGGGCAGGCGCGGGGGAGACCGGGACCGGCACGGAGAACCGTCGCGGCCGCGGTGTGCCGGGCCGGTGCCGGCCGGGGCCGCCGCCGGTCAGGTCCACGTCCACGGACACGAGGCCGAGCAGCGTGGACACGCCCTCCGGGATCTCCAGGAGCGCGTGACCGGCCAGCTCGCGCGGCAGGTCCGGGATGGTCCGGTGATCGGTGAAGCGCCAGCCGAACCGGGCCGAACCGGCACCGTCCACGGCCGCGGCCCGGTCGGCGGGCCGGATCCGGCCGGCGAGCGCCCGGTGCGCCCGCCAGCCGATCGGCGTGGTCGCGTCGCCGTCCGGCGGCAGGCCGAACTCGCCGGGGTCCGCGTGCACGGCCAGCGCCCGCACCGGGTCCGGATGCCGCAGGTCGACGGTGAGCCGCGCGCCCGCGTAGCGTTCACCGCGCCGGAGCGGCGGCAGCGTGAGCGGGAAGATCGCGCCGGCGAACCGGGCACCCCGCGCGGCACGGGCGCGCAGCGACGCGGGCAGGTCGGCGGCGGGCACCGGATAGAGCAGGGGACGTCCGCCACCGGTCCGGACCGGTCCGGGCGGTGCCTGTCGTTCGGGGGATCTCGCCACCATCGGGTGCCTCCGCGTCAGCGTTCCGGCACCCGAGTCTGGCACCGCGCCCGACGGCGGGACAACGACCTGCGCAAATGACGGCCGAACGGCGTACCCCATTCCGGCTGGCCGGCAAGGCACCCACCCACGGCCGCGGGCATGCCCGCGGCCGTGGAGCGCGGGTCAGCGGCGGAGCGTCGGTGCCAGCGCGCCGCGCCGGCGGGCCGGCGGGGCGAAACCGTCGTCGTCCTCGTCGGGCAGCGCGTCCGCGCGGGACCGGCGCATCACGGTCACCAGCAGCGCGCCGCCGACGCCGGTCATGCCGACACCGACCACGATGATCAGCGGGCCGAGTCCGTTGAAGAACGTGGTCTGCCCCTCCGCGGTGGTGAGGTCGACCCCGGCCGCTTGGTCTCCCGGCCCGGCGGCCGGTGCGTCGGTGTCGTCCTCCTGCGCGGCGCCGGCTTCGGCGGTCTCCTCATCATCGGGGCTGGGCTCACCGGTCTCTTCCTCGTCTGCGGTGCTGTCGTTGTCGTCCGGGTCGTCCTGGGCGGCGTCGCCGGAGTCCTCGTCATCGGTCGCGCGGGCGTTTCCGGTGCCCTGCAGCACCTGCCGGTTCGCGGACGCGCGGTCGAGCCGGTCCCCGGCCGCGTCGAACGCCTCGCCGATGAAGTCGACGCGCCCGTCCGGCGCGGTCCGGAAGAACGTAACCCGGTAGCGGACCTGGATCCGCTGGTTCTCACAGAGCTGCGAGTTCACCGGTACGACCGGCACGCTGGACACCGCGTCGTCGGTGAGCTGCACCGTGTTCAGCGGGATCCACACGCCGTCCTCGTTGACCGCGATCTCGATCTCGTCGCGTTCGAGGCCGCTCATCTGTACGGTCATCAGCGTCTGGACCCGCACACACCCCTCGTCGGTACGGGTCACCCGCAGCGTCGCCTCGCGGGGCACGTCGTCGGTCGCCAGGTCGTCGGAGATGCGCAGATCGACCTGACCGGGTTCGGCGTGGGCGGGCGCGGCCGCCAGAACGACGCCCCCCGCCAGGCCGGCGAGTGCGGCGCCGACCCGCAGCGACCAGCTCGGCCCGCCGGCCGCGCGTGCTCTGCTCCTCACGCGAAACGCCTCCTCTGTCGTCTCCGGGCAGGCAGACCGCGCCGGTCCACCCGAAGCGAGATACGGAACCGCTCCGCGGAAGGTTCAAGGTGTCACTCGGTCAGACGCGAGGAAACATGACGGTAATCCGCAGACCGCCGGACGGTCCGGGCTCCGCCGTGATCGTGCCGTCGTGCGCGCCCACGATCGACCGCGCGATCGCCAGGCCGAGGCCGCTGCCGCCACCGTGGTCGATCCGGTCCGTGGCCAGCCGGGTGAACGGCTCGAACAGGCGCGTCACCTCGCCGGCCGGGATCGGCGTGCCGGTGTTCTCCACGACCAGCGCGGGGTCGGACCCGACCGTGACGTGTACGGTGCCGCCCGGCACGTTGTAGCTGATCGCGTTGTGCACCAGGTTGCGGACCAGCCGCTCCGGCAGCACGGCGTCGCCGGGCACGACCCGCGGCCGTACCGTGGGCACCACCGTGACCTCGCGTTCCGCGGCCGGCCCGGCGTGCGCGTCGAGCACCGCCCGGACGATCTCGTCCAGCCGCTCCGGGTTCCGGCCGGCCAGCCCCTGGTCGGCCTGGCTGAGCACGAGCAGGCCCTCGATCAGCCGCTCGTTGCGCGCGTTCGCGGCCAGCAACTGGCTGGCCAGCAGCGCGGACTGCTCCGGCGTGAGCGGCACCGCCATGCCGACCTCGATCAGCGTCCGTTGCAGCGCCAGTGGCGTGCGCAGCTCGTGCGACGCGTTCGCGGCGAACCGGCGCTGGCCCTCGTACCCGGCCGCGATCCGGTCCATCATGGCGTCCAGCGTGCGGCCGAGCCGGGCCAGCTCGTCCCGGCGGCCCCGCGGCCGGATCCGGTGCCCGAGGTTCTGCGGGCCCATCTGCGCGATCGCCGGGACCATGGTGCGCAGCGGCAGCAGCACCCAGTACGCGAGCAGCGGGAAGAGCAGCGCGGCCGCCAGCAGCGCGGCGAGCAGCGGGGTGACCGTCCGGAGCGGCAGGAACCGCTGCACCTGGGCGCAGATGTTCGACGCGTCGGTGTACTCGTTGTCGTCGTAGTAGTAGTTCAGGCAGTTGTCGTCCAGCACGTTGAGCGACAACGGCAGCCGCCACCAGTTGCTGTAGACGATCGCGGTCAGCAGGATCAGCCCGGCACAGACCAGTGCCAGCCGCGGCCGGACGGTCACCGGCCGATCCGGTATCCGGCGCGCGGCACCGTGTGCAGGATCGGTGGCTCGCCGAGCTTGCGGCGCAGCGTCATCACCGTCACCCGGATCACGTTCGTGAACGGGTCGGTGTGCTCGTCCCAGACCTGTTCCAGCAGGTCCTCCGTGGTGACGGTCTGCCCGCGGGCCCGCATCAGCGCGTGCAGCAGCGCGAACTCCTTCGCGGTCAGCGCCAGCGCCCGGCCGTCCCGGGTGGCGGTGCGCGAGGCCACGTCGACCACGATGCCGTCCTGTTCCAGTACCGGAGGCAGCGCGGGTGCGGTACGTCTCGCCAGGGCCCGCACCCGCGCCACCAGCTCGGCGAACACGAACGGCTTCGTCAGGTAGTCGTCCGCGCCGAGTCCCAGACCCGCCACCCGGTCGTAGACGCCGGCGGCCGCGGTGAGCAGCAGCAGCCGCGTCTCCGGCCGTTCCCGCGCGGCCCACCGGCACAGGTCGTCACCGGACCGGCCCGGCATGTCCCGGTCCAGGACGGCCACGTCGTAGCGGTGCACGGAGAGGCGCTCGTGCGCGCCGTCCCCGTCGTAGCAGACGTCCACCGCCATCGCCTCGCGGCGCAGCCCGAGCGCCACCGTGTCGGCGAGCAGCCGTTCGTCGTCGGCAACCAGAACCCGCACCCTCGTCACTCCCAGTCACGTCGGTACCCGGGGCACAGCATGGCAGACGCGGGTATAAAGCCGGGATAAGGAGCCGGTCAGTATCGGCCGCGCAGGTCCCAGACCCACACGTCGTCCACCTGTGTACCGGGCCCGAACAGCTGCCCGGCCAGGTCCCGGTAGGCCGCGTCGCCCGCCGTGTCGCGCACCACCACGACCGCGCCACGCCACCGCGCCACCTCGGTCCACACCGTGGCGCGGTCCTCCGCGGTCACCGTGGGTGCGGCACCCGCCTCGACCGTCAGGTGCACCAGCGCGGTGGTGCGGCTGAGGTGGGCCGGGCCCATCCGGCCGGCGCCGTCGACGTCCGGGCCGAGGAAGTAGCCCTCCGGCACCGCGTACTCGTGCCCGGCCCACGCGCTCCAGCTCAGCTGCTCCCGGCCGGCCCAGTTGCTCGGCAGCGGCAGCGTGACCATCGTCCGGCCGGCCGGAACGTACGCCCGCCAGGCGCCGGACGTGATGAACCGCGGCGGCACCCGGTCCGGCATCGCGGGCAGCGGCTGCGGGATCAGCGGCACCAGCGCCAGCACGATCGCGACCCGGAACGCGCGGGCAGGCAGCCGGTCCCAGGCCAGCGCCAGCACCACCACGAACGCGCCGATCACCGCGTACGTCATCCGGCTCGGCATCGCCAGGTTCAGCACCGGGAAGTCCTCGCCGAGCAGCGCCTGCGGCCCGGGCACGCCGGTCAGCTCGCCGCCGAACCGCAGCGCCGGTCCGATCGACAGCACCGCGGCCACGCCGGTGACCACAGCCGCGGTCCGCACGATCTCCGTCCGCCGCCACAGCGCCACCGTCACCGCGGCCACGGTCAGCACCAGCGGCCAGCCGAACCAGCTGTTCTGCTCGGTCCGCCCCTGCGTCAGTTCCGCCTCCGGCGAGCCGGCCACCGTGTCGCGGGCGAACGTCACCCAGGTCACCGGGTCCTCGCCCCAGGTGTTGAACGCGGGCATGCCGCTGAACGAGCCGGGCCCGTGGAACTGGAACCAGATCGGGTACGCGCACAGCACGCCCGCGGTCAGCGCGGTCACGCCCAGCGCCGCGCCGAACGACCGCCACCGCCGGCGTGCCTGGTCCGGCCGGAACGCCGCCCAGGCGAACGCCAGCACCGCGCACGCCACCGCGGTGACCAGCAGCACCTCCTCGTTGATGAACAGCTGCCAGGTGACCAGCCCGCCCAGGACCAGCCCGTCGCGCCGCCACCGGCCGTCGATCCCGAGCCGGATCACGGCCGCCACGATCAGCGGGATCAGGAAGTTCGAGACGAAGTTCGGCTGCCCGTTGGCGTGGTGGATGATCCCGGGCGCGAAGCCGGCGAACGCGCCGCCGACGAACGCGGCGGCCCGGCTGCGCACCAGGTACCGCTGGAGTGCCCAGTAGGCGGTCAGCGCGGTGCCGGCGCACGCGCCGACCATCCAGACCACGTAGGCCACGCGCGGCCCGGCCAGCAGCGTGACCGGTGCCATCGGGACGGTCACGCCGAGCACCGACGTGTTCGCCATCATGTTCACGCCGTCCGGCGCGTTCTGCGCGGTGGAGAACAGCGGGTTCTCCAGGTGCCGGACCGCGTGCGCGCCGTGACTGAGCAACCACTGGAACCAGGTGTGGTCGGCCGGGATCTGCGGCGTGAGCGTCCCCTGCGGATCGGCCAGGTACCGGCCCATCACCACCAGACCGAGCGCGAGGTAGACGCCGGCCGCCAGCAGGTGCGGCCAGCGGGCGGGGCGGCCCGGCGCGTTCGCCTCCGGCGCCGCCACCTCGGTCCGCGACGGCGCCTCGATCAATGCTGTGCTCATGGGCGCCGAACGTACGGACGCGCGCATAAGCGGCGGATAAACGAGACCGGGCGGGGCGGCCGAACGGGCCCGGCCGGGGCGGCGGCACAGAACGCCGGGCCGGCTGTCTGCCGTACCCCTGATGGGGGGGTTTTATGTCCTTTCAACGCATGAATTGGGATGAAAAGGTGTGATGGGGTACGTCGTTCCGGAAAGACGAGAGGCCGAAGCAGCGTGAGCCAGCCGTTCACCCTCCCCGAGTTCTACGTGCCGCACCCGGCGCGGCTCAACCCGCAGCTGGAGCGCGCCCGCACGCACTCCAAGGCGTGGGCCCGCGAGATGGAGATGATCGAGGGCTCCGGTATCTGGGACGAGGCCGACTTCGACAACCACGACTACGCGCTGCTCTGCGCCTACACCCACCCGGACGCGGACGGGCCGGAGCTGGACCTGATCACCGACTGGTACGTGTGGGTGTTCTTCTTCGACGACCACTTCCTCGAGCTGTACAAGAAGACCCGCGACCAGGCCGGCGCCAAGGCCTACCTGGACCGGCTGCCCGAGTTCATGCCGGTCGGCGACCCGTCCTCGATGCCGGAGCCGACGAACGCGATCGAGGCCGGCCTCGCGGACCTGTGGCGGCGCACCGTCCCGGCGATGTCCACCGACTGGCAGCGGCGGTTCCGGCAGAGCACCGAGCACCTGCTGGTCGAGTGCGTCTGGGAACTGTCCAACATCTCCGACGGCCGCACCGCGAACCCGATCGAGTACGTCGAGATGCGCCGCAAGGTCGGCGGCGCGCCCTGGTCCGCGGACCTGGTCGAGCACGCGGTCGCGGCGGAGGTCCCGGCGCGGGTGGCCGGCACCCGGCCGCTGCGCGTCCTCAAGGACACGTTCTCCGACGCGGTCCACCTGCGCAACGACATCTTCTCCTACCAGCGCGAGACCGAGTCCGAGGGCGAGGTCAACAACTGCGTGCTGGTCTTCGAGCGGTTCTTCGAGATCACCCCGCAGGCCGCGGCGGACGCGGTCAACGACCTGCTCACCTCGCGCCTGCAGCAGTTCGAGAACACCGCGCTGACCGAGGTCCCGATGGTCGCGGCCGCGCACGGGCTCACCCCGGCCGAGGCCTCCGCGGTCGCCCGGTACGCGAAGGGCCTCCAGGACTGGCAGTCCGGCGGGCACGAGTGGCACCTGCGGTCCAGCCGATACATGAACAAGGGCTCGCGGCCGGGGCTCGGCATGTCCGCGGCCCGGCGGTTCGGGAGCGCGCTCGGCGCCGGGCGGATCAAGCAGCACACGCACGCGCATCACACACCGGTCGGCGAGCTGCCGATGCCGGACTTCCGGATGCCGTACCCGCTGCGGACCAGCCCGCACCTGGACCGGTCCCGGGAGAGCACGGTCGCCTGGTCACGTGCGATGGGCTTCTTCGACCCGGTGGCCGGCGTGCCCGGCCCGCCGGTCTGGACCGAGGACCTGCTGCGCGGCTTCGACTTCCCGCTCTGCGCCGCGCACATCAACTGGGACGCGTCCGCGGAGCAGCTCGACGTCTCGTCGCACTGGCTGACCTGGGGCACCTACGCGGACGACTACTTCCCGCTGGTGTTCAACCGGTCCCGGGACTACGCGGCCGCGACGGCGCACGTGGAGCGGCTCAAGCTGTTCATGCCGGTGGACGGCGCGCTGTCGATGCCCGCGCCCGCCCACCCGCTCGAGGCCGGACTCGCCGACCTGTGGCCGCGCACGGCCGGGCCGATGAGCCCGGACCAGCGCGCCCGGTTCCGCCACGCGGTCGCCGACATGCTGGACAGCTGGCTGTGGGAGCTGCAGAACCACCTCCAGCACCGGATCGCCGACCCGGTCGACTACGTGGAGATGCGGCGGCGCACGTTCGGCTCCGAACTGACCATGAGCCTGTGCCGGATCAAGCACGGCGCGCTGCTGCCGCCGGAGATCTACCGCACCCGGACCATGCGCGGCCTGGACAACTCCGCCGCCGACTACGCCTGCCTGGCCAACGACGTGTTCTCGTACCGCAAGGAGATCGAGTTCGAGGGCGAGCTGAACAACGGCGTCCTGGTCATCGAGCGCTTCCTGGAGATCACGCCGACGGAGGCGATGCGGGTCGCGGCCGACCTGATGGCGGCCCGGCTCCAGCAGTTCGAGCGGATCGCCCGCGACGAGCTGCCGATCCTCTACCAGGACTTCGACCTGAAACCCGACGGCATCACCACGATCCAGCGGTACGTGCAGGAGCTGCGCGACTGGATGGCCGGCGTGCTCGGCTGGCACCGCGGCACCCACCGTTACGGCGAGGCCGACCTGCGCAAGCTCCCGCACTCACCGCGCAACGTCGTAGGTCTCGCCGCTTCCCGTCCCGCCGCCGCCCGTTCCGTTGCTGCCCGTTCTGCTGTCCGTTCCGCCGTCCGGTCCGGTGCGGTCCGGCCCGGGAGCCGGCTGCCCGGACCGGCCGGTGTGCCGGGCCGTGCCGCGTCCGCGCCGCGGGTTTCCGCTGCCGGAGCCGCCGGTGGCCCGGCTGCTGTCGGCGGCGCAACCGGTGCGCCCGTGCCCGCGACCGTCCCCGCCACGGGCGGCGTCGCCGCGCCCGCGGCGCCGGCGCTGACCGTCACGCTGCCCGCGCCGGCCGGCCTCGGCACCGGGGCGGCACGCCTGTTCGCGCGTACCCCCGCGTCGCACTGATCCCGCGCCCCGGCCGGCGGATCACGCCGGCCGGGGCCGTGCGGTGCGGGTGCGTAGGGCGGTGCGGTGCGCCGGGCGGTGCGGTGGGTCAGGCGGGTGCGGTGGTGGGGCGGCGCGTGCGCGCGTGGCGGACCGCCAGCGCGTTCAGGGCGACGCCCCAGATCAGCGCGACGACCGTCCACCGTGCCCAGTCGACCGGGCGCGCGTCGCCGGACAGCAGCGTGCCCGCGACCGGGAACGGCGTCAGCCAGTCACCGAGCGGCGGGACGAGCAGGAGCAGGGCCCACAACCCCAGCGGTACGACGATCGTGGCGAGACACGCGACCCAGGCCGGCCTGATCAGCACGCCCAGCCCGGTGCCGGTCAGGTTCGCCACCACCTGCACCAGCACGCCGCCGGCCAGGACCGTGCCCGCACCGGCCCAGGTGCCGCCGGCGGCCGCCGGCGCGCCCGCGGCCAGCAGGCTCCCGGTCAGCCCGGTCGCCGCGCCCAGCAGCACGGCCGTGCCGAGCACCGGCACCGCGTCCCGGCCGGCCGTGGTCAGCAGGTCCCGGCCGAGCAGCACGCCGTGGAACGGCAGCACCACCGACATGAACATCTGCGTGCCGAACGCGACGAACGCGAACGTGCGCTCGTCCGGCGGCAGCGCCACCGCCATCAGCGCGGCGATCACCACGCCCACCAGCAGTGTCACCCCGAGCAGCCATCGTTTCGCCGCCGTACCGAACACCCGCTGACCCATGTCGTAGCCCCCGTTCGATCGAATGAGATCTCATGATGGCGGACCGGCGGCCGTCCGTCACGACACGGACGGAGGCGCCCACCGCGCGGTGGGCGCCTCCGTCACGGGCACCGTCCTATCTGAACGTGACGTCGCTGCGGTTCACCTTGCAGTTGGCGTCGTTCCAGCCCTCACCGAGATAGCTCGGCTCGCTGCCCTTGGCGACACCCTTGTACTTGCCGCACACCGTGGCCGAGCCGACGACCGTGACCCGGGTGATGGTGGCGGTGTCGTTCCAGTTGCTGTTGATGCCGACGACCATGTCGATGTCGTCCAGCAGCACGTTGTCGACCTTCACGTGCCGGGTGTACGAGCTGGAGCAGTTGCCGCAGGCCCGGTACAGCTTGCCGGAGCCCTTCAGGTAGAAGCCGCTGATGCTCACGGTCCCGTTGCCGTTGTGCTGGAAGGTCTTGTCGCTGCCGGACCGCGCGCCGCCACCGATCACGTACGACGTGCCGCCGCCCGTGCCCTTGAACGTCGCGGCGTCCTCGCCGATGTCGTTCCACCAGACGTTGCGCAGCGTGCAGGTGCCCTCGCAGTGCACGCCGTCCCCGGCCGGCGAGCCGAGGATGACGTTCTGCAGCGTACCGCCGTTGGCGATCTTGAACATCGGGTCCTGGGACTCGCTCTGCCCACCGTCACCGATGCAGCAGTAGGTCTTCATCCCGCCGTCGAACGTGCCGGACACGCTGACCGTGCCGGAGATCGACACGTTGCCCTGCGACGACGGCCAGGCGCCGGTCGGCGTGCCGGGGGCACCGGTCGGGCCGGGCGTCGGGGTGCCGGTCGGCCCGCCCGTGGTCGGCCCGGGCGTCGGGTTCGAGCTGCCACCGGAGTAGGTCTCGAACTCCGCGATCCGCGGTGCCGCGGACGCGCCGGTGATGTCGAGCGTGACCTTCTTCAGCGAGGTCGCGGTGAAGTTGATGGTGCTCGGGCTGCCGCTGCCGCTGGTCAGGACGGCGCCGCTGTCCCCGTTGAGCAACCGCCACGCGGTGATCGACCCACCGCCGGACGCCTGCTTGATGACCACGCTGCTCACCGAGGTGGCGCTGCTCCACTTGACCGACACGTAGCCGGTCGCGCTGCCCGGCGCCCAGTACGTGCCGGCGTCACCGTCCTTGACGTTGCCGTAGCTGGTGCCGGTGGCCTTGCTCGAGCCGTCGGCACCGCCGCTCAGGCTCAGGTTCGTGTCCGCCGCCCAGGCCTGCGGCAGCGACAGCATGACCGCCGCCCCGACCGCCGCGACGGCGCCTCCGGTCACCCACCGGAGGGTTGCTGATCTTTTCATCCGTGTCTCACCTTCATGGTCGACAAGTGCGCCGGCGCCACACCGCTTCCATTCTGGAAAGCGCATTCCTGGAGCATAGATACACCTCGATGACGAAGGCAAGTGCTGGTTGCGGCCGAGGCGCCGGCCCGTGCGCCCCGCGTCCGGCGGCGCGCCGATCACACCGTTCGCGGTGCGCGCCAGTCCCTGCACAGGGAATTGAGGCCGGTACGGCCCGTGCATAGAGTCGCGGCATGCGACGTCTTGGGTGCGGGGCCACACTGGTGGCGGTTCTCCTCGCGGGCTGCGGCGACACCGGTGAGCCGGCCGCGCCGCGGCCCGGCACGTCGGCGTTCGGCACGTCGGCGCCGAGCGCGGTGCCGTCGCCGCCCCCGTCGGTGGCCGGGGCCGCGCCGCGGATCCTGATGTTCACGGTGGAGGGCGACGCCGAGATCATCTCGATCGTCCGCGAGCTCGACGGCGAGCGGACCACCGAGGGGCCGGTGTCGCCGCCGTGGCGCGGGACCGTGGAGGTGCCGGCGGACGGCCGCCCGCACCGGTGGAGCCTGACCCTGACGCACGGCAGTGGCCGGGCCGAGCTCGTCGCGACCCTGGACGGCGCCGTGGCCGGACAGACCCGGGGCGCCGGAACCGGCGAGGGCACGCTGCGGGTGAGCGGATCCGTCGATGGCTGACCGGCGGGTGTCGACGAGGTTCCGCCCGGTGCTCGGTGCCGTGGCATGGTCACTCCTGCTCGCGGCCTGTGCGCCGGACGCGGGGCCGTCGCCCGTGGGGCCGTCGGTGTCCACGCCGTCACCGGCGGTCAGTTCCGTACCGTCGTCGAGCGGGCCCTTCGACGCCCACTTCACCGAGATCGGGTCGGCGAACATCGTGCTGTCGTCGTGCATCGGCAGGTTCAACGGCGCGGAGAGCGAGTGGTGCCCCGGCACCGCCCTGGCGGACCTGGTCGGCGACGTGACCACGACGGTGCGGCGGGACGTGGCCGCACGCCCCGACCCGTCCCGATTCGCCGACGTCTCCGCGGCGATCGCCGGCCTCGACGAGAGCGCCGCGGCCGTGCGGCAGCCCTGCGACGACCTCCCGGCCCGCAAACTCCAGTGCCTCGCCGCCTTCAACACGATGATGGACGACTGGTACGCCTTCACCGCCGCCACCGGCTACCGATAGCGATCCGCGAGCACCCGGCGCGCTGTGTTCCGGTGCCCGACCGCGTCTCCCGTCGCGCCGCGGGAACACCGAACGGGCGTGTCGCCGCCGGAACCGGTTCCGCACCCGTCCGTGAAGACATCGTGCAGATCCGGTGCGGAAGCGCCGGAACCCGGCCGCGCCACGCCATGATCCGGTCCGTGCGAAGCCGGATTCTGCTCACGATCTCCGCTCACGTCGCCGGTGCCGTCGCGGCCTGGGTGCTGTTCTGCCTGGAATGCGGGCTCCTCTACCTCGGCCTGCTGGTCTCCGTGCTCGGCATCGTCGCGGATCCCGGCGGCCCGCTGCACGGGCCCGTCACGCTCCTGCTCGTCGCCGTCACCGGCGCGGTCCTCACGATCGCCGTGCTGCTCCCGGCCGTGCTGATCGGCCGGATGGCCCGGCGCTTCAGCTGGCCGGCCGCCCTCGCGATCGCCGCCGTGCTGCTGGCCCTGCTCGTCGCCGCTCTGCGGCTCACCACCGACCCACTGAAGACCTGGGCGGTCCTGGCCGGAGCCGCCGCGACCCCGCTGACCCTCTGGTGCGCCATCGTCTCCCTCGCCACCCGCCGGCCCCCCGAAGAGCCCCCGGCGGACAACTGGTGGTTCACGTCGCAGCCCTGACCCACCGAGGCGCACCACCGCGCGCACCGCACCTCGCCGCGCACCGCACCTCGCCGCACGCCGCACCGCACTGCCGCACCGCACCGCGCCGCACCTCGCCGCGCCGCACCGGCGGCCCGCCGACCGCGCAGCGGGTCGGTTTGCCGGCCAGCCCATCGCGGGCAGCCAGGCCGGCGGCACGGTCGCCAGCAGCGCGCAGCGCGCGAGGTCGCAGCCGATCAGCGGGCGGCGGCGGTCGACCCGGTCGACGACCGGGCCGGCGACCGTCCCGGCCAGCACGGTGGCGACGCCGGCGGCGCCGGTGAGCAGGCCCGTCATCGTGACCGAGCCGGTGGTGTGCAGGACCAGCAGCGGCACGGCGATCAGCGAGAACGAGTCACCGGCGACCGACAGCGTCCGGGCCGGCCAGAATGCCCGGCATCCCACCGGCGGTCACGAGACGAGGGGGAACAGCGGTCCGGTGGAACGGCCGGTGGCGGCCTCGACGAACGCGACCGGGGACGGGATCGCGGCCAGGATCTTTGCGGTCTCGGCCAGGCCCGACGGCGGCACGGCGGGCTCCCGGCCCAGCGCGCGCTGCAGGTCGAGCAGGTGGACGGTGGACTCGACGATGCCGATCCCGGCGGCCTCGGCGAGGTCGAGGCGGGCTATGCCGAAGTAGTCGACGACGACCGGCCCACGCGCGCGGGCACCGGCCAGCGCGCGCGGGCCGACCTCGGCGAACGCGGCGGTCAGCTGGGCGGGCGTGTGCTGCTGGGCGGCGTCCCGGGCGCCCTGGGCGACGCGCGGGGACTGGAGCGCGGCGAGCCCGCCGGGACGGTTCAGGTCGCGCAGCAGGGCGGTGGCGGACGGGTGGGTGGGCTCGTCGGCCCGGACCAGGTCGAGCATCTGGGCGAAGCCGTGCGGCCACGCGGCGAGGTGGGCGAACAGGGCCTTGACGTCCCAGCCCGGCAGCCGGGTCGGACGGGTCCAGCGGGCGGCGTCCAGATCGTGTCCGTGCGCCGCCCACACCGCCCACAGCTCACCGAGCGCGGTCAGACGTGCCTCGAGCAACTGCTCCGCGGAGGACATGCCACCGAGGATAGTGGCCGATCAGTACGAACGGTGGGTCGCCAGATGCGCCAGGGCGGTCAGTTCCGCGGCGGCGGCCGGCAGCGGGTCGGCGGCCGCCAGCGACGTCGACGCCTGGTGCAGCAGCGCGTCCCGGTGGGCGTGACACCAGGCGCGCCCGCCGGCGTCGGCGACCAGTTCGGCGATCCGGGGCAGTTCCGCGTCCGTGAACGCGGTGTCCCGGTCGTAGAACCGGACCAGTTCCCGTCCGGCCGGCGTGCCGGACGTGAGCGCGGCCAGCACCGGCAGCGACTTCTTCCGGTTGCGCAGGTCGGAGAAGACCGGCTTGCCGGTCACCACCGGGTCCCCCCAGATGCCGAGCAGGTCGTCGACGATCTGGAACGCGAGCCCGACGCGCTCCCCGAACTCGCCGAGCAGCGCGGCCCGCGCGGCGGGCGCGCCGCCCAGCAGCGCACCCAGTGAGCACGACGCCCCGAGCAGCGCGCCGGTCTTGTTGGCGGCCATCTCGAGGACGTCCGTCAGCCGTACCGTCGTGGTCTGCTCGAATCTCAGGTCGGCGGCCTGCCCGTCGACCAGCGCCTGCACCGCGGCACAGAGCCCGCGGATCGCCGGTCCGGTCGCCGGCGCCCCGGACGCGGCCAGCACGTCGATCGCGGCCGCCAGCAGTGCGTCCCCGGCGAGGATCGCGGTGTCGACGCCGAAGACCGCCCAGACCGTCGGCCGGTGGCGCCGGGTGGCGTCGCCGTCCATCACGTCGTCGTGCAGCAGCGAGAAGTTGTGCACCAGCTCGACCGCGACCGCGGCGGGCACGGCCGCCGCCCGGTCGCCGCCGACGGCCGCGGCGGCGCTGAGCGCGAGCGCGGGGCGCAGCGCCTTGCCACCGGACTGCGCGGCCGGCTGCCCGGCCGGGTCCCACCAGCCGAAGTGGTATCCGCTCGGCCGGGCGGTGGACTGCGGCAGCGCGCCGATCGCGGCCCGCAGCGCCGGTTCCACCATGGCGCGGGCGCCGGCCAGCACAGCGGCGGCGGGCTCCGCCGCGCCGGACGACCCGGCGGAGCCCCGTACCGTGGAAAGGGTGGTCATGAGGTGGTGCCGATCTCGACGTGTTCGAGGACGCCGAGCGCGTCCGGGGTCAGCACCGCGGCCGAGAAGTAGTTGCTGACCAGGTACGACGTGATCGCGTTCGGGTCGACGCCCATGTACCGGACGTTTAGGCCGGGCTCGGTCTCGTGCGGCAGGTTCTTCGGGATCAGGCCGACCACGCCCTGGTCGTCGGCGCCGAGCCGCATCGCGATGATCGACGTGGTGCCCGCGCCGGTCACCGGGATCTTGTCGCAGGGCAGGATCGGCACGCCGCGCCAGGACGGCACGAGCCGGCCCTCGACCTCGACCGGCGGCACGGTCAGGCCGCACCTGGTGATCTCGCGGCCGATCGCGGCGATCGCGCGCGGGTGCGCCAGGACGACCCGGGTCTTGCGGCGGCGGGAGATCAGCTCGTCCAGGTCGTCCGGCGTGGGCGGGCCGGTGCGGGTGGCGACGCGCTGGGTCAGGTCCGCATTGTGCAGCAGGCCGAAGCCGGGGTTGTTGACCAGCTCGTCCTCCTGCCGTTCGCGCAGTGCGGTGATGGTGATCCGCAGCTGCTCCTCGGCCTGGTTCATCGGGTCGTTGTAGAGGTCGGCGACGCGCGTGTGGACGCGCAGGATCGTCTGCGCGACGCTCAGCTCGTACTCGCGCGGCGCCAGCTCGTAGTCGACGAACGTGCCGGGCAGGTCCGGCTCGCCGTCGTGGCCGCTGGCCAGCGCGATGTCGGTCTCGCCGAACCGGTTGCGCGGGATCGCGGACAGCTCGCCGAGCCAGGCCCGCAGGTACCCGATCAGCTGGGTACGGAGTGGACCGTCCAGCGCGAGCAGCGCGTCCGCGGAGAGCGACAGCACGGTGCACGCGGTCTCCGCGCGGACCGTGTGCGGGTACGTCACCGGCGCCCCGCGCTGCGACCCGAGCAGCGTCGAGGTCAGTGCCTCGCCGCCCACGTGATCACCGTCCGCGATCATGCCGAGCCGCACCGGGTCGCCGTACTCGCCGGTCTGCCGGCGGGACGCCTTGCCGTGCGCGATCAGGACGAGCCGGTCGACCGCCTCACCCTCGGCGGCGATGATCGCGCCCGCGACGTACTCGCGCTGCACGAACCGGTCCGCCAGCACCGCGAGCCCGGCGGGGTCGGCGAACGACGACAGGGCCGGGATCTCGCGCAGCGTCGGCGGGATCACCCGTACCGCCGCGCCGTCGTTGACGAACCGCACCCGCCCGTCGCCGGTCCGGTACCGCGCCCGCCGGTTGACCCGGTACGCGCCGCCCTTGACCGGCATCCACGGCAGCATGCGCAGCAGCCACCGCGGTGAGTCCGCCGCGTTCTGCGGCCGCGTCTTCGTGGTGGTGGCGAGGTTCCGGGCGGCGGCGGGTCCGAGGGACCGCCGCGGTTCTGCCACCCTCTCGCGCAGGACGGTCATCAGTCCTCGCGCCCGAGCTCGACGTTCTCCAGGATGCCCAGCGCGTCCGGCACCAGCACGGCCGTGGAGTAGTACGCGCTGACCAGGTACTGGATGATGGCCTGCTCGGTGATGCCCATGAACCGCACGTTCAGGCCCGGCTGGTACTCGTCCGGGATACCGGTCTGGTGCAGCCCGACCACGCCCTGCTTGTCCTCGCCCGCGCGCATCAGCATGATCGAGCTGGTCCGCCGGTCGGACACGCCGATCTTGTTGCACGGGAAGATCGGGATGCCCCGCCAGGCCGGCACCTGGTGTCCCGCCACGTCGATCGCGCTCGGGTAGACGCCGCGCTTGCTGCACTCCCGGCCGAACGCCGCGATCGTGCGCGGGTGCGCCAGGAAGAACGTCGGGTCCTTCCAGACCAGCGCGAGCAGCTCGTCCATGTCGTCCGGCGTCGGCGGGCCGGACCGGGTGTAGATGCGCTGCCTCAGGTCCGCGTTGTGCAGCAGCCCGAAGTCGCGGTTGTTGACCATCTCGTGCTCCTGGCGCTCGCGCAGCGCCTCGACGGTCAGCCGGAGCTGCTGCTCGATCTGGTCCATCGGCTCGTTGTAGAGGTCCGCGACCCGGCTGTGCACGCGCAGCACGGTCTGGGCCACGCTCAGCTCGTACTCGCGCGGCGCGGTCTCGTAGTCCACGTAGGTGGCCGGCAGGTCCGGCTCGCCGTCGTGCCCGGAGGCCAGCTCGATCGCGGCCTCACCGTGCTTGTTCTGCTTGCGGCCCGGCCGCTCCGCCATCCGCTGCATGTGCGCGCGCAGCGGCTCCGCCTGGCCGTTGAGCTGCTGCATCGCCTGCGCGGGCAACTCCAGCACGGTGCACGAGGTGATCGTCTTGACGGAGTACCGCCAGCGTCCCGGCGCGCCGGTCAGCACCTGCTCACCGAAGTAGTCGCCGTCCGCGAGCAGCCCGAGCACGGTCTGGTCGCCGTACTCGCCGGCCCCGACCTTGTGCACCTTGCCGTGCGCGATCAGGTAGACGCGGTCCTGCGTCTGCCCCTCGGTCACGATGATCTCGCCCGGCCCGTACTCCCGCTGCTGGAACCGCTCGGCCAGCGCCGCCAGGGCGTTCGCGTCCGAGAACCCGCGCAGCGGCGGCAGCTCGGTCAGCTCCATCGGCACGACCTTCACCTGCGAGCCGGTCGACGTGAACGTCACCCGGCCGTCGCCGATCGCGACGCTGAGCCGCCGGTTGACCCGGTAGACGCCGCCGGAGACCTGCACCCAGGGCAGCAGCTTCAGCAGCCACCGCGAGGTGATCCCCTGCATCTGGGGCGCGGTCTTGGTCGTCGTGGCCAGGTTCCGTGCGGCCTCCGGCCCGAGGGACCGCCGCTGCGGCTGATCGCCGTTCTCCGCGGGCCGGGTCCCGACCGTGTCCAGAAGAGTCACGCGCATAGCTCCGATCGATGTGGCGACCACGCGTTCTCGCGCGGTGCGGCCTGGGAGAGAAGCAAAGATCATCCGGCGCACATATGTGGCAGCCGGGCGCCCCGCGATGACAAAAATATGCAAGATCCCCCAAAACGGACACGATGAAACGCCAAACTCCCTCTTTAGGCTTAAAACCCCTGAAGAACATCTAAACCCACCAAAAACTGCTACACGGTACGGTCGGCTGCCGTTTTACGGTCCGCTGCGCTTCCACGCCACGGTCGTCACCCCGGCGCGCGGTCGTCCACCCGGCCGAAGCGGCGGCGGTGGCCGGCACGGACATGTCACGATGCCCGGCATGTCGGATCGGGCGATGAGCTTCGGGTCGGTGGCGGAAGCGTACGAACGATTCCGGCCGGGCTATCCACCGGAACTGCGCGATCTGGTGACCGCCTACGCGGGCCGCCCGATCCGCACCGCGCTGGAGATCGGCGCCGGCACCGGCAAGGCCACCCGCCTCTTCGCCCGCCCCGGCACCACGGTCACCGCGACCGATCCCGACCCGGCCATGCTCGCCGAGCTGCGCCGCCATCTGCCCGCGGACGTGCGCACCGTGCGGAGCGCGTTCGAGGAACTGTCCCCGGCCGGGACGTACGACCTGGTCTACGCGGCCGCCGCACTGCACTGGACGTCCCCGGCCGGCCGCTGGACCCGGATCGCCGGGCTGCTCGCACCGGGCGGCACCGTCGCCTCCTTCGGCGGCCCCGCCCGCCTCGCCGACCCGGCCGTCGACGCCGCCGTCCGGGCCGCTCGCGCCCCGTTCCTGGCCACCGACGACATCCCGTCGCCGGACGGCACCCCACCCGAGGACGAGATGCAGTGGCCCGGCACCGAGCTCGAGCGCTGCGACCTCTTCACCGACGTCCGCCAGACCACGATCCCGCGCCGGATCACGGTCACCGCCGCCGGCTACCTCGGCCACCTCGCCACGGTCTCCGCCTACCTCCAGCTCCCCGCACCGGTCCGCGACCAGGCCCTCCGCGCCGTCGAGGCCGTCCTCCCACCCACCGTCGACCTCACCACCGACATCGTCGCCCACCTGGCCCGCCGCACCGGCTGACCCCGTCGCGGCACCGCCGCCGCGCGGAGGTCCGCTGAACCGCGATTCCCGGCGCCGACCCACCGTTCCCAGCGCCGGCCCAGGGTTTCCGGTGCTGCCGCGCGCTTTCCGGCGCCGGCCTGCGGTTTCCGGCGCCGGCCCACCGTTCCCGGCGCGGGCGCGCGGGACATCGGCCGAGACGCCGTCGCCGTTTCGAGGCACATCGGGCGGCGGACCGGTCAGCCGACCCGGCGGTAGAGCGCGACCGTGGCGCCGTGCACGGTGAACAGGTCCGTCCGGCGGAAGCCGGTGCGGAGCGCCAGGGCGGCGCGTGGCTTGTGGATCAGCGGGTCCTCGGGACCGGTGGCGGCGACCACGAACCAGACGCGGGGGACGTCACGCAGGTGGGTGGCCACGTCCGGGTGCTCAACCGCGGTCAGCCGGCCGGCCTGGCCGGCGGTCCGCGCGAGCAGCACGTCGGCCGGGCGGTCCGGGTCGCCGCGGTAGTAGAAGTCGACGCCGGCCCGCAGCGCGCGGTTGTTGTCCTGGTAGATGATGGCGTCGCCGGGGCGGTCCCGGGCGGCGATCATCCGGGTGAGCGCGCGGTAGTCGGCGCCGTTCTTGGCCAGCGCGCCGCGCTGCTGCCGGTGCTCCGGCCAGGCGGCGGCGAACAGCACGGCGAGCGTCACCGCGACCGGCAGCCACGCCCGGCCGCGCGGCCACCGGGTGCCGAGGCGAGCCGACCGGCTCGGCACCGGCGGTGCCAGCGACGGCGGAGGTGCCGCCGACGGCGCCGGAGACGACGGCGACGGCGCGGATGCCGCCGCTGGGGACCGCGGAGGTGCCGCCGACGGCGACGGAGAAGACGGCGGGGGCGGCGACGGATGGGGCGCGCACACGATCGCGGCCGCCAGCAGGGCCAGCGGTGGCAGCACGACCAGTAGGTAGCGCGGGACCCAGAGCGGGCCCACCAGCAGTGAGTACGAGGCCAGCGCCAGCATCGGTGCGGCGCACAGCGCGACCAGCTCGATGTACCGGGACCGCCAGGTGAACGCCAGCACCAGCCCGATCAGCAGCCACGCGGCCGCGGCGGACCCGACGATCTCGGCGGGGGAGCGGCGCAGGATCGCGGCCGACAGCGGCTTGATCCACGCGACCTGCCCGGCCTGCTGGCCGGCGCCGAGCACCACCAGCGGCGCGAGCAGCACCAGCACGACGGTCGCCGTGAGCGCCCAGCCCCGGAGCAGGCGGCGGTCGCGGCGCAGCACGATCACCGCGTGCGCGGCCAGCACGGACACGCCGACGATGTGGCTGAGGCCGAGGAACGCCACCGACGCGCCGTACGGGATCCACCGCCACCGGTCCGGGCGGCGCAGCGCCAGGTGCAGCAGGAGCAGGGACAGGGCGGAGAAGAGCACACTGAACGCGTACGGCCGGGCCTCGGCCGCGTACCGGTAGGAATTGGGCATGATGACCAGCAGCAGACCGGCCGTCAGACCGGTGAGCGGCGTGAACAGGCGGCGGCCCAGTTCGCCGGTGAGGCCGGCGGCCAGCGCCATCGCGACCACCTGCGGCAGCCGCAGCACTGTCTCGGACGTGCCGGCCAACCCGGTCCACACGTGCATGAGCAGGTAGTACGGCCCGAGCACGCCGTCCACGTGCCGCATCAGCGCCCAGATCTCGGCGGGGGTGCGCCGCGCGATGTCCGCGGTGGCGACCTCGTCCCAGCTGAAGCCCGGCCCGGTGATGCTGACCGACGCGGTGACGAGCAGCACCACCGCGGGTACGACAGCCGGTGCGATAAGTCGGGCGTGACGCATCGAGAACCCTTACACGGGACGCCGCCAGGCGTCGATGATCTGGACGGCGCGCATGCCCTCGGACAGGTACAGCCCGAGCGCCGGGCGCCGCGGGTCCGTGTCCACGTGCAGGATCGTGCCCGCCCAGCCGTCCCGGGTGTCCTCCGCGAACGCGTGCCGCAGCAGCCATCGTCCCAGCCCGCGACCCTGAAACGTGGGATGCACACCGAGCAGCCGCAGGTAGCCGCACTTCTCGTCCGGCGCGAACAGCGTGGACCGCAGCGTCATCCCGGCCGGCTCGCCCGCGTCGGTGTAGAGCACGCTCAGGAACGACCAGTCGTGCACGCTCTCCGTCTCGCGCGCGGCCGCCCACTCGTCGTAGCTCTTGCGCACGTGCCCGTAGTGATCGTGGAACGCGGCCTCGCGCGTCTCGTGCGCATCGCGCCGGACCCGCTCGGACTCCGCACCGTTGCGCACCACGAACCCCGCAGGCACGTCCGGGAACGCGCGGTCCCCGGTGTGGTCGGCGCGCAGCCGGTGGTAGACCGTGCCGACCTCGAAGCCGTAGCCGGTGAGCCGCCGCGCGGTCGGCGTGTCCTCCCGGTAGACGCCGACGCCGCCGGTCACGGACGGCCAGCCGCGCTCCCGGCCGATCGCGGCCGCGCGCTCGCGCGCCATGGCCCAGAGCCGGTCCGCGACCTCGTCGTCCAGCGTGAACACGTCCATGTCGACGATGCCGTCGCCGCTCGGCCACGCCCAGCCCCAGCCGACGGCGGTGCCGTGCTCGTCGAGGACCAGCCACGCGTCCGTGCCGAGGTCACCCTCGGGGGAGCGCAGCTCGTCCTCGACGTCGGCGAGTGTGTAGTCCAGCCGGCCGATCCGGGCCGTCTGGTAGGCCCGGATCACCGCGAAGATCGTCTCAGCGTCCGCCGGGGTGGGGCGGCGCACCTCGTAGCGTGGGGACAGCACCCGCGCACCCTAACCTCAGGCGGTGGCGCACGTCCCGGAATTTGTCCGCGGCTCGACCCGGTCGGCCACGGTGTGCAGCGCCCGGGCGAGGGCCCGGCGCGCACCGGCCGCGCGCACGGTCCGCGCGGGCCGGTCCGGCCGGACCGGCGCACCCGGCTGCGCGGAGGTCACCTCGCGCAGCATCGCCTTCATCGCCATGTTCATGCCGAGAGCGTCGCTGGTGTCCATGTCAGATCCTCCCGTCGGGGGCCGGGCCGGTGCTGGCCCGGACGATGAGCTCGGTGGGGAGCGCCACGCGGCGCCCCTCGGCGGTGGCCGGCGGGTCGAGCAGCAGCTCACCCGCGATGCGGCCCTTCTCCTTGGCCGGTTGGCGGACCGTGGTCAGGCCCGCCTCGGCCGCCTGTGGGATGTCGTCGAACCCGATGACCGACACGTCCCGGCCCGGGCGCAGGCCCCGGGCCCGCAGCGCGTCCAGCGCGCCGAGCGCCAGCACGTCGCTGAACGCGATCAGCGCGGTCGGCCGGTCGCGCCGGTCGAGCGCCGTGGCGGCGCCCTCCAGCCCGGCCTCGCGGCTGTTGCCGGGCACGTTGATGATCGTCACCTCGTCCCAGTCCAGGCCGGCCTTGTCCCAGGCCTCCTGGTAGCCGCGCAGCCGTTCGCGTTCGCCCTGGTACGAGATGTCCTCGAGGTGCCGGATCGGCGCGGACCGCGGGCTCAGCGCCGGGTGCAGCATGTCCGCGACGACGGTCACGCGGTGGTGGCCCAGCGCGGTCAGGTGCGCGCCGGCCGCCCGGGTCGCGGCCGCCTCGTCGATGCCGGCCGCGAACATGTCCGGGTCCGTGGCCAGCAACTCGGTGCCGACCACCGGCAGCCCGCGCTCGAAGATCGCCTCCCGGGCCGGGTGCCCCTCGGCCACGCAGAACACGCAGAAGCCGTCGACCGCCGCGTTGCGCACGGCGGCCCGTGCCGCGTCCGGGTCGTCCGGGACCGGGATGAGCAGCAGACCGGTCGAGTGGCGCTCCGCGGCCAGCGACAGTCCCTGCAGGAAGCGCACCGCGAACGGGTCCTTGAACGCGTAGGACAGCACGTCCGTGAAGAGCACGCCGATCGCGCCGGCCCGGCCGCGGCGCAGCGATCGCGCGGTCGGGTTCGGGCCGGCGTAGCCCAGCCGCCGGGCCGCGGCGAGGATGCGCTCGCGCAGCTCGGGCGAGAGCTGGTCGGGCCGCCCGTACGCGTTCGAGACGGTGCTGCGGGACACGCCCACCTCGTCCGCCACGGTTTGTAGCGTCGGCTTCACGCCGCGCCTCCTCTGTATCGATCCAGTGCCCTCTGGATCGATACAGTACGCCGGGGTCCGCGCACCTTCAAGGCCTTTTCTGGATCGATACAGTCGTCGTCCGCACCTGCCGCGTGCGGCGGCCCCCGCGCCTGACATGATCTGGCGATGACCGTGACCGCCCCGGAGAAGACCACTGTGGACCGACTCGCACGGGTGATCACCGAGGCGTTCGCGCCGACGATCTGGGCCGTGACCATGCCGTTCGTCTTCGCGATCGAGCAGACCCGGTCGGCCGCGGGCTTCTGGTGGGCGCTGCTGGCCGCCATACCCTGCGCGCTGATCCCGTACGGCATCGTCCGGTACGGCGTGATGCGCGGGACGCTCACCGACCACCACATCGGACGCCGGGAGCAGCGCCGCACACCGCTGCTGCTCGCGATCGTCTCCGTCCTGGCCGGCCTGCTGCTGATCTGGCTGCTCGAGGCGCCCAGCCACCTGATCGGCATCATCGTGGTCATGCTCGGCGTGCTGACGCTCGTCATGCTCAGCAACCTGGTCTGGAAGCTGAGCGTGCACGCGGCCGTCGCCGCCGCCTCCACCACCGGCCTGATCTGGCTCTTCGGCCCCCCGCTGCTGATCCTGGTGCCGGTGGTCGCGGCCGTCGCCTGGTCCCGCGTGCGGCTGGCCGACCACACCTGGCTGCAGGTCGCGGCCGGCACCGCGGGCGGCGCCGCCGTCGCCATGCTGCTCGGCCCGCTGTTCTTCTGAGCCGGACCCCCGACGGGTGATCATGCCGCCGGCCGGGAAGCATCCGGCCGGCCGCGCGGCGCTCATCACGGTCGATGACTACTGATCGTGACGAAATGACAGCGCGTGCCCGGTGCGCGTGGATATGAACAAGCTTCTACAGTGCATGTCGTGACGACGGAGAGCGCCGCGAGCGTCGAGATCGAGATCGAGGTGGAGGTCGAGCACCCCACCGAGCGGGTCTGGCGCGCGCTCACCGAGCCGCGTCTGCTCCGCCAGTGGCTCGCCGAGACCGACCTGAAGCCGCGCGTCGGCGCGTTCTTCCAGCTCTCCGGCACCGACCTGCCCGGCCTGCAACCCGACCCGGACGCCGAGCAACCCGACCAGGGCTCCACGGTCGAGGGCGAGGTCGTCGGCGTCGAGACCGGCGAGCGGCTGGTGCTGTTCCTGCACGGGCCGGGCCTGGTGTCCCGGCTGCGCTGGGAGCTCACCGCGGTCGACGAGCAGCGCACCCGGATCATGCTGCACCAGTCCTGGCGGGAGGGCGGCGGTTCCGAGGCCGAACTGGCCGACAAGCGCATCGCGTACGAGACCGCGCTCGGCCAGCCGCTCGCGGCCGTGCTCGACTGGCTCGCGTTCGGCGAGGTCGACCTCGAGGGCATGCGCGGCCGTCGCGGCCCGGAGACCGTGATCCTGCCCCGGCTCAGCGTCGCGCGGCTGCGCAGCGCCCGCGTACCGCTGATGATCGCGGGCGGAGCCGTGGTGGTCGGGCTGGCCGCGGTCACCGCCGGCATCGTCTGGGGCCGCGACGGCGGGGGCGGCGACGTGGCCGCGGAGGGCGGTGTCACGGCCATCACCTCGTCGCCGACCCCGGCGGCGTCGGTCACCGAGTCACCGGTCACGTCGTCGACCAGCGCCGGGTTGCCGACGCCGGGCGTGACACCGACGCAGTCCCCGGCGCCGGACGGTGCCGCGCTGCTGCCGAGCCTCCGGCCGCCGGTCACGCCGACCGGCGCCGCGCCGACCCCGGCGGAGGACGTGCTGACGGCCGCGTACGCGACGGACGGCGACTGGGCGTTCGGTTACCGCGGCAAGATCTCGCTGGCGAACCCGGGCGTGTACCAGAACGGCACCTGGACCGTCGTGCTCACGCTGAAGAGCCCGATCACGGTGACGAAGGCGGACGGCGCGACCTTCACCCAGTCGGGTGAAACGGTGACGTTCACGCCGGCGGCCGGCGCGACCCCGATCGGCGCGTCCGGCGGCACCGCGTCGTTCACCTTCGAGGCCGACCTGAAGGGCTCCCTCTTCGCCGACCGGGAGCCCAGCGCCTGCACCATCAACGGCCGCACCTGCACCGGCCTCTGAGCAGCGCGAAAACCGGTTGTGCGGTGCACATAGGGTCATCGGCATGGCAGAACCGACGTACCTGAACCCATTCGTGCTGCCGGTCGCACCGATCGAGCCGGAGTCGCAGGACCCGATCGACCTCTACCCGCCGGCCGGGGACGGCCCGCGTCCGGCGATCGTCTTCGTCCACGGCGGACCGATCCCGCCGGAGATGCGGCCGTCACCGCGGCACTGGCCGGTCTTCCGTGGCTACGGCGCGCTGGCCGCGTCCCGGGGTGTGGTCGGTGCGGTGGTCGACCACCCACTGCGGACGCCGGCCGACTACCCGGCCGCGGCCGAGGCGATCGACGCCGCGATCGAGACGGTCCGCGCCGACCCGCGCGTGGACGGCGACCGGGTGGCGGTGTGGTACTTCTCCGGCGGCGGCATGCTGACCGCCGCGCCGCTGCGGAAGCCGCCGAGCTGGCTGCGGTGCCTGGCGCTGAGCTACCCGCTGCTGGAACCGTTCCCCGGAATGGACGTGGACCCGGCGTTCCGGCCGGCCGAGGCGGTCGCGTCCGCGGGTGACCTGCCGATCGTGCTGACCCGCGCGGGCCGGGAACACCCGTTCATCGCGGCCACGGTGGCCACGTTCGTCGCGGCGGCCGAGACTGCCGGTGCGCGGCTGCACCTCGTCGACACCCCGAACGGGCAGCACAGCTTCGACATCCTCGACGACACCGACGAGTCGCGCGCCGCGATCGACGCCGCGATCACCGCGGTCGTCGCCCGTCTCACCGCCGCCTGAGGCCGCCGGCCCGCCGCACCGGCCCGCCGCACCGGCCCGCGGTGTCCGTCGCGGCCGGTGCGAACAGGCCGGGACGCGCGACGGCCGGGCCGGGACGCGCGACGGCCGGGCCGGGACGCGCGGCGTCACACCGGGTCCGACTCCGTCAGGTCGCCCAGCCATTCCGCCACCGCGGTGGCGAATTCGGCCGGCACCGGCAGCGCCGAAGCCCGCAGGGCCCGCCGCCAGGACATCGCCCGGGACACCCGGGTCACCCGGCCGGCCAGCGTGGCCGCCCGGCGCAGCGCGGCCGGGTCGCCCGGCCACTCCGACAGGTAGGCGTCACGCAGCCGGGCCAGCTCCGGCGCGCCCCGCTCGACGCCCAGCGTGTGCCCGGCCGACGAGAGCGCCGCCAGCAGCGACCCGAACGGGTGCGCCACGCCCGCGTCACCCCAGTCGAAGAAGCGGTACGGCGGGCCGGGGAACACGTTCGCGTCCGTCAGGTCGTCGTGCTGCACGGTCGCCGGGACGCCGGACGCGGCCAGCTCCGCGCACCACCGCGCGAACGCGGGAGCCATCGCGGAGACCGCCGCCCAGCGCGCCGGGCCGAGGGCCGCCCGCACGTCCGGATCGGCCAGCAGCTCGGCCAGTTGCCCCGGCAGGACCTCCGGCCGGTGATCCGGCACGCCGAGCGCCAGCAGGTCGTCCGCGAGCGGCGTGGCGTCCCGCTGCAGCGCCGCGTACGCCCGCAGCATCTCCGCCCACCGCGCGATGCTCGTGCCGGGGTCGCCGGCCGGGAGCACGTCGCGCAGCGTCGGCCCGGCGTCCGCGGTGAGCAGCCAGCCACGGGTGACGTCCACGGCCAGCGGCACCAGCACCCGGTCCGGCAGCCGGCGGGCGAGCGCGCCGGCGAGCGCGGCCTCGTACCGGCAGTCCACGGTGTTGGCCTTGAACCAGCGCGGCCCGGCCGCGGTCGGCACCCGGTGGGTGACCGACCAGGGGCGCGCCCGGATCTCCTCGATCGGCCCGGTGGCGGGCGTGCCGAGCGCGTCGAGCCGATCCCGCACCCAGGCGTGCGCCGCGGATCGCCAGTCGGGATCGTGCCAGTCGTTGTCCACAGCGCGCCACGATAACGACGGCCCGGCTGACGCCGTACCGATTTTCGACCACCACACGGTACGGCGGACGACTCGCGCTTGACCCTCGACCGGCTCCACCCCGCACCGTCGGGCTGCTCATGTCCCCGACGCCGGTGGAGATGTCGTGCCCCTTCGTACCCCTGCCGTCCTCTGGCTCAGCGGCACCGCGGTGAGCCTGCTCGGCACCCAGGCCATGGCGTTCGCGCTGCTCTGGTCCGCCGCGGCCGGCGGTGCGCCGCTCGCCGCGCTCACGCTGACCGCGGTCACCCTGCCGCGGGCGCTGCTGCTGCTCCCGGCCGGCGCGATCGCCGACCGGCTCGGCGCGTGGCGCGTGCTGGTCGCGGCGGACACGTTCGCCGCCGCCGCGACGCTGCTCTTCGCGCTGCTCCTGGCCGCGTCACCGACCACGTGGTGGCTCATCCCGCTGGCGGCCCTGGCCACCGGCCTCGCCGACGTCGCCCACCTCCCGGCCTCCGCCACCGTCCCCCGCCTGCTCACGGACGCCACGAACCACCACCTCACGTCCGCCGGCGGCGGACTGAAGGGATCCGGCCGGAGCACGTCCGCCGGCGGACGCACGCCTGGGAGCACGCGTGCCGGCCGGCCCCGCGGCGGGAGCGCGGCCGGCGCCGCACCGGTGGAAGCGGGCGCCGCGCGGCCCGCCGACGGCCGGCCGGACGCACCGACGGCCGTGGCCGAGCGGCCGGGGACCGGCCTGTCCCGCTTGATGGCTGGCCGGCAGATCGCGGCGCAGACGGCGGCGCTGGCCGGTCCCGCGCTCGGCGGACTGCTGGTGACGGCCGTCGGCCCCGCGCCGGTGATGGCGGCGAACGCGGCCACGTTCGCCGCCATGGTGATCGTCCTCCTCCGGCTGCGCCCGTTCCTGGTCCCGGCACCGCCCACCGGCGCCCCGAATCGTGCGGCTGCCGCGGATCGTGCGGGTGCCGCGGATCGCGTGGACGCCGGGCTGCGGCTGCTGCTCGCGGACGTGGTGCTGCGGCCGGCACTGGCGCTGACCGCGGTGGCCGCCGGGTTCCTGCTGCCGGTCTCCGGGCTGCTGCTGCCGCTGCTGGCCCGGGAACGTCACTGGTCCGCCGCGGACACCGGCCTGCTCGCCGGTGCGCTCGCCGCCGGCACCGGCGCGGTCGCGGTGCTGGTGCTGGCCCGTGGCACGCTGGGCCGGCCGGGCCGGGTCGTCCCGGGCGGGCTGCTGCTCGCGGCGGCCGGTGCCGGCGCGCTCGCGCCGGTTGCCGATCCGTGGCCGGCCGCGCTCGCCGCGCTGCTTGCCGGTGCCGGGTCCGGGCTGTTCGCGACGCATGTCGGGCCGCTGTTCCTCGCCCGGGTCCCGGCCACGCACCTGGCCCGGACCCAGTCCGTGGTCGTGCTGGCGCAGACGCTGCCGCTGCTGGTCACGAACACCGTGCTCGGCGCGCTGGCCGGCACGCACGGCGTACCCCCGCTGCTCGTGGGTTGTGCGGTGGTTCTCGCCGTGGCCGCGGGTGCCGGTGCGCGGGCACTGCGCGCGGTGTGATCGGGAGTGGATTATCGTCTGGCGGGTGCGTTTCCTGGCGATCGGCGACAGTTTCACCGAGGGTGTGGGCGACGAGCTGCCCGACGGGACCGTGCGGGGGTGGGCGGACCTGGTCGCGGCCGGGCTCGCGGCGGCCGCCGGGGAGACGGTCCACTACGCGAACCTGGCCGTGCGCGGGCGGCTGCTGGCCCCGATCATCGAGGACCAGTTGGAGGCGGCGCTGTCCATGTCGCCGCGACCCACGCTGATCTCGCTGAACGGAGGCGGCAACGACATGCTGCGGCGCGGCATGGAGGTCGGCCACCTGATGCGCCTGACCGAGCACGCGGTCGAGCGGTGCGCGGCGGCCGGCGTACGGTTGCTGCTGATCAGCGGGCCGGACCCGTCGGGCCGGCTGCCGTTCGGCCGGCGGATCCACCGGCGCGGCGCGGCGCTGACCGTCGCGGTGGCGGAGCTGGCGGCCCGGCACGGCCTGCCGTTCGCGAACTCGTTCGACGACGTGGAGATCCGGCGCCCGGAGTACTGGGCGGCGGACCGTCTGCACCTGAACGGCGCGGGTCATCGCCGGGTCGCGGGCATCGTGCTGGCCGCGCTCGGGCACGCGGTCGAGGACCACCGGCTGGATCCGGCGCCCGCGTCGGCGCGCCGGCTCCTCGAGGAGGCCCGCTACTACCGCGAGCACGTGCTGCCGTTCGTCCAGCGGCGGCTCCGGGGTCGCTCGTCCGGCGACGGGCGATCCGCGAAGTACCCGTCCTGGACGCCGGTGCCGGCCGCCTGAGGCGCCCGGCCGGGCGTCCCGCGCGCCGCGCGAACGGTTTGCGGGACGCTCCGGCTGCGGCGCGTGCGTCAGGCCGCGGTGAGGGCGGCGACCCGGGCAGCGATGGTGCGGCCGTGCTCCTCGGCGGTGGTGTGCGCGTCCGCGAGCGACTGGGCGGCCAGGCCGCGCAGCGCCTCCATCGCCGGGTTCACGCCGGCCAGCGTCAGCTCCGCCTCCGCGACGTGCACGTCCAGGCCGAGGATGTCGGCGAACATCCGGCGCAGGTACGGCGTGCTGTGGTCCCAGCCCTCGCGCGGTGTGCCGGGGCCGTAGCCGCCGCCGCGCGCGGTGACCACGACGGCCGGCCGGCCCTCGAGGATCCGGTCGCCGCCGGGCGCGAACCGCGGCTCGGTCAGCAGCAGGTCGAACCACGACTTCACGTGGTGCGGGATGTTGTAGTTGTAGAGCGGGATCGCGAACAGGTACGCGTCCGCGGCGAGCAACTCGTCCCCGAGGACGGAGGCCAGCGCCGCGGCGTCGCGCTGCGCGGCCGTGCGCTCCTCGACCGGGGTGAAGCCGACGCCGACGGCGTTGCGCCAGGAGTCCGCGGGCAGCGGGTGCGCGCCCAGGTCGCGGCGGAGCACCTGGGCGCCGGGGTGCGTCTCCGACCAGGCGTTCTGCACGGTGTCGGCGACCGCGCGGGTCACCGAGCCCTCGGTGCGGATGCTGGCGTCGAGGCGGTACAGGGTCATCTTCACTCCAGGAGAGTTGCCGGTCTGTCCCACAGATCGTCTGCCTGAAATACTATCTCGTCAACGGTAGTATAAATCACAGATGATCTGGCGCTCTTGGCAACGCGGGGGGTGTGGCGGAGGTCCGTACTATGGGTGTGTGACCACGACCGCAGCCGAAGCGCTGACCGAGATCGCCGAGCGCGCGCAGGCCTGCGCGGAGCAGGGCCACAAGCCGATCGACACCGATCTCGGCTGGGGTCTCGGCGTGGTCTTCCGCACCTACGTCCGCGCGTCCGAGCACGTGGTCGCGGACCTGCCGGGCGGCCCTCGGGGCTACCAGATCCTCCGGATCGCGACCGGCGACACCGCGTTCAGCCAGGCGCAGCTCGCCCAGCATCTCGGCATAGACCGCACCGTGATGACATACCTGCTGGACGATCTGGAGGGTGCCGGGCTGGTCGAGCGCCGTCCGGACCCGGCCGACCGGCGCACCCGGCGGATCGTCGCCACGCCGCACGGGCACGAGCGCCTCGAGGTGCTCACCCGGGGGTTCGAGGAGGCCGAGGAGCACGTGCTGGCGACGCTCCCGGTCGGCGACCGCGCGGTGTTCCGGGTGCTGTTGCAGCGGCTCGCGACCACGGTCGAGGCCGAGTCGGTGGAGCACCTGTGTCAGGCGGTGGAGGAGAGCACGGCGCCGGCCGCCCAGGCGGTCGCCGCGGGTCCACGGCGGTCCCGCCGCCGCTGAACGGTCAGCCCGGCTGTCCGGAGGCCGGCGCCGGCGCCGGCGCCGGCGACGGTGACGCGCCCGGCGGCTCGGCCGACAGGCCCGCGCACTCGCGCAGCGCGGCGAACCGGGTGAGCGCGGTCTCCGCGGCCCGGCCCGCCAGCGGCTCCGCCTGACCGGTCGCGGTCGACACGCGGGCCGGGGTGAACGACGCGTCCGTCACCGCGCCGCCGTTCACGGTCAGTCGCAGCACGCCGGTGTCCGGCGAGACCGGCGAGTCCTTGAACCACACCAGATCACCCAGGCTGTACGCCACGTACGCCGAGCCGAGCCAGCCCGCGCCCTGGAGCGTGTGCGGCGCGCCGGTGCCGACGATCACGTCCGCGCCGGCCTCGGCCAGCGCGGTGGCGAGCCGTTTCTGCGCCGGCGACGGACACTGCGCGTCGGTCTCGCCCCACTGCGTGTAGACCACGACCACGTCCGCGGAGCGCTTGGCGTCGATCACGGCCGCGATCGCCCGCTTGGTGTCCGCCGGCGAGGCCACGCCCGGCCGGTCAGCCGCGGCCGCGAAGCTCTCCGCGAACAGCGGCGTGGTGTTGAGCGCGACCACCGCGACCGTCACGCCCTGCGCCTCGGTGACCCAGGGACGGAACGCGGCGCCCTCGTCCTGGCCGGCGCCGAACACCGGGAAGCCGGCCTTGGTGGCGGCCGCGACCGTGTCGGTGAGCCCCTGCGGGCCGAAGTCGAGCACGTGGTCGCTGGCGATGGAGACCGCGTCCACGCCCGCCTCCTCCAGCGCCGCGAACGCGGTCGCGGGCGCGCGGAAGTTGCCCTCGGTCCGGACCGGCGTGCCGCCCTTGGTGATCGCGGACTTGAGGTTCACCACGGTGACGTCCGGGTCGGACAGCGCGTCCTGGAGGTCGCCGAACGCGGTGGACGGATCGTTCAGCAGCGCGGCGGTGCGGCCGGCGAAGTGCACGTCACCGGCGAAGCCGAGCGTGATGGGCCGGTCCGGCGCGGCGGACTCGTCGACGTACACCGGCAGGAAGGGGGTGCCGGTCGCGGTCGCGGCGCCCGCGCCGCCCGTGGTGCCACAGCCGGTGGCCAGGCAGAGGACAGCCACCGGGAGAACGATCGCGCGATGCCAACCCCGTATCACGGGTGCATAGCGTAGGGACAAACTCGCCCTCGGCGGGTCACAGCCGGATAACGAAGTCCTAGGACGCAGGAATCGTCACGAACGGGGTGTAATCACAAGATCAGCGTGGGGCTCATGGGAGGCCGCCCACCGGGCGTTATAGTGGCCCCGCAGTGCGACCGACCGGCCGTGGGAGCCGGACGTCACCGCACCACGGACCGCCGCCTCGGCGGAGCCGGGCATCGGTGGGGCATGCCCGGCGTGCTTGCGCGGGAGGGGAAGCTGTGGCGCGTCTGCCTGCGCCTTGGGCGCCCGGACAACCGCTCGAGGGCATTTTCACCGAGCGGGTCATCACGGTGCCGAACGCGATCAGCTTCGTGCGCCTGATCGGCGTGCCGGTGTTCCTCTGGCTCCTGCTCGGCTTCGACGACCAGCAGGTGGCCGCGCTGATCGTGCTCGCCATCGGCGGCACGACCGACTGGGTGGACGGCTGGGTCGCACGCCGGCTCGGCCAGGTCAGCCGGCTGGGTGAGCTGCTCGACCCGTTCGTGGACCGGCTCTACATCGTCGCCACGCTGGTCGCGTTCACGCTGACCGCGGTGGTGCCCTGGCAGTTCACGGCCGCGCTGGTGGCCCGCGAGGCGGTGCTCGGCGTCTGCCTGCTGATCCTGCGCGCGCACGGTTACGGTCCACCGCCGGTGCACTACGTCGGCAAGACCGCCACGTTCATGCTGCTCGCCGCGTTCCCGGTGCTGCTGCTGTCGAAGGCGTCCGAGGCGGCCGGGCCGTTCGCGCACGCGTTCGGCTGGGCCTGCGCGATCTGGGGCCTGGTGCTCTACTGGATCGCCGCGTTCTTCTACATCTACCAGGTGTCGCTGCTGGTCCGCGCGACCCGCCCGGCGAACGGGACCGCATGACGCACACCACGAACGGCCCGGCGGACCCGTCCGGGGCGGACGAGCGGACCGGCGGCCAGGCCCCCCGGCGCCAGTACGCTCCCGACTTCCTCACCGAGCTGTTCCGCAACCCGCTCGACCCGGGGTACGCGGACGCGGCCGCCCGGCGCGCCAAGGAGGGACCGCGGACCGGCTGGCGCGGCGCGTCCGCCCGCGGGCTCGCGCTCACCACGCTGGTGCTGGTCGGCTTCCTGTTCGCGATCGCCTACCGGCAGACCATGGCCGAGGAGCCGGCCCGGGGCAAGGCCCGCGCCGCGCTGGTCGACCAGATCCGCACCCGGCAGGACGCGGCCGAAGGGCTGGAGCAGCGGGCCGCCGCGCTCCGGGCCGAGGTGAACGCGCTGCGCGAGGCGAACCTGGCGGGCGACACCGCGGAGCGGCTGCGCAACCTGGAGGCGCTCACCGGGCTCGCCGACGTCGAGGGCGACGGCGTGGTCGTGACGGTCGCGGACGGGCACGCGGACGTGAACGTGGTCACCGGCGGCAGCAAGAAGGTCTCCAAGGTCCTCGACCGGGACCTGCAGGACATCGCGAACGCGCTGTGGGCGTCCGGTGCGGAGGCGATCGCGATCAACGGCGAGCGGCTGACCGCGACGTCCACGATCCGGGCCGCGGGTGAGGCGATCCTGGTCGACTTCGCGCCGGTCACCAGCCCGTACGAGGTGGCGGCGATCGGGCCGGACGACCTGAGGGACCGGTTCGAGAAGACCGGCAGCGCGGCGCTGTTCCGCGCGCTGGTCGACAAGTACGGCATGACGTTCGAGGTCGACGGCCGGGACGACCTCACGCTGCCGGCCGCGGCCGGCGGAGACCTGGAGCACGCCTACCGGTCGCCGGAGCCGACGCCGCCCGCGACCGTCAGCGGCACGCCGGAAGCCCCCGGTCCGTCCGGCACCCCCACCCCGACCACCCCGACCTCCCCGGAAGGCGACTGATGTACGCGGTCATCGCGTTGATAGCGGGCGTCCTGCTCGGCGTGTTCCTGGACCCGACCGTGCCACCGGCGCTCCAGCCGTACCTGCCGATCGCGGTGGTGGCGGCGCTGGACGCGGTGTTCGGCGGCGTCCGGGCGCGGCTCGACCGGAACTTCGACGACAAGCAGTTCGTGATCTCCTTCATCTCGAACGTGCTGGTCGCCGCCGTGATCGTCTACCTGGGTGACCAGCTGGGCGTGGGCGGGCAGCTCTCCACCGGCGTCGTGGTCGTGCTCGGCGTCCGGATCTTCGGCAACGTGGCCGCCATCCGCCGCCACCTGTTCAGCGCCTGACGGGTAGCGTGTGCCGATGAGCGAGCTTGCGCGCGAGTCCGTGGCTCACCACCGACCCCCGGGTGGCCGCCGCCTCCCGGACAGCCGACCCCCATGTAGCCGCAGCCCGGAGGGTAATCCGGCATGAGCAGCGACGAGCCGATGCGAGCCGACTCGCCGAAACCGAAGAACCCGCCGGCCGGGGACGAGACGACGGTCGAACTGACCCGGGCGGATCTGCGTCACACCGAGCCGGCGGCGACGTCCGTGCCGCCCGTGATGCTGCCGCCGGTGGCGCCGCCGTCCGAGGTCGTGCCCGCGAAGACCGGCACCGACCCGGAGCGGACCGCGCCGCGGAAGCCGAGCCCGACGCCGCCCGGCACCACCCCGGCCACCACGCCGGTCGCGACGCCCGGCAGCACGCCGGGCACAAAGCCGGTCGCGACGCCCGGCAGCACGCCGGGCACAAAGCCGGGTGGCACGCCGGCCGCGACGCCCGGCAGCACGCCGGCCGTGGCGCCGGGCAGCACGCCGGTGGCGAAGCCGGCGCCGGTCGTGCCGGTCAGTCCGGGCGCGCCGAGGCCCGCTCCGGTGCCCCCGCGGCAGCCGGCCGTCCCGCCGGTGGCCGCTTCCGCGGAGAGCGCGCCCGCGGAAGCGCGGAAGATCGTCGCGCCGAGCCGGGTCCCGGTGGAACGCGCAGCCCCGGCAGCGGCGAAGCCGGAGCGCGACGACGCCGGGTTGCCGGCCGCGGCCGAGGTGCCGCCGTCCGTACCGTCGGATGGATCGGGGACCGACGCGGCGCCGGCGTCGCGGCGGTTCTCCGCGACCACCGTGATGATCGCGGTGCTGTTGCTGTTGTTCGGGTTCACGCTGGTCGTGCAGCTGAAGGCGAACGACGGCGACTCGACGCTGCTCACCGCGCGGCAGGAGGACCTGGTCCGGATCCTGTCCGACCTCGAGTCGCAGGAGCAGCGGTTGCAGCAGGAGGTCACCGCGCTGGAGGACAGCAAGCAGTCGCTCAGCTCCGGCGCGGAGGGTGCCGAGGCGGCGCTGCGCGAGGCGACCGAGCGCGCGGACGACCTCGGCGTGCTCGCCGGTGAGTTGCCGGCGCGCGGCACCGGGCTGGTCATCCGGATCAACGGGGGACAGGACCAGGTCGAGTCGGACGCGCTGCTCAACGCGGTGCAGGAGTTGCGCGGCGCGGGCGCGGAGGCGATGCAGATCGAGGGCGGCGACGGCACCGCGGTGCGGGTCGTGGCGTCCACCTCGTTCCAGGACTCCCCGGCCGGGCAGGGCGGCGACCGGTTCGGCGTGGTCGTCGACGGCAAGCGGCTGACGTCCACCTACACGATCACCGTGATCGGCGACCCGAAGACGATGGACACCGCGTTGCGCATTCCCGGCGGGGTGATCGAATCGATCACGGATGACGGCGGTAACGTGACCGTGCAAGAGCAAGGTGTGGTGGACGTGTCTGCGATCCATGACGTCACCACGCTGCGGTACGCCCGGCCGGTCTCCTGACCCGGCTCTCATCGAAGGACGAACGACCCGTGATTCCTGAGCACCTGCGATACACCGCCGAACACGAGTGGGTGTCCGGTGACGGCTCCGCCGCCGTGCGTGTCGGCATCACCGACTTCGCGCAGCAGGCGCTGGGCGACATCGTCTTCGTGCAGCTGCCCGACGTGGGCGCGACGGTCCAGGCCGGCGAGTCGCTGGGCGAGGTCGAGTCGACCAAGAGCGTCTCGGAGATCTACGCCCCGATCTCCGGCACCGTGGCCGCGAAGAACGCCGCGCTGGACGACCAGCCCGAGCTGATCAACACCGATCCGTACGGTGAGGGCTGGCTGATCGAGATCACTCCGGCGGACCCGGCCTCGGTCGCGGGCCTGCTCGACGGCGCGGCCTACGGTGAACTGATCAACAAGTAGTTTTCGTCGCACCGACAGAGTGTGATATCTGACAACCTGACGCGTTGCGCGCGTCCGGTTGCCGCACTGTACCCCGCTGGCTACTCTGCCGTAGTCACGCGAGAACTTGATATTGAAACCGCATTGTCGAACGTCCTTCACATGCCACGGATGGCAGCCGGGGGAGGCCCCGCCGGGCGCTGACCGGCGGTTGTCCCGGTCCGGGGGACGCGCGACCGAAACAGACACGAGGTGGTCCGATGACGCGCCCAGACGACGAGTTCCCCCCGCTCGACGTCACGTCGACGCTGAACCTGGGTTCGCTCGACGAGGTCCTCGAGGGTCCGGATGCCGACGTGGTGCCCAGCCGGATGTCCGGTTCGCTGCCGCCCGGCATGGCTCTGCTCGTCGTCCGCCGGGGGCCGAACGCCGGCGCCCGGTTCCTGCTCGACCACGACGTGACGACCAGCGGCCGGCACCCCGACAGCGACATCTTCCTCGATGACGTCACGGTTTCCCGCCGGCACGCCGAGTTCCACCGTGACGGCGGCACGTTCACGGTCCGCGACGTGGGCAGCCTCAACGGCACCTACGTCAACCGGGAGCGGGTCGAGGCCGCGACGCTCTCCAACGGCGACGAGGTCCAGATCGGCAAGTTCCGGCTCGTCTTCATCGCCGGGCCGCGCCCGGACGAGGGTGGCCGCTGATGACCTTGATCCTCCTGTTTAGCGAGGAGATGTCATGACCGTATCCGGGGCGGCGGCCGCCTTCCCCGGTCCGCCGCCCGGGAACCACCGGGCGGCGCAGCAGGACGGGCGCCGGCTGATGAGCATCGGCGAGGTGCTGTCCGAGCTGCGCTCGGAGTTCCCCGACACGACGATCTCCAAGCTGCGCTTCCTCGAGGCCGAGGGCCTGGTGGAGCCGGAGCGCACCGCGTCCGGCTACCGGAAGTACAGCTGGGACGATGTCGCGCGCCTGCGATTCGTGCTGACCGCGCAGCGGGACCAGTACCTCCCGCTGCGCGTCATCCGCGCGCAGCTGGCCGAGATGGAGGCCGCCGGCTCCGCGCCGGTGGCCCTCCGGCTGGTGGGGGCTCCCGCGGATGACGAGCCGGCCGCGGAACCCGTCGACACCCGGTGCAGCCGCACCGAGCTGCTGGAGCGCACCGGCCTGTCGGACACCGGGCTCGGCGAGATCGAGCGGCTCGGTCTGATCACGTGTCGCTCGCCCGGGTGGTACGACGAGGACGCGCTCGCGGTCGCGCAGGCCGTCGCGGGTCTCGCCCGGCACGGCATCGAGGCCCGGCACCTGCGGGCGTTCCGGGCCGCGGCCGATCGTGAGGTGGGTCTCTACGCGCAGCTGATCGCGCCGCTCGCCCGGCAGCGTGACCCCGCCGCCCGGGCCCGGGCCGCCGAGACCGCGCTTGAGCTGGCCGGACTTTCGCAGATGCTGCACGCGGCGCTGCTCCGGGCCGGTCTGCGCGACGTCCTTGAGCGCTGAGTTGGGGATTTGTCCGTAACACGCGTGCCGTAGGCTCGCTTGGGTACGGTGCCCGGCACCGCACGGCGCGGGTGGCACTTACGCATGGTGATCCGTGTACCGTGCAGGTGAGGGGCAGAAACGCGCCTCGGGGCCGCTGCTGTGCGGTGGCGTCGGGGCGTACACACATAAGCGACACGGAGGCAGCGGTGCGCGAGCTGAGCGTGGTCGGGGTTCGGGTGGAACTGCCCAACAACCAGCCGATCGTCCTGCTCCGCGAGGTCGAGGGCGACCGGTACCTGCCGATCTGGATCGGTGCGGTCGAGGCCACGGCCATCGCCTACGAGCAGCAGGGGGTCAAGCCGGCCCGGCCGCTGACCCACGATCTGCTCCGGGACATCCTGACGGCGCTCAAGGCGCCGCTCCAGGCCGTCGAGATCACCGAGCTGAAGGAGAACGTGTTCTACGCGGATCTCCTGATCGGCGACGGCGTGCGCGTCTCCGCCCGGCCCAGCGACTCGATCGCGCTCGCACTGCGCGTCGGCGCGCCGATCCGCTGCGCCGAGCAGGTGCTCACCGAGGCCGGCATCGTCATCCCGGACGAGCAGGAGGACGAGGTCGAGAAGTTCCGCGAGTTCCTCGAGGGCGTCCGCCCGGAGGACTTCGCGGGCTGACGTCCGGCTCGGCATCAACGGGTTTCCGCGGCGTTGCGATACGGTGACGGAGTCATCACGCTGCGCAGGATCCCCCGTACGCGGCGTGTCGCGGCAAAGCATCCGCGATCCGGTCCGATGTGCGCTATATGGTGGGGCTCGTCGAGGGACGCGGCACCGCACAGCGGGAGGTAGTCGCATGGACGAATCTGCTGGATCAGGGTCGGCCCCAGGGGTCGACGACGGCATCGGGATCGGCGAGGACGGCACCGTGGGATACCGCGGCGTGACCGCCTGCCACGCGGTCGGCATCAGCTACCGGCAGCTCGACTACTGGGCACGGACCCAGCTGGTCGTCCCGAGCATCCGCGACGCCTCCGGCTCCGGGACCCAGCGGCTGTACTCGTTCCGCGACCTGGTCGTTCTCAAGGTTGTCAAGAGCCTCCTCGACGCCGGGGTCTCGCTGCAGAACATCCGCAAGGCGATCGAGACGCTGCGGTCGCACGGCGTCGAGGACCTCGCGGGGATCACGCTGATCTCGGACGGCACGACGGTGTACGACTGCCGGTCGCCGGAGGAGGTCGTCGATCTGCTCCAGGGCGGGCAGGGCGTGTTCGGCATCGCGATCGGCGGCGCGTTCAAGGAGATCCAGGGCTCGCTGTCGCACCTGCCGGGGGAGCCGGCGGTCTTCGCCCGGCCCGCGGCGGACCCGGAGCCGGTGGAGTCCTTCGGCGACGAGCTCGCGGCGCGACGGGCCCGCCGGCGGGCCGGCTGATCGTTCCCCGGCCGGGGCGGACGCCGCGCCCGTGACAGAATGATCGTCATGGATGCGGCCTGGGGAATCGTCGGCGTACCGTCCAGCGCGGGAGCGCACACGCCCGGCCTGGAGAAGGGACCGGCCGCGATCCGGCGGGCCGGGCTCGCCGCGGTCCTGGCCGGCGGCGCGGAGGACCACGGCGACGTGGCCGCGTTCCGCTGGCGGCCGGACCGGGAGCGCCCGAACGCGAAGAACGTCGGCGCGGTCGCGCGCGTGGCGGCCGAGACGGCGGACGCGGTGGCCGGCGTGCTCGCGCGTGCGCAGCGGCCGGTCGTGATCGGTGGGGACTGCTCGATCACGGTCGGCGTGGTCGCCGGCTTCGTCCGGCACGGCACCGCGCCCGCGCTGCTCTACGTGGACGGTGGGCCCGACCTCTTCACGCCGATGACCAGGGCGAACGGCAATCTGGACGCGATGGGTACGGCGCACCTGCTGGGCCTGCCGGGCTGCGCGCCCGAGCTCGCCGGGATCGGGCCGGTGACGCCGCTGCTGCACCCGTCCGACATCGTCAGCTACGGTGACGCGCTGGCCGGTGACGACGACCCGGAGCGCCGCCTGCTGGACGAGCTGCGCATCCCGTACGTCACCGCGGCCGAGGTCCACGCGGACGCCACGACCGCGGCCCGGCGCGCGCGGACCGCGATCGAGGCGACCGGCCGGCCGTTCGTGCTGCACCTGGACGTGGACGTGCTGTCGTTCGTGGACGTGCCGCTCGCCGACGTCCCGGACTCCGGCGGCGACCCGGCCGGCCTGACCCTGGCGGAGCTGACCGCGTCGCTGGCCGTGCTCGCCGCCTCCCCGCGGTTCGCCGCCCTGGTGCTGACCGAGATCAATCCGGACCACGCGCCGGACGACACCGTGCTGCGCGACTTCGTGGCCGCGATCGGGAGTGCCCTGCCCGCGGCGGCCGTCCCGCGGGTGTGACCGGCACGGCCGCGCGCGTCACCCGTTCCGGGGTGCATTTCCCCTGATCACGCCCGCACCGGTGATCGCGGTGACACGATGTGCGCGGTGCGCCGGTGGGCCGGCCCGTTGCGGGCAAACCACGCCACCGGCCCGATACGGGGGGAAACATCATGCGAATCAAGGTGCGGTACGTGGCGGTCATCGCCGGGGCTCTCGCGGCGATGGCACTCCCCGGGGCCGCCCACGCGGCTCCGGGCCTGGAGCCGTCCTACATCCGCAACGTCGGACTGGACGGCTGCCTGACCGCGGTCCGGGACGACAGCACGGGCGGGTCCATCGTGCGGGTCAAGCCGTGCGACGGGTCGTTCGCGCAGATCTGGCTGACGCGGGAGCTCGACGTCGACGCGGACGGCCGGCCGGTGTTCACGGTGCGGAAGAACGTGCGGGAGTGCCTGGAGCTGATCGGGGAGTACCTGCCGGACAACGGCCGGCTGGCGCTCCGCGACTGCGACGAGACCAACCCGCACCAGGTGTTCCGGGCGTCCAAGAGCGACTGGTCCGTGCCGACCTGGCGGGTGTCCAACCCGCTGTCCGAGTCGTGGCTGCGGGCCTACCACCAGCACGAGGCGCCGTACGTGGCGGAGACGAAGGAATGGCCGGGCGCGTTCGCCGAGTGGGAGCACGTGCCGGTCGCCGGCTGACCCGGTCCGCCGGGAGGCCACGTCGGCCTCCCGGCGGGCGGCGTCGCCGTGCGTTCGCGGGCCCGGCGCGCCGCGGCGAGGGCGGGCGCGCCGGTGCGGGCGTCAGCGCTCCGCCGCCACCAGTTCCCGGGTCGCCGGCGCGACCTCCTTCGCGAACAGCTCGAGCGCGGCCGGATCGTCCGCGGCCAGGATGAAGCCGCTGGTGCCGTACTCCAGCGTCAGCCCGGCCAGCTCCTCGGCCCACTGGTCCGGCGGCCCGTTCAGGAAGCCCCGGCTCTGCGCGCCGAACGACCCGCCCACGTTCAGCAGCCGCCGGACGTCGGACGCGGACCGCCCGGCGTCCACGGCCGCCGCGTCGATCCGCGCGTTCATGTCGGTCAGGTCGGACGGGCCGCCCTTCAGGTACGCCAGCGACGGCAGCCACCCGTCCGCGAGCCGACCGGTCAGCGCCAGCATGCGCGGCTTGAGCGCGCCCACCCAGATCGACACGTCGTGCGCCGGCGTCGGGCCGCGCTTCGCACCGTCCACCGTGTAGTACCTGCCGGGCACCCGCACGCCGCCCTTGACCGACGTGTCCCACACCGAGCGGATGATCTCGATGCCCTCGGCCAGCGCGTCCACGGCCTGACCGGGGGTGAGCCGCCGCCCCCCCATCGCCTCGATCGCGTCCCAGAACGCGCCCGCGCCCAGGCCGAGCTCGACCCGGCCGCCGGAGAGCAGGTCCAGCGACGCGACCGCCCGGGCCAGCACCGCGGGCTCGCGCAGCGGCAGGTTGAGCACGTTCCCGGCGACCTTGATCCGGCTGGTGCGGGACGCGACGTAGCTCATCAGCGTCCACGCGTCGTGAAAGGACGGCTGGTACGGGTGGTCCTGGAAGGTGACCACGTCCAGCCCGAACCCGTCCGCCGCGACGGCCAGTTCGACGGCCTGCTGCGGCGGCCGGGCCGCGGGCGTGACGAACGCGCCGAAGATCAGCTCGTGTCCGTAGTCGGTCATGACCGGTCCTCCGTTGCGGGGGTGATGTTGAAGTTGTCGCGGAACAGGTTCGTCGGGTCGTAGACCGCCTTGATCGTCCGCAGCCGGGCCAGCGTGGCCGGCGGGAAGGCGTCGGTCAGCCGCTCCGGCCGGGGGTCGGTCTCGAAGCTGAGGTAGAGCCCCTCCATCAGCGGGTAGAGCTCCCGGTCCCAGACCCGGTCGAGCCGCTGCCGGTTGCTGCCGATCGCGGCGATCTGGAAGTTCGCGTCCCGGTGCGCGTACGCGGTGTCGGACACCGCGACGTCGGAGACCGCGCCACCGACCGCGCGGATCTGGAAGAAGTAGGTGGCGCCGCTGGCCAGCAGACGGGCGATGCCGGCCGCCACCTCCGGGGTCAGGTGCCGGACGAACCCGGACCGGCTGACCGGCTCGCCCTGACCGCGGTGCGGTTCGGTGGACGCGTTCGAGATCACCGCGGAGTACGGCGCGATCACCACGTTCTGGTCGTAGAGCGCGGACACCGAGGCGATCGGCGTCATCTGCTCCACGACGGTCTCCGGGTCGGCGGCGTCGACCAGCGCCATGACCTGTGCGAACGACGGCTGGCCCGGCTGCGGCGGGCCCATCAGGAGGTTCGCGGTCAGGTCGCGTGGCGCGGCCTCGACCGCCTGCCCGTACCGGACCAGCATGCCGGCGGTGTCGGACGCGTCCAGCACGAACTGGCCCCAGCCCACGTCGCCGACCTCGTCGACCCGGAAGTCGAAGTCGGTCACCACGCCGACGTTCGCCCCCGCGCCGCGCAGCGCCCAGAACAGGTCCGGGTGCTCGTCCGCGGATGCGCGCACCACCGAGCCGTCCGCCAGCACCACGGTCGCGGCGCGGACGTGGTCGAGGGTCAGCCCGTACTTGCGGGTCATCCAGCCGATGCCGCCCGCGGTGGTGAGCCCGCCGACGCCCACGCCGCCGTAGTCGCCGGAGGTCAGCGCCCAGCCGTGCGGGGCGAGCGCCGCGGCCACCTCCATCCAGCGCATCCCGGCGCCGATCCGGACCAGCCGGGACGCGGGGTCCAGCACCTCGAAGGTCCGGAACCGGCCCATGTCCAGCACGACGCCACCGTCGTTGGTGGACCGGCCGCTGACACCGTGGCCGCCGCTGCGGACACCGAACGGCAGGTGGCGGTGGCCGGCGGCGAACCGCAGCGCGTCGCCGACCTCGTCCGGGGTGGACGGTCGCAGCACCAGGCCGGGGGAGCCGCCGCGCATGTAGTTCGACCGGACCGTGGGGTACTCCACGTCGCCGGGCTCGACCGCGGACCGGGCGAGCGAGGCCGGCACGTCGTCGTAGCCGATGCCGGGGCGGCGCTTCGCGCGTACCGCGGAGGGCCGGTGGTTGGTCCTCGCCAGCGGTGCCGCGGCGGCGCGCAGGGCCGGCATCACCTCGGTCGCGAACGTCTCCATGTCGGCGGCCGAGTCGGTCATCAGGATCAGCGTGCCGACACCGTCCTCCAGGATCAGCGGCAGCAACTCGTCGACCCACTGCGCCGGCGGGCCCTGCAGGAAGCCGGCGGACGTGTCCTGGAACGCGCCGGAGATGTTGAGCAGCCGGCGGATGTCAGCCGGTTCACGGCCGGCCGCCACCGCGGCCTCGTCGATGATCTTGTTGCCGGCCGTGACGCCGTCCCGGCCGATGTAGGGCAGCGACGGGAGCCAGCCGTCCGCCTTGGCGCCGATCAGCCGCAGCATGCGGGGCTTGACGCCGCCGACCCAGATCGGGAGCGCGTGCGCCGGGGCCGGGCCGCGCTGCGCGCCGACGACGCGGTGGAACTCGCCGCCCGCGCGCGCCGGCCGGCCGCTGGAGAGGTCCTGCAACTCGCGGATCACGTCGATCGCCTGGCTGAGCGCCTCGATCTTCTCCCGCGGCGGCCGCACGGTCGCGCCCATCGCCCGCGCCGCGTCCGGGAAGCCGCCGGCGCCGAGCGCGAGTTCCAGGCGCCCGCCGGAGAGTAGGTCGAGCGAGGCGGCGGCGCGGGCCAGGACCGAGGGGGTACGCAGCGGCAGGTTGATCACGTTCGGCGCGAGGCGGATGCGCGACGTCTGCCCGGCCACCCAGGCCAGCAGCGTCCAGACGTCGTGAAATCTCGGCTGGTACGGATGGTCCTGGAACGTGACCAGGTCGAACCCGAGCTCCTCGGAGCGCTTCGCCAGGTCGACCGGGTCGTGCGGCGGCGCGTTCCCGGGCGTGACGAACGTGCCGAACTCGAGGGGGTGTCCGTAACTCATGATCACGCTCTCCGTCTTAGGTTGATGCATCAACCAGTGTGCCAGATCCGGGCGGAAACGGATGTGACATTCGCCGCCCACGGTGCACCACGCCGGCCGCGCGACCATGATCAACACCGCGGATCCGTACCGTCGCACGGTTTTAAATGTTTCGGAACGTCAGGAAACGATCACGCAACACCGCGCGTTACCGCCCGTAATCAACCTTGAGTTCACTGCCGCTCACAACGCTTCGAAGACTCGAGGGAGTACATACAGTGGACAGTGGAAGCACCGCGTGGGTGTTGACCAGCACCGCGCTGGTCCTGCTCATGGTGCCCGGCCTCGCGCTGTTCTACGGCGGCATGGTCGGCGCCAAGCGCGTCATCAACATGGTCATGATGACCTTCGGCGCGGCCATCGTGGTCTGCGTCATCTGGGTGCTCTACGGGTACTCGCTCGCGTTCGGTGACTCCATCGGCGGGGCCGGCGTCCTCGGCCTGGACACCGCGAACTTCGGCCTCGGCGGCGTGATCGCCGAGGACGAGTCCGCCACCATCCCGCCGGCGCTGTTCGCCGTGTTCCAGATGCTGTTCGCGGCGCTGACCACCGCGCTGATCGCCGGCGGCGTCGCCGACCGGATGAAGTTCGGCGTCTGGCTCGCGTTCACCGCGGTCTGGGCCACGCTGGTCTACCTGCCGGTCGCGCACTGGGTCTTCGCGTTCGACAGCGACACCGTCGTCGGCGGCTGGATCGCCAACGACGTCGGCGCGATCGACTTCGCCGGTGGCACCGCGGTCCACATCAACGCGGGCATCGCCGCGCTCGCCGTCGTCATCGTGCTCGGCAAGCGCACCGGCTGGCCGTCGTCGCCGCACAAGCCGCACAACCTGCCGCTGACCGCGCTCGGCGCCGGCCTGCTCTGGTTCGGCTGGCTCGGCTTCAACGGCGGTTCCGCGCTCGCCGCCGGCAACTCCGCCTCCGTGGTCGTGCTCAACACGGTCGCGGCCGCGGCCGCCGCCGGCCTCGCCTGGATCGTCGTCGAGCGGTTCCGCGGCGGCGCGATGACCTCGCTCGGCAAGTCCTCCGGCATCGTCGCCGGCCTGGTCGCGATCACCCCCGCCTGCGGCGCCGTGAACCCGCTCGGCGCGCTCGTCATCGGCGCGATCGCCGGTGCGCTCTGCGCGCTCGCCGTCAACCTCAAGTACAAGCTCGGCTACGACGACTCGCTCGACGTGGTCGGCGTGCACCTGGTCGGCGGCATCATCGGCACGCTGCTGATCGGCTTCCTCGCCACCGCCGACGCGCCGAACGAGCGCGACGGCCTGTTCTTCGGCGGCGGCGTCGAGCTGCTGCTCGACCAGACCATCGCGGCGGTCGCGGTGCTGGCGTACAGCTTCGTGCTGACGTTCGTCATCGCGAAGCTCTTCGACCTGACGGTCGGCCTGCGGGTCAGCCCCGAGGTCGAGCAGGAGGGCATCGACAGCGTCCACCGCGAGTCCGGCTACGACTTCCTCGGCCCCGACCCGGCCACCCCGGCCACCGAGCCGGAGCCCGTCAAGGCCTGATCGCCGCTCGCCCGGCCCCGGCGCCCCACCCACTCCTCCCGGGTGGATGCGCCGGGGCCGTCGCGTTCGGCCGCGCCGGGGCCGTCGGGTTCGGCCGCGCCGCCGTCCGGTGTGCGGGGGTCAGGTCCGGACCGGTGCCGGTCGCTCGTGGCTGACGATGGCGGCGGCCGGGCACCGGAGGACGGCCTCGCGGACCGCCAGCGCGGTGTGGGCGGGTGGCCGCGAGTCGAGCAGGCGGACCAGGCCGGCGTCCTCGTCGAGGTCGAAGACCTCCGGGGCGATCGAGCGGCACATCCCGGAGCCGATGCAGCTCCCGCCGTCGACCTCGACCCGAAACGCACTCATGCGCCGCCTCCCGCTCACTGTCGGTCTATGACATCGTTCCTGACCGTCAATCCGGGCACCAGACGCGGAGATCGCGGATGACGCCAATCCCGGCACGGTTCTGGCCGAAAGCACTACCGGGCCGCGCCGCTCCCGGCCTTCCGGCCGAGGTCCGCCGGCACGCGTTCGCGCAGGCTGTCGACAGCACCGCCGGCTCTAGAGGTCGCTGAACGTGGTCAGGAAGCGGTCGCGGAACGAGTCCATCCGCCAGACCGGGGCGTCCGGGGCCGGCTTGAGCCCGGGCGTCCACTCCCAGGAGGCGACGCGGTCCAGGACGGCCGGGTCCTTGGCGACGATCGTGATCGGGACGTCGCGGCTGGCGCCGTCGCCGGTGATGATCGGCGCGGGCTGGTGGTCGCCGAGGAACACGACCACGGTGTCGTCGGTGCCGTAGGTGGCGATCCACGAGGTCAGCGCCTCGATCGAGTATTCGATGGACTGCCGGTAGGCGGCGCGGACCCGGTCGGAGTTGCTCCACAGCTCGCGGGTGGGCACACCGGCCCGGGCCTGCGGGGTGAAGATCGTGCCGTCACCGACCGCGGTCCAGTCGACCATCCGCGGCAGCTTCGTCCAGGGCGAGTGACTGGACAGCGTGTCGATCTCCGCCATCACCGGGCCGTCGTGCACGTCGAGCTCGCGGCGCTGCAACGCGGAGTAGGAGAACTGGTCCGGGACCACCACCCAGGTGAAGTGCTCGCCCTCGTACCCGATCGTGGTCGAGTCGTAGACCTGGTCGAAGCCGTAGAAGTGCTGCTCGGGCCAGGCGTAGGTGAGCGCGGGCATGATGCCGACGGTCCGCCAGTCCGCGCGCTGGAACGCGCCGGTCAGCGTGGTGTGCTCGGTGCTGACCAGGTTGCGGTACCGCTGCTGGTTGTCGATCCACAGCCCGGACTGGAGCGTGGAGTGCGCCAGCCAGCTGCCACCACCCGCGGTCGGCGAGGTCAGCCAGCCGCTGCGGGCGCTGAACCCGGCCGCGGTCAGCCGCTCCTCGCCGGCGTCCAGCGCGGTCGTCACCGGGCCGGTGTAGTCCGGGCCCTCGACCGCGGTCCGCCCGTAGCTCTCGATGAACGTGAGGAAGAAGTCCTTGCCGGCCAGCCCGGTCAGCAGCCGCTCCGGCGGCACGTCCCGGAACGCGTCGTTCGCGGCCAGCTCCGCGAACTCGCGCGAGTCGGCCAGCCCGGTGTTGATCTGGCGCACCTTGTCCGCGGCCATCCGCGCGGTGCTCCACGCGGCCACCGGTCCGCCCGGATCGGCCCGCAGCCCGGTGCCGGCGATCAACACCCAGATCACGGTCAGCACCGCCACGGTACGGACCGAGGCCCGGTCGTGCCGCACCACGAACCCGGACAGCCGGATCGTCGCGGCCGCCGTCAGCGCCAGCACGCCCACCGCCAGCAGCACCACGCCGATCAGCACCAGCCAGGCCACGGCCGTGTTCGTGTTGCCCTGCACGATGTTGTAGGCGTCCGCGAAGAACGGCCAGTCCAGCACCAGGTCGAACGACCGGGACAGCGTGGTGTAGAAGCCCATGTCGACGAGCTTGACGATCAGCAGGAGGCCGAGCAGCGCGCCGAGCACCGCCGCGAGCACGGTCCGCGGCCGGCGCGGCAGGAGCCGCAGGACGGCGACCGCGATCAGCGCCTCGAGCGGGATCCGGAGGAACGCCGCCGGCCCGAGGCTGCTCACCTGGTTCGGCGACAGCAGCGCGCCCAGCACCAGCACGGCGGCGAGCAGCGTGACCATCCACCCGGCGGCCGTCCGCAGCCGCGCGCGCCCGGCGCCACCGGTGCTCCGCGGCCCGGGTACCGGTGCGGCGTCCGGGGCGTCGGCTTCGGCGATCACGGTCGCGGTCACGTCGTCCGGCGGCGTGTCCACCGGCATGTCCAGACCTGGTGTACGGCGGAAGCGCGTGATCAGCGACAACGGTGAGTTCCTTCGCAGCGGGACCCGTACGGGCCGTCCGACCTACCCGGCCCTAGGTACGTCCGCACCGGCCCGCTGCGTTCAACACCACGCGATCTTTCTGCCGATCCGGTCCGTCGTGCGGGGGACGGCTGGTGGTCACCTGGAGGCAAGGTTGCGCTCCTAGCGTGGGGCACCATGAGCACCGTCGATCGGCGTAGCTTTCTGGCCATGCTCGGCGCGCCCGCGGTCGGGGCGGCCCTGCCGGGTGGCCTGGAGCGCGCGGTACGGATCGCGCCGGACAGCCGGCACGGCAGCATTCGCGACGTCGAGCACGTCATCTTCCTGATGCAGGAGAACCGGTCGTTCGACCACTACTACGGCGCGCTGCGCGGCGTGCGGGGCTTCGCCGACCCGCATCCGGCGCGGCTGCGCAACGGCGACCCGGTCTGGCGGCAGCCGCACGGGGACGGCGTGCTGCTGCCGTTCCGCCCGGAGGTGCCGGACGTGGGACGGATGTTCCTGCCGGACCCGCCGCACGGCTGGAACGACGGGCACGCGGCCTGGAACGGGGGCCGGTTCGACGCCTGGGTGCCGCAGAAGGGCGTCACCACGATGACCCACCACGTGCGCGGCGACCTGCCGTACCAGTACGCGCTGGCGGACGCGTTCACGGTGCTGGACAACTACCACTGCTCGCTGCTCGGGCCGACCGACCCGAACCGCTACCACATGTGGTCCGGCTGGGTCGGCAACGACGGGCGGGGCGGCGGGCCGGTCGTGACGAACGCGGAACTGGGCTACGACTGGACGACATATCCGGAGCGGCTGTCCGAGGCGGGCGTCTCGTGGCGGATCTACCAGGACGTCGGCACCGGGCTGGACGCGGCCGGATCGTGGGGCTGGACGCAGGACCCGTTCATCGGCAACTACGGCGACAACTCGCTGCTCTACTTCAACCGCTACCGCACCGCCACACCGGGTGACGACCTGCACCGGCGGAGCCGCACCGGCACGTCCGTCGTGGACGAGGGACGCGACCCGGAGCGGCTGCTGGCCGACTTCGAGGCGGACGTGGCCGCCGGCCGGCTGCCGCAGGTGTCCTGGATCGTCGCCCCGGAGGCGTACAGCGAGCACCCGAACTGGGAGCCCGGCTACGGCGCCTGGTACGTCTCGCAGGTCATCGACATCCTCGCCGCGCACCCGGAGGTGTGGAGCAGGATGGCGCTGTTCATCACGTACGACGAGGAGGGCGGCTTCTTCGACCACCTGGTCCCGCCGACCCCGGACGTCTCCACCGTGCCGACCGTGAACGAACTCTTCCCCGGCGACGCGACGCTGGTCCCCGGGCCGTACGGGCTGGGCATGCGCGTACCGATGGTGATCGTCTCGCCGTGGACGCGCGGTGGCTGGGTCGACTCGCGGCTGTCCGACCACACGTCGCTGATCCGCTTCCTGGAGGCGCGGTTCGGGGTGCGCGAGCCGAACATCACGCCGTGGCGGCGCGCGATCACCGGCGATCTGACCGGCGCGTTCGACTTTCGCACGCCGAACGACTCCGCGCACGTGCGGCTGCCGGACACCGGCTCGTACCGGCCGGCGGACCTGACCCGGCACCCGGACGAGGTCCCGGTCCCGCCGGCCGACCCGAAACTGCCCACCCAGGAGAAGGGGGTACGGCCGGCGCGCGCACTCCCGTACCGGCTGTACGCGGACCTTCGGGGTGCCGATCTTCGCCTGCGCAGCGACGGCGGTGCCGCGGCCGTGTTCGGCGTCCGCTCGCCGGACCGCGACCCGCGCAGCGTCACGGTCGGCAACGGCGCGGAGATCACCGAGTCGCTCGCCGGCCTGCGCGAGACCGAGGTGCACGGGCCGAACGGCTTCTACCGGCGCTTCGCGGTCGGCGCGGGCACGCCGGTGGACGTCCGGGCCCGGTACGACGAGCACCGCCTGGAGGTGATCCTGGAGATCACCAACCGGTCCGCGGTCCGCGCCGAGGTCCGGGTCGCGGACCGCTACCGCAGCCGCGCCCGCACGCTCACGCTCCGGCCGCGGGAGAGCCGCTCGGAGCGCTGGTCACTGGCCCGCACCCGCGGCTGGTACGACCTGACCGTCACGGCCGCGGACACCGAGCTGCGCTACGCCGGTCACGTCGAGAACGGCAGGCCGAGCATCAGCGACCCGGGCATGGGTGGACTGATCTGACCGTTCGGTGGAGCGGCGGGATCCACCGCCGCTCCCCACCGGCCGGGCGATGCGCCCGGCCGGGCCGTCCCGGCAGGCTGAGGGCATGACAGAGATCAGTCGCCGGGGCCTTCTCGCGGCCGCCGCCGTCGGTGCCACCGGGTTCGGCGTCGCCGGACTCCCCGAGGCCGCGGCGGCCGCGCCCGCGATCGCCGTCCGGCCCGGCGACCGCCGCTACGACAACCTGCTGCGCGGCAACAACCACCGGTTCGCCGGCCGGCCCGACGAGATCCGGATCGCGTCGTCCACCGCGGACGTGGTGCGCGCGGTCGCCGACGCGGTCCGGACCGGCCGCCGCATCGCACCGCGCAGCGGCGGGCACTGCTTCGAGAACTTCACCGCGGACCCGGCCGTACGCCTGCTGCTGGATCTGTCGCCGTTGAACCGGGTCGGCTGGGACACGGCCCACCGGGCGCACTACGTCGAGCCCGGCGCCACCCTCGGCGAGGTCTACCGGGCGCTGTTCACCGGCTGGGGCGTCACCGTCCCCGGTGGCGGCTGCCCGGAGGTCGGCGCGGGCGGGCACGTCGCCGGCGGCGGATACGGGCCGCTGTCCCGCCGGTTCGGCACGGTCGCCGACCACCTGTACGGCGTGGAGGTCGTGGTGCCGGCCGCCGGCGGTGCCCGCACGGTCGTCGCCACCCGGGAGCCCGGCGACCCGCACCGCGACCTGTGGTGGGCGCACACCGGCGCGGGCGGCGGCAGCTTCGGCGTGGTCACCAGGTACCTGTTCCGCGACCTGCCGCCGTCGCCGCGCACGATGCTGCAGCACGTGCTCGTCTGGTCCTGGGACGGGATGACCGAGGCCGCGCTGACCGGCCTGATCCGCAACTTCGGTGCCTGGCACGAGCGGCACAGCGCGCCCGGCGCCCCGGAGTGCGGCGTCTACGGCGTGCTGGAGGCGTCGCACCGCACGGCCGGCACGGTCATGCTGGTCGCGCAGACCGACGCGGACCTGCCGGACGCGGGCGGGCTGACCGACCGGTTCGTCGCGGACGTGACCGCCGGGACCGGGCTCACCCCGGTGCTGGACCTGCGCACGCCGATCCCGTGGCTGCACCGGATGACCTGGCCGGGCACCGGCGAACCGGGTGACGTGCTGGTCCGGCGCTACAAGGTCAAGGCCGCCTACCTGCGACGGGCGTACTCGGACGACCAGCTCGCCGCGATCTGGCGGCACCTGACCGGCGCCTACGGCGGAAGCACGTCACTCATCGGGTACGGCGGGCAGGCGAACGCGGTCGCGCCGGACGCCACCGCGATCTGGCAGCGGTCCGCCGTGATGAAGGCGCTCTGCCAGGCGGTGTGGCGGGAGGAGGCGCACGACGACGCGATGATCGCCTGGACGCGGGACGTCTACACGGACGTGTTCGGCGCGGTGCCCGCGGACGGGTCGTACATCAACTATCCGGACACCGACCTGCCGCGCGCCGCCTACTACGGCGGCAACCACGCGCGCCTGCGGCAGATCAAGACGCGGTACGACGCCCGGAACGTGTTCCGGCACGGCCTGTCCGTCGAGCCACTGTAGATTGCGGCCCATGAGGTGGTGGCCGTTCGCGCTGCTGGCCGCGCTCGCGGCGGTCAACGCCGGCGCACCGGCCGTGCTCGCGGTGTGCGCGCTGACCGCGGCCTGGATGCTGCAACCGTGGTGGCGCCGTGGCGGGTTCGTCGCCGGGCTGATCGCGCTCAACGCGGTGCTGGTGCTGCTGACGCCGTGGTTCGGCCTGTTCACGCCGGTCTCCTACGTGAACGCGTTCCGGCAGCTGGACTGGCCGTGGCAGCCGGTCGCGGTGGCCGGCTGCGCGGCGGTGGCCGGCACCGCGCAGTCGTCCGGTGTGGACCACCCGCTGATCTGGGCCGCGGTGGTGGCCGGCAACGTGGTACCGATGTGTGGCTTCTCCTGGTTCGTCCGGCGCGCCGCCCGGCACGAGGAGGAACGCGAGGCCGCGCTCGCCGAGGCGCGCGACGCCAACCACCGCCTGGCCGCGTCGCTCGCGGAGAACGCCGCACTCCACGAACGGCTGCTGGCACAGGCCACGGACGCGGCGGTACGGGACGAACGCCGGCGGATGGCCCGCGAGATCCACGACACGCTCGCCCAGGGCCTGACCGGCATCATCAGCCAGCTCCGGGCCGCCGCGCACGCCGACGACGACCCGCACCGCCGGCGGCGGCACGTCGAGGCCGCGACCGCGCTCGCCGGCGAGAGCCTGACCGAGGCGCGCCGCTCCGTGCACGCGCTGCGCCCCGAACCGCTGCGCACCGCGCGGCTGGCCGAGGCGCTGGACGGGGTGGCGTCGCGCTGGTCGGCGCTGCACGGCATCCCGGTCCGGTTCACCACGACCGGCACGCCGCTGCCGATCCCGCCGGACGCGGAGGACGCGCTGCTCCGCGTCGCGCAGGAGGCACTGACGAACGTGGCCAAGCACGCCCGCGCCACCCGCGCCGGGGTCACGCTGTCCTTCCTGGACGCCGAGGTGGCTCTCGACATCCGCGACGACGGCCGCGGTTTCCCGGCCACCGGCGACGGTGCAGGTGCGGCCGCGTCCGGTGGCGGGTCCGGTGCCGCGTCCGGTGGCGGGTCCGGTGGCGGGTCCGGTGCCGCCGGGGCCGGCGGTTTCGCGGGTGGCTTCGGTGTGACCGCGATGCGACAGCGGATCGAGGCGCTCTCCGGCACGCTGCAGATCGAGTCCGACGCGCGCGACGGCACCGGCGTCTCCGCCCGCGTGCCGCTGCGCACCATCGACGACGGGAGACCGGCATGAGCGACGCCGCGCCGATCCGGCTGCTGATCGTCGACGACCACCCGATCGTCCGCGACGGCCTGGTCAGCCTGTTCGACGCGGACCCCGGCTTCGAGGTGGCCGGCGAGGCCGGCGACGGCGCCGAGGCGATCCGGCTGGCCCGCGCGCTGCACCCCGACGTGGTGCTGATGGACCTGCGCATGCCCGGCACCGACGGTCTGGCCGCCACCCGGGAACTCGCCGCGGAGACCCGCGTGCTGGTACTGACCACCTACGACACCGACCATCACGTGCTGCCCGCGATCGAGGCCGGTGCGGTCGGCTACCTGCTCAAGGACGCCACCCGCGAGGACCTGACCCGCGCGGTCCGTGCCGCCGCCCGCGGCGAGCCCGTGCTGGCGCCGTCCGTCACCGCGCTGCTGATGGACCGCGTCCGCACCCCACCGCCGAGCCCGCTCAGCCCGCGCGAGATCGAGGTCCTGCGGCTCATCGCGGCCGGCGCCACCAACCGGGAGATCGCCACCAAGCTCTTCCTGACCGAGGCCACGGTCAAGTCCCACACGCTCAGCATCTACGCCAAACTCAAGGTCAACGATCGCGCCGCCGCGGTCACCGAGGCCTTCCACCGCGGCCTGCTCACCCCACGCCCACCGGCCGGCACCCGGTAGCGCCCCGGGCCACTATCGGCGGGTGGGCGGTTCGTTCGTGCCCAGCGCCCTGGCGAACTGTGTCGGTCGCGTCGACCGGGCGGCGATCACTCCCGGATGCACCTCGGTGAGATCCGCGGCGGCGTGTCCCGCGCTCCCCGGGTCGGCTGCGGGACCGTCCGGTTCGAGGGGCGTGCGCGACGCTTCCGCCACGGAGAAGTAGGCGGGAACGCCATCGAGCTCCGCACCGATCTCCCACCCGCCGGGAACCCAGAGCCGGTCCGTCGTCGACCCGGTGATGCTGCCGGTCAGCGCGATCGGCTCACCGAACTCCAGGTCGCGCATCCGGATGCCGGCGTGGAAGACGACTTGCGAGAAGTCGGCCCGGCCGAGAAACCGGCATCCGTCGAAGTCCGTCGCCGCCGGCTCCGCGCCCCGGAACAGCACGTCGCCGAAGAACAGCGCCCTGCTGAAGCCGACCCGCTCGGCGAAGGTCGAGTCCCTGAAGACGGCTCGCCGGTAGAACACCGACCGGCCGAATTCCGCATCGTCCGCCACGCAGCGGCCGAAGCTCGCCGCGCCGAGGAAGGATGCCTCGGACGCGTCGAGGTATGCCGCCGTGGGGCCGCGGCGCCGGATTCTTCAGGTGCCGGGCGATGATGCTCTGGGGCGGTCAGCCGCACCTCCCGTTCCTGCCGGGTGATGGCGTCGGCCTCCGGTGTGCCGCCGGCGGTGAGCGCTCCGAGGGGTGTCGCGTCCGTCGAGCCCGGTTCCGGATCGTAGGGCATCCGGAGACAGGCGCAAAGGAGATCGACGATCGTCTGCCGCAGGGTCAGGATCAGCGCGATGACGGCTCCGGCGCCGGCCGCGACGCCCAGGATGTTCCGGATGACGTCCGCGCGGAGCTGCGCGGCCCGTAGCCGTGTCTCCGCCAGCTCTTTCGGTGTCAGTCCATCGGTGGGAATGCTTCCGCTCACGTCGGTCTGGGTCCACATCCACCCGCCGGCGGCAGCAACCGCGCCCAGGATGGCGATGCAGGTGGCGATCAGGATCCAGGACGATATGGGGCGACAGCGGGCGAGATCCGCGGGACCGCGGCGGCGGGCGGCCTTCGGTGTCTCTGGACGCTGCACCGGCCAAGCATCCCGCACATCGGGTCCGCGCGGGGTCGCCGCGGGCGGGCGGTCCGGCGGAAAGCGCGCAGCCAGGGTACGAGTCGTGGCGTGTCCGCCGGGTTCCGCTACGTAGCGTGTTCCACTTGCCTGGCGGATTCCGAGGTGGGGCTCCTACAGTCGGTGGATGCAGACCGACCGTCGGGCGCCGGTGGTGATGACCGTGGTGCGCGACCCCGCGTCCGTTTCGCAGCCGGCCGGGACGACCCCGGTGCCGGCCGGGACGCCCCCGGTGCCGGGCGGGACGCCGGAGGGCGGGGCGCGGCCGGGGCGGCGGCTGGACCGGCGGCGGCTGCTGACCGGTGCGGTCGCGGTCTGGGCCGTCGTCATCACCGGGCTCGTCGTGTTCCAGAGCGCCCGCGGGGAGCCGGCGGCCGTGCCGTCGGCGGCGGCGCCGTCGCCGAGCGCGTCGGAGGGGCCGCTGAGCGTGCCGCAGATCTACGAGGCGGTGCTGCCGTCCGTGGTGCGGATAACCGCCGGCGGGTCGACCGGGACCGGGGTGCTGGCGAACGCGGACGGCACGGTCCTCACCGCTCATCACGTGGTCGACAACGGGCAGGCGATCACCGTCACGTACCCGGACGGCAGCACGACGCCGGCGACGATCGCGCGGGCCCAGCCGGACCTGGACATCGCGGTGCTGCGACCGGACCGGCTGCCGGAGACGCTGGTCCCGGCCACGCTGGGTGGTGCCGTCGGGGTCGGTGCGGCGGTGGTGGCGATCGGCAACCCGCTGGGCCTGACCGGGACCACCACCAGCGGGGTCGTCTCCGCGCTCGATCGCACGCTGGATCGCGGGAACGAGCCCGATCTGCCGGGACTCATCCAGTTCGACGCGGCGGTCAACCCGGGCAGTTCGGGCGGGCCGCTGATCAACGACCGTGCGGAGGTGGTGGGCATCGTGGTGGCGCTGGCGAACCCGACCGACGCGGGCACGTTCATCGGCATCGGCTTCGCGGTCCCGATCGGTGCCGCGCTCGGCGCGAGCGAGGGCGACGGCCAGGCCCCGCCCCTGTAGACGAGAAGGAGAAACCATGCCGGAAGGACCGATCGAGCAGGTGCTCTACGAGGTCAAGAAGACCATCGTGGGGCAGGATCCGCTGCTCGAACGGCTGGTCGTGGCGCTGCTCGCCCGCGGCCACATCCTGGTCGAGGGCGTGCCCGGTCTCGCCAAGACGCTCGCGGTGAAGTCGCTGGCCGAGGCGATCGGCGGTGAGTTCCACCGGGTGCAGTTCACGCCGGACCTGGTGCCGGCGGACATCCTCGGCACCCGCGTCTACCACCAGCCGACCGGCGAGTTCCAGGTGTCGCTCGGCCCGGTCTTCACGAACCTGCTGCTCGCCGACGAGATCAACCGGGCGCCGGCGAAGGTGCAGTCCGCGCTGCTGGAGGTGATGCAGGAGCGGCAGGTCACGATCGGCCGCGAGACGCACCGGGTGCCGAACCCGTTCCTGGTGATGGCGACGCAGAACCCGATCGAGAGCGAGGGTACGTATCCGCTGCCCGAGGCGCAGACCGACCGGTTCATGATGAAGGTCCTGGTCGGCTATCCGAGCGTGACCGAGGAGTTCGTGATCGTCGAGCGGGCGCTCGCCCCGGCCGCGGTGATCCAGCGGATCATCGACCCGGACACGCTGGTCTCGCTGCAACGACAGGCCGACCAGGTGTACGTGGACCCGTCGCTGATCGAGTTCGCGGTCAACCTCGCGCACGCCACCCGGGAACCGGGCCGGATCGGGCTGGACGACCTGGCCCGGTACGTCACCTACGGCGCCTCCCCGCGCAGCTCGATCAGCCTGGTGCTGGCCGGCCGGGCGCTGGCGTTCATCCGCGGGCGCGACTACGTCGTACCGGCGGATCTGACCGATCTTGCTCTTGACGTGCTGCGGCACCGGCTCGTGCTGTCCTACGAGGCGCTCTCCGACGACGTCACCGCGGACCTGGTCCTGCAGAAGATCCTCGCGAACCTGCCCGTGCCCGAGCCCGCCGGCCGGCGATGACCTCGGCACCGGACCGGCTGCTGCGGCGCCTGGAGTGGCGGCTCGGCCGCCGGCTCGACGGGCGGCTGCAGGGCGCCTACCGCACGGTCTGGCACGGCACCGGGCTCGACTTCACCGACCTGCGCGCGTACACGGCCGAGGACGACGTCCGGCACATCGACTGGAACGTGACCGCGCGCCTGGACGAGCCGTTCGTCCGGCAGTACACCGAGGACCGTGAACTGACCGCGTGGCTGGTCGTGGACCGGTCCGCGTCCATGCGGTTCGGGCCGGGCGACCAGGGCAAGGAGTCGGTCGCGGCGGAGCTGTCGGTCAGCCTGGCCCGGCTGGTGTCGCGGGGCGGCAACCGGGTCGGCGCGATCCTCTTCGACAACGACGCGCAGCGGGTCGTCCCGCCGCGCGGCGGCCGCGACCAGATCCTGCGGATCGCCGGTGAGCTGATGAAGCCGGCCCGCGGCGGGACCGGGCGGACCACCGACCTCGCGCGCATGCTGACGTTCGCGGCCGCCACCACGAAGCAGCGACGCAGCCTGATCTTCGTGGTCTCCGACTTCATCGGCGACCCCGGCTGGGAGAAGCCGCTCGCGATGCTCACCCACCGGCACGAGGTGGTGGTGGTGCGCGTGGTCGACCCGGCCGAGCTGGAACTGCCGGACGTGGGGCTGGTGCTGGTCGAGGACGCGGAGACCGGCGAGCAGCTGCTGGTCGACACCGGCGACCCGCTGCTGCGCCGGCGGCTCGCCGAGGAGGTCGACGGCCGCGAGTCGCTGATCACGACCGCGATGCGGCGGGCCGGCGTGGCCGCGCACCGGGTCACCACGGACGCCGACCTGCTCGGCACGCTGGTCTCGATGACCCACGGGTCCGGGAGGGTACGCCGATGACCGTGCTCTACCCGGCCGTGCTGATCGCGGCCGTGCCGCTGACCGCCGCCGCGATCGCCGCCTACGTGTGGCTGGCCCGCCGTCGTACCCGCGTGCTGGTGTCCGCCGGTCTGGTCGCCGCGAAGGACCGGCGCGCGGCGGTCCGAAGACACCTGCCCTGGGCCTTCTTCCTCGCCGCGCTGCCGGTCATGCTGGCCGGCACGGCCCGGCCGGAGGCGGAGGTCGCGGTGCCGCGGGTGGCCGGCACGGTCATCCTGGCGTTCGACATCTCCAACAGCATGGCCGCGGACGACGTGAGCCCGACCCGGCTCGGCGCGGCCCAGGCCGCGGCCGGTGAGTTCGTCCGGCGGCAGCCGGAGTCGGTCGACGTGGGCGTGGTCGTCTTCGGCGATCAGGCGCTGAACACGCAGGCGCCGACCGACGACCACGACCTCGCGATCGCCGCGATCGGCCGGGCCCGGGCCGGCGGCGGCACCTCGCTCGGCCAGGCGATCATGGTCTCGCTCGGCGCGATCACCGGGAAGCCGGTGGTGGTGGACCCGGACGCCGCGCCACCGGACCTCGGTTACTGGCCGTCCGCGACGATCGTGCTCTTCTCCGACGGCGAGGAGACCGGCGGCCCGGACGTGGAGGCCGCCGCCGGGCTGGCCGCGGCGGCCGGGGTGCGGATCCAGACCGTGGGCGTCGGCACACCCGAGGGCGCCACCGTCGAGGTCGACGGGTACCGGCTCACCACCGCGCTGGACGAGACGCTGCTGACCGCGATCGCGCAGGTCAGTGGCGGTGAATACCACACCGCAGGGGACGCGGACGCGCTCGCGGACACCACCGGCGGCATCGACCTGCGGCTGACCACGAAGCGGGAGCCGGTCGAGCTGACCGCGCCGTTCGCCGGGGCCGCGCTGCTGCTGCTCGCCGTGGGCGCGCTGCTGCACACCCGCTGGCACGGGAGGATCATCTGATGTCGGTCGCGTGGCCGCTGGGCCTGCTCGCGCTGCTGGTCGTACCGCTGCTGCTGATCGCCCGGTGGTGGCTGCTCCGGCGCCGCAAACGGGCCGCGCTGCGCGTCTCCAGCGTGGCGCTGATCCGCGCCGCGCTGCCCGCCCGGTCGTCGTGGCGCCGCCGGGTGCCGGTGATCCTGTTCCTGGCCGGCCTGGCCGCGCTGGCCGGCGGGCTGACCCGGCCGCAGGCGTCGCTCGCGGTCCCGTCGAACGACACGACGATCCTGCTGGCGATCGACGTGTCCGGCTCGATGTGCACCACGGACATCGCGCCGAACCGGCTCGCGGTCGCGGCGGACGCGGCCCGCGAGTTCATCCGCGAGCAGCGCGACGGCACCCGGATCGGGCTGGTCGCGTTCTCCGGCATCTCCGGGCTGCTGGTCGCGCCGACCGAGGACAAGGAGGCGCTGCTCGCCGCGATCGACGGGCTGAAGACCGCGCGCGGCACCGCGATCGGCGCGGCGATCCTGACCGCGATCGACGCGATCGCCGAGATCAACCCGAATGTGGCCGCGACCGGCGTGGACATCGGCGACCCACCGGTCGCGGACCCGGCCGCGTTCCAGCCGGACACGATCGTCGTGCTCACCGACGGCGCGAACAGCACCGGCGTCGACCCGGTCACCGCGGCCGAGCAGGCCGCCGCGCGGCGACTGCGGATCTTCACGATCGGCTTCGGTACGACCGAGCCGGCGCAGATGGTGTGCACGCCGGACCAGATCGGCACGGACGCGTTCTCCGGCCGGCGCGGGCCGGGCGGGCGCGACCCCGGCGGCTGGGGCAGCGGTGGCCGGCGGATCCAGGAGATCGACGAGGAGGCGCTGACCGCGGTCGCGGACCTGACCGGCGGGCAGTACTTCAAGGCCGAGGACTCGGAGCAGCTCACCGACGTGCTCGGCGACCTGCCCCGGGAGATCGGCCTGCACCGGCAGGACGTGGAGGTCTCGTTCTGGTTCCTGCTGGCCGGCGCGGTCCTGGTGGTGACCGGCGGGGGACTGTCGCTGTGGTGGAACCGAGGGCTAGCCGTCCACCGGCGGCTGCACTAGGCAGGACCGCTGCGGCCCGGCCGCGCACCACTCGTCGATGACCGTCAGCACCGCGCGGGCGGTCTCCGGGCGCGCGGCCGCGAAACCGTCGTAGCCGACGAAGGCCAGCGCGAGGCCGTCCGGGGCGCGTACCCCGTCCAGCGCGTGCCGGAGCCCGTCCGGGGAGGTGTCGTCGCCGGCCGGGAGGTCGAGCGCGGCCGCGATCTCCCGGTGCGGATCGTCGTCCTCGGTCCAGCCGTACGCGTCCAGCCGGACCACCCGTTGACCCCGGGCGCGCAGCGACGCCGCCACCGCGTCGAGCACGACCTCTTCCAGAAACGGGCGGACGTGAGTCATGTGCCCGACCATAGCCAAATATTGATATGACCGCAGGATCTATAGTGCTCGGGCATGAGCGATTCGCCGCTTTCCGACGCCCTGGCCGCGTATGCCGGAGACCGGACCGACGAGAACTGGGCACACCTGATCGGCGTGTTCCGCAACTCGATCGTCGGCGCGGTCGGGTCCGGTCCGGTCGCGGCCGACGGCACGTCCGGCGCCGGGTTCGGCGTCGGCCGCACCACGCACGGCGACGGGCGGCCGCGCATCCTCACGTTCGCCGACCCGCCGGTCTACGCGCGCACGTTCGGCCGGCGTTTCAACGTCGGCGTGCCCGGGTCGGTGCTGCTGGAGATGGCCGCCGGCGACCTCGACTGCGCCGGCATCCTGATCAACAGCGCGATCTCGGAGACCAGCGTCGTGATCAGCCGGGAGGCCGCGGTCGCCGCATGCGACTGACCCGTGGGACGCGGTCGGCAGAAGCGGATCACGCTCGGTAGGCTTGGCGGCTATGTCCGCTGCAACCAGGCCGAGTCTCCGGCAGATGATCGAAACAGGCGGGGAGCCCCTGCTGGTGGGCATCACGCCACCCCGCCGGTCCACCGACCCCGCGCAGGCGGCCGAGATCGCCGGCCGCACGCTGGAGCGGCTCGCCGCCGTCGACATCGACGGGCTGATCCTCTACGACATCGACGACGAGAGCGACCGCAACCCGGAGCAGCGCCCGTTCCCGTACCTGCCGACCATGGACCCGGCGTCGTTCCACGACACGCACCTGACCGGCTGGGACCGTTCGGTGATCGTCTACCGGTGCGTCGGCAAGTACCCCGAGACCGACCTCGCCGAGTGGCTGCGCTCCGTCGACACCGACCGCGTGCTCAGCGTCTTCGTCGGCGCCTCCTCCGGCGACAAGCCGGTGCACACCCACCTCGGCCAGGCCCACGCGCTGCGCCGGGAGATCCGCGGCGACCTGGCGCTCGGCGCGGTCAGCATCACCGAGCGCTACACCCGCCGCGGTGACGAGCACCTGCGCATGCTGGACAAGCAGCAGCGCGGCGTCGCGTTCTTCATCTCCCAGGTGGTCTACGACGTCGGCGCCACCAAGAGCATGCTGTCCGACTACTTCTACGCCTGCCGGGAGCGCGGCGTCGCCCCACGGCCGGTCATCCTGACGCTGTCGGTCTGCGGCTCGGTCAAGACGCTGGAGTTCCTCCAGTGGCTCGGCGTCGACGTCCCGCGCTGGCTGGAGAACACGCTCCGGCACACCGAGGACCCGCTGAACGAGTCGTACGACCAGTGCGTGTCGAACGCGCGCGAGCTCATCGCGTTCTGCCGCCGGCTCGGGCTCCCGTTCGGCTTCAACGTCGAGAGCGTCTCCCGCCGCAAGGTCGAGATCGAGGCCTCCGTCGCCCTCGCCGCGGAGATCCGCACGCTGCTGTCCTGACACCGATGCCGGGCGGCGTGCCGGAGGGTGCGCGGTGAGGGCCGGGCGGACCGGAATGTGTCCGACTCGCAACACGGTTAACGACCAGCGGCCGGTGGTTCGTTAACCTGCGGGTCATACCGTGTCCGCCCGACGGTCCCTCGCCGGACGCACTCCGATTCGCCGGAAGGCATTCATGGACATGACGTTGCATGTTTCCACGCGCGCGGACGGCAGCCTGGTCATCCGCGCGATCGGGGACGTGGGGGTGGAGGACGCGGTGCAGCTGCGGCAGATGCTGGTGCACGCGGTGCGCCGCACCCGGCCGCTGCGCCTGATCGTCGACCTGGCCGCGGCGGAGTCCGTCGACTCGATCAATGTGGGCACGTTCGCGGCCACCTGCGCGCTCGCGGACGTGCACCAGGTCGCCGTGTTCTTCGACGATCCGGCGCCGGAGCTGGCGGCGCAGCTGGCGACCGCGGGTGTGCCACGGTGGCGGTTACGCCGCTCGGACGGCCTCTGACGCGTGGTCCCACAGCCACGCGGCCGTCTCCGGGTCGGTCGCGTGCGGGGCCACGTTCGCCGACGGCGCGGTGTCCTCGTAGTACGCGCCGGTGGTGGTCGCGGACACGGCCAGCGTGACCGGGCCGGCCGCGCCCTCGGCGAGCGTGCGGGAGTACGGCCGCGGGATGACGGTGCCGTTCGCGTCCGTCGCGCCCATCGCGGTCATCGTCGCGTCGTCGACGTGCCGTTGCAGGCCGGTCATCACCCAGCCGGGGTTGGCCGCGTTCGCCAGGATGCCGTCGCCGGCCCACCGCCGCGCGGCCTCCACGGCGAGCAGCACGTCCGCGGTCTTCGACTGGCCGTAGGCGGCCCACCGGTCGTAGGGCCGGTGCGCGAAGTGCGGGTCGTCGCGGTCCAGCGGGTGGTCGCGGTGCGCGCCGGAGGAGAGCACCACCAGCCGGCCGTGCCCGGACGCGCGCAGCGCCGGGTGCAGCGCGGTGGCCAGCGCGAAGTGGCCGAGGTGGTTGACGGCCAGGTGCATCTCCCAGCCGGCCGGGCTCAGCCGCCGGTTCGCCAGCGCCATCACGCCCGCGTTCGCGATCAGCGCGTCCAGCGGCCCGTCCCACGCCGCCGCGAACGCCCGGACCGAGCCGAGGTCCGCGAGGTCCAGCGGCCGGGCCCGCACGCCGGCCGGCGGCGTCGGCACGGGGGTACGCACGCCGACGGTCACCTCCGCGCCCGCGCGGGCCAGCACCCGGGCGGTCTCGGCGCCCAGCCCGGAGCCGCCGCCGGTGATGATGATGCGCCTGCCGCGCAGGTCCAGGCCGCGGGTGACGTCCTCTGCCGTTGGTCTCATGCGTCGACCGTACGAGGTGGCGCTCGTACCCTGAATGGTTGAATGTCTTTGTTTCTTTAGCCGGCGTCCAGGAGGGCCGCGCGTGGATCCGCTCGAGGACGTGCTGCGGCTGCTCGGGGCGACCGGGCGGGTGTCCGCCGGGCTGATCGCGGGCGGCGAGTGGGCGGTCGCGTTCGACGCGTCGCGGGACGTGAAGTTCAACCTGGTCCGCACCGGACGGGCGCTGCTGATCGTGGCCGGCACCACCGTTCCGCTGGCCGCCGGGGACTGCTTCATCGTCACCCATCCGGTGCCGTTCGTGCTGGCCGGCGCGGTGGAGGTGGCGCCGTCGCCCGCGTCGGAGGTCTTCCGGGAGGTGCGCGACGGCTTCGCGCACGCCGGGGACGGGGCGGACTTCGTCGCGATCGGCGGCCGGTTCGAGATGGCCGGACGGTCGCGGGAGGTGCTGCTGGACGGCCTGCCGCCGGTGATCCACGTGCCCGCGGGGACGCCCGAGGCCGCCGCGGTCGGCTGGGCGGTCGGCGAGATCGACGCGGAGCTGCGGGCCGGCCGGGCCGGTGCCACGCTGGTCGCCGAGCATCTCGCGCTGGCCATGCTGATCCGGGTGCTGCGCCTGCACCTGCCGGCCGCGACCGGCTGGCTCCGCGGCCTCGCGGACCCGGTGGTCGCGCCGGCGCTGCGCGCGATCCACGCCCGCCCGGCGCACCCGTGGACCGTCGCGGAGCTGGCCGCCACGGCCGCGGTCTCCCGGTCCACGCTCGCCGCGCGGTTCAAGGCCACGGTCGGGCGCGGACCGCTGGAGTACCTCACCGGATGGCGGATCGAGCTGGCCGCTGACCGGTTGCGGCGCGGCGAGACGGTGGCCGCGATCGCGCACGCGGTCGGGTACGGCTCGGAGAGCGCGCTGAGCGTCGCGTTCAAGCGCGTCACCGGAACCACACCACGGTCGTACCGATCGTTCGTTTCCGGGACATTCAGGTGATCAGTCGTCCCCTCTATATTCCCGTGCATGAATGCGAAGAGGGCGATCGCCACCGCACTGATCACCACCGGCGTCGCGGTGCTCGCGGCCGCCGCACCGGCCTCGGCCGCACCGAGCCGGGCGGAGCTGGCGCTGCGCTGGGCGCCGATCCACCACCAGGACGTGGACCAGACCGGGAGCCACGCGCTCGGCGGCAAGTCCGACTACGTCACCCGCGTCGACTTCGACGGCAACCTCAACGGCCGCGACAACTGGGACAACACCGGTGCGGCCGGCGCCGACCTGTCCGCGGCCGCGTACTACTCGGTCGCCGAGACCGGCTCGCACTGGTTCATCACCTACCTGTTCTTCCACCCGCGGGACTGGGTGGACCACCCGTTCTTCGAGACCGAGCACGAGAACGACGGTGAGGGCGTGCTGCTCGCGATCGAGAAGAACGGCACCGACTACGGCGTGCTGCGCTCCGCGGTCACGGTCGCGCACAGCGACTTCTTCTCCTACCTGCCGGCCGGCAGCAGCTGGACCGCCGGGCGGGAGAACAGCGACGGCACGCTGCAGTTCGCGTCCTCGCCGCACGACTCGTTCCAGCACCCGGTCACCGCGCAGGAGGCGCAGGGGCACGGGCTGAAGGCGTGGCCGCAGTACCAGATCAACGGCGACGGCGTCGTCTACTACCCGTCCACCACCGGCGAGACGCCGAGCGGGCCGGACGACCGGGACGTGCGGTACCGCCTGATCGACATCTTCGCCGGCGACGGCCTGTGGGCGCAGCGGGCGAACGCGAGCCTGTTCGCCGGCCTCGGCACGTTCGCGGGTGACACGTCCGGCGGGTGCGGCACCGGCACGTTCAGCTGCGGCACGAACTCGGCGAACGCCCCCTGGGGCTGGGACGACGGCGACGACGTACCGGTCCGCGGCGAGATCGCGACCGACCCGGCGAAGCTGTCCGCGGAGTACTGGACGATTCCCGGGACGCTGTCCCGGTCCTACACGTACAACCCGTACTCGTCCGCGGCGGCCGCACTCAAGGCCGCGCAGACGCTGCCACGCGTGACGGACTGAGCGGGGTCGTGGTGCCGCCCACGCCGGGCGGCACCACGGCGCCGGGCGCTCACCGGCCGGATTCGGCGCCGAGCAGGGCGTCCAGCCGGGCGGCCGCGGTCAGCATCGCGCGGGCGCGGGCGGTCAGGCGGCTCCGCCACCGCGTCAGCGACTCGGCCAGCGCGCCGGTGCCGTCGGACGCGCGGACCTGCGCGGTGACCGTGGCGATGTGGTCCAGGCGGTAGCCGCCGCGCCGGAGCAGGTGGGCGAGCTGGGCGTCGCGCAGGTCGTCCTCGTCGTAGATCCGCTGGCCGGTGCGGTCCCGGCGCGGTGTCAGGATGCCGGCCGCCTCCCATTTGCGCAGCGTCGCCGGTGTCACGCCCAGCCGGTGGGCCACGTCCCCGATCTGCAGATTCACCCGCTTTTCCGGCGATATCTCGGACAATATGGCTATGGCGATCTCGACCGAGTCCAGCGTCTCCCGGTCCCGCAGCAGCAGCGCGTGGCCCTGATCGACGGCGCGTAACGCGGCGTCCGGGTCGCCGCCGAGCACCGCGCGCATGATGGTCCGCGCGGTCGCGTGGCCGTACGCCGGGATCAGCGCCAGGAACGCCCGCAGCGCCGCCGCATGCGCGTCCGTGTAGATCCGGTAGCCGCTGGCGGTGCGCTCGGCCGGCGGCAGCACGCCGTCCGCCTCGTAGTTGCGGATCGCCTGCGCGGACAGCCCGTGCTCCCGCGCCAGGTCGACCGGTCGTTGAGACTTCAACGCCACGCTCCGAGGTCAAGAGGCAGCAAAGCCTCAACAGGAGATTCAACGATACGGTAGAGGCCTATGACGTTCGATCTCGCCCCGCTGCTCGCCCTGCTGGACACCCGCCCGACACCGGTGGAGGTGCTCGCGATCGGCGAGCCGCACCACGGTGAGCCCGCGTTCCAGACCCTCCGCAACGAGGTGCTCCTCGCCGTCGCCGCGCGCGGCTTCCGGTCGATCGCGCTGGAGACGGACCGGGTGCGTGCCCGGCTCGTCGACGACCACGTCCGCGGCGCTGCCGACACCGACCTGGACACGGTGCTGGCCGACGGCTTCAGCCACGGCTGGGGCACCGTCACCGGCAACCGGGACCTGGTGGTCCGGCTGCGCGAGCACAACGCGTCGGTGGCGCCCGCGGACCGGATCTCGTTCCACGGCTTCGACGCGCCGACCGAGGTGGACTCCGCGCCGAGCCCCCGCCCGTACCTGCTGCGCGCGTTCGATCTGGTCGGTGACCGGATCTCGGCGAGCCGGGCGCGGATCGAGGAATTGGCCGGCCCGGACGCGCGCTGGTCGAGCCCGGAGGCGGTGCTGGACCCGGCGAGGTCGCCCGGCCTGAGCCCGGACGCGGCCGCGTTGCGGATCATCGCGGACGACCTGCTCGGCGCGCTCTGGGCGGCCGGGCTCACCGACGACGTGACGCACGCGGAGACCGCGCTGTGGCTGTTGCGGTACCACGCGGCGGCGGCCGCGCCGGACGAGCTGAACGTCCGGGTCACGCGCCTGATCGGGCTCCGGGACGCCTGGATGGCCCGCAACCTGATCGACATCCGGGAGCGCGAGCGCCGGCGCGGCGCCACGCTGCTGCACGCGCACAACGCGCACCTGCAGCGGCACGGCGCCTCCTGGGACGCGGCCGGCTGGGAGCACGGCGACCTGAACCTGCGCTGGAACCCGGCCGGGCGGATCGCGGCCGGCGTCCTCGGCGACCGGTACCTCTTCGTGGCCGGCAGCCTCGGCGCCAGCGCCGCGGTGGGCCTCGCGGAACCGGCCGAGGGTACGTTCGAGGCCGCGCTCGCGGACGGGCTCAACGTCGGCGCCACCGCCGGTGACCTGGTCGGCCGCGACGACGCCGGGCACGGGCACTTCCCGCTCACCGCGGACCTGATCGCGGACGCGGACGCGATCTGGCACCTCGCGTCCGTGGGCCTGGACGGGCCGACCGCACCGGAGATCGCGGAACGGATCCGCAACATCCCGGGCGTGACCGAGTTCGTCGCGGACGAGTCCGCCAACCGTGACCGCTTCTTCTTCGCCGGCGTCTCGCACCGCATGCCGTTCGCCACGATCGTCACCCGGGACACCCCGGGCGTCGACGAGGAGTCCCGGCTGGACCGGCCCGGCGTGTTCCGGCTCAACATCGCGCTCGGCCGGACCGAGTTCACCCGCCGCTTCGGCTACCCGCCCGCGGACGCGGCCGAGCACCGCGCCGGCGTCGACCTCGCCCGGATCGGCGTGCTCATGCCGCACCCGGCGTACGCGGTGCAGGGCTGGGCCGCCGTGCTGAACCCACCGGTCGCGCTCCTGCCCGAGCTCGACGACCTGCTCGACCGGGCCCGGCGCCGGGCCTCCGGAGAGGCCGGTTGATCATTCGCCTGTTACGGTGTCGACCGTCACCGTAGGGAAAGGTGGTCGTCATGACCGACGTGGGGAGCCCGCTCCGGACGGTCGAACCGCCCACCGCGGCCGACCTGGACCACGCCCGCCACGTCGTCGCCGCCGAACTGGCCCCCACGCCGCTGGTCCGGCTCCCGCTCGACGACCTGGTCGGCGCGGACGTCTACGCCAAGCTCGAGACGATGCAGCCGACCGGGTCGTTCAAGGTCCGGGGTGCGCTCGCGGCCGTCGCCGCGCTCGGCGGTACCGACGCCGGCGTGGTCACCGCGTCCGCCGGCAACCACGGGCTCGGCGTGGCGTACGCGGCCACCCGGCTCGGCGTCCCGGTCACGGTCGTCGTGCCGGCGAACGCGTCACCCGCCAAGATCGACGGGCTGCGCCGGCTGGGCGTCGACCCGGTGCTGCACGGCTCGTCCTACGACGACGCCGAGGTGCACGCGCTCGCGCTGGCGCAGCGGACCGGCGCCGCGTTCGTCTCCGCCTACAACGACCCGTACGTGATCGCCGGCCAGGCCACCTGCCTGGCCGAGGTCCGCGACCAGTTGCACGGCGGCTTCACCGCGGTGGTCCCGGTCGGCGGCGGCGGCCTGCTCGCCGGCTCCGTGCTGGCCGCGCACGGCCCAACCCGTGCCGCGGCCTCGCCGTGGTCGTCCGCGGCCGCGCGCATCCGGGTGATCGGCGTCGAGTCCGCCGCGTCTCGCGCGGTCTCCGCCGCGGCCGAGGCCGGCGAGATCACCGAGGTCGAGGTCGGTCCCACGCTCGCCGACGGGCTGGCCGGCAACCTGGAGCCCGGATCGATCACGCCGGGCCTCGCCGCCGCGCACGGCGTCGAGTTCGCCGCGGTGGGCGAGGACCACATCACCGAGGCGGTACGGCTCCTCGCCACCCGCTGCGGCCTGATCGTCGAGGGCGCCGGCGCGGTCGGCCTGGCCGCGCTGCTGGCCGGCACGCTGTCCCCGGCCGGCCCGGTCGTGCTGCTGCTCACCGGCCGCAACATCGCCGCCGCTGCGCTCTCCAAGATCATTGCCTGAGGGGTGATCCGCCCGCGGCCGGAAAACCGGGCGATCCGTTCCGCGGTCGCATTCCGCGCGACGGCCTCACGGCCGGGCATCAGGGCGCCCGGGCCGCCGTCGCCCGTTTCGGTGAACGGTGCGCCGGTCCTTCGGTCCACCGGCAGTGCCGCCGGGCGGATCAGCCACACCGTGCCACGCCGTCCCGAGGGGTGACGGGGCCTCGCCCGGGCGGGTGCGGGCGACCTAGGATCTAGGGCAGGGGGTGAGGATGGACGGGCGGCATACCCTGTGGCCGGGTCGCAACGCGGCGCCGGTGCGCCGTCGTGCCATCCGGCCGGTCGAGGGTTCGGTCGCCGCGGACGTCCGGCGCGTCCACGCGGAGCTGATGGGCGGAGCCGACCGGCGCGCCCACTCCCGGGGCTGCGGCCGCTGGCGCGGCCCCCGCCTGACCCACGCCGGCAGCCGGCACGTGCTGTCCTGGGAGCCCTGCGCGGACGGTTGCCCGTGGCCGGAGCCTGAGCCGGAGGAGATGCCGCTCGCCACGCGCGGGTCGCGACTGTCCCGGTGGGTGACGCTGGCGCTGCTGATCCTGATCCCGGTCATCTCCTCGCTGTGGAACATCCTCCGTCCCACCGACGCCGCCTCCGCCCCCACCTGCCCACCCGGCCAGGTCACCATGGCCGCGGCCGGCGGCGACGTCAGCGCGACACTGGAACCGAACGGCGCCACCGGCTCGTACCGGCTGCGCCTCTGCACCACCGGCGGCGTCATCTCCACCTGGACCGCCTCGGTCACCCCCCGGACCGGCGGCACCGCCGTCCCCTTCCAGATCACCCGCGTCAGCGACGGCACCGCCATCGGCACGACCCCACTGCCACCCGGCCAGGAGTGGCTGCTCTCCGTCGAGTTCGCGACCGCGGCCGGCGACCAGCGCACGGCCACTTCCTACATCAAGAGCTGACCGGCCGCCCACCGGCGACGGAGCCGCTCCCGACCGTCCCCACGCGTGCGTCGTTTCCTCGTGCGCACCGCGCAGACCGCGGCCAGGCACACGAGACGAAACCCATTCCACCCACGAAGAAGCAGCCGGGCCGGCGAACCCCGGGCACGCCGGAACCTCCGCCCTCCCCGGAGCCCGAGGCCCGCCGGAGGCATGCACTGGACGCAACCCACAAACGGCCATACCTCGCATAGTCAAGAAACGTCGGCCGCCCGGACCCGGCAACCGGCCCACCGGCAGGCCTCCAGGCATGTGGCCGGCGACTCCCGCGCCGGCTTCCGCATCACGGCGATCGAAGCCACCGCCCGCGCGGGTTCCGGCAGGCACCGTGAGCCCGCGGCGCCTGCTGGAACCCGCGCAGGCGGGTCCTGCTGAGATCTGCGCCCGCGGCGCCTGCTGAAACCCGCGCGCCGCAGTCCTGCTGAGACCCGCTCGACCGCGGGGGCCCCGCTGATCTCGCGCGACCGCAGTCCTGCTGAGACCCGCGCGACCGCGGGGGTCCCGCTGATCCCGCGCGACCGCGGGGCTCGCTGAACCCGCGCGACCGCGGGCCCCGGATGGTGAGTGGCAGCTGACCGGAGCCCGCGGGAGCACCGCTGAGCGCCCCCGCCGGAAGTGGGAAGATCCGGCGGTTGATCTTCATCCGGGTGATGAACGTGACCCCCGGGCGGGTCGTGGTTGGCAGCCCCGGGCCAGGGCGGCAGGATCGGCGCCGTGGATCTGACGGTGATCGTGGGCCCGGTCAAGGGTGGCAAGAGCCTGGAGATGATCAGCTTGCTCTCGCCGCTGGAGCACGCCGGTGTGCCGCACCGGATATTCCAGTCGATGCGGCACGGACGGGACACCGAGATCGTGTCGCGTGCCGGGGGCAGTCTGCGGACCGAGAAGGTCGCGAGCCTGCGCGGCGCGCTGGACCGGCCGGTGCAGGTGATCGGCGTGGACGAGGTGCACATGTTCTCGGTCGCGGACGTGGGCGTGCTCGGTGAGGCGCTGGGCAAGGGCGTGAAGGTGGTGGCGGCCGGCATCGACCTGGATCATCGCGGTGAGCTGTTCGCGCCGATCCGGGCGCTGCTGGAGCTGGCGCCGGAGAAGGTGATCCACCGTCGTGCGGTCTGTGACGTGTGCCGGAGCATGGACGCGGGCTGGACGCAGGTGCTGGAGCACGGCACGCCCATGATCAGGCGGTTGGCGCCGTCGACGGCGCTGCCGGACGACGGAACCTACACGTATGAGGCCCGCTGCCGCCGCTGCTTCGTGTTTCCTGATCATGACGAGCGGTAGCTAGATCACGAATCGGAGACGCCTGCGAACCTTTTCGTGGGCCTCGCCTCTCCTGTCTGACTGAGGGAGGCGAACAGCGCCGCCCGGGTGAGGAGTTGACGGCGGCGATGAGGCTGGTGATGCGGCGCGCCCGCGCGGCGAGGAGCCTGCTGGTCGCGGCCGTCGCGGCGACACTGATCGCGACGGCGCTGCTGACGGGCCTGGCCGGCTACAGCCGGGAGGTCGTCGACGCGGGCGCACGTGGCGCGGTGTCCGCGGCGGACGGTGATCAGCGCTCGATCCTGATCCGGGGATCGGCGGGCGGGGACGCGGCCGGCCTGGACGAGCGGGACCGCAGGGTGCGGGAGCGGCTGGCCGGCGGGCTCGGCGGGCGGGAGACCGTGGTGTCCGGGGCCGGCTACGCGGCCGGCCGGCAGCTGGTCGGCGCGACCGGGACCGCCCAGCCGGACGACGACGGCACGGTGTACGCGTCCGTGGTGTTCCTGGACGGCATCGAGGACCACGCGGACCTGGTGGCGGGCGCGTGGCCGGCGCCGGACGCGCCGCAGGCCGCGCTGGCCGACGACGCCGCGGCCGTGCTCGGCGTGCGCGCCGGTGACACGGTGCCGATCCTGGACCGGGTCAGCAAGAAGATCACCGACGTGACCGTCACCGGCCTGTGGGTGCCGAGGGACACCAACGACGCCTACTGGCGGTTGACCCCGGACCAGTCGTCGGGCTACGGCCCGTTCGTGGTCGGCCGGGACACGTTCACCGCGACCTTCCTGACGAACGCGTCCGCGGCCTGGCTGGTGGAACCGGACCTGGACGGTGTCGCGCTGGCGGAGCTGCGCCGGATCGCGCGGGACGCGGCCGTGGTCTCCGAAGGGCTGCCGGAGGCGACCGGGCTCGGCCGGTCCGGGCTGGTCACGTCGGACATCGGCGCGCTCGCCGGCCGGCTGGCCACCGCGGAACTGGTCGGCCGGTCCGCGCTGGTCACCCCGATGCTGCTGGTGATCGTGCTCAGCGGGTACGCGCTGCTGCTGGTCGCCGGCCTGCTGACCGAGCAGCGCCGGGACGAGACCGCGCTGCTGCGCGCCCGGGGTGCCGCCCGTAACCAGCTGGCCGTACTGGCCGCGCGCGAGGCGCTGCTGGTGGTGCTGCCGGCCGTGCTCGTCGCGCCGCCGCTGGCCACCTGGCTGGTCGGCGCGGCCGGTGACCTGCCGCTGCTGCGTGACGCCGCGATCGACCTCGACCCGTCGACGGACGCGCTCGCCTGGATCGTGGCGGTGCTGGCCGCGCTCGGCTGCGGTGTCGCGATGCTGGCTCCCGCGCTGCGCAAGGGCGGCACGTACGCCGGTGAGCTGGCCGCCCGCGCCCGGCCGGCGAGACGTACGGTGTTCCAGAAGGCCGGGCTGGACCTGCTGCTGATCGTGCTCGCCGGGCTCGGCTGGATGCAGCTGCGGCAGTACTCGTCGCCACTGGCCGGGTCCGGCGGCGGACTCGGCATCGACCCGCTGCTCGCGGCCACGCCGACGATCGCGGTGCTCGGCGGCACGGTGGTCGCGCTGCGGCTGCTGCCGCCGGTGACGAGGCTGGCCGAGCGCCTGGTCGACCGCAAGCAGTGGATCTCCGCGACGTTCGGCGCCTGGCAGGCCGGGCGCCGCCCGCACGCCGGGCCGGTGCTGCTGCTCTCGCTCGCGGTCGCGGTCAGCACGGTCGCGTGGTGCCTGGCCAGCACGTCCGCCCGGTCCAACGCGGATCAGGCGGACCACGTCACCGGCGCGGACCTGCGGCTGGTCGAGCAGAACGGCGTCGCGCCGGCCGGCCGCGCCGCGCAGCTGGCCGGGCTGCCCGGCGCCGCGACCGTGCTGCCCGCCTGGCGGGACAGCCTGCGGATGGGCCCGGAGAACGCGCTCGGCGACATGGTGGCGCTGGACGCGGCGGCCGCGCCCGGCGTGCTGCGCCTGCGCGACGATCTGGCCGGTGGCGGCGCGGAGGCGCTGCTCGGTGGGCTGGCCGAGGCGCGGCGGACCGCGCCGGCGGTGTCGCTGCCGGCCGGTGGCACCCGGCTGACCGGCACGTTCTCCGGGGACGGTGTCGGCTCGCCGATCCGGACCACGGCCGTGCTCGCGGACGGGCACGGCACGACGTACCGGCTCCCGCTCGGCGAGACGTGGCCCGGCGACACGGCCCGCTTCGACGTGGAGTTGCCGCCCGGCGCGGACCGGCTGGCCGGGTTCGTCGTCGACGCGGTCGGCGGTAACGGCGAGCGGCTCGACTGGACGCTGACCGGGCTGGCCGTGGACGGCACGCCGCTGGACCTGACCGGTGCGACGCCGCGGTGGAACGGCACGGACCGGGCCGGCCGGGTCGGCGAGGCGTCCGCCGAGGGGGCGGGGGTGCGCGCCGCGTTCACGGTGCAGGGGGTGATCTTCGGGGTCCGGTCGTTCACGTTCGCGGTCGTGCCGAAGGCCACCGAACGGCTGTCGGTGCCGGTGGTCGCGACCCCGGCGGCGCTCTCCGCGCTGCGGCTGGACGTCGGCGGCACGACCCGGCTGTCGCTCGGTGGCGCCTCGGTCGAGGTGGTCGTCACCGGCCGCGCGGACTCGCTGCCCGGCGACACCCAGTCCGCGTCGCTGCTGGTGGACCTGCCGTCGCTCAGCTCCACCGTGTTCAACACCTGGGGCCTGACCCGTGGCCCGCAGGAGTGGTGGGTGGCGGCCGGGCCGGGCGCCCGCGCCGAGGCCGCGGACGCGGCCGGGGCGCTCAGCGGCCTGACCGTGCTGGACCGGGTCGCGCTCGGCGGCGCGGCGGACTCCGACCCGTACGGCGTCGGCGCGCGGGCCGCCCTGTTCGCGGCCGCGCTCGGTGCGGTGCTGCTGGCCGCCGTCGGCATCGCGGTGGACGTGCGCGCCACCGGGCGCCGCCGGCTGACCGAGATGGCGGTGCTGCACACGCTCGGCGTCGGCGCCCGCCAGCTGGCCCGCGCGCTGCTGATCGAGCAGGCGTTCCTGGCCGGGCTGGGCGTGCTGGCCGGGCTCGGCGTCGGGATCGCGGTCGCGGCCACGATGGCGCCGCTGGTGGTGCTGACGCCGTCCGCGGAGCGGCCGGTGCCGGAGCCGGTGTTGCAGGTCGACTGGCCGGCGGTCGGGGTGACCGGCGCGCTGCTGCTCGGCCTGGCGCTCGCGCTGTCCGCGCTGTCCGGGGTGAACCTGCGTAACCAGCTGGCCGTGGCGCAGCTGCGGATCGGTGAGGACCGGTGAGGAACGCGACGATGAGGCTGTTGCATCGGATCAGGGCCACGGCGGGGTACCTGGCGCTCCTCGCGGCGCTCGGGCTGGTGGCGTCGCTGCTGGTCAGCGGCGTGCCCCGATTGGCGAACGGGTTCACCGACGACGGCCTGCGCGCGGACGTGCGCGGGCTGCACCACGCGGCCCGCGACCTCACGTACGGCGCGGAACCGCTGATCGACGGCCGGGTCCAGGTCGCCGGCGCGGAGGGCGGACTGGAACGCTACCGGGTGACGCTGCCCGCGCCGCTGCCCGGTGCGATCGGCGAGCGCTGGTTCGCCGCCCGGGTGGGTGGCGGCCCGTCCGCCCCGGGCGAGCCCGCGGTGACCGTGGCGCGGGGCCGGTTCGCCACGCCCTGCCCGCCCAGCCTGTCGTTCCGTTATCAGGCCGGCCTCGCGGACCGGACGCGGATCACGGCCGGCCGGGCGCCGGACACGAAGGCGAGCGGCCCGGTCGAGGTGATGATCTCCGAGGCGGCCGCGTTCCGGCTGGGCGCGCAGGTCGGCACCGCGTTCGCGGTGGCCGGCCCGGACGGCGTCCCGGTCGAGGCCGCGATCGTCGGCGTCTACGCGCCGCTGGACCCGGCCGCACCGGACTGGGACGACGTCGTGCTGGCCACCGTGGCCTGCGGGCCCGCCTCGACGGACACGACGTGGCGGGTCGCCCTGCTGACGGACGCGGCCGGCGTGGGGCGGGCGGCGGAGGGCACCGGGATGCTCGCCTACGAGTGGCGGTACCGCGTCGACGAGAACCGGCTGACCGCGGACGGCCTGGCCCCGCTGATCACCGCGATCGCCGAGGCCACCCGCACGCCGCCGGACGAGGGCCTGCGGCTGACCACCTCGCTGGACCGGGAACTGCTGACCTTCCAGGGCCGGCAGCGCGCGGTCGCGGCGCTGCTCGCGGTGGTGCTCTCCGGGCTGGTCGCCACGCTGCTCGGCCTGATCGTGCTGGCGGCCCGGCTGGCCGTGGACCGGCGGCGGGACGAGCTGTCGCTGCTGCGCGCCCGCGGCGGCACCGGCACCGCGATCGGCGTGCGCACGCTCGCCGAGACCGCGGTGGTGGTGCCGGCCGCGGTGATCGCCGGCTGGGCCGCCGGCACGCTGCTGCCCGGCCGGGCGGCGCCGGGGGAGTGGTGGTCCGTGCTCGGCATCGGGCTGGTCGCCACGGTCTCCGTACCGGTGCTGGCCATGTCGATGCGGGCCGGGTTCCTCGGCGGCCGGCAGGACCTGACCACGCAGCGGCCGTCGGTACGGCGTCTCGCGGTCGAGGGTTTCCTGCTGCTGCTCGCGGTGCTCGGCGTGGTCGTGCTGCGCCGCCGCGGGCTCAGCCAGGACGTCGGCGTGGACCCGTTCCTCGCGTCCGTGCCGGTGCTGCTGGCGGTCGCGGCCGCGCTGGTCGCGGTGCGGTCGGTCCCGTGGCCGCTGCGCCAGGTCGGCCGGTTCGCGCACCGGTCCCGCAGCGTGGTGCCGTTCCTCGGCCTGGCCCGGGCCGGCCGGGCCGCGCCGGTCAGTCTCGGGCCGCTCGCGGTGCTGGTCGTGGCGATCGCCACCGGCGTGTTCACCAGCGTCGTCACCAGCACCGTCGGGTACGCCCGGGACCGTGCCGCGGACAGCGCGGTGGCCGGCGACGCACAGCTGACCGGGTACGCGTTCGGGTCCGGTACCGCGCGGGCGCTGTCCGATCTCGACGGGGTGACCTCGGTGGTGCCGTTGAGCGTGGAGTCCGGCGTGCGGTTGCAGGACCGGCTCGGCACCGGCAGCCACGAGACCGTCCAGGCCCAGCAGCTGGTGGTGGACGGGCCGGCGATGGCGCGGGTGCTGCGGGACAGCGGGCGCGGCGTCACGCTGCCGCCGGTGCTGCTGGACGCGGCCCGGGTCGCCACGGACGACGCACCGGTCCCGGCCGTGGTGTCGCCGTCGGTCGCGGCCGAGGTCGGCGAGGCCGGCGCCACCGAGGTGCAGGGCCGCCGGTACGCGTTCCGGGTGGCCGCGGTCGTCGACTCGCTGCCCGGCCTGGACCTGGGCACGCGCTCGTTCATCGCGCTCCCGGCCGCCGCGCTGCCGCTGCCGCGGAACGCGGAGCTCGTGCCGAACCGGTTCCTGATCGCCGGCGAGGGCTTCTCCACCGCGGAGCTGACCGCGACCGGTGACCAGGGACAGCTGGACTACTTCGCGGGCGTGTTCGGCCGTCCGGTGCCGGACACGCAGCTGGAGCAGCGGGCCGCGGTCACCACCTGGGCCGGGTACCGGGCCGCGATGGAGGCCGGCGGCGTCAACGGCGTGCTCAGCTTCACGTTCGCGGCCGGTGCGGTCGGTGCGACGCTGCTGGCGCTGCTCGCGGTGGGCTTCACCGTGCTGGCCGACGCGGCCGGGCGCGGCCGGACGCTGTCCCGGCTGCGGACCATGGGCCTGTCCGCCGGGCAGGGCCGCGGGCTGCTGATCTACGAGTTGTTGCCGCTGGTCGCGGTGGCGGTGCTCGCCGGTGGCGCGGTCGGGATCGCGTTGCCGCAGGTGCTCGGGCCCGCGCTCGGGCTCGGTGGGTTCACGGCCGGCGCTCCGGTCCGTACCCACGTGGACCCGGTGTTGGTGTTGGGTGTTCCGCTGCTCATGGTGCCGGCGCTGCTGCTGGCCCTGCTGGTGGAGAGCGGGCTGAATCGCCGGATGCGCCTCGGCGAGGTGCTCCGCCTCGGAGAGGAGAACTGATGGCGGCCCCAGATCTGGCCATCCTGCAGCGACGGGCGGCCGAACGTGCCGCCGCGCGGGCGGGCGGCACCGACCGGCTGCGCGGGCACATCGTCTGCGACGGCCTGGTGCGCATCTTCAAGACCGAGGGCGTGGAGGTCTTCGCGCTCCAGGGGCTGGACCTGGTCGTCGACCGCGGCGAGCTGATCGCGATCGTCGGCGCGTCCGGCTCCGGCAAGTCGACCATGCTGAACGTGCTGTCCGGCCTGGACGTGCCGACCGCCGGCATCGCCCGGGTCGCCGGGTACGACCTGCTCACCATGTCGCCGCGCAAGCGCCTGACCTACCGGCGGCACACGGTCGGGTTCATCTGGCAGCAGACCGCGCGGAACCTGCTGCCCTACCTGACCGCCCGGGAGAACGTGGAGTTGCCGCAGCAGCTGGCCCGGCGCCGGCGTGGCGCGGGCAGGCGCGCGTCGGAACTGCTCGACATGCTCGGCGTCGGCGAGCTGGCGAACCGGCGGCCCGGCGAGATGTCCGGCGGCCAGCAGCAGCGCGTCGCGGTCGCGGTGGCGGTGGCGAACAACCCGGAGGTGCTGTTCGCGGACGAGCCGACCGGCGAGCTGGACGAGGCCACGGCCGCGGAGGTGTTCGGCGCACTGCGCACGATCAACGCGGAGCTGGGCGTCACGGTCGTCGTCGTCACCCACGACCACTCGGTGTCGTCGCAGGTCCGCCGCACCGTGCAGATCCGCGACGGGCGCACCTCCGCGGAGGTCCGCCGGTCCGCGCGGCTGACCGACGAGGGCGTGGAGGAGCTGATCTCCGAGGAGTACGCGGTGATCGACCGCAGCGGCCGGCTGCAGCTGCCCGCCACGTTCGTCGACGAGCTGGCGCTGCGCGAGCGCGTCAAGCTCACGCTCGAGACCGACCACGTCGCCGTTTTCCCGGGGCAGGAATCATGATCATTTCAGTGTCCGGTGTGAGCCGGAACTACGGCGACGTCGAGGCCGTGCGCGACGTCTCGTTCACCGCGAACCGGGGCGAGCTGGTCGCGGTCCGCGGCCGGTCCGGCGCCGGCAAGACCACGCTGCTCAACATGGTCGGCGGCCTGGACCGGCCGACCTCCGGGCAGATCGTGATCGACGGCCACGACGTGACCGCCGCGAGCGAGCGGGAGCTGCTGGACCTGCGCCGCACCACGATCGGCTTCGTGTTCCAGTCGTTCGGCCTGATCCCGATCCTGTCCGCGGCGGAGAACGTCAGCGTGCCGCTGCGGCTCAACAAACAGCCCGCGGCGGTACGCGAGGAGCGGATCTCGCTGCTGCTGGAGCTGGTCGGGCTCGGCGGTCACGCGAACCAGCGGCCGTACGAGCTGTCCGGCGGCCAGCAGCAGCGCGTCGCGGTCGCCCGCGCGCTGGCCAACGACCCGCCGCTGCTGATCGCGGACGAGCCGACCGGGCAGCTGGACTCGGAGACCGGACGGTCGATCATGGACCTGCTGCGCGCGCTGGTCGCCTCGCGCGGCATGTGCGTCCTCGTCGCCACGCACGACCCGACGCTGATCGACCTGGCCGACCGCGTCCTCACGCTGCGCGACGGCCGGCTGGCCGAGGCCCCGGTCCCGGCGCTGTGACGGCGTGCCCGGCCGGGGTCACCGGCCGGGCACGGTCCGCGGTTTTCGGCGGGGCGCGGTCCGCGGTTTTCGGCGGGGCGCGGTCCGCGGTTTTCGGCGGGGCCGGTCCTGAGCGGACGTGTGTCCTCGGCGGACGCGTGTCCTCAGCGGACGCGTGCGCCGTAGACGCGGTCGACGGTGATGGTGAGCAGCACGCGACGGTCGGCGACCATGGCACGCTTGTAGTCGTCCCAGTCCGGGTGCTCGCCCGCCGCCTTGCGGTAGTAGTCGATCAGCGCCGCGACCTCCGGCCCGTCCGGGTCGGTGCCGGGCCCGGTGAGCGTGGCCGTGCCCTCGGCCGTCACCCAGGACCAGCCGTCCGCGCTCGTCGCCTCCAGCGTGGCGCGCGGGTCGCGGCGCAGGTTGGCGGTCTTCGCCCGTCCGTCGGTGATCGAGACCAGGATGGTGCCGGCGTCCCGGTCGTAGAAGTGCGTGACCGGGGAGAGTTGCGGCCGGCCGTCCCGCTTGATGGTGGCGAGGATGCCGATCTTGGTGGTTGCCAGCAGGTCGTGCAGCTCGTCAGGCGTCATACTCCGCCCCAACCCGGGCCGGCCGCGGCACATTCCGGCCGCCCGCCCGGCCTGCTGGTTCCGGCCGCGGCCGTGTCGGCCCGCTGGTTCGGCGCCGCCGTGCCGGCCTGCTGGTTCCGGCCGCGGCCGTGTCGGCCCGCTGGTTCCGGCGCCGCCGTGGCCCGGTGGAAGGTGCCGGGAGCCGACCCGATCGCGGCGAGGGCCGGGAGTCGGCCCGGTCGTGGCGGGGGCCGGGAGCCGGCCCGGTCGTGGCGAGGGCCGGGAGTCGGCCCGATCGTGGCGGGGCCGGGAGCCGGCCCCCGCCACGACTCAGTGCTTGCCGGGCGAGGGGAGGATGCTCTCCTCGTGATCCAGTTCGCGCTCCAGGATCCGCAGGTCCGTGTCCTCGAGCATGCCGGAGTCCCGCCAGGACAGCAGCTCCTCCCGCTGCGCCATGATCATCTCGCGGCGGGCCTGCTGCGCGGCGCGGTACTCCTCGTTGACCGGCAGCGCCTCGTCCTCCGTCGCGTTCAGCACGGCCAGCCGGTCGCGGTACCGCTGCAGCCGGGCCTCGGCCAGCCGGCGCGCACCCGGCAGCGACGCGCGGACCGCCGGGTCCTCCGACTCCTCCAGCTCGTCCAGCCTGGCCACCGCGGCCTCCATCGCGGCCGCGCGCGCCTCGTTGCGGGTCCGGGCGCGGCTCACGTCCGTGCCCGGGATCCGCAGCACGCGCAGCAGCGGCCCGAACGTCAGGCCCTGCCCGATCAGCGTCACCAGCACCACGATGTACGCGCAGAACAGCAGCAGATCCCGGTTCGGCGTGTCGGCCGGCAGCGTGAACACCGCGGCCAGCGTGATCACGCCGCGGGTGCCGGCCCAGGTCAGCGCGGTCAGCTCGCGCATCGACAGCGCCGGGTTGTTCCGGTTCGGGTCGCCGCCCAGCCGCGCGTGCATGTGGCCCGGCAGGTGCGCCATCACGTACAGCCAGATCGGCCGCAGCAACAGCACCACCGCGACCGTGATGCCGGCCGCGGAGACGATCGTGGTCCAGCTGTACTCGGTGAGCGCGCGCAGCACGGACGGCAGCTGCTGGCCGATCAGCACGAACACGTACCCCTCGAGCAGGTACTCCACGAAGTGCCACACCGGGCGGGACTGCAGCCGCGACCGGCTCGTCGTCATCGACGGTGCCCGGTGACCCAGCCACAGGCCGCAGACCACCACGGCCAGCACGCCGGAGACGTGGATCTCCTCGGCGACCAGGAACACCGCGAACGGCGTACCCAGGGACAGCGCCGTGTCGATCAGCGGATCCGTGATCCGGCGGCGCACCTGCCCGAGCAGCCACGCCGACGCCAGGCCGATCGCCAGGCCGCCCGCGGCCATCAGGGAGAACTCGCCGACCGCGTGCCCGAGCGAGAAGTGGCCGCTCACCGTGGCCAGCACCGCGACCTTCAGGATCGTCAGCGCGGTCGCGTCGTTGAGCAGCCCCTCGCCCTCGACCAGCGTGATCAGCCGTGGCGGCAGGCCCGCCTTGCGGCCGATCGACAGCGCCGCGACCGGGTCCGGCGGCGCGACCGCGGCACCGACCGCGATGCCGGCCGCCAACGTCACCCCGGTCACGAACAGGTCCAGGCCGAGGCCGACGAGCAGCGCGGTCGCCAGCACCAGGCCCACGGACAGGCCCAGCACGGTACGCATGTTCCGCTTGATCGCGGTGAGACTCGACTCCAGCGCCGCCGCGTACAGCAGCGGCGGGATGACCAGGTAGAGCACTACGTCCGGGTCCAGCTCGAGATTCGGTCCCGGCAGATAGCCGTACCCGATCCCGGCGACGACCAGCAGGACCGAGGCCGGCAGGCCGGTGCGGTGCGCGACGGCGTTCGCCACCATCACCACCACGAGCCCGCCCAGCACCAGCGCCATTGTTTCGACCATCCGTACCGGCTTTCCCCTCTGCGCGATCCTCCCCACCAAACCATGTCATGGCGGTACGCGGACGTGCCGGGCGGTGCGGCACCATGGCCCGATGAACGCCGTGATCATGCAGTTGCTGGCCTCGCCGGTGCACCGGTTCGAGGGCCGGCCGCAGGACGGGCCGGCCCCGGCGCCGGCCGGCGAGCTGCGCGACTCGGTGCGGGTCCGGGCCGGCCTGGGCGTCGTCGGCGACCGGTACTTCGGCCACCCCGCGCACCGCGACGCGAGCGTCACGTTGATCGCGGCCGAGTCGCTGCCACCCGGGACCGGGCTCGCGGAGGTGCGCCGCAACGTGCTGCTCTCCGGCGTGGCCGTCGACGACCTGGTCGGCACGGTCCTCACGCTCGACTCCGGCGACGGCCCGGTCCGTCTGCGGGTCAACCGGGCCGCGCACCCGTGCGCCTGGATGGACGTGACGGTCGAGCCCGGCGCCTGGCGCGCGCTCCGCCGCCGCGGCGGGGTCCGCTGCACGCCGCTGGACGACGGGCTCCTCCGCGTCGGCCCGGTCACGGTCTCCTGACGCCCGAGCCGGTTCCGTGACCCGGCGCGCCCGGGGTGCCCGGCCGCGGCTCCGGATCCGCGCACCGGCACCCGGGCCGCGCCCGGCCCGGCCGTCGGGCCGGGCCGGTGCGGGATTCCTAGCCGACCGGGGTGAACAGCAGCGTCGCGTTGTGGCCGCCGAAGCCGAAGCTGTTGGTCAGCGCCGGGGCCGGCTCCCAGTCGCGCGGGGACAGGACCACGTCGATGTCCAGGGCCGGGTCGACCGTGGTGGTGCCGATCGTCGGGGGGAGCGAGCGGTGCGCGAAGGTCAGGGACAGCGCGGCGGCCTCGATCGCGCCCGCGCCGCCGAGCGAGTGGCCGGTCACGCCCTTGATCGAGGTGACGGCGGGCCGGTGGCCGCCGAAGACCGCGGCGATCGCGTCGGCCTCGCCGGCGTCGTTGAGCTGCGTGGACGTGCCGTGCGCGTTGATGTGCGTGACGTCGGACGGTGCGACGCCGCCGTCGGAGAGCGCCTCACGCATGCAGCGGGCCGCGCCGCGGCCGCCCGGTGCCGGCGCGGTGATGTGGTAGGCGTCCGCGCCGGAACCCACACCGGCGATCTCGGCGTAGATGCGGGCGCCGCGGGCCACGGCCCGGGAGTACTCCTCCAGGACCAGGATGCCGGCCCCCTCGGCGGCGCAGAAGCCGTCCCGCTCCGTGTCGAACGGACGGGACACGCCGGTCGGGGAGAGCGCGCGCATGTTGCCGAAGCCGGCCAGGTTGACACCGGTCAGGCAGGACTCGGTGCCGCCGGCGACGACCGTGTCCACGCGGCCCGCCGCGATCCAGCGGGCCGCGTTGCCGATGGACTGGGTGCCGGTGGCGCACGCGGTGGAGATCGTCTCGCACGGGCCGGCCAGGCCCCAGCGCATCGAGACCGCGCCGGCGGCCGCGTTCGGCATCACCATCGGGACGGTCAGCGGCGAGACCCGGGACGGGCCCTTCTCGTCTATCAGCCGGACCTGCGACTCCCACGACCAGGCGCCGCCGATGCCGCAGCCGATCAGCACACCGGTGCGCTCACCGTCCCGCGCCGACTCGTCGGCCAGGCCGGCGTCGCCGATCGCCTCGTCCGCCGCGACCAGTGCGAGCTGGGCGAACCGGTCGAGGCGGCGCACCTCCACCTTGGACAGGCCGATCGTGGTGGGATCGAAGCCGGGCACCTCACGGGTGACCGACGGCGGTACCGGTGTGGCGAGCCCCGTCCAGAAGTCGGCCGCGCCGATCCCGCACGGTGCCACCACCCCGACGCCGGTGACCACGACCCGCCGTCCGTCCCGAGACTCGAGCATCGACAATCCCCTGATATTTCCGACATGGATATCTGCGTGATCCAGTATCGGCCCGCCGGGCGTCAAACCCCAGTCCAACCAGTGCTCACGTGATCACCAATACGCCACGAAACCGCCCGCGGGCACGGTGACCGGGATCGCGCTGCCGTTGCGGGGCTCCGCGCGCACGACCGTACCCTCGAGGTGTGGGTCGGTGTTGAATCGGCAGGTCAGCTCGCTGCCCGGCGGGTGCAGACCGGCGTCGACGGTCACCCACGCGGTACGCGGCGCGAACGGATCGGTGTTGATCGCGCAGAGCACCTCGTGGTCGGCGAAGATCCGTGACCAGGGCACGACCGACCGCATCGGGCCGTCGCCGACGACCCGCGGCAGGCCGAAGGAGACGCCGTCGCCGGAGACCGGGCGCAGGTACTGCCGGCCCCGGCGCAGCGCGGGCACCCGGCGGCGCAGCGCCAGGATCCGGGCGAGCTGCCGGTAGACCGGGTGCTCCTCGTCGAACGCGTGCCGGCCGCGGCTGCGGAACGGGCCGAACGCGCCGCCGAACATCGCCTCCCGCAGGTAGCGATCGTCGCCGCCGGCGCCGTCGAACAGCTGCTCGCTGCCGTAGTAGACGCACGGGATGCCGAGCGTGGCCGCGTTCAGCGCGAGCGCGGCCACGGCCAGCCGGTCACCGTGCTCGGTCGCGGCGAACCGGGCCTTGTGCGCGCCCTTGCGCACCTGGTCGTGGTCGTCGTAGCCGGTCACCACGCGGTTGCGGTACCAGGTGTGCGAGTCCTTGCCGTCCTGCAGCGCGTCCCGGAACAGCCCGAAGTACTCGGCCGGGTCCTGCCGGCCCTTGACCAGCCACTCCAGGTGGTCCTGCACGTCCGCGATGCCGAGCGCCGCATCCATCCCGACCGCCTGCAACGTCTGGAACGCGAACGACCGCGGGCCGGTGATCTCCGCGATCAGGTAGAAGTTCTCCTTGCCGATGCCGGCCGCGAACTCGTGGATCGCGGAGGCGAAGTAGCGGGCCGCGGCCGGGTCCATGTGCTTGACCGTGTCCACCCGGAAACCGTCCAGGTCCGCGAACGCGAGCCAGAACTGGTACGCCCGGGTCAGCGCGACCAGCGCCGGCGACGGCCCACCGTCCGGCCGCAGCAGCGACACGTCCTTCAGCGTCTGGAAGTCACCGCGCAGGTACTCCGGCCAGCGGTCCCAGTGCCGGATCCGGCCCTGGCGGGTGAACGTTTCGAGGGATTGCAGCTCGGCCGGCCAGACGCCGCTGTCCCGGTCCGTGAGCGGGCCGACGGGCAGCGCCGGCTTGCCGTCGGCGTCCCGGAAACCGGCGACCGGATGTTCCGAGCCGTCCCAGACCGGCGCCGGGACCGCGTAGTCGAACACGTCGCCGGTGTGGTTGAGCACCACGTCCAGGATCACCCGGATGCCCATCGCGTGCGCGGTCGTCACCAGGTCGCGCAGGTCCTCCGGGGTGCCGAAGTGCGGGTCCACGTCGAGGAAGTCCTGGATGCCGTACCCGTGGTAGCTCTCGACGCCGGGCACCTGCTTCAGGATCGGGCTCACCCAGACCGCGGTGATCCCCAGCCGCCGCAGGTAACCGAGCTTGCCGCGCAGCCCGCGCAGCGTGCCGCCGGCGAACCGCTCGCCCGCGTCGCGCCAGGCCGCCCGCTCCGCCTCGGTGCCGAGCGCGTTGCCGTGGTTCTCCGGCCGCAGCCGCGGCGTCTCGCCGAACGCGACCGACACACCGTCGTTGTCCCGCCAGTCCCGCTCCCGGCCGTCCGAGAACCGGTCCACCATCAGGAAGTAGAGGACCTCGTCCTCCCAGGCCACCGGCGACGGATGGAACGCCCGCCCGGTCAGCCGTTCGAAATCGATGTCACCGACACTGCGCATCCCTCGTTTCTACTGCGCGCGTCCGCCCCGGAGATAGCCCGCTGCCGCTTTTCGGACCCGTTCGGGGGTACGCGGGGTGACGCCCGCGGCCCCGCCGGCCTGGATCGCGATGCACGACGAGGGCCGGTGCACCCGCTACGGCTTCGCGGTGGTCCGAGGCGCCACGGTCGTGCGGGCCCGCCGGCATCATGGTCGTGAGCGACGGGAGGGCCCGGGTCCGGTGCTGGACCCGGGCCCGGGCCCGTTGCGCGCCTAGCGGCAGTTCGTCCAGCGCACGGGCAGTCCGGCGGACTTGCCGTAGGCGATGCCGGTGTCGCTGAGGACCGACACGAACGGGTAGCCGGCCGGGGACTCCAGCGTGAGCGTGGAGCCGTTGCGGCGCTCGATGAGTGGGCCCCAGCCGGCGGCGTCGCCGAAGCGGTTGACCGTGGTCACGGTGTCCAGGGCGCGGACCTCGCGGTCCCGGCCGTTCAGGTTGAAGATCATTTGGAGGTCGCCGTCCGGGCCCGGCTTCGAGCCGGCGACGTACCCACCGCTGATCTCGGTGGCGAACGTGCCCTCGCCGAGCAGCTCCACCTCGTCGGTGTCCGGGTCCCAGACCGCGGCCGGGCCCGGGTTCCAGACGTAGTTGCCGAGCTGCGCCAGCACGGTGCCGTCCTCGTCGACGCCGAGGCCGTAGTGCGGGCCCTCGGCCGCCATCACCTCGACGGTGCCGGGCGCGTCGGCCGGCCACCGCACGGCGAGCTGGTCGTCGACGTCGGCCGGGTCGTTGACCTGGCCGACGATGTCGCCGCGCGAGTTGATCGCGAACGCGTCGCCCGCCCAGCCCTCGTACGGCACCGGCAGCTCGCGCAGCCCGCCCGCCGCGGACCAGGCCACCGGCACCACGTGCCGGTTCATGGTGAGGCCGTAGCCGACCGCGACGCCGGACGAGTTCACGTCCCGCAGCTCGCCCTCGCCGAACGGCAGCGGCGGCACGCTGACCGCGCCGTCCTTCCACAGCACCTGCTCGGTCCGGCCGGCGATCTCGACGCTGCCGACCGCGTACCGGCCCTTCACGTCCCCGCCCGCGATGATCGTGGTGTAGCCGGTCGCGTTCTGCGGCAACGGCAGGTGGTTCACCCGGCACGTCGTGGCGGTGGCCTCCGGTGCGGCCACGGCCGGCGTGGCGGTCAGCGCGACGGTACCGAGGAGGCCGGCGGCGGCGAGCATCGGCGCGATCGTCCTAAGTGGACTGTTCATGGCTGTTCCCCCTGCTCGAGTCGCGACTGACCCCCGTGTGTCAGCCGCTCGACGTGAGGAACACGCGGCATCCGGCGACTCGGTTGCACGGGTTCTCGAGCAAAAGACGTTGACTCTCCAGCGGCTTGAGACGCCACAGTGACCGGCATGGACGAGCTCTATTCGATCGGGGACGTGGCCCGGCGCACCGGCCTGCGCGTCAGCGCCATCCGCTACTACGCGGACGCCGGCATCATCGCGCCCAGTGGCCGCACCGGCACCGGCTACCGGCTCTACGACGTGCGGGCGATCGCCCGCCTGGAACTCGTCCGCACCCTTCGCGACCTGGGCGCGGGCCTGGACGAGATCCGCCGGCTGCTGGCCGGCGAGACCTCGCTGCACGACCTCGCGTCGGCGCACCTCGACCTCGTCGAGGCGCGGATGCGTGACTTCCAGGCCCGGCGCGCGGTGCTGCGGACCATCGTCCGGCAACAGAGTCCGACGGAACAGGTGAATCTGATGCACAGGCTGGTGTCCATGTCCGACGACGACCGCGCCCGGCTGATCGAGGAGTTCTGGACCGAGGTGACCGACGGGCTCGACCTGGCGGACGTGGTCGGCGAGCTGGTCCGCATGCGGCCCCGGCTGCCCGAGACACCGGACGTCGCGCAGTTGGAGGCCTGGATCGCGCTGGCCGACACGGTCCGCGACCCGGAGTTCCGCGCGGCGGTCCGCGGCTACCTGCACGAGACGTTCGCCGCGCCGGCCCGGGCCACCGCGCCGGCCTGGCCGGAGGCGGCGGCCGACCGGCTCTCCGCGATCCTGATCGAGGCGAGGGCGGCGGCCGGTGCCGGCGTGCCGGCGGACGCACCACGGGCACGCGAGCTCGCGCTCCGCTACCTGGCAGCGCTCGCCGACCTCACCACCGGGACGACCGAGACCGCCGGGACGACCGAGACCGCCGGGACGACCGAGACCGCCGGGAGCGCCGGGAGCGCCGGGAGCGCCGGGAGCGCCGGGAGCGTCGGGAGCGCCGGAAGCGCCGAGGGGGCCGAGAGGGCCGAGAGCACCGAGGGCGTCCGGAGTGCCGAGGCCACCGCCTTGGCCGAGGGAGCCGGGAGCACCCCGGAAGCCGGACGCGGCCGGACCGGGAACGCGGTCGCCGGGCACGATCCGCGCCTCGACGCCGTCCGGCGCCAGGTGGTCGCGAGCGATCCGGAACCGCACGCGGCCCGGGGCGCCGCCCTGTTCGACCGCTACCACGCGCTGGTCGCCACGATCAACGGTGCGCCGCGGCCGCCGGCCACCGCACCCGGCACGCTCGGCTCGGTCTGGCTGCACCGCGCGGTCGGCGCGCTCTGACCCACGACGCGACGTGCAGGGAGGCCGCCCGCGGCCGACCGGTGCCCGCGGGAGCACGCCCGGCGCGACCACGCCGGAAGCGGGAAAACGCTTTGTGGTCCTGGGTTCGGCAGTCCCGGCAGAAGCGATCCGCCGGGTAAGCGCGTTCGCCGGCCCCGCGCCGTCGTCCTTCGTCAGCCCAGGATCGGCGCGGGGCGGGGCGCGCCGATCTCGGTGTAGATGGCCTCGGCCGCGCGGCGGTGGGTGGCCGCGGCCGCCGTGTCGGCGAGGCCCTCGGCGGCCGCGGTCAGGCCGCTGTGCGCGCGGGCCTGCTCGTAGCGGTCGCCGATCTCGCGGGCCACGGCGAGCGCGGCCGTGTGCGCCTCCCGGGCCGCGTCGGGTCGCCCGGCCGCGGTGTGCGCCTCGCCGATGCTGTTGCCGGCCTGGGCCTCGCCGGCGCGCTCGCCGAGCCGGCGGAAGATGGTCAGCGCCTCCAGCAGGCGGTCGAAGCCGGTGGCGTCGCCGAGCGCCAGCTCCGTGGTGCCGAGGCCGTCCAGCGCGAGTGCCTCGCCGCCGCGTTCGGTGCTGCGCCGGAACAGCGTGAGCGCGGCCCGGTGATGGTCCGCCGCGTCGATCAGCCGGCCCCGGCCGGCCTCCACATGGCCCAGCGTGACCAGCACGTATGCCTCGCCGATGTGGTCGGAGATGCTCCGGCACAGCTCGGCGGACCGGCGCAGGTGGGTCTCCGCGTCCGCGTGCCGGCCCTGCCGCCGGTAGATCTGGCCGAGGTTGCCGAGCACGCGTGCCTCGGCCGGCCGGTCGCCGGTGCGGCGGCACAGCGCGAGCGCCTGACGGAGGTGCGCGGCCGCGGAACCGTACCGGCCGAGCCAGGCGTCGACGTGGCCGAGGTTGCCGAGCGCGCGGGTCTCCGCGGCCATGTCCCCGCAGCGCCGGGCCGCGTCGATCGCGTACCGCAGGTACTCGGCGGCCTGCGCGAACCGGCCCTGCTGGCTGTAGATCAGCGCGATGTTGTTGAGCAGCTGCGCCTCGGCCGCGGTGTCGCCGGTGCGCCGCGCGGCGTCCCGCGCGTGCGTGTGCATCGCGATCGCCTCGGCCACGTGCCCGCCACCCTCCAGGTAGCGCAGCAGCGTGACGGTGAGCGCGACCGCGTGCGCCGGGTGGCCGTGCACGGCCGCGTACGCCACGGCCGCGGCCAGGTTGGCGCGCTCGTCGTCCAGCCACACCTGCGCGGCCACCGGGTCGTTCATCGGCGGGATCGGCGGCGGGGGAGCGGTGGACAGCCGGTGCCGCTCGCGTTCGGCCGGGAGCAGCGTGGTCATCGCGGTCCGCGCCGTGTGCAGCCAGGCGTCCAGCAGGCGGTCCGTGCCGGTCTCGTCACCGTCGAGCAGCGCCAGCTCCGACGCGTACGCGCGGAGCAGGTCGTGCAGCGCGTACCGGCCGGCGCCGGTGCGCTGCACCAGGTGCGCGGCGGCCAGCGACTCCAGCAGGTCACGGGCGCGCGGCACGCCGGTGTCGAAGAGCGCGGCCGCGGCGTACGGCTCGACGTCCGGCCCCGGGTGCAGGCCGAGCAGCCGGAACGCGCGGGCGGCCGCCTCCGGCAGCTGCCGGTAGGAGAACGAGAACACCGCGCGGACGCCGGTCTCCGGGTCGCCGCCCGCGTCCAGCATGGAGAGTCGCCGCCGCTCGTCCGCCAGTTCACCGACCAGCTGCCGCAGCGGTACGGACGGGCGGGACAGCGCCAGCTCCGCGGCCACCCGCAGCGCCAGCGGCAGCCGGGCGCAGCGCTCGGCGAGCTCGTCCGTCGCGTCCGGGTCCCGGTCGCAGCGCGGCCCGATCAGCCGGCGCAGCAGCGCGAGCGCGTCCGCGTGCGGCAGCAGGTCGAGGTCGAGGCGGCGGGCCCCGTGCCGGGCGACCAGGCCGGGCAGCGCGTCCCGGCTGGTCACCACCGTGAGACAGCCGGCCGCGCCGGGCAGCAGCGGGCGGACCTGCGCGACCGAGGACGCGTTGTCCAGCAGAATCAGCATCCGGCGGCCGTCCAGCAGGCTGCGGTACCGGTCGGCCCGTTCCTCGGTGTCCAGCGGCACCTCCTGACCGGGTACGCCGAGCGCGCGCAGGAACCGGGCGAGCGCCTCACCGGCCTCGACCGGGCGTTCCGTGTCGTACCCCCGGAGGTTGATGTAGAGCTGGCCGTCCGGGAAGCCGGTGCGGACCCGGTGCGCCCAGCGCACCGCGAGCGCGGTCTTGCCGACGCCGGCCGTGCCGGACAGCGCGGAGATGACGACGGTGGGCGAGCCGAGCAGCGCGTCCAGCCGGGTGAGTTCGCCGTCCCGGCCGACGAAGTCCGGCACGTCCGCGGGCAGCTGCGCGGGCACCCGCCGGCGGGGGTGCGGCACGGCCGCGGGGACCGGCGCCTCGGCGCGCAGCACCGCGTCGTGCGCGGCGAGCAGCTCGGGGCCGGGGTCGACGCCGAGTTCGTCCGCGAGGCGGCGGCGGGCCGCGTGGTAGACCTCGAACGCGTCCGCGCGCCGGCCGGCCGCCGCGTACGCGCGGATCAGCCGGGCCTGGCCGGCCTCGTCCAGCGGCTGCGCCGCGACCGCCTCCTCCAGCGCGGGGAGTGCCTCGGCGACCTCGCCCAGCGCGATCTTCAGCTCACCGTACCGGGCCAGCGCGGCGGCGCGCTCGGCCGCGACGGCGACCACCTTCGGGTGCCCGGCGAGCTGCGGCACGTCGGCCAGCGGTGCGCCGTGCCACTGCCGCAGTGCCTGCTCCAGCAGCGCCGCCGCGCGCCGGTCGTCGCCGGCGTGCCGGGCCGCGGCGGCCTGTGCGTGCAGGTGGCGGAAGCAGAGCAGGTCGAGCGTGTCCGCGGTGGCGCGCAGCGCGTAGCCGTCGCCGACGTGCGGCAGCAGCAGGCTGCGCGAGCGGGCCGGCCGCTCCGGTTCCAGGCGGTGGCGCAGGTGCTTGACGTAGGTCTGCAGTACGTTGACGGCACTGGCCGGCGGGTCGTCACCCCACATCGAGTCGATCAGTTCCGGCCGGGTCACCGGCTGCCCACCGGCGAGCGCGAGCAGGCCCAGAACGGCGCGCTGCCCGGCCGAGGTGAACTCGACCGGCTGCTCGCCGAACCAGGCGCGGACCGTGCCGAGCACCTGGATCCGCACGCGGCGCCTCCTCTCCAGTCCCCGTCCAGTACGCGTTCAGTGTGCGGGTCGACGCTGCCATTGAAACGATAGATCTCAGTGTGGATACAGGACAGAAACTGGGGGACGGAACGTGCGAGGGGGAATCGCCGCACTGGCGGCGGCGTGCGTGATGGCGTTGATCCCGGCGGTGCCGGCGTCGGCGGCGGGTCCGGCGGTGTCGGCGGGGGAGCCCTGCGACATCAGCTACCGGCCCACGCCCGGCAACGAGGTCTTCGACGTGTATCTCGTCATCCGGAACACCAGCGGGTACGAGATCAACGGCTGGACGCTGGCGTTCGTGCTGCCGCCGGGGCAGTCGTTCGTGCGCGGCAGCGAGTACGAGGTGAACATCTCCACCGCGGACCAGGCGGTGGACGGCTGGAACAAGCCGTGGAACGGCACGGTCGTGGACCGGGGCACGGTCGGCCTCGGTTTCAAGGTCAGGGGCCCGAACTGGCAGATCGAGCCGACGGAGTTCCTCATCAACGGCAAGAAGTGTTCGGTATCGCCCTGACATCGATTAGCATCGCTGGTTATGCGAAGGCTTCTCGCGTTGATCGTGCTGGCCGGCGTCGCGCTCGTCGCGGTGCCGGCCCCGGCGTCCGCCACCCCGCTGCCGGACGTGTTCCGGGACGAGTTCGGCCGGGAGCTGGTGCTGCGTGGCTTCAACGTCTCCGGCAGCACGAAGCTGCGCGAGACCGGTCTGCTCCCGTTCCGCAGCACCGCGGACGCGGCGGCCTCCGCGACCGCGATGCGCGACCTCACCGGCGCGACCGCGATCCGCTTTTTGATCTCCTGGGAGGGCGTGCAGCCGCGGCCCGGCGTGATCGACCACGCCTACCTGGACCGGGCCGCCGCGCAGATCCGCGCGTTCACCGACCGGGGCATCCGGGTGCTGCTCGACTATCACCAGGACCTCTGGTCGCGCCACCTGTTCGACGCGGACAGCTGGTACACCGGCGACGGCGCGCCCGCCTGGGTGATCGAGGCCGGCGACTACCCGGACGAGTCCTGCGGCATCTGCATCCTGTGGGGCCAGAACATGCTGACCAACGCGGCGGTACGCGAGGCGGCGCACGACTTCTGGCTCAACGAGCGCGGCGTGCAGGACGCGTTCCTGGCCCAGGCCGGCGCCGCGATGCGACACCTCGCGGACACGCTGCCGCCGTCGTCGTTCGCGCTGATGCTCGGCGTCGACCCGCTCAACGAGCCGTTCGACGGCGGCCTGGACGGCATGTCCGGCAGCGAGTGGGAGCGGCAGCGGCTGATGCCGTTCCACCAGCGTTTCCGGGCCGTGATGGACGCGAACGGCTGGGCCGCCCGGCCGGCGTTCGTGGAGCCGCTGGTCTTCTGGAACACCACGTTCGGCGAGGCCGGCGGCTTCGACACCGTCCCACCCCTGGGCACCCGGTTCGTGTTCAACGCCCACTACTACGACGGCGCGCGGATGACGCTCGACCCGACCCCGGCCCGGGACGGCAGCTACTCCGCCGCGATGAACCGGATCCGGGACCGGGCCGCCGCGCTCGGCACCACCGCGTTCGTCTCCGAGTTCGGCAACGCGCTCTCCGGCACCGGCAGCGCCGCCCGCACACCGTGGATGATCCGGGCGATGTACCAGGGACTCGACTCGCGGCTGCCGGGCGCGAACTGGTGGCGGGACGCGGCCGCCGCGGGCCCGGTGCTCTCGTCCACCCAGTGGCACTGGGACATCTACAGTGGACGGCACGCCGAGGCGATGAACGGCAACCCGGCGAAGGTGCGGACCGAGGGCGACGCGTGGAACGACGAGGACCACTCGGTGATCTCCGGCGCGGGTGCGCTCCGGCTCGACCCACGCGTGCTGGACCGGCTCCACCCGACCGCGATCGCGGGCCGGCAGCTCGCCTTCGGCTACGAGGACCTGGCCCGCGACGGGTACGGCGGGGCCGGCAGCACCGCGGCCTGGATGACGCCGCCGGCCGGGCTGCCCACGGTGTCCGCGCTGGTGAGCGGCCGTCAGTACGGCGTGCTGGTGTGGCGCACGACCGGGCTCGACGCGCCCACCGAGATGCACCTGCCGGCGTCGTTCGCTCCCGCGCGCACCGTCGTGGTGTCCTCCGCCGCCGCCACGGTGTCGGAGCGAAAGCTGTCGCTGTCCGCGAGTGGCACGTCCGTCCGGGTCGCGCTCGTGGTGAACGCGTCGACCGGCGCGCCGCCGACCGCGGCGCAGCTCGCCGCCGCCCGCGCCGAACTCGAGGCCTGGGCCGACGCCACCTGGTAGACCTGCGGTGTTACCGTGGCGAAACAGCGCTGCGGCCGGTCTGTAACGGGCCGCTGGGCGGCCGGCGCCCCTCCGCCGGTTGATCGAGGTGCCGTCATGAAAGCTCTGCGCTTCGCCGAGTTCGGACCGCCCGAGGTGATGAGCGTCGTCGAGACGCCCGCGCCGAACGCCGGTCCCGGCCGGATCCGCATCGCGGTCCGCGCCGCCGGCGTCAGCCCCGCCGATTCCCGGATCCGCGCCGGTGCCACGCCGCCCGTGCCGCTGCCGCGCATCCCCGGCCTGGACGCGGCCGGCGTCGTCGACCAGGTCGGCGAGGACGTGCGCGGCTACCGGATCGGCGACGAGGTCTTCGGCATCGCGCCCGGCGGCGCCTGCGCCGAACACGCGGTGCTGACCCACTTCGCGCACAAGCCACCCGCGATGAGCTGGGCCGACGCGGCCGGTCTGCCCACCGCGGTGGAGGCCGCGGTGCGCGCGCTGGAGACGTTGCGCCCGGCCCCCGGCGACGTCCTGCTGATCACCGGTGCGGCCGGCGCGGTCGGCCTGGCCGCGGCCCAGCTCGCCCGGGCCCGCGGCCTGCTGGTCGCCGGCGTCGCTGACGCGGGCGCGCACGACCTGCTGCGCGACGCCGGCATCACGCCGGTCACCGCGCCGGAGGCCGTGCGGTCGCTGATCCCGGACGGCATCGACTGCGTCTTCGACGCCGCCGGCGCGGTGACGCCCGGCCTGATCGCGCTGGCCGGCGCCGCCGACCGGGTGGTCACGACCGGCCCGGCCGGCGACACCGGCGCGCTGAGCCTCACCACCGACGCGCCCCGCCGCGCCTGGCACGGCCTGGCCGAGGCCGCCGGCCTCTTCGAACGCGGCGAGTTCCGCCTCCCCGTCGACCGCACGCTCCCGCTCGCCGACGCCCCCGAGGCCCACCGCCTCAGCGACTCCGGCCACCGCTTGGCCCTCGTGCTGTAGCGGGCGGTATGTGTCCCACGCCTGTGTCCTCGCGTTCACGACACCGGCCCGCGCTGACGCGCCGGTGTGTAGCCAGTATGCAAATTCCCCACCACCTCACCACTCGATTGAGGTGCGCATGGTGTGGAGCCCAGGTGCATAATTAGCGTCATGGCCGTTACGTTGCGTGAGACGGATTGTCGGATCTGTGAGATTCGTCGGCTTGGTTGCCGCGATCCGTGGTGGTCTCGGCAGCCCGGTCGCCCCTAATGTCAGGCGTTACTGTCAAGTCTTCACTTCCACGTCTTGCATTCTGTGGAGAGGCGGCAGCAGCTCGAGGCTTGCATCCCGAAGAATTTCTAATGGCCTGGGCCGCTGGGCAGCTGCGCGAGGCATTGCACGGATCGCCTCTGCTCGGGGCCCGGCCCTACGAGATTTTCGGTCAGGGATCCCGGCGTGCCGATGGCTCACGAAAGAGGCGAAGGCCGAGGTCGGTGAACAAATGAAGCAGGCGTGGCGCAAATCGGTGCGTACGTCGGACGCGGAGATGAATCTAGAGGAGCACTACGAGCGTAAGCGAGTCGACTCGGCTCGTGATTACTGTGTGGCAACCATGCGGGCTACGCTCGGACGGGGACGCTTTCCTGCGGCACTTGCAATACAAACCGTGGAGGAGGCCACCGCGGCCCAGAAGTCGCTGCTCAGTAAGTAGAGAATCCTAAGGCTCATGACGCCGATGTGTCAGGGGCGGGATTCGCGCGCCCCCGACACATCCAGTCCTTGGGTCAGCCGGCCAGGAGTTCGAGGGTGTCGATGACGCGGTTGGAGAAGCCCCACTCGTTGTCGTACCAGGCGACGACCTTGATGTGGCGGCCGTCGACGCGGGTGAGGGCGGCGTCGAAGACGGACGAGGCCGGGTTGCCGGTGATGTCGCCGGAGACCAGCGGCTCGTCGGCGTACTCGAGGATGCCCTTCAGCGGGCCCTCGGCGGCCTTCCGGTAGGCGGCGAGGACCTCGTCGCGCGTCACGTCGCGGGCCACCGTGGTGTTCAGCTCGACGATCGAGCCGACCGGGACCGGGACGCGGATCGAGTCGCCGGAGAGCCGGCCGTCGAGCCGGGGCAGGACCAGGCCGATGGCCTTGGCGGCGCCGGTGGTGGTGGGCACGATGTTGACGGCGGCGGCGCGGGCACGGCGCAGGTCGCGGTGCGGGCCGTCCTGCAGGTTCTGCTCCTGCGTGTACGCGTGCACCGTGGTCATGAAGCCGTGCTCGATGCCGGCCAGGTCGTCGAGGACGGCGGCCAGCGGGGCGAGCGCGTTCGTGGTGCAGGACGCGTTCGAGACGATCGTGTGGTGCGCCGGGTCGTACGCGTCCGTGTTGACGCCGTAGGCGAGCGTCACGTCGGCGCCGGACGCGGGCGCGCTGACCAGGACCTTCGAGGCACCGGCGGAGAGGTGCGCGCGGGCGGCGTCCGCGGACGTGAACCGGCCGGTCGACTCCAGCACGATGTCGACGCCGAGGTCCCGCCACGGGAGGTGGGCCGGGTCGCGCTCGGACAGGACGGTGATCCGGTGGCCGTCGACGACCAACGTGTTGCCGTCCACCTCGACCGGGCGGCCGAGACGGCCGAGCGTGCTGTCGTACTTGAGCAGGTGGGCCAGCGCCGACGGGGCGGTGAGATCGTTGATCGCGATCACCTCGAGCTTGCTGTCCCGATCGAGAAGGGCACGGAGGAAGCTGCGTCCGATACGGCCGAATCCGTTGACGGCGATGCGTGTCATGCCTCCATGCTGCGGGGTCGCGCGCGGCCGCGGCAGCGACCGGAACGCCATCGCACGCAAGGATCCCGCCAAAGCCGCGGCGTGGTTCCGCCGCGCCGCGGCGGCTCTCGCCCGGCCACCGCGCGACGTGCGACCGGTGCCCGCGGGAGCATGCGGACCCCGGCCACGCCGGAAGCGCCGAAGATCCGCTTCGGAAGGGTTCTTCGCGCGCTACGCCGAGAACGTGTGGCGGTACTCCGACGGCGAGGTGCCGAGGATCCGGTGGAAGTGCAGGCGCAGGTTGGCGCCGGTGCCGAGGCCGACCCGCCGGGCGATCGCCTCGACGCTGAGGTCGCTGCGTTCCAGCAGTTCGCGCGCCACGTCGACGCGGGCGCGCAGCACCCACTGCATGGGTGTGTAGCCGGTGTCCTCGACGAAGCGGCGGGAGAACGTGCGCGCGGAGACGCGCGCGTTGCGGGCCAGGACCTCGAGCGTGAGGCGCTCGTCGAGGTGCGCGAGCGCCCACTCCCGCGTGCCGGCGAAGAGATCACCGAGCGGCTCCGGCACGCTGCGCGGCACGTACTGTGCCTGGCCGCCGCTGCGGTACGGGGCTGCGACCAGCCGGCGTGCCACGTGGTTGGACAGGCCGACGCCGTGGTCGCGGCGGACCAGGTGCAGGCACAGGTCGATGCCGGACGCGGCGCCGGCGGACGTGAGTACCGCGCCCTCGTCCACGAACAGCACGTTCTCGTCCACCCGGACCAGCGGATGGCGGTCCGCGAGCGCGCGCGTGTAGTGCCAGTGCGTGGTGGCCCGGCGGCCGTCCAGCAGGCCCGTCGCGGCCAGCGCGAACGCGCCGGTGGAGATCGCGGCGAGGCGGGTGCCGCGGGTGTGCGCGTGCCGCAGCGCCTCGACGACCGCGGGCGGCGGTTCCGTGGTGGCGGGCTCCCGGTAGCCCGGGATGAAGATCGTGTCGGCGCGGTCGAACGCGTCCAGGCCCTCGGCCACGTGGTACGACAGGCCGTCACCGCCGGTCACCAGGCCGGGCGCGGGACCGCAGACGCGCACCTCGTAGGGCATGCTCGGCCGGTTGGAGAAGACCTGCGCCGGGATGCCGACGTCCAGCGGCTTGGCGCCCTCCAGCACGAGTACGGCGATCTGATGCACCCGGCGATCATGCCGGATCCCACGGTCGTGCGTGTCCGGTGGCGCGCGGCATGACGCCCGGTGCGTGGACCGACACATGAGGTCACCCGGGGCCTACTGGCCCTCCCACACCGCCTTCGCGCCGGTGTCACCGGTGCGGATCACGTAGTAGAGCGTGGCACCGGACGCGGCGAGCGCCAGCACGCCGAGCAGGATGCCGAGGACCCGGTTGGACGCGGCGAAGCCGTCCTTCGGGCGGACGAACCAGACCAGCGCCAGCGTGATGACGCCGAGCGCGACGGACACGAGCAGCGTGGTGGTGCCCAGGTCGCTGTGCTCGTTGAGCCGCGGGTAGTAGCCGTCGCTGATCCGGCCCTGCGAGTCCAGCCGGGCGTAGAACGCGTCCCCGCTCAGCTTCGCCAGCAGCGCGGACAGCGGCGCGCCGATCGCGAGCAGGCCGAGCACCCACCGGGTGTGCGCGCGGGTGACCGGCACGAACGCGTAGACGATCGCCAGCACGGCCAGCAGCGGCACGAACACCACCGCGGCGTGCACCATCAGCGGGTGGGCCGGAATGCCCATCACGGTCTCGAACACGGTGCCTCCTGGGTCGGGTGCTCACACAATACGGAACGCACCGGCCGTTCGGCCCGCAAAGTCCACAATCGATCGAGGGTACGGGGGCTGAGGCGCGGATGCCGGATCAGCTGCGTGCGGCGACGGCGATCCGGTCGGCCGGTGCCGCGTCCCGCCCGGCGATCGGATGATCCTCCCTGTGAGTAATCAGGCCAATGCGCTGCGGAAGCCGACGCCGCAGCAGGCGATATGGGCGTCGATCAGCGCGGCCCTGCTCGGGCTGTGCTGCTGCGGCGGTGCGATCGGACTCTTCGCGGACGACGGCGACGGCGGCCGGGACGGTGGCCCACCGGCGGATGTCGCGGTCGTCTCCTCGCCCTCGTCCGCGCCGTCCCGCTCCCCGCTGCCGTCCCCGTCCGTGTCCCCGTCTCCGTCACCCTCCCCGTCGTTGTCGCCGTCGTTGTCGCCGTCGGGTTCTCCGTCGCCGAAGCCGGTCGTGACGTCGGCGGCCCCGGCGGGGGACAAGCGCTACAAGACGTGCGCGGAGGTGCTGGCCGACGGGCTGGGACCCTACCGGGAAGGCACGGATCCGGAGTACGCGTGGTACCGCGACGCGGACGGCGACGGCGTGGTGTGCGAGCGGTCGTCCTCCGGTGGCGGGTCCTCCTCGGGCGGCGGGTCCTCCTCGGGCGGCGGGTCCTCCTCGGGCGGTGGGTCGTCCTCGGGTGGCGGGTCCGGTGATTCCGGGGGCGGTGCCGTGTACTACGAGAACTGTTCCGCCGCGCGTGCCGCCGGTGCCGCGCCGGTCCGTGCGGGCCAGCCGGGTTACGGCAGGCATCTGGACCGCGACGGCGACGGCGTCGGCTGCGAGTAGCCGAACCCGCGGTGCCGGATGGAATGCTGGCGGGCATGGGTGAGATCGCCGCGGGCCTGACCCGCCAGCACGCCTCCGACACCGTCCACGACCTCGGCTGGCGATACGTCCTGGGCGCGGTCAGCACGACCGTCCGCACCCGGGACCTCGCCGAGGCCGCCGCGCTCGTCACCCGCCTCGCCGCCGTCGACGGCAGCACCGAGCACCTGCGCGCCGATCTGCGCGCGGACCGCGTGCTGCTCACGCTGAGCACCTGGCCGGCCCGGTGGCTGACGCCGGAGAGCCTGGCCCTCGCGGCCGTCCTGACCGCCGAGATCCGCGCCGCCGGCCTCACCGCGGACGCGGTCGCCGAGCACGCCGTCCAGGCCCTGGAGATCGCCGTCGACGCCCTCGACGCCGACGCGATCCGTCCGTTCTGGCGGGCGGTCCTCGGCTACCGCGGCGACGCCGGCCTGCACGATCCCCGAGGCCAGGGCCCCGCCGTGTGGTTCCAGCGGATGGACGCCGCACGCCCGCAGCGCAACCGCGTCCACGTCGACATCAGCGTCCCGCACGACGTCGCACCGGCACGCGTCGCCGCCGCGCTCGACGCCGGCGGCACCCTGCTCTCCGACGCCGCGGCCCCGGCCTTCTGGGTCCTCGCCGACCCCGAGGGCAACGAGGCGTGCGTCAGCGGCTGGGAGGGCCGCGACGCACCGGCCGCCTGACCGTCCCGCGGCCGTCCTCCGGGCCGCCGGGTCGTCGTCGGGTCAGCGCCGCAGGGTCCGGTCGAGCCAGGCGAAGCTCTCCTCCTGCATGTCGGCGTCGAAGACGTGGCCCTTGCCGGGGTAGACCTCGGTGACGAGGTTGCGGCTCGCGTGCCGGCCGGCCCAGACCTCGCGCAGCCGGGCGTGGGCGGCGGCCACGCCGGCCGGGGTGAAGAGCGTGTCCAGCTCGCCGTCGAAGGCCATCAGCGGTTTCGGGGCGGCGATCGTGGCCACGTCCGGGATGTCCAGGTGGCGGTGCAGGCCGGGGTGCAGCATCCAGAACGCGGACTGGCCGCGCAGCGTGTTGTTGCCGGGCACCATCATGTCCGCGACCGTGGTGAGCCAGCAGGCGGAGACGGCGGCGGCGACGTGGTCGGAGAGCGCGGCGACCTGCCACGCGCGGAACGCGCCCATCGAGAAGCCGACCGCGCCGATCCGGCGGCGGTCCACCTGGGGGAGCGAGGCCAGGAACGCGGCGGCCCGGGCGTCCTCGCGGGCGGCCAGGCCGGCCGGCGAGGAACCGAGCTCGTAGAGGTTGCTCGCGAGCGCCTGCTGCGCCTCGTAGGTCAGGCCGGCGCGGTCGCCCCAGCCGAGCGTGTCGACGGCGAGCACGACGTAACCCCGGGCGGCCAGCTCGTCGGCGACGAAACGGCCGCTCATCAGCCGGGTGGTCCATTCCCGGGCGGAGTTGAGGCGGGCCTCGTCGTACCACGGCTCGACGAACTTCTCCTTGCCGATGTCGAAGCGGGCGCCGTGGTCGTGCAGCAGCAGCACGGCCGGGTGCGGGCCCGGCCGGTCCGGCGTGAGCAACGCGGCGCGCACCCGGCTGTACCGGGTGATGTCGAACGCGACCAGACGCCGCACGTACCCCCGGGTGGTGCGCCGCTCGTCGAGCACGTGCGGCCGGAACGGGAGCCGGTCGTCGGCGGGATGGACGAGATGGCGCTCGACGAGCGCGCGGGCGTGCCGGCGCCACCCGTCGAAGTCGCGGATCGGGGAGCTACCCCAGGCGTCGGGGTACCGCAGATCGGCGCGCAGCCGCTCGTAGAACGCGGGCAGGTTGCCGTGGACGACGCCGGGCGACTCGAACGAGCCGAGCGGCGTCCCCGGCCCGGGTGGTGTGCCCGGCCCCGCGCCCGGGGGATGCACGCCCGGTGTAGGGGCCGGCGGGCCGGCGGTCGCGTGGGCCGGTGCGGCCCCGGGGAACGGTGCGGTGGCGGCCGGCAGCAGCGCGGCGGCGGGGAGTGCGGTGAAGGCCCGGCGCTTCATGCGCCGATGGTAGGCGGGAAAGCGCTTTCCATCAAGCGGTGTCGATGAGGTGGCCGATCCCGTCGAGCACTCGCGCCAGGCCGAACTCGACGTCCGCGCCCACCACCGCGCCCTCCCCGGAGAACGCGCCGTCCCGGATCGCGGCCGACAGGTGCGGAAGCGGTCGGCCGCGACCAGCCGGACGTACGCCTCCTGGGTCGCGTCGTCGGCCCGGTCGGAGTCGGCCAGGCCCGCGCCGAGCTGTGCCTCGCCGCGCACGTAGTGCAGGACCGCCATGATCGCGGAGAGCCGCCGGTCGCCGCTCAGCCCGGTGCGGCTCGGCACGGCCAGGCCGGCGTCCGCCCACCGGAGCTGACCGGGGTCGATCGGCGGGCGCCCCGGGTTGACGGTCAGGATCCACGGGTGCCGGAGGTGGACCTCGCGCAACGCGTGCGCCCAGGTCCGCAGGCCCGGCCACCAGCCGCGCTCGGCGTCGACGGCCGGTGGCGTGCCCGGTGCCGCCGCGGCCATGAGGACCAGCAGCTCCTCCCTGTTGGCCACGTGCCGGTACAGCGACATGGTCGCGCTGCCCAGGCGCTCGGCGAGGCGGGCCATGGAGAGCGCGGCGATGCCGTCGGCGTCCGCGATCTCGATGGCCGCCGTGACGATCCGCTCCAGCGTCAGCGCCCGCGACTGGTGGATCTCCGCGCACGTGCTGTCCGGTTCCGTGGCACCGCTCGCCGGCGCGCTGCAGGTCCGGCCCTGGTCGCGGCAGACCCGGCCCGCGCTGCACCGGCGCGCCGGCCGCGTCTACGTCTTCGGTGGCGCGCTCCCCGCCGCCGCCACCGCGCTGCTCCTCGCGATCCACTCGCCGTTCGGCCCGATCGCCATGTCCGGCAGCGTCATCCTGGCGATCCTCTGGTTCGGCACCACGCCGGCCGGCTGGCGGGCGGCCCGGCGCCGGCGCCCCCGCGAGCACCGCCGCTGGATGATCCGCAGCTACGTGCTCTCCACCTCGATCATCTCGAACCGGATCTGGGGCGCGCTGATCGCGATCTCCGTACTTCCCGGCCTGCCACCGGCGATCAGCGAGGACCCCGTGCCGACCGGCTGGTTCATCGGTGGCATGACCACCTGGCTCGGCTGGACCGTCCCGCCGCTGATCGCCGAGTGGTGGCTGGAACGCACCCCACGCCGCCGACCCGACCCACCGGTCCCGGCCGCGCTCTCCCCGGCCACCGGCACCTGACCCACCGGCCGGGACACTTCTCGCCCACCCGCCGCCCCGGCCTCCGCCGCCGCCCCGGCCTCCGCCGCCGCTCCCGGCGGCGCAATCGGTTCCGCCGCTGCCCGTCCCGATCCTTCGGCCGGTTCGTCCGCGGATCGCACCCAGTGCGGTTCGTCTGCCTCACCGCGCGACGTCGCACCCCGCCGTCCGGAAACCGTCCAACGTGGATGCGGGGCGATCCCGGGCCTGCACCGGAGGCCGCGTGGGGTGCACGGATTGCGTGGGGCGCGCGAATCCCGTCCGGTGCGCGGATCGCGCTGGGCGCGCCGAACGTGCCGGCCGGCGCGGGTGGCTATCGCCGGGGGCGGCGACCGGGGCAGCGGAGGGTGTGGCCCGGGTCGGTGTGCTCCCAGGTGGCGCCGTCCGGGGTGAAACCGGCGGCGGCCAGCCAGCGGCGGGCGGGCTCGTTGCCGGGGGTGCAGACGGCGGTGAGGCGGGCGAGGTCGAAGTGGCGGTGGGCGAGCCGGCACACCGCGGACAGCATCTCGTGACCGTATCCCCGGCGCCGTTCGGCCCGGTCGATGCCGCCGAGAAGGTGGTGGCCGGTGAGGGACACGCCGCCGATCAGGCGGTGCGTCGACCGGTTGATCGCGGCCACGAACAAGCGGTCCGGGTCGGGCGGCAGCAGGTCCCGGCCGTCACCGTCCACGATGGCGTCCGCGACCGGTCCGAGCAGCACGCCGCGGCCGTGCCGGAGGAGCTCCGCGGGCCACTCCGCGGCGGGCGCGGGGTCGTCGGCCGCCTGCCGGGCCCAGCGCGCGTGGTCGGTGACCCGGTCGGTGACGAGCCACAGCCGGTCGGTCTGTGTCACGTGCAGGCCGGTCGGCCGGCACAGCACGGGTAACGGGCGCGCGGGCATTCACGGACATTACCTCCGTTTCATGAACGGATCGGGGTACGCAGGAGACCGAGCCGGGACAGCCGGGTGGCAGTGTCGATAATGGACTCCTCGACCGGGCGTGGCGTCCAGCCGAGCAGCGTGCGGGCCTTGTCGGCGGTGGTGAGCCGGGTGACGCCGAGGTCCGGCGCGACCAGGGCCAGCCGCGGGCTGACCCGGGCCGCGAGGCGGACGAGCCGGTCCGGCACCGTGCGGGTGGGCACCCGGTGGGCGGCCTCGCCGAGACGGGCGCGCAGCAGCGCGGCGATCCGGTCCAGGGACAGCTGCCCGGCGGTGGCGATGAAACGGTGCCCGGCGGGGGCGTCGAGGGCGCGCACGTGCAGGTCGGCGACGTCCCGGACGTCGACCAGCGGGTAGCGGAGGCGGGGCAGCGCGGGCAGCCGGCCGTTGAGCAGCTGCGCGATCAGCGCGACGTAGAGCGAGTGGTCGCGGCCGAGCGGCGGGCCGAGGATGCCCGTCGGGTTGATCACGGTGAGCGAGGTCCCGTGCCGTTCGGCGAAGTCCCACGCGGCCCGCTCGGCGATCAGCTTGGACCGGATGTAGGCACCGGTCGGCGCGTCGCTCCAGTCGTCCTCGGTGAAGACGTGGCCGGGGTCCCGCCGGCCGTAGCCGACGGCCGCGAAGGACGACGTCACCACGGTACGGCGGACGCCCGCGTCCCGGGCGGCCCGCAGCACCCGCAGCGTGCCCTCCCGGGCCGGCACGATCACGTCGTCCGCGCGGCGCGGCTCGCCCGCCGGGAACGGCGACGCCACGTGCAGCACCGCCGTGCACCCGTCGACCGCCGCGTCCCACCCGTCGTCCGAGGTCAGATCCGCGATCACGAACGACAGCCCGGCCGGTACGCCGGCCGCGGTCGCCATCGCGGCGCGGACCGCGTCGGCGCGGGCCGGCGACCGCACCGTGGTCCGCACCCGGTAGCCGAGCCGCAGCAGGTGTGCGACGCAGTGCCCGCCGAGGAACCCGGACCCGCCGGTGACCAGCACGGTCATGGCGGGCCGCCGGTGTCGCGGGACGCGTGGCGGGCCGGCGCCCGGAGTCGGTCGGTCACCGGACCATCGTAGGGACCACGGCGCGATCCAGGTCACGATCATCACCGGGTACGGTCCGGGCGTGGACATCGTGCGATCGCTTCTGCTGTTCGGCCTCGCGGCGCTGGCCGAGATCGGCGGTGCGTGGCTGATCTGGCAGGGCTGGCGGGAGAACCGGGGCCTGTGGTGGATCGCGGCCGGCGTGATCGCGCTCGGCGTCTACGGCTTCGTGGCCACGTTCCAGCCGGACCCGAACTTCGGGCGGATCCTGGCCGCGTACGGCGGGGTGTTCGTCGCCGGCTCGCTGGCCTGGGCCGTGGTCGTGGACGGTTTCCGGCCGGACCGCTGGGACCTGATCGGCGCCGCGCTGTGCCTGGCCGGCGTCGCCGTCATCATGTACGCCCCGCGCGCGGGCGCGGACTGAGCGGCCGCCCGGCGAGCCACCGTGGACCGGGCAGCGGGGACCACCGGGCCGGATGTGTGCCGTCGCGGGGACGGTGCCCCCCGTACCCTCGGGTGATCTATGTTTCGAAGTCGACCTCGTAGTGGCGGACGAGCGTGTCGTAGCGGATGAACAGCGCGCGCACCGCGTCCGCGATCACCGGGACCTCCGGGTCGGCGCCGGCGAATCGGTGGACCGCGTCCATGTCGGTGAAGTAGGTGATGGCGAGGAACTCGACCTCGTCGCCGACCGCGCGGCGCATCAGGCGGGCGCCGCTGAAACCGTTGACGGCGCGCAGCGTGGACAGCACCTCGGCCCGGTAGTGCCGGTCGTATCCGTCGGCGTCCTCGGCGCGGACCCAGCCGCGCCAGACTCGTGCGATCACGAACCGACCTCGCCTTCAGCGTTGGTTGTCGGGTCGATTGTGCCCGTTGGCCGCCGCACGCAGGGGGCGAACACGCGCCTCCAGCAGCGGGTTCACACGGCCGTAACGACGCGTCCGGCGCACCGGAGGGCCGGGACCGGCCATCCGGTGCGCGGGTGCGGAACGGTGTGGTGCCGGGCGAACCGCCGGGCCGGTCAGCGGCGCCGGGCGCGCACCACCACGTCGTGCACGGTGGTGCCCCTGGCGGACCGGGCCCGCTCCTCGGCCACCTCGATGTCCCATTCGTCCGGCTTGAGGGTGGCGGCGATCTGCGCGGCGGTCATGAACATCTCGGGCAGGTCCGGGCGGTTGAGCTGGGGCTGCGCGACGTCGGTGTAGCTGTGGTTGACCACGAGCAGCGTGCCGCCCCGCGCGACGCCGGACCCGAGCCGCCGGTACAGGTCCTCGGCCGCGGCGCCGTACATGTGCACGAAGTGCGTGCTGACCAGGTCGTACGCGCCCGGTTCCGGCGTCCAGTCGCGCAGGTCGCCCACTTCCCAGGTGACCGTCACGCCGGCCTCCGCCGCGCGCTCGGCGGCGTGGGCCAGCGCGGTCGCGGAGATGTCCACCGCGGTGGTCCGCCAGCCCTGCCGGGCCAGCCAGATCGCGTCACCGCCGTCGCCGCAGCCGGCGTCCAGCGCGCGGCCGGGGGTGCGGCCGGCGACGTCGCTGACCAGGTGCGGGTTGGGGTCGCCGCTGAACGTGACGCCGTGCTCGGCGTACCGGCGCTCCCAGTAGTCGCGGGAGTGGAGCTCGGCCGGGTCGTCGCCGCTCACGCCGAGCCGCCGGAACGCGACCGCGCGCCGGGTGTCCTGTTCGATCAGGTCCATGTTCAGCGCGGCGCCGGCCGACAGGCCACTGCCGGCCGCGATGATCACCTGGGCCATCGGGTCGACGACGTTGCCGGCCGCGAAGACGCCCGGCACGCCGGTGGCGCCGGTCGGTGCGACCGGGACGAACGCGCCGATCGAGACCGGGCCGATCCGCTTCTCCTCGGCGACGATGCCGAGCCTGGTCAGCAGCCCGTCGCGCGGCCGCACGCCGGTCTGCACCACGAGTGCGTCCCGGGCGACGACCTCGCCGGACTCCAGGCGGACGCCGGTCAGCCGGTCCTCGGTCACCAGCACGCCGGCGATCCGGCCCTCGACGACCCGCACCCGGCGCGCCTCCAGCCGCTCACGCTGCTCGTCCGTGATCGGGAACCCGTCGTGCAGGAAGAGCGTGACGTCGTCGGTCCACTGGCCCCAGAGCAACGCGCCGTGCACCGCCATCGGGCCGGTCGCGACGATGCCGATCGCCCGGTCGCGGACCTCGTAGCCGTGGCAGTACGGGCAGTGCAGCACGTCGCGGCCCCACCGCTCGGCGAGCCCGGGGATGTCCGGCAGTTCGTCGACGAGGCCGGTCGTGACGAGCACCCGTCGCGCCCGGACGGACACCTCGGTCGTGGTGACGGTGAAGCCGTGGTCGGCGTCGCCGGTCACGTCCGTGACGGCCGCGTCCAGGAACTCGCCGCCGTAGGACGCCACCTCCGCGCGGCCGGCCCGCAGCAGCTCGGCCGGGGGCGTGTTCTCCCGGCCCAGGTAGTTGTGCACGTGCCCGGCCGGCGCGTTGCGCGGCTCGCCCGCGTCGACGACCAGCACCGAGCGGCGCGCCCGGGTGAGCGCGAGCGCACCGCTCAGACCGGCGGCCCCGCCGCCGATGACCACTACGTCGTACTGCTCTTTCACGGTCCTGCCTCCTCGTTCTCGCTGTGAACGAGAGTGGCCCGGCCCGGTCCTCCGCGGCAAGAAAGCTTGCCGTTCTGGCAAAAGTCAGGCCAGCGCCCGGAAGATCAGCGCGGTCGACGTCGCTCCCGGATCCTGGTGACCGATGCTGCGTTCACCGAGGTACGACGCGCGTCCCTTGCGGGCCTGCAGATCGGTGGTCGCACGCGCGGCCTCCTCCGCCGCGGTGGCGGCCGCCTGCGGGCCCTTCCGGCGGAACGCCGCCACGGCCGGCAACCACGCGTCGACCATGGTCTTGTCGCCGGGCTGCGCGCCGCCCAGTTTCCGGATCGCGGCCAGCCCGGCGTCGAGCGCGTCGCCGAGCTGCTCCGTGGTGACGTCCGGGCTGGTCAGCGTCTTGCCCATGGCCCGGAACGCGGAGCCGTAGAGCGGTCCGGAGGCACCGCCGACCTTGGAGATCAGCGTGGCGCCGGTCTTGGTCAGCACGTCACCGACGGTGTGTGCCTCGAACCCGTCCAGCGCCACCCGGACGGCCGCGAAGCCGCGCTTCAGGTTCGCGCCGTGGTCGCCGTCGCCGATCGCGGAGTCCAGCCGGGTCAGCGTCTCCGCCTCCGCCTCCACGGTCTCGGCGATCGCCGCGATCCACTCGCGCGCCTGCTCGACGTTCACGATCAGACCCCCCAGCGCAGGCCGGCGGTACGGACGGGAGCGTCCCACAACCGCAGGATCTCGTCGTCCGCGTGGCAGATCGTGAGCGACGCCCCGGCCATGTCCAGGCTGGTGACGTAGTTGCCGACGAGATTCCGGGCGATCTCGACGTCCCGCTCGGCCAGGAGCGCCGCGACCTCGCCGTAGAGCAGGTAGAGCTCCAGCAGCGGGGTGCCGCCGAGGCCGTTGAGCAGCACGATCGTCCTGCCCTGTGCGGGTTTGGCGGCGAGGATCGCGTCGACCATCACGCGGGCGATCTCGGCCGCCGGGGCGATCTTCGCGCGGCGGCGGCCGGGTTCGCCGTGGATGCCGACACCGACCTCCATCTCGTCGTCCGGCAGGTCGAAGCCGGGTCGCCCGGCCGCGGGCGTGGTCGCCGCGGTCAGCGCGACCGCGAACGAGCCGGACCGCTCGTTCACCGCGCGGCCGATCGCGGCCACGTCCTTCAGTGACGCGCCCTCCTCGGCCAGCGCGCCGGTCACCTTCTCCACGATCAGCGTGGCGCCGGTGCCGCGCCGGCCCGCGGTCCAGGTGGAGTCCCGCACCGCCACGTCGTCGTCGACGAGCACGGTCTCCACCGCGATCCCCTCGTCGCCGGCCAGCTCCGCCGCCATCTCGAAGTTGAGCACGTCACCGGTGTAGTTCTTGACGATGTGCAGCACGCCCGCGCCGCCGTCGGCCGCGCGCGTGGCGGCCAGGATCGCGTCCGGCACCGGGGAGGTGAACACCTCGCCGGCGCAGGCCGCGTCGAGCATGCCCGGGCCGACGAAGCCGCCGTGCAGCGGCTCGTGCCCGGAACCGCCGCCGGAGACGATGCCCGCCTTGCCGCGGACCGGCGCGTCCCCGCGGATCACCAGTTGATTATCAGGGTCTACACGCAGCTCGGGGTGGGCGGCGGCCAGACCGGCCAGCGCCTGCGCCACCACCTCACCCGGGTCGTTGATGAACTTCTTCATCGGTGCGCTCCCTTCCACCGCTCAGCTTCTCCCGCTGCCCCGGATTACGCCAGGCGTTACGATCCCGGCATGGTGGGGATCGTGCTCGTCTCGCACAGCGGCCGGCTCGTGGACGGCCTTCGGGATCTCCTCACCGAGCTGAGCAAGGGCGTGGTCCCGGTCGAGACGGCCGGCGGCACCACGGACGGCGGGCTCGGCACCAGCGAGGAGCTGATCCTGGGCGCGATCGCGCGCGCCGACCACGGCGACGGCGTGCTGCTGCTGGCCGACATCGGCAGCTCGGTGCTGACCACGCTGACCGTCCTGGAGGACCTGGACCGCGCGGACCTGCGGCTGGCGGACGCGCCACTGGTCGAGGGCGGCGTGGCCGCGGTGGTGACCGCGTCGACCGGCGCCGCGCTGTCCCTCGTGGAGGCCGCGGCCGAGGACGCACGGACCGCGCACAAGCTGCCCTAGGCCCTGTATCGAAGTGGATGGCCGGGCTGCGGCGAGGCCCAGGCGCCGCCCGGCCGCACGTCACAAAAGCCCACAGACAACACCGGTATGAGGGCTTCCGCGCCGCGCACCCGGACGACACCCGGACCGCGCCTCGCTCCGACCCCCACGTCGATACAGGGCCTAGAACACCAGGTCCAGGTGGTGGCGGAGGATCTCGGTCGCGGACTCGGCGTCGCGCTGGCCGCTGAGGACGCTGGAACCGAGACCGTTCGTGAGCGCCAGCAGGCCGGCGGCGGCCAGCTCGGGCGCCGCGTTTCCCGCCGCGCGTAGCCGCGACGCGACCAGGCGTTCCAGGCCGTCCGGGTAGTCCATGCCCTGCCGGCTCAGGTGCGGCTCGGCGAGGCCGAGGCTGTAGAAGGCCGCGAACGCGCGCGTGATGCGCACCCCCTCCGCGTCGGTGGGCAGCACGGCCAGCAGCAGCGCGGTGACGAACTCGCGGGGCTTCATCGTGGCCGCCAACCGCGACGTCATCCGGTCGGCCAGCTGCTCGGCCAGGTAACCGAGCGACGCCAGCAGCAGCTCGTCCTTGGTGTGGAAGTAGTACTGCACCAGGCGGACGGAGACGCCGGCGGCGGTGGCGACCTCCCGCATGCTGGCGTGCTGCAGGCCGCGCTCCACCGCGATGCGCAGCAGTGCTCCGGCGATGTGCCGCTTCCGCTCGTCATGGTCCACTCGCTTCGGCATGTTTTGATGATACGGTCGTACCATGAACTCGTCGTTCACCACCCCCGCCGCCCGGGAGCGCTTCCTCGCCGCGTACCGCCCGGCCCTGGCGCCGTTCCCCTCGTCGACGCCGATCCGCACGCCGTTCGGCACGGCCGTGGCGCACCACGGCGGCACCGGCACCGGCACGCCGGTCGTGCTGCTGTCCGGCGCGGGTGGCAACGCCGTGGCCTGGCACCGGTACGTCGCACCCCTCGGCCGCGACCACCCGGTCGTCGCGCTGGACCTGATCGGTGAGCCGGGCCTCGCGGAGCAGACCCGGCCGATCACCGGCACGGCCGAGGCGGTCGAGTGCCTCACCGCCACGCTCGACGGCCTCGACACCCCACGCATGCACCTGGTCGGCATGTCGTACGGCGGGTGGGCCGCGCTGCGCTACGCGATCGCGGCACCGTCCCGGGTGGCCAGCGTGACGCTGCTCGACCCGGCCGGGTTCGGGCGGGTGACCGCGGGCTTCATGGTGTGGCTGATCGCGGGCGGGCTGGCCGGTCTCGCGCCGCGCGGGCTGCGGCACCGGCTCGCCGGGCCGGTGCGGAACGCGACGCTGCGCGACGACCACCTGGCCGCGATGCTGCCGTCGCTGATGAGGTTCCGCCGGCGGATCCCGGCGCCGGCCGTGTTCACCGACGAGGAGCTGGCGTCGGTGACCGCGCCCGCGATGTTCCTGCTCGGCGAGCACAGCGCGCTCTACCCGGCGGCGGACGCCGCGGCCCGGCTGGAGTCGGTGATGCCGGCCGCCCGGGTGGAGATCATCAGGGGTGCGTCGCACGACGTGCCGACGTACGCGCCGGAGCTGGTCGCCGAGCGGATGACGAACTTCCTCGAGTCAGTCCATCATGGACAGTAGTTTCCCGACGGTGTTCCAGTTCCGTACCGTGGCGGGCGGGCCGTTCTTGATCTTCGAGAGCGCGGTCATCACCGGGCTGTCACTGAGACCGTGCGGGCACCAGACGTACAGCTCCCGGCCGGCGGCCAGGAAACGGTCGGCACCCTGATCCACGCCGTCCAGCGTGAACGTGAACGGCTCGTGCAGGAACGTCACCGCGTAGCGCGAGCCGTCGTGCGCCACGTCGCCGAGCGGGTTGAGCGCGTGCACGGCCGCCAGCTCGGCCCGGTCCCGGACGATCACGTCGACCGGGAAGCCGAACCGCTCCTCGATCGCGGCCTCGACCGTGGCCCGCAGCTCCGCGCGTGACTGCTCCGAGCCGAGCACGACGTTGCCGGACTGCAGCAGCGTGGCGACGTCGCGGTAGCCCAGCCCGGTCAGCAGCGCCCGCAGATCGGCCATCCCGACCCGCCGGTTCCGGCCGACGTTGATCCCGCGGAGCAGCAGCGCGTACCTGGTCACCCGGCCAGCGTATCGACTATCCTCTCCCGCCATGTCCCGACGGCTCACGGCCGCCCTCACCGGCGGCGACCTGGCACCGCTCCCCGCGGCCGCGGTCGCCCACCTGGAGGCGCTGCACGCGCCGCCCCGGCTCGCCGCGCACCTGCGCGCGGTGCACGACGTGGCCCGCCACCTGACCGCCGGCCTGGCCGGGCAGCTCGCCTTCGACCGGGAACTGGTGCTGTCCGGCGCGGCGCTGCACGACATCGGCAAGGTGCGCCACCCCGAGGAGCTGTCCGGGCCGGGGCACGCGCACGAGGCCGCGGGCTACGCGCTGCTGCTGGACCGCGGCGAACCGGAGCCGCTGGCCCGGTCCGCGCGGGACCACGCCTCCTGGACCCGGCCGGACATCCGCACCGAGGACCTGCTGATCGCGCTGGCCGACAAGATCTGGAAGGCGAAGCGCGTCCCGGAGCTGGAGGACCTCGTCATCGACCGGCTGGCCGCGACCGACCGGTGGGCGGCGTTCCTGCGGCTCGACGATGTCCTCCAGGGCCTCGCCGACGGTGCCGACGCGCGCCTCGCGTTCCAAGCCGCTCACCCGGTCGCGGACGGCAGCGTGACGATGAACCGGGCGCCGGGGGACGCGTCCTCGTAGCGGATGTCGCCGCCGTGGGCGCGGGCCAGCTCGCGGACCAGCCAGAGGCCGAGACCGACCGCGCCGGGTACGTCGCCGGACGTGCCGAACCGGGCGAACAGCCGCGCGCGGCCGGCCTCGGACACGCCGGCGCCGTGGTCGCGCACCGCGAGCCGGACCATGCCGTCCTGGCCCGGGCCGGCGGTGATCTCGATCGGCGCGGCGCCGTACTTGGCGGCGTTGCCGATCAGGTTCACCAGGATCTGCTCGAGGCGCTGCGGGTCCGCGCACACGGTCAGGTCCGGCGGGACGCCGACCACGACGTGCGGCAGGTTCAGGAAGCCGGTCGCGTCCCGGCAGGCGCGGCGCAGAACGATCGAGGTCAGTTCCAGCCGGAGCGTGCCGCGGGACTCGACCCGGTCCAGGTCGAGCAGCCCGGAGGCGAGGCGGCTGAGCCGTGCGGACTGGCGCAGCGCCGAGTCCAGGAACTGGTTGCGCCTGTCCGGCGGCAGGTCGCCGTCGCGGATCATCTCCAGTACCAGCTGGATCGTGCTGAGCGGGGAGCGCACGTCGTGGGCCACCGCGGAGGTGAGCGCGCGCCGCCAGCGCTCCACGCCGGCCAGCTCGTCCAGTGCCCGCCGCTGCGCCTCCACCCGCTCGTTGATCACGAGGGCGACGCCGACCGCGACCGGCATCAGGCCGGCGACGCTGCCGACCACGTCCGGCGGCTGGCCGGTGAGCAGCAGCGGCACCACGTAGCAGACCGCGGCGACCGGACTGAGCAGCCACGTCACCCACTTCGCGAAGTGCAGCCCGAGCCACGCGAAGAACAGCACGAAGAACGGCCCGGTCCCGGCCGCCACCCCGCCGAACGCCCAGGTGGAGAAGCCGAGCACGCCGAGCGCGAACGGGGTCACCGCGATCGGGGCCGGCGGCGGCCAGCGCGACCAGGGCAGCAGCCAGACCAGGGCGGCCGACCCGAGGTCCGTCGCCGCGATGATCACCAGTGTGCCGGTGCGCGGCGACCCGGCCGCCAGCGCCAGCAGCGCGACCAGACCGGAGATCGCCAGCAGCACGGCGGCCTGCCGCGCGGCGGCCCGCGGACCCTCCCCGCCGAGCCCGGCCCGCGCGCGCAGCCCGGCCCACCACCGCCGGGAACTGGCCATACGCCCGAAAATATCGGCCTGCAGCCCCGAAATCCGGCGAATCCGCGACCGGCTCCGGCCGGGAGACTTCCGCCGTACCCGCTTCCGGCGTGGTCGCGGTCCGCGTGCCCGGCGCGGGCACCGGCCGTCGTCGGCGTTCCTCCCGGCCGGTTCCCGGCCGGTTCCCGGCCGGTGCGGACGAACCGGTGCCGTCGTGCGCGGTCGCGTGCGGTTCCCTCCGCGGGGGCGGGCCGGCGCGGTGTCAGACCGGGCCGGCGCCGGTGTCGCCGCGTGCGGGGTCGACGGCGCCCCGGGCCGGGTCCGGGCTGATGCCGGCGACCGTGATGGCCAGCAGCCGCGCCGACTCGGTGGCCGCGTCCCGGTGGTCCTGGGTCGCCAGCGCGATGCCGGTGACCAGGGCGAGCAGGTCGGTCGTGGTCACGCCGGCGGTCAGCACGCCGTCCGCGGCCGCGCGCGCGACCAGCGGCGATCCGGCCTCGGTGAGCCGGCTGGTCGCGCAGTGCGGCTCGGTCCCGGCCATCCGGTCGCGGTTGAGCGCGACGGCCAGCCCGCCGATCGTGGCCGTGGACGCGGTGACCGCGGCCAGCCACTCCAGCAGCGCGGCCCGGCCGTCGGCGTGGCCGGCGAGCTCGCGCGCGAGCGTGCACAGGCTCTCGATCCGGTCGTGGAAGACCGCCTCGAGCAGTGCGCGCCGGGTCGGGAAGTGGCGGCGCACCGTGCCGGAACCGACGCCGGCGGTGCGGGCGATCTGCTCCAGCGACGCGTCCGCGCCGTCCGTGGCGACCGCCTCCGACGCGACCGCGAGCAGCAGCGCGTAGTTGCGCCGCGCGTCCGCGCGCTGACCGGTCATCGCATCACCCTCTGGCTAAACGGCGGACCCCGCCGTATTGTAGCGACATCGAAACGGCGGGCCACGCCGTTTATTGGAGGTGGACTGTCATGACCGTTCTCGTCGTCGGCGCCACCGGCCGGCAGGGCGGCGCCACCGCGCGTGCGCTGCTGGCCGCCGGCGTGCCCGTCCGTGCCCTGGTCCGCGACCCCGAGGCGCCCCGGGCGCGGGAGATCGCGGCGCTCGGTGCCACGCTGTACCGCGCTGACCTGCGCGATCCCGCGTCCCTGACCGGCGCGGTGGCCGGCGTCCGCGGTGTCTTCTCCGTCCAGATGCCCGCGTGGAACGCCGACGGCTCCGCCGACTTCGACGACGAGCTGCGCCAGGCGGTCAACCTGATCGACGCGGCCCGGGACGGCGGCGTCCCGCAGTTCGTGCACACGTCCGTCTCCGGCGCCGGCCGGACCGCCGACGTCCCCGGCTGGGCGGAGGGCCGATGGGTGCCGATGGAGGCGGTGTACCGACCCAAGGTCGCCGCCGCGGAGCGCGTCCGCGCCGCCGGCTTCCCCCGATGGACGATCCTCAAGCCCGGCTTCTTCATGTCGAACCTGCACCCGGACGCCGCCTACCTCTTCCCGCGCGGCGTCGAGGGCGGCCTGGCCACGGTGCTCCGGCCCGGCACCCACCTCTCGCTCGTCGCGGTGGACGACATCGGCCGCGCCGCCGCGGCCGCGTTCATCGAGCCGGACCGCTTCCACCGGGTCGAGCTGGAGCTGGCGAGCGACTACCTGACCATGACCGAGGTCGCGGCGACGCTGTCCCGCGCGCTCGGGGTGCCGGTCGCCGCCCCCGACATGACCGAGGCCGAGGCGCTCGCGGCCGGGATGCCGCCGTACGCCGCGCTGTCCCACGAGTTCCTCAACGTCGCCGGCCAGCCGGCCCGGCCCGAGTTCGCCCGCGCGCTCGGCATCCCGCTGACCTCGTTCGAGACCTGGGCCCGCGCCGCGCTGTAGACCACGGCCGCCGGAGCGTTAGCGGGCCCTCTGCCGCAGGCCGTCGAGGAGCAGGTCGAGCAGGCGGCCGGCCTGGGTGCGCTGGTCGGGTTTGCCGGCCGCGAGCGTGACGCCGGACAGCGCCACCAGGACGTCGTCCGTGGAGACGTCGCGGCGGAGGAGACCGGCGGTGATGCCCGCGGTGAGCAGGCCGTCGAGGGCGTCGAGCATGCGGTCGCGGCTGTGCGCGTAGGGGTTGCCGCCGGAGGCGATGACGGCGCGGAGTGCGTCGGCCATGCCGTGCTTGGTGGTCATGTAGTCGAGGAAACGGTCCATCCAGGCGCGCAGCGCCCGGTCCGGCGGCAGCGTGGCGGCGAGCTCGGGGGCGGCGTCGCAGAGCCGGGACAGCTCGTTGCGGTAGGCGGCCTCGACCAGGGCCTCGCGCGTGGGGAAGTGGCGGTAGAGCGTGCCGATGCCGACGCCGGCGGCCTTGGCCACGGACTCGAGCGTGACGTCCGGGCCCTCCCGGGTGAAGGCGTTCACCGCGGCGTCGAGCAGCCGTTCGCGGTTGCGCTGCGCGTCCGCACGCATGGGTTGAACACCCTCTCTGGTCGTCGAACGGGTTGGCCAGGATATCGCGCCTGGTTGTTCCCGCCTGTGGTGGATCAGTCGGGGCCCGGCCGGGCACGGCCCCCGATGCGCAACGTTACCGGAGGAACCTCCGGTTAAGATCCACGACGGGGACGACATGTTCGACCGGGAGTCGACCGCCGCGGAGATCCTGCGTGACGGCGCCGCGGCCCGGCCGTGGGAGCTGTCCGTCCGGACACTCCGATGAAAAACCTCACCGCACGGTACGGCTCCAGATCGTTGATCATGAAGGCATGGAGATCGCACCGCTGACCGCCGAGGACCATGCCGCCGCCGAGACCGACCTGGCGGAGGTGCTGCTGGAATGCGTGCTCGGCGGCGCCAGCGTCGGGTTCACGCTGCCGTTCACGGTGGCGGACGCCCGCGCGTACTGGCGGGGCGCGCTGGCCGACCCGGACGCGCGCACCTGGGTCGCGCGGGACGCGGGCCGGATCCTCGGCGTGGTCCGGCTGCTGCCGGCCGCGCAGGCGAACGCGCCGCACCGCGCGGAGATCGCGAAGCTGCTGGTGCACCCGGACGGGCGCGGCCACGGCCTCGGCGGCGCGCTGCTGGTCGCGGCGGAGGAGGGCGCCCGCGCGCTCGGCCGGACGCTGCTGGTGCTGGACACCGAGACCGGCAGCGTCGCGGAGGGCCTCTACGCCCGGCGCGGCTGGACCCGGGTCGGCGAGATCCCGGAGTTCGCCCTCACCCCGTCGGGTGACCGGGCCGCTACCACGATCTTTCGCAAGCACGTGTAAGAAAGCAGAAATAGGTTGGTCGGCGCCCGTCCGGCCCCGGATCATGGGACAGATGAACACGCCCCGGCAGCCCGTCGACTCACGGGACTCGAAGTCCGCCCGTAGCGGCGGGAAGGCCTCGGCGAAGGCCGTCGCCAAGACCGTGGACAAGGACAACGGCCTGGTCGGCGCGCTGCCGATGGCCGGCTCGGTCGACGACGGCGACCGCCTGGTCGACGTGGTGGACCTGCTGGCGATCAGCGCGTTCACCACCGGCCGGGAGCCGTACGGGCGGACCACCCACCTGGAGAACGTGCGCTCCGACGCGCGGCTCACGGTCGACGGCGCCCGCGTGCTGCGCGAGGCGGTCGAGGACACCGGCCGCGGCCGCCTGCTCGTCGGCGACGGGTTCACGCTGCACGTCAACCACTGGACGCAGTCGCGCCGCGCCACCGTCATGGTCACCGCGATCAGCGCGGAACTGGCCGAGTCCGTGGTGACGAAGGTGATCGACGGCGCGGTGGAGGAGCCGGAGCCGACGCCGGACACGGTGGGCATCGGGTTCTGGCACTTCGGCCCGCACGGCCCGCGCCGGGTGGAGCGGCAGATCGACGCGGCGCCGTGGGAGGCGATCCGGGCGAACTACGCCGGCGGGGTCGCGTCCGCACTGGACCGGGTGATGGCGCAGGACGGCGAGTCGCTGGACGGCCGGCTCCTGCTGCTGCACGGCCCGCCCGGCACCGGCAAGACCACGCTGATCCGCGCGCTGGCCCAGCAGTGGAAGTCGTGGTGCCAGGTCGACTGCGTGCTCGACCCGGAGCGGTTGTTCGCCGACCCGGCGTACCTGATGAACGTGGCGCTCGGCGGCGACGACGAGGACGGCCCGCGCTGGCGGCTGCTGGTGCTGGAGGACTGCGACGAACTGATCGGCGGCGAGGCCAAGATGAGCTCCGGGCAGTCGCTGTCCCGGCTGCTCAACCTGACCGACGGCCTGCTCGGTCAGGGCCGCAACGCGCTGATCGCGATCACCACGAACGAGGACCTGACCGCGCTGCATCCCGCGGTGATCCGCCCCGGCCGCTGCCTGGCCCAGATCGAGGTGGGCCGGCTGCCGCTCGACGAGGCGTCCGCGTGGCTGGGCCGCTCCGACGGGATCGGCCCGGACGGCGCCACGCTCGCGGAGCTCTTCGCGCTGCGCTCCGGCACCGCGCCGGTGGCGGTGCCGGAGCCGCCCGCGAACACGGGCATGTATCTCTAGATCGGGTTCCACCCGTCCGTACCCGCGAGGTATCTCTGTGGGGTGTAGGTCGCGGCCTCCGCGTCGCTGAGCTGCGGCCGGTTGCCGTTCACGGTGGCGCCCGCGCCGGTGTTCCGGTACTCCCGGAAGCGCGCGTTCTCCCAGACGTTGCCGGACATGTCGGTCCACGGCTCGGCCGTCCTGATCGTGGCGCTCAGCGTGGACTCGCGGTAGAGCACCTGCGCGTCCGGCCCCCACGGCCGCCCGAGCTGGGTGGTGTTGTCCGTGGCACCGGTGACCGTGGACCGGTAGATCAGGAACCCGTAGGCGACGGCCGGGTCGGTCCGCGCCGCCGTGATCGGCCCGCCGGTCGACCGCCGCTGGTGGATGGCGCTGTTGTGGAACACCGCGGTGCCGCTGCCGAAGATGAAGTCGACCGTGCCCTCGACGTACGAGTTGACGACGTAGTGCCGGTTGCGGTTGACCAGCAGCGTGTCCTGGTTGCCGAGGAACCGGACGTTGTCGTAGACGCCGCGGTCGCCGTTCAGGTTCGCCGCCACGGCCTGGCTGCCCTCGCCGTAGTCGTTGGCCATCGTCAGGTTGACGGCCCGGAAGTCCGGGCCGTTGACGAAGACCGTGGCGCTGCCGGACGTGCCGTACCCGCCGGCGGAGCTGTGGTTGTTCACGATGACGACCTGGCTCGCGGACGTGCCGAGGCCCCGCAGCGTGAGGCCCGGCTTCGTGGCCGGGATCGTGACGATCTCCCGGTACGTGCCGGCCTTGATGGTGATCACGCTGTTGTTCGCCGCGGCGTCGACCGCGGCCTGGACGGTCGAGTAGCGCCCGGTGCCGTCCTTCGCCACGGTGGGCGTGCCGGCGGCCGGTGGTGACGTGCTCGGTGCGCCGCCGACCGGGTTGACCGCGATCTGCATGCGGGCGGTGTCGGCGCAGGTTTCCTGGACGATCGGGTTGTTGCCGGCGGTGGAGCCGTCCCGGGTGCTCAGGCAGAGTCCGGTGGCGGCGTTGGTGACCCGGTATTTTCCGGGTGCGGCGGTGGAGGCGGTGAAGTTCCAGACCCGGTTGGTCTGGGGGCTGCCGCACGCGTACTGCTGGAGTTGCAGGTTGTTCGTGGTGGCGCCGCTGGGTACGTCGGCGCAGAGGCCGCTGGCCACGTTGGTCAGGAAGTAGCCGTTGCCGGCGGTGATCGCCTTCCACTGCTGTGCGGTGTTCCCGGCCGCGCAGGCGGCCTGGGCGAGCAGGGCGCCGGACGCTGTGGACGGTGCCTGCACGCACTTGCCGCTGGCGCCGGGCACCAGCGTGTAGACGCCGCCCGCGGCGGGCGCGGCGGCGGCCAGGGAGAGCCCGGCGGCGTGGACGATCGCGGCCGGGACGGCGACGGCCAGCGCGGCCAGGACGCCGAGGGTGCGCTTTCGGGGCATGGCAGTTCCTTACGGGAGGACGGTGACGGGCGCGGCGCGCTGCCCGGGATGGCGCGTCCGATCCGGTGCGGCCGTGGCGCGGGCCATCGCGCGGCGGTACCGGTCCCGCTCACTGTAGGAGTGGCATCAATTAGAGTCAATGGATTGCCGTAATTGGCCGACGTGCGCGGACATAGTTTTCGCGGGCAACTATCAGCGTCGTGGGCCGGCGGTGATCTCCGCACCGGCGGCGCGCAGCCGGTCCACCAGCACGTCACCCAGCGCGGTCGCCGGGGTGAGCACGCCGCCACCCGAGGCCGGCAGCCGGCCGGTGTCCACGGCCAGCGCCAGCGCGGTCTCACCGAGCATCACCGCGGTCGCCGCGTACCCCGGATCGCCCTGCATCCGGAACCGCGCCCGGTAGCGCGTGCCGGCCCGGGTCGTCGCGAACAGGTCCATGGTGAAGTGCCCGTCCCGCCGGGCCCGCTCGGACGGGCCGGAACCGGGCCGCGGCGCCAGGCGGTCGAGGACGAACCGGGTGGGCGGCAGCAGCAGGCCGGCCAGCAGCGCCGCCATGCCGGCCCGGACCCCGGCGGCCAGCAGCGGCGACAGCGCGGAGGTGCCGGTGCTGATCACCTCCCGGTAGCGGAACGTGCGGCCGTACGCGTAGGAGTGCAGCGCGTTGCTGCGGCGCACCACCCGGGTGTTGTGGACGGCCATGATGAACGGCGCCAGCGTGCCGCGCAGGCCCAGCGTGCGGCCGGGCATGCTGATCAGGTCCGGCTGCCGGCCCAGGTCCGGCTCCACGGCGCGGTCCGGGCTCAGCGCGTACGGGTCGGCCGCGACCCGGCGCAGCGCCCGGTCCGCCCGGACCATGTCGAGCTGGCGCCGCATCGTGTCGATCGTGCCGCCGCTGACCCCGCCGCGCGCCGCCGTGACGACCAGCGTGGTGTCGGTGAGCTCCGCGCCCGCGGCCGCGTGCAGGACGTGCACGCCCAGGTCGGACGGGATCGAGTCCCAGCCGCACGAGTGCACGATCCGGGCGCCGGTGCGCCGCGCCGGCTCGTGGTTGTCGTCGATGCTGCGCCGCACGAAGAGCACCTCACCGGTCAGGTCGGCGTAGTGGGTGCCCGCCTCGGCGCAGGCGCGCACCAGGCCGTGGCCGTGCTGCACGTACGGCCCGACGGTCGTCACCACCACCCGCGCCGACCGGGCCAGTGCCCGCAGCGCCACGTCGTCGGTGGCGTCCGCGACGATCACCGGCCAGTCGACACCCAGCCGCCGCCGGGCCTCGGCCAGCCGCGCGGCCGACCGCCCGCCCAGCGCGATCCGTAGACCGGCGGGCGCGTGCGCGGCGAGATGCTCGGCCACCAGGAATCCCGCGAACCCGGTGGCACCGTGGACGACGACGTCGTGATCGGCCATGGACGTCGATTCTTCGCCGGTTCGCCGGGTGCCGCCAGCCGACAGGCCGACGATCCGTACGCCGGCACGATCGCCGGGCTTGACCCTGCCCCAGGGGCAGGGCCGCAGCATCGACGGCATGGACGAGATCGCAGCAATCGACCGGCTGGCCGCGGCGGGCACGCAGGCACCCGGCATCGTGGCCGGCGTGTACCGCGGCGGAGCGCAGCACGTGGTCGCGCACGGGGTGGCGAACGTGACCACCGGTGCGCCGATGCGGGAGGAGACCGGGTTCCTGATCGGATCGGTCACGAAGATCATGACGACCACGCTGGTCCTGCGGCAGGTCGAGCGCGGGCTGCTGGACCTGGACACGCCGGTCGCCGCGCACCTGCCGGAGCTGACGATCCCGGGGTTGCGGGTGCGGCACCTGCTCAACCACACCAGCGGCATCGACGCGGACCTGTTCTTCCCGGACGAGCGCGGCCGCGACGCGCTGACGATCTACGTGCGGCGGCTGGTACGTGAGTGCGGCACGTTGTTCCCGCCGGGGGAGTACGTCAGCTACACCAACGGTGGCATGATCGTTGCCGGCCGGCTGCTCGAGGTGGTGACCGGGCTGACCTATGACGAGCTGCTCGCCCGCGACCTGTTCGCGCCCGCCGGGATGTCCACCGCGTGCACGTCCGCGGAGGCGGCGATCCTGCGCTCCACCGCGGTCGGTCACTTCCCGGACCGGCGCCCGACCAGCATGTTCATGCTGCCGCGCACCTGGGGCCCGGCCGGGAGCACGGTGATCGGCACGGTGGCGGACCTGCTCGCGTTCGGCCGCGTGCACCTCGGCCACGGCGCCGGCGTGCTGTCCGCCGAGTCGGTGACGCGCATGCGGACCGTCACCCACGACATGGGCACGCCGGGCATCTCGCCGATCGGGCTGGGCTGGCTGGTCCGGCCGGACGGCGTGCTGACCATGAGCGGTGCCTCGCCGGGCGGCGTCGCGCTGCTCGCCGTCGTACCGGGACAGGATCTGGTCCTCACCGGGTACGGCAACGACCCGCGCGCGACGACCGTACTCGACGAGATGCTGGACCTGCTGGTCCCCGCGCCGAAGCCGTCGTTCACGCCGCGGCCCGGAGACGATCTCGCGCGGTACGCCGGGACGTACCGGTCGCACCAGCTCCGGGTGGACGTGCGCGCGATCGACGGCGAACTGGAGGAGACCGTCACGTACGAGCCGGCCGACGCGTCCCAGGAACGGATCTTCACGGCGTTCGCCGGGGGCGCGGTCGCCGGGCCGCCGCAGCGCTACGTACCGGTGGGGGAGGACCTGTTCGCACCGGCCGGCCTGCCGTTGGACGGACTCCCGCCCTCCTACCTCGTGTCCTACCACGGCGACGCGGCGTACCGGTCCGCCGGCGGCCGGATGATGCGGCGGGTCTGACACCATGCGACGGATGGGTGCCACGTGGACGATCGGCCGGCTCGCCGGCTACGCCGGAGTGACGATCAAGGCGGTCCGCGTCTACCACGACCGCGGCCTGCTGCCGGAACCGCCACGGGACGCCTCCGGATATCGTCGGTACGGCGCGGAGCACGCGGTCCAGCTCGTCAAGATCAGGACGTTGGCCGAGGCCGGGGTGCCGCTGGCCCGGATCCGCGGCCTGCTCGACGCGGACCCGGACCGGCTCGCCGCCGCGATCGAGGAGATCGACGACGGGCTGCGCCGCCGCGCCGACCAGATCGCGCGCACCCGCCGGCGGCTCGCCCGGCTCCGCGGCGGTGACCGCCTGTACGTGCCGGACGACGTGGCCTCCTACCTGGACCGGCTCCGCGAGATCGGCGTCAGCGAACGCACGGTGCTGCTGGAGCGCGACCTCTGGATCATGCTGGCGCCGTACGCCGCGGCCGCCTGGCTGACCGGCAAACTGGCCGCGCTGGCCGACCCGGAGTTCCGTGCGCTGTACCTCGACCACGACGCCGCGTTCGACTGGTCCCCGGACGACCCGCGACTCCCCGCGCTCGCCGCCCGCACCCGCGACTGGTCAGCCCGCCGGCCCCCGGACGACGCGCCACCCGACCTGGACACGGCCGCGCTCGCCGCGGTCACCACCACGGCCGCGAGCCCGGCATGGGCGCGGATCGCGGAGCTGGCCGGCTGACCGGCGTCACACTCCGGCCGGTGCCGGCCACGCCGGGACGGGCCGGAACGGTGCGGGTGCCGTAGTCGCGTCGAGCTGTCGGGCCGGTGGGTCAGTCCGCGTCGCGCAGGTCGTAGCCGCGGGCGGTCAGCTGCTTCTCGACCGTGCGGCAGACCTCCTCGACGACCGCGACCCGCGCGTACGACTTGTTGTCGCCGGCGATCACGTGCCAGCGGGCGCGCTTGCGGTCCGTGCGCCGCAGCATCTCCTCGATCGCCGTCTCGTAGTCGGCGCGGCGGTCGCGGTTGCGCCAGTCCTCGTCGGTCAGCTTCCACGTGCGCAGCGGGTCGTCCGCGCGGTCGTGGAAGCGGCGCAGCTGCTCCTCCGGGGAGACGTGCATCCAGAACTTGATCAGGATCATGCCCTCGGCGGTGAGCGTCCGCTCGAACTCGGCGATCTCCTTGAAGGCGCGGCTCCACTGCTCCTCGGTCGCGAAGCCCTCGACGCGTTCGACGAGCACCCGGCCGTACCAGGAGCGGTCCAGCACGGCCATCCCGCCCCAGCCGGGCAGCACCTTCCAGAAACGTTGCAGGAAATGGTGCCGCTTCTCGTCGTAGGTCGGCGCGGCGAACTGGGAGACGCGCACGTGCCGTGGGTCCAGCGGGGCGACCAGCCGCTTGATGGCGCCGCCCTTGCCGGAGGCGTCCCAGCCCTCGAAGACCACGCACAGCGGCGGGCCGATCTTCTGGTCGCCGAGCTGGCCGCCGAGCATCAGGCGCAGCCGGAGCAGGCGCTGTTGCGCGGCCTGCAGCCGTTCCAGGCCCTCGCGCTTCGACAGCCGGGCCGACATGTCCACCTTCGCCAGGCGTGTCGTCATGGTGCCATCCTCGCATCCGATCATCGTCGAGCGCGGTTGATGCGTGCGCTCGCGGGGGATAATCGATCATGACCTTCAACAGCCGGTACGTCACGGTGTCCGGCCGGCGTCTGCACGTGCGTTCCCGCGCGGGCTCCGGCACTCCCTGGGTGCTGCTGCACGGGCTGGCCGTCTCGCACCGATACCTGATGCCGACCGCACGCGCGCTCCCCGGCCCGGTGCACGCGCCCGACCTGCCCGGATTCGGCCGGTCCGCGGCTCCGCGCCGGGTGCTCGGGCCGCGCGAGCACGCGGCGGTGCTGGCGGCCTGGATGGACGCCGAGGGCATGCGTGGCGCCCGGCTGCTCGGCGGTTCCTACGGCTGTCAGGTCGCGGTCGAGCTGGCGATCGCCCGGCCGGACCTGGTGTCGGCGCTGGTGCTGGCCGGGCCGACCGCGGATCCGGCGGCCGGTGTGGTGCGGCACGTGCTGCGGCTGCTACGTGACCTGCCGATCGAGGACCCGCGCCAGCTCCCGGTGGTGACCGCGGGCGCGCTCGCGGCCGGGCCGCGCCGGATCATCGGCACGCTGCGCACCGCGGTCCGGCACCGGATGGAGGACCGCCTGCCGCTGGTCACCGCGCCGGTCCTGGTGCTGCGCGGCCGGCGCGACCCGATCGCCCCGGACGCCTGGACGGCGCGTCTCGCCGCCGTGGCCGGCTGCCGCACGGTCACGCTCCCCGGCGCCGCGCACAACGTCGTCACGACCGCCGGCCCCCGGGTCGCCGGCCTGGCCACCGCGTTCGCGGCGGAATTCCAGGACCAGAACCGGTAACCCCATTTTCCGCTTCCGGCGTGGGCACCCACCGGTGCTCCCGCGGGCACCGGTCGTCGCCGGGGGCTCCTCCCTGCCGGTCCCGTCGTGGTCCGGCGGGCCCCGTACGCGCGTCGGGGCGCGCACACCCGTACCCCTGTGGGAGGTTGGGGGTCATGACGAGCGTGCGGTGGAGTCATGAGCTGGCCGGGCAACTGGCCTGGCACTGGGAGAACCAGCTGCGGCCGCGGCTCGCCGGCCTGACCGACGAGGAGTACTTCTGGGAGCCGGTCGACGGCTGCTGGAGCGTGCGCCGGCGCGGCACCGGTGCGGCGCCGATCGCCGCGGGCAGCGGCGAGTTCACCATCGACTTCGCGTTCCCGCAGCCGGAGCCGCCGCCGGTGACCACGATCGCGTGGCGGCTCGGGCACGTGATCGTCGGCGTGTTCGGGCTGCGGGTCGCGACCCACTTCGGTGGCCCGGCCGTCGACTACGGTTCGCACGACTACGCGGGTTCGGCGAACGGCGCGCTCACCCAGCTCGACGCGGGCTACGCGGCGTGGATCGCGGGCGTCCGGGCACTGGACGACGCGGCGCTGGCCCGGCCGTGCGGCCCACCGGAGGCCTTCCCGGACGCGCCGATGGCCACGCTGGTGCTGCACATCCACCGTGAGGTGATCCACCACGGTGCGGAGATCGCACTCCTCCGCGACCTCTACCGCGACCGATAGGCTGGCGGGCGACACACGAAGAGGGAGGCCCCGAGATGAAGATCCCCGGGCCGGACCACCCGATCACGGTGGAACCGGCGAAGGCGCGCGTCGTGGTGCGCGCGGGCGAGAAGATCATCGCGGACACGCACGCGGCGCTGGCACTGAAGGAGGCGTCCTACCCGGTCGTCTACTACGTGCCGCTGGCCGACGCGGACGAGTCCGTGCTGGTCCCGACGGACACGCACACCACCTGCCCGTACAAGGGTCAGGCGTCGTACTACACGATCCGCACCGAGAACGGCGACCTGGCGGACGCGGTCTGGCACTACCCGGAGCCGTACGACGCGGTCGCCGCGATCGCCGGCCACATCGCGTTCTACCCGGACAAGGTCGAGATCGTCGCGATCGAAGAGGGCTGAGCACATGCGGGACCCGCTGGACCTGCTGGACGTCGCCGGCCTGCTGACCGACGAGGAACGCCAGATCCAGGCGACCGTGGCCCGGTTCCTCGCGGACCGGGTCCGCCCGCACCTGGCCGAGTGGTTCGAGGCCGGCACGTTCCCGCGCGAGCTCGCGCCGGAGCTGGGCCGCCTCGGGCTGCTCGGCATGCACCTGGACGGGTTCGGGTGCGCCGGCACGTCCGCCACCGCGTACGGCCTGGCCTGCCTCGAGCTGGAGGCGGCCGACTCCGGCCTGCGCAGCTTCGTCTCCGTGCAGGGCTCGCTGGCCATGTACTCGATCCACCGGTTCGGGTCGGCGGAGCAGAAACAGCACTGGCTGCCCCGGATGGCCGCGGGCGAGGCGGTCGGCTGCTTCGGGCTCACCGAACCCGACTTCGGCAGCGACCCGGCGCACATGCGCACCCGCGCGGTCCGCGACGGCGACGACTGGGTCCTCAACGGCACCAAGATGTGGATCACGAACGGCAGCATCGCGGACGTGGCCACGATCTGGGCCGCGACCGAGGACGGCATCCGCGGCTTCCTGGTGCCGGCCGGCACGCCCGGCTTCACCGCCCGCACGATCAAGGGGAAGCTGTCGCTGCGCGCGTCGGTCACGGCGGAGCTGTCGCTGGTGGACGTGCGGCTGCCGGCCGACGCCCAGCTGCCCGAGGCGCGCGGCCTGCGTGCGCCGCTGAGCTGCCTGAACGAGGCCCGGTTCGGCATCTGCTTCGGCGCGGTCGGCGCGGCCCGCGACTGCCTGACCGTGGCGCTGGACTACGCGCGCGAGCGGGTGCAGTTCGGCAGGCCGATCGCGGCGTTCCAGCTCACCCAGCAGAAGCTCGCGGACATGGGCGTCACGCTCGGCACGGCCGCGCTGCTCGCGATCCACCTGGGCCGGCTCAAGGACGGCGGCCGGCTGCAGCCGCACCAGGTCAGCGCCGGCAAGCTGAACAACGTGCGGGAGGCGCTGGCGATCGCCCGGGAGTGCCGGACCATCCTCGGCGGCAGCGGCATCACTCTCGAGTACTCGCCGCTGCGGCACGCCAACAACCTCGAGTCGGTGCTCACCTACGAGGGCACCTCGGAGATCCACACGCTGGTCATCGGCGAGGCGCTGACCGGGTACGCGGCCTACCGCTGATGTGCGCGGTCTACCGCTGGTAGAAGCCGACCACCGTGCCGGACTCGAACGTGCGGCTCTCGGCCAGCGTGAACGGCACCGGGCCGAAACCGGTGCCGAACATCGGCTTGCCCGCGCCCGCCACCACCGGGTACCGCTTCACGATCAGTTCGTCGATCTCCGGCAGCAGCTGCCCGGCCAGGTCGGCGCCGCCGCACAGCCAGATGCCCAGCCCGTCCTCCCGCTTCAGCCGCCGCACCACCTCGACCGGGTCCTCGCCGGAGACGACCTCGACCGCCGGGTCCTCGACGGTCAGCGTGCGGGAGAAGACGATCTGGCGCAGATGCGCGTACGGGCTGGTGACGCCCGCGGCCAGGCCCGGCTCGTAGGAACCGCGGCCCATCAGCACGGTGTCGAAGTGCCGGTTCGGCGCGTCCGCCAGGCCCGCCGGCCCGCGCAGGTGGCTCGGCACCGTCTCCGGCCACTCCGCGTTGATCGCCGCCAGCACGTCCGCGGTCATCGGGAAGAAGTCGAACTCCCCGCCCGGCCCGCAGATGAACCCGTCGATGGTGGTCGCGATGTAGTAGGTCAGCCGTCTCATCCGGAGATCGTGCCAGACGAGTGGCCCGGCACACATCCCGCCCCGGAATTGAGCGCGACCGACTCAAGTTATCTCCATCGGAAGCGACAACATGGGGAGATGGACATGAGCAACACGATCTGGACCCGGCGCGACCCGTTCGCGGACTTCGACGCGCTGGTGCGCAACGCTTTCGGCCCGGTCACCACGACCCGCCCGGCCGGTTTCACGCCGGCCGCCGAGGTGTTCCGGGACGGTGACGACGCGGTGGTCCGGCTGGAGCTGCCGGGCGTGGACGTCGACAACGACGTGACGGTCGAGGTCGACGGCGGCCGCCTGACGGTCCGTGGCGAGCGCCGCGACGAGCGCGCCGAGCAGCGCGACGGCCGCAGCCTCCGCGAGGTCCGCTACGGCACCTTCCGCCGCAGCTTCGGCCTCCCGCAGCACACCACCTCCGAGGCGGTCTCCGCCACCTACGACGCGGGCGTGCTCAGCGTCCGGGTGACCGGTGCCTACGCGGGCCGCGAGGCCCGGCGCATCCCGGTCACGGCCGGCGCGACCGCGGTCACCGCCGCCCCGGCCGTCGAGGCCGCCCCGGCCGAGCGGGCCTGAGCACGCTCCGGTCCGGCAGGCCGGCGCCAACCCCTGCCGGACCGGCCCACGACGCCCCGGCTCGGCAGAACGGCACCGACCCGCTGCTGAGCCGGCCGGCACCTGGAATGCCCGGCCGTGGGACGGCCGGCACCCCGACTGCCGGCCGCGGGCCGGCCGGGCATCAGGAAGGAACGAACGGCCGCGGAGTCTGCACGCTCCGCGGCCGTTTCGTGTCCGGTCCCCGGGTGTGCCGCGGGCCGGCGGGCCCGCCGTGGCGGTCGGTCGTCCGCCCCGGCCCGCCGGGTCAGCGCCGCTCGGCCGCGGCGGTGCGCTTCGGCCGGCGGGCGAGGACGAAGCCGGTGACGACGAAGGCGACGACGAACAGCGTCGCGGCCACCTGGGCGATGCCGTGCAGGCCGAGCGTGGGGAGGATCGCGCCGGCGAAGACCACGACCCAGAAGACCGGGCTCTTCGTGTTGATGACTGTGGACATGTCTGCTCCGTTTCGGTTCGCCTCCGGGCCGGCGGCGCGGCGGTCGGTCGATCTGTTGATCACTGTAGGAACCGGCGCCCGGCCGGCATCAGGGTCAGGCGTCAGCGCTCCGGCATGACAACTGTCATCGACGTGTGCCCACCGGCTATCGTGGCCCGCGCACGGTCCGCGATCTTGGGGGAGGCGCCGGATGTTCCGCTGGAGCCGGTCGACGGCGCCCGGTGAGGTCGCGGCCATCGTGAGCGTGTGGCTGCTGCTCATGCTCATGCTCGTGCTGAGCGTCGGGCAGGTCTTCGGCCAGCGCCAGCAGGGGAACGAACTCGTGACCCCGCCGGTCGCGGTGGTGTGCGTCGTGTTGAGCTTCGTGACCGCCGGGTGCTACCTGCGGCTGGAGACGCTGTTCCTCCGGGGCGTCCGCGGCCGGCGGATCCAGGTGCTCGTCTGGACCCAGGTGGTGGCGTCGCTGCTGGTGCTCGGTCTGGGCAGCGCCTGGACGATGCCGGCGCCGGCGCTGGCCGCGGCGCTGCTCGTCGCGACCGGCCGGCGAGGGTTGCTGGTCGTGGTGCTGATCTGCGCGGTGGACCTGCTCCTGCTGCTCGTGAAGTCCGACGGCACCCGCGCCCAGGCCTTGGCCATCATCGCCGTGACGGTGCTGGTCTGCGGCTTCGGGCTCCATGTCGTGACCCGGCTGCGCATCGTGCTCGACGAGTTGCGCCGGACCCGGGAGGAGATGGCCCGTGCCCGGGTGGACGAGGAGCGCACGCGCATCTCGCGTGAGCTGCACGACCTGCTCGGCCGCACGCTCGTCGCGGTCTCGCTGCGCAACGAGGCCGCGCTGCGGCTGCTCGACTCCGATCTGGAGCGTTGCCGTGGCCAGCTCACCGCGCTGCAGTCGCTGGTCATCGACGGCCAGGCCAGACTCCGGGCGCTGACCAGCGGTCCGGCGCTGATCAGCCTCGGCGACGAGCTGGCCAGCGCCCGCGAGCTGTTCGAACTGGTCGGTGTGCGGGCGGAGATCGACGCCGTCCCGGTGGACGACCATGCCGTCGACCAGATCCTGGCCGCGGTGGTCCGGGAGGCGGTGACGAACACGCTCAAGCACGGGCGGCCCACCTGGTGCCGGATCGGCGTCGTGCGCGAATCCGGGACCGTCGTCGTCACCGTCGTCAACAACGGGGTCGTCCCGTCGGCCGGCGAGAGCGCCCACACCGGGCTCGACGACCTCCGCACGCGGGTCGCGGCGCTGCGCGGAGCGCTCACGGCCGAGGCGATCCCCGGCGGCCGGTTCCGGGTCGTCGTGCGGATCCCGGACGGCGGGACGGCACCGGCGGCGACCGGCCGGGAGATGGCCGGCGCATGAGCGAGCGACCGCTGCGGCTGCTGATCGCCGAGGACGTCGAGCTCGTCGCGGAGGCGTTCGAGGCGCTGTTGAGCACCGAGCCCGCGTTCACGGTCGTGGCCCGGGTCGGGCGCGGTGACCAGGTGCTGCCGGCGGTGCAGAGACACCGTCCGGACGTGGCACTGCTCGACGTGGACATGCCCGGTGCCACCGGGATCGAGGCGGCGCGGCTGGTGACCGACGCCCACCCGGAGTGCCGGGTCATCCTGCTGACCGCGCTGCCGGGCAGCGGGCACCTGCACCGGGCGCTGACCGCCGGCGCCTCCGGATATCTCGTCAAGGCGACCACCGGGGCACGGCTGATCGACGCGATCAAGAACGTCGCGGCCGGGACGATCGTCATCGACCCGCAGCTCGCCGCGGACGCCCTGCGCAGCGGACCCAACGTGCTCTCCGCGCGCGAACAGGAGATCCTGCGCCTGGTGGACCGGGGGCTCAGCAGCCGGGCGATCGCCGCCGAGCTGTTCCTCTCGCACGGGACGGTCCGCAACTACCTGTCCACCGTCATGTCGAAGCTGGACGCGCGCTCCCGGGTCGAGGCGGTCCGGATCGCACACCGCCGCGGCTGGCTCTGACCCGCCCGGCACCGCCGAGGCCGGCCGCGAAGGCCGGTGGCTGCGCGGCCGGCGGCCGTCGGGCCGGCTCCTGCACCACCGGGCGGTTGCGGATCCGTCAGTCCGCGGAGCGCAGCATCGCCCGGATGCCGACGGTCAGCCCGACCGCGGCGGTCACGCCCGCGGCGACCGCGCCCCACAGCGCGTCCGTGCTCGCGACCCGGCCGGCGAACAGCGCCCGTTCCGCGTCGACCAGATAGGCCAGCGGATTCGCCGCGGCCGCCACCCGCATCCAGGCCGGGCCGCTCTCCAGCGGCAGCAGCATCCCGGAGAGGATCATCAGCGGGTACAGCAGCGTCTGCTGGACCAGCCAGAACATCCACTCGTTCGTGCGGACCGCGATGGCCAGCGCGTAGCTGAGCGAGCCCAGGCCGACGCCGAACACGGCCAGCAGCAGCAGGCCGAGCAGCGCGCCGGCCGGGTGCAGCGTGAAGCCGAACGGGACCATCACGGCCACGATCAGCACGGACTGGCCGGCGAGCGGCACCATCTCCTTCAGGGACCGGCCGATCAGCAGCGACGACCGGCACAGCGGGGTGACCATCATCCGCTCGTGCGCGCCGGTCTGGAACTCGAAGAGCAGGTTCGACCCGACCGCGGACGTGCCGAACAGCGCGGTCATCAGCAGGATCGACGGCACGAACCACTGCCAGACGGAGCCGCCGGCGGTGACCGGGCCGGCCGCGCCGGCCGAACCGGCCAGCAACGGGCCGAACAGCGCCAGGAACACCAGCGGCTGGACCAGGCCGAAGACCACGGAGAACGGGTCCCGGAGCATCGGTTTCAGCTCGCGGGTGAAGACGATCCGGGTGTCGCGTACCAGCGTGGTCATGAGGCGTTCTCCTCGCGCAGGCTGCGGCCGGTCAGGGACAGGAAGACGTCGTCGAGCGTGGGCCGGAACGTCTGCGCGCCCGCGACGGTCAGGCCCTTCTCGAACGCGGCGCGCAGCACCCCGGCGACGGCGGCCGGTCCGTCCGCGACCCGGGCCGCCACGGTGTCCCCGGCGATCGACACGTCCGACGCGCCGGGCAGCTGCGACACCAGCGCGGCGAGGTCGGACGGGGCCGCGCAGGTGAACGACACCCGGTCACCGGCCAGCCGGGTCTTCAGCGCCGTCGCGGTGTCGTCCGCGATCACCTCGCCGTGGTCGACGATCACCACCCGCTCGGCCATCGAGTCGGCCTCGTCCAGGTAGTGCGTGGTCAGCACGATCGTCATGTCGTGCTCCGCGCGCAGCCGCAGGATGTGTTCCCAGAGGTTCGCCCGGTTCTGCGGGTCCAGCCCGGTCGACGGCTCGTCCAGGAACAGCAGCTTCGGCGTGTGCACCAGCCCCATCGCCACGTCCAGCCGGCGCCGCTGACCGCCGGACAGCTCCGACACCTTCCGCCCGACCAGATCGCCCAGGTCCAGAGCCTCGACCAACGACCCCACGCGGGTACGGGCGGCGCCGCGCCCCAGCCCGTAGATCGCGGCCTGGCTGTGCAGTTCGTCGAGCACGCGGTGCTGGTGGCCGGCGCCGTTGCCCTGCCCGACGTACCCGATGCGGCGCCGCACCTCGCCGGGCGAGCGCCGCACGTCGTGACCGGCCACCTCCGCGGTGCCGGACGTCGGCGCGATCAGCGTGGTCAGCATGCGCATCGTGGTGGTCTTGCCGGCGCCGTTCGGGCCGAGCACCGCGCACAGTTCGCCCGGCGCGACGTCCAGCGTGATGCCGCGGACCGCGTGCACCGGTCCGAAGTCCTTCGTGAGGTTCCGTGTCCTGATCATCGTGCTCCCTTCGTCGTGGAACAGCTTGGCCCCGGTAGCGGACAGAACCTGTCCTGGATGCGTGCGATCGTGGGTGCATGCTGGAGACCTCGGGACGCCTGCTGAAACTGCTGTCCCTGCTGCAGGCCCGCCGCGACTGGCCGGGCGGCACGCTCGCCGAACGGCTCGGCGTCAGCCCGCGCACGGTGCGCCGGGACGTGGACCGGCTGCGCGAGCTGGGCTACCCGGTGCGGGCCACGAAGGGCCCGGACGGCGGCTACCGGCTGGGCGCCGGTGCGGAGCTGCCGCCGCTGCTGTTCGACGCCGATCAGGCCGTCGCGGTCGCGGTCGCGCTGCAGACGGCCACCACCAGCGTGGACGGCATCGAGGAGGCGGCGCTGCGCGCGCTCGCCACGGTCCGCCAGGTGATGCCGGCCCGGCTCCGGCACCGGGTGGACGCGCTGCAGGTCACGTCCGTGCGCCGCACCGAGGACCGGCCGCGGGTGGACGCGGAGGTGCTGCTCACGGTCGGTGCCGCGGTCCGGGCCCGGGAGGTGCTGCGCTTCGACTACCGGGACGTGGTGCGCCGCTGCGAGCCGCACCACGTGGTGATGTGGGGTGGCCGCTGGTACCTGGTCGGCTGGGACACCGACCGGGGCGACTGGCGCACCTACCGGGTGGACCGGATGACGCCGCGCACCCCGAACGGGCCCCGGTTCACGCCGCGTGAGCTGCCCGCGCCGGACGTCGCCACCTACATCGGGGAGCGCTTCTCCGCCGAGTCGACCGTGACGGCCTGCCGGGGCACGGCCGTGCTGCACGCGCCCGCGGAGTACGTCACGCCCTGGGTGCGGCACACCGACCTGGTCGAGCCGCTCGGCGCGGACCGCTGCCGGCTGACCATGAGCTCCTGGTCCTGGGTCGGGCTGGCCGCGGGGATGGGCATGTTCGACGTACCGCTGGAGATCGAGGGCCCGCCGGAGCTGCGCGCGGCGGCCACCCGCCTCGCGCAGCGCTACACCGCCGGCTGACCCCGGCCGGCCGGCGGTGCGGGCCCGGTGCACGGCCGTCGCTCAGCCGGCCAGATGACGGCGGAGGAAGTCACCGGTGACCGAGCGGGGTTCCTCCATCAGCCGCGCGGGTGGGCCGGCGAAGACCAGCTCGCCGCCCTCGTGACCGGCGCCCGGACCGAGGTCGACGATCCAGTCCGCGCGGGCGATCACGTCCAGGTGGTGCTCGATCACGACGACCGTGTTGCCGGCGTCGGCCAGCCGGTCGAGCAGGTCGTTGAGCTGGGCGACGTCCCGCAGGTGCAGGCCGGTGGTCGGCTCGTCCAGCACGTACAGCCGCGTGGTGCCGGCTCCGGAGGCCAGCGCGATGGCGAGCCGGAGCCGCTGTCGTTCGCCGCCGGAGAGCGTGTCCAGCGACTGGCCGAGCGTCAGGTAGCCGAGGCCGGTGTCCAGCATCGCGGCCAGGACCGGTGCCGCGGCCTTCTCCGTGACGAACTCGGCCGCCTCCGCGACCGGCATGGCGAGCACCTCGGCGATGTTCTTCCCGCGCAGCGTGTACTCCAGCACGGACGGGATGAAGCGCCGGCCCTCGCACTCCTCGCAGACCGTGGCGACCTGGTCCATGAACGCGAGATCCGTGTAGATCAGGCCGGCCCCGCCGCAGCGTGGGCAGGCACCGGCCGAGTTCGCGCTGAACAGCGCCGCGTTCACGCCGTTCGCCTTCGCGAAGGCCTTGCGCAGCGGGTCGAGCACGCCGGTGTAGGTGGCCGGCGTCGACCGCCGCGAGCCCTTGATCGCGCTCTGGTCCAACAGGACCGCGTCCGGGTACAGCCGGGGGAGCGAGCCGCGGATCAGCGAGCTCTTGCCGGACCCGGCCACGCCGGTCACCACGGTCAGCGCGCCGGTGGGCAGCTCCACCGTGACGCCCTTGAGGTTGTGCGTGCGGGCGTTCTCGATGCGCAGCCGGCCCGTACCCGTGCGGGGCGTGTCCTTCGCCGTCGGTCTCCGGGCGAGGGCCAGCCCGGTGGCGGTGCCGGACGACCGGAGGCCGGCGAGGGATCCCTGGTAGACCACGGTGCCGCCGCCGCTGCCCGCGTCCGGCCCCATGTCGACCACGTGGTCGGCGATCTCGATCACCGCGGCCTTGTGCTCCACGACCAGCACCGTGTTGCCCTTGTCGCGCAGCCGGACCAGCAGCTCGTTGAGCCGGTGGATGTCGTGTGGGTGCAGGCCCACGGACGGCTCGTCGAACACGTAGGTGATGTCGGTCAGGCTCGACCCCAGGTGCCGGACCATCTTCACGCGCTGCGACTCGCCGCCGGAGAGCGTGGCCGAGCGCCGGTCCAGGCTCAGGTAGCCGAGCCCGATGTGCGCGAGGTTGTCGAGCCGGTCGGCGAGCGCGGTGACCAGCGGCGTGACCGTGCCGTCGTCCGCCTTCCGGACGAACTCGGCCAGGTCGGTGACCTCCATCGCGGCGCACTCCGCGATGTTCCGCTCGCCGATCCGGCAGGCGCGGGCCGCCTCGTTGAGCCGGGTGCCGCCGCAGTCCGGGCACGCGGACCTGGTCGCGACGCGCTCGACGATCGCGCGCGCGGCCGGCTGCATCGAGTCGAGGTCCTTGCTCAGGAAGAGCCGGCGGAACTTCGGCAGCAGCCCCTCGTAGGTCGCGTTCATCGTGCCGCCGCCCGGCATCCGCTGCTTGATCTTCGCCTCCGGCAGGTGCAGCAGCTTCTCCCACTCCTCCGCGGTGTAGTCGCGCAGCCGCTTGTCCGGGTCGAAGAAGCCGGACTGCGCGAAGATGCTCCAGTACCACTGCCCGACCGCGAACTGCGGCAGCAGCAGCGCGCCCCCGTTGAGCGACCTGTCCCGGTCGACCAGCTGATCCACGTCCAGCGTGGAGACGTCACCGAGCCCCTCGCAGGCCGGGCACATGCCGGCCGGGTCGTTGAACGACAGCGCGATCGGATGCGGCACCGGCGGTGTGCCGAGACGCGCGAAGAGCAGGCGCAACATGGTGTACGCATCCGTGGCGGTGCCGACGGTGGAGCGCGAGTTGCCGCCCATCCGTTTCTGGTCGACCACGATCGCGGCGGACAGGTTGTGCAGCGAGTCCGCGTCCGGCTGGCCGTAACCGGTCATCAGGCTCTGCACGAACGCCGGATAGGTCTCGTTGATCAGCCGCTGCGACTCGGCCGCGATCGTGTCGAACACCAGCGACGACTTGCCGGACCCGGAGACGCCGGTGAAGACCGTGATCATGCGCTTGGGGATGTCGACATCGACGTCCCGCAGATTGTTCTCCCGGGCGCCCCGCACCTCGATGTTCCCGTAGTCAGTCACCGCGCCACCGTAGCATGTACCGTACGTAGTACGTTTGGCTCCGCACCCACGATCTTGGAGAATGTGTGTCGTGACCCGCCGCGCCCCCGACCCCGCCCGCACGCTCGCGCTGCTCTGGGGCGCGCACCGCCACGAGGGGCGCAGCGGGCTCAGCGTCCGCACGATCGTGTCCGCCGCCATCGAGATCGCGGACGCGGAGGGCCTGGAGGCGGCCGTGATGCGCCGCGTCGCCGACCACCTCGGCGTCGGCACCATGTCGCTCTACACGCACGTGCCGGGCAAGGCGGAGCTGACCGCTCTGATGGCCGACACCGTGCTCGGGACGCTGTACGCGACGGCCGCGCCGTCCGCCGCCGGGGACTGGCGGGCCGGCCTCCGGATGATCGCGCGGGAGAACTGGGCGCTCCACGAACGTCACCCGTGGCTGCTCGCGGCGACGGACGGCCGCGGCGAACTCGGGCCGAACGTGCTGCGCAAGTACGAGCTGGAGCTGGCCCCGCTGGACGGCATCGGGCTCACCGACGTGGAGATGGACTCCACGCTGACCATGGTCCTGGTCTACGTCGAGGGCGTCTGGCGCACCCGCCACTCCCTGCGCCGCGCCCAGGAGCACAGTGGCCAGACCGACGCGGAGTGGTGGCAGAGCACCGGCCCGATCCTGGAGCGGGTGATGAGCGGCGGCGAGGCCCGGTTCCCGCTCGGCGGCCGGGTCGGCACCGCGGCCGGGCAGGAGCACAACGCGATGATCGACCCGGTGCACGCGCTCGAGTTCGGCCTCGACCGGATCATCGACGGGATCTCCGCGCTCATCGCCCGTTGATCGACTCGTCCAGGATCTCCACGGTGTGCGCGAGCCGCGGTGCCGGAGCGTCCCGCCGGGCGAACGCGTCCGCGATCTGCAGCAGGCAGCCCGGGTTCGCGGTGACCAGCACGTCCGCGCCGGTCCGCGCGATCGCGTCCGCCTTGCGGTCGCCCAGCTCCATCGCCGGCTCCGGGTGCAGGATGTTGTAGATCCCCGCGCTCCCGCAGCACATCCCGCCGTCCCCGATCTCCCGCAGCGTCAGGCCCGGGACCTGGCTCAGCAGCCGCCGCGGCGCCGTCCTGATCCCCTGCGCGTTCGCCAGGTGGCAGGCGTCGTGATAGGCGACCGTGATCGGCAGCGGATGCCGTTCCGCCACCGGGCCCAGCTCGTCCAGCAGCTCCGCCACGTCCACCACCCGGAACGGCGGCTCCTCGCCCAGCAGCTCGCGGTACTCCTTCAGCGCGGACCCGCAGCCGGCCGCGTTCGCCACCACCACGTCGACGTCCCGGAACGCGTCCACCGTCCGCCGGGCGAACCGCCGCGCCTCCTGGTCCCGCCCGGTGTGCAGGGACAGCGCGCCACAGCAGCCCTGCCGGCCCGGCACGATCACCTCGACGCCCTCGGCGGCCAGCACGCGCGCGGTCGCCGCGTTCACCCCGGGGAAGAACTCGCGCTGCACGCAGCCGGTCAGCATGCCGACCCGCGCCCGGACCGTGCCCCGCGCGGGCGTGCGCCGCGGCACCCGTTCCCGCCCCCACCGCCCCGGGCCCCGCCCGGCCACGCGCGGCAGCGCCACCTGACCGGCTTCGCGCGCGGCCGGCACCTGCGCGGCCGGCACCTGACCGGCTTCGTGCGGGACCGGCACCTGACCGGCTTCGCGCGGGACCGGCGACCGGCGGGTGCGGGAGTCGCGCCGGTTCGGCGCCAGGCGGGCCAGCATCGCCAGTCGCGGCGTCAACCGTCCCAGCGGCGCGTCGCGTGCCATCAGCCTTTCCAGACCCAGCAGACGGTACGCGGCCAGTGGCCCCCGCAGCAGCCGGAGGCGCCCGGGCCGGGGGAACAACGCGAAGATCAGGCCGCGCAGCAGCCGGTCGGCCGGCGGGCGCCGGTACTCGTCCTCGACCTGTGCGCGGGCCGCCCCGATCAGCAGGTCGTAGCGCACGCCGGACGGGCAGGCCGGCACGCACGCCAGGCAGCCCAGGCAGGCGTCCAGGTGCCCGGTCAGCACGTCATCGGCCGGCGCGCCGTCGATGAGCTGGTCGATCAGGTGGATCCGCCCGCGCGGCGAGTCCATCTCCTCGCCCCACAACTCGTAGGTCGGGCACGCCGGCAGGCAGAACCCGCAGTGCACGCAGTCCCCGACCAGCCCCCGATCCGGCCGTCGCACCTCACTCATCCGCGCCTCCCAGCGTCCCGGTAACCCCGCTCACCGACCACCGCGCCGCGGGTCCCGGTGGTGCGGTACGCCGTCCGGCCGTGCTCGGGCGCGGCGCACCCGACGTCCCGGTGCGCCGGACGGCGACGTCGCATGTCAGAGACCGCCGACGAAACGGCCGGGGGAGAGGCGCCGGCCGGGATCGAACCGGTCCTTCACCCGGCGCATCAGGTCGAGCGCGGGCACCGGGCCCCACACGTCGACCGCGTCGCGGACCGGTGCGGGCGCGGCCAGCACGATCGCGGTGCCGCCGTACCGGGCGCACACCGCGCGTAACGCGGTCAACGCCGCCGCGACGCGTGCGGGCGGGGCCGCGGTGCCGCCCGGCGGGCCGGGCGGGAGCGCGGCGGTGAGCACGCCGGCGGCGGCCGAGCCGGCGACGGCGGCGCCGGCGTCGCGGGCGGCGGAGAGCACGGCGGGCAGGCCGGAGCGGACGAACGTCAGCCGCAGCAGCGGGCCGCCGTCCGTGACGGGTGGCGCGCCCCAGCGGGGTGGCGCGTCCGCGCGCACGTGCACCTCCGCCGCGCCGGCCGCCCGCAGCAGCTCGCGCGCGGCCGCGGCGCGTGCGGCCACGGCGGCGGGCACGCCCTCGACCAGCACCACGACCGCGCCGGTGGCCGGGCCGGCCGTGTCGTCGTGCGGTGGGGCCGGAAGGTCGAGCTCGATCGCGGACGGGGTGAGCTGCGCGGTGCCGACCGCCTCGACCAGCGGCGCGACCAGGGACGGGCCGAGGACCGGGGCGACGACGAACGCGCGGGCGGCGGGGAGCGGGCGGAGGCGGAAGATCAGCCGGGTGAGGACCGCGAGGGTGCCGTAGGAGCCGCACATCAGGCGGCCCAGGTCGTACCCGGCGACGTTCTTCACCACCCGGCCGCCGGCGGACGCGGGCGTGCCGTCCGGGCGGACCACGGAGATGCCGATGATCTGGTCCTTGACCGGGCCGGCCAGCAGACGGGACGGGCCGGAGTGGCCGAGCGCGACCGTGCCGCCGAGCGTCGCGCCCGGCGGCTGCCCGTCCACGGCCAGCCGTTGACCGGCCGCGGCGAGGTGCCGCTGCACGTCGGCCAGACGGACACCGGCCTCCGCCACCAGCACCAGGTCACCGGCGGCGTGATCGACGATCCGGTCCATCGCGGAGAGGTCGAGGATCAGGTCGGCGCGCGCCGGCGGCAGCCCCCAGTGCAGCCGGGTCCCGCCGCCCCGGGCGACCACGGCGAGATCGTGCGCGGCCGCGGCCCGCAGCACGTCCGCGACCTGCGCGGGGTCGCCCGGCCGCGCCAGGTAGCGGGCGCGGACCCCGGCCACCTCGTCGGCCGGGCCGGCGTGCGCGCAGACGTCGCCCAGCGCCGGCAGGACGTCCCGGGTCATCGCCGGCTCCGCGACGCGGCGGGGCGACCGGAGCCCGGCGGGTGCTGCGGCGCGGCGGCGCCACGGACCGGGCGGCCGCGACCCGGGACGGCGGCGCCGGCGAGCTCCGCCGGACGGCCGCGCGGGTGCGCCGTACCGCCGCGGGGTCTGCTCGGTGGTGCGGGCCGCATCAGAAGATCTCCGCGGCGGCGGGCGGCTCGGTGGCGGCGTGGTGCGTGCGGGGGATCTCGCCGCAGAGGCGCGGGGTCGGGAAGATCTTGCCGGGGTTCGCGATGCCGGCCGGGTCGAACGCGCACCGGACCAGCTGCATCGTGTCCAGGTCGGCGTCGGTGAACATGCGCGGCAGATATTTCGCCTTGTCGACGCCGACGCCGTGCTCGCCGGTGATCGAACCGCCGTGGGTGACGCACAGGTCGAGGATCGCGCCGCTGACGTCCTCCGCGCGGTCCTCCTGGCCGGGGACGGCCGCGTCGAACAGCACGAGCGGGTGCAGGTTGCCGTCGCCGGCGTGGAACACGTTCGCGACGCGGACGCCGGTGTCCGCGGCGAGCGTGGTGATCGCGCGCAGCACCTCGGGCAGCGCGGTCCGCGGGATCACACCGTCCTGCACGATGTAGTCCGGGCTGATCCGGCCGACCGCGGCGAACGCGGACCGGCGGCCCGTCCAGATCAGCTCGCGCTCGGCGGCGTCGGCCGCGATCCGCAGCTCGGTCGCGGACGCGCAGAGCCGGGTGACCGTGGCCAGTTCCGCATGCACGTCCGCGGCCGGCCCGTCCAGCTCGATGATCAGCACGGCCCCGGCGCCGGGCGGGTAACCGCAGGCCACCGCGGCCTCGGCGGCCTCGATCGCGAGCGCGTCCATCATCTCGATCGCGGCCGGCACGATCCCGGCCGCGATGATCGCCGAGGTGGCCGCGCCCGCGTCGTCGGTGCCCGGGAACGCGGCCAGCAGCGTGGTCACCGCCTCCGGGTCGCGGGTCAGCCGCACGGTCACGGAGGTGACCACGCCGAGCGTGCCCTCCGCGCCGACCACGGTGCCGAGCAGGTCGTAACCGGGCGCGTCCGGCGCCTCGCCGCCCAGCGTGACCAGGTCACCGTCCGGGGTGACCAGGTCGGCCGCGACCACGTGCCCGGCCGTGAACCCGTACTTCAGGCAGTGCGCGCCGCCGGAGTTCTCCGCGACGTTGCCGCCGATCGAGCAGATCTGCCGGCTCGACGGGTCCGGCGCGTAGTGGTACCCGTACGGCGCCGCGGCGCGGGTCACGTCCAGGTTGATCACCCCGGGTTCGACGACCGCACGCTCGTCCGCCGGCCGCACCGCGAGGATCCGCCGCAGCCGGGACGTGACGATCAGGACACCCGCCGCGTGCGGCAGCGCGCCGCCGGACAGCCCGGTGCCCGAGCCGCGGGCGACGAACGGCACCCGGTGCCGGGCGCACGCGGCCACGACGGAGGCGACCTGCTCCGCGGTCTCCGGCAGGACGACCAGCCCGGGCACGACCCGGTGATGGGTCAGGCCGTCGCAGTCGTACGTCCGCAGCCGGGCCCGGTCCGTGATCACCGCCCGCTCCGGCAGCAACGCGCGGGCGTGCTTCGTGACGGCCGCGAGCGCATCCATGACCGTCACGGTACTCGCTCGTTGCGATCAAGGTTGCGAATCGAGCACAGTGGATACCCCTCGGCTCGGGAGGCTTCCATGGGCGACTACCCGCTCGGCGTCAGCCGGCCACCGCTCGGCGTCCGTGACCTGCCCGAACCGGAGCAGGTGTTCGGCGTGCCCCGGCTCGGCCCGTGGCAGGTGGTCAAGTTCGCGATCGGCCCGAGCCTGATCGCGCTCGGCATCTCGATCGGCAGCGGCGAGTGGCTGCTCGGCCCGCAGGCGGTCGGCCAGTTCGGCTTCGTCGGCGTCGGTTGGGTCATCCTGGTCTCCGCGGTGCTGCAGACGTTCTACAACGTCGAGTGCGCCCGCACGGTCATGGCGACCGGCGAGGCCCCGGTGGTCGCGTGGGGCCGCGTACCGCCGGGGGTGTGGCTGTGGGTCCCGCTCTCCGTGTTCGTCGTCATCTTCGCGTTCATCGCCGGTGGCTGGGCCGCCTCCGCCGGTCAGGGCGTCTACGCGCTGGTGCACGGCGAGCCGCCGCCGGCCGGCGCGGAGGAGCCGCGGCTGTGGGCGATCGCGCTGCTGGTGCTGGTGTTCCTGCTGACCGCGTCCGCCCGCCGGATCAGCCGCACGCTGGAGCTGGCGAACTGGGTCATGGTCGGCTCGATCCTGGTCGCGCTGCTGATCGTCGACCTGCTCGTGGTCCCGTGGGAGATCTGGTGGGAGGGCATCCGCGGCCTGGTCACGCCGGCCGCGCCGCCGGCCGGCATCACCGCGACCCAGCTCGGCGGCCTGGCCGGCTTCACCGCGCTGGTCAGCGGCCTGAACTGGTACGTGATGGGTCACTACCGCGACAAGGGCTACGGGATGGGCTACCACACCGGGTTCATCTCCGGCCTGCGCGGTGGCGGCGGCGGACTGCGCGACGTGGGCGTCACGTTCCCGGACGACGACCTGAACCGCGGCCGGTGGCGCCGCTGGTACCGGTTGCTGCTGCTGGACATGTGGGGCGTCTTCTTCGTCGGCGCGATGCTCGGCATGCTGCTGCCGACGATCCTGATGGCGTACGCCGTGCAGCTGGCCGGGGAGCGGCCGACCGCCGCGAACGTGCCGACGTTCGTGGCGGCCGCGCTCGACGAGTCGTACGGCCGCGGCGCGTTCTACGTGGCGCTGGCCGTGGGCGTGCTGATCCTGTTCAGCACGCAGCTGGGCATCTTCGAGGGGATGGTGCGCGTCGCCACGGACGCGGCGCACGCGACCAGCCCCCGGCTGCGGAGGCTGGTGGAGGGGGACCCGCGGCGGTTCTACTACCCGTTCATGCTCACGCTGCTGGTCGTCATCGCGGTCGTGCTGCACCTGGCGCTGCCGGTGAACCTGGTGCAGTGGTCGGCGAACATGTCGAACCTCGGCGCGCTGATCTACCCGTTCCTGCTGATGTACCTCAACAGCCGGCTGCCCCGGCCGGCCCGGCCCCGGCCGTGGCACTACGTGCTGCTGGTGGCGAACGTGCTGTTCTTCGGCTTCTTCTTCGTCAACTTTGTCGCGGACCTGGTGGGCGATCCGCTGGTGACGTTCTGACCGGGGCCCGGCACGCGGCGGGGTCGCACCGCCGCGCACCGGCCGCCGCGCTCAGTACAGCGTCACCAGCGTCATGCAGTTCGCCGGGTCCGGCGGCCCCGGCGTGGGGCGGAGCGTCACCACCCAGGCGTGGCTCTCGCCGAGATCGATCTCCTCGGTCACGGTGCCCAGCCGGTCGATCTGCGCCAGCAGCGCGGCCGGCGTCCTCGGCTCGGTGCGGATGCCCTGGTAGACGAGGAGCCGCTGGTACCCGGCGACCGCCGCGTCGAGCTTGGCCGGGTCGCAGTCCGCCGCGCCGGACGCGCGCACGTAGTGTCCCGGCCGCAGCAGCCGCGGCTTCGCGTACCAGACGATCGAGGGCGCGGACGAGATGGTGACCAGGACCAGGTCGCCGTCGCGCTTCCGCTGACTGATCCACTCGACGCCGCCGCGGTCGTCCGTCGTCAGCGTCTCGGTCACCGGGCGCCCGGCGTGCGCGATCTGCGGCGCGGCCACCAGCCCGGTCATCGTGACCAGGAGCAGCACCGCGACCGCACCGACGGCGGCCGGCACCCGCCGCGCGCCGGGCGCGGCGGTCCCGGCCGCGGGAGCACCCGCCGGCGGATGCGCCGCACCGGCGTCGTCGCCCGCCGCGCGCTCCCCGGGCCCGGTGCCGGTGGGGACCGCCGGACGCCACCATGCCGCGGCCCGCGGGAACGGCGAGACCGCGGCGCGGACCGCCGCGTCGGCCGCGATCGCGACCAGCGTCAGCATGATCGGGGCGAGCCACAGCGCCAGCCGGCTGCCCATCGGCACCGCCCGGACCGCGCCGTAGATCAGCGCGGAGACCAGCGGTGCGGCCAGCAGCCAGCCGGCCGCCGGGCGACGCCACAGCGCCAGCCCCAGCCCGGCCAGCAGGGCGAGGTAGAACAGGACCGACACGACACCGGCCGGTACGTGCAGCGGCTCGATCGCGAGGGCCTCCGGGCGGGCCGCGGCCCACTCCAGCAGCTGGCCGGCGCTCGGGTGCTCCGGTGGGAGGGCGCCGCGCTCGGTCCAGAACGGCTTCAGGTGCGGCTCACCCGTGGTCGCGGCCAGCCCGGCCACCCAGTGCACGCCGAACGACGCCAGCCACCCGAAGCCCCACGCGGCGGCCCGGAACGCGGCGGCGAAACCGTCCCGGCGCCAGATCGCGACCACCAGGACCAGCGCGAAGCCGGGCGCGGCCAGGATCGCGGACATGCTCAGCCACGACGAGACCAGCGCGGCCAGCCAGAACAGCGCGATCGGCAGCCAGCGCCGGGACGGGACGGCGGCGGACCGCTCCAGCGCCCACAGCGCCACGCCGGCCATCATCAGCACCAGCGTGGCGTCGGCCGAGTACTGCTTCAGCTCGGCCGAGTAGCGGATCAGCGCCGGGGAGATCGCGTAGAGGCCGACCAGCGTGACCGCGCCGGCCGGGCCGAGCCAGCGGCGGGCGACCAGCCAGGCGACGATCAGGCCGGCGATGCCGAGCAGCAGCGGGACCAGCCGGAGCGCGCGCTCGCCGTCGCCGAACAGCACCCGGGCGATCCGGACCAGCCACAGCCAGGCGAGCGGCGCGCTCTGGTTGTACATCAGTTCGCCGGTCAGCTCGCCGAACCCGGACTCGCGGACGTTTATCGCGATCATCGCCTCGTCGAGCCAGAGCGAGGCGTCCTGCGCGTAGTGCCAGAGACGCAGGACCACCCCGGCGAGAACCGCGACGAGCGCGATGTCGGCGGGCCGGAGAAGACGGCGAGCAGGAGTCACGGCGGGGGACGTTACCGGTGCGGAACGCGCCGCCGTGCCCCGGGTGTGATCACGCCAGGTCGGCCGGGGCGAACTCGCGCGGCTCGACCAGCACCAGCCAGTTGCCGGTGTTGTCGCGCAGCACCGCCTCCACGCCGTACGGCCGGTCGGACGGCTCCTGGAGGAACGTGACGCCGGCCGCGCGCAGCTTCTCGTAGGCGGCCCGGCAGTCCTCGACGCGCAGGCCGAGCCCGCCCATCTTGCCGGCCTCCAGTTGCCGCCGCACGAACGCGGCCGCGTCGTCGTCCAGCGGCGGGCCGGGCGTCATCAGCGTGACCTCCAGCTCGGGCTGGTTCGGGTGCACGATCGTCACCCAGCGGAAGTCCGGTCCCATCGGCACGTCCACGGCCGGCGTGAACCCGAGGTGTTCGACGTAGAAGTCACGGGCCGCGTCCTGGTCCAGGCAGTACACCGTGACCAGCGAGATGTTCGAGATCATGCTGCGACGGTACGGGTGCCGGCCGGACCGTGGCTTCTCCCAGGTTGCTCGCCAGCACGCCGGCCATGAACAGGTAGCAGCCCGGCACGTGCGGCGCCCCGCGCGCGGCCCACCGGCGCTGGTAGGCGGCCGGGCTCTCGCCGACCAGCGCGTGGAACCGGGACGAGAACGAACCGAGGCTGGCGAAGCCGACCAGCATGCAGACCTCGGTCACGGTCAGGTTCGCCGTGCGGAGCAGATCCTGCGCGCGCTCGATCCGCCGGCGGGTCACGTACCGGATCGGCGTCTGCCCGTAGATCTCCTGGAACGTGCGGGTGAAGTGGTACTTGGACACGCCGGCCACCCGCGCGAGCGTGTCCAGGTCGAGCGGCTCGTCGAAGTGCCGGTCGGCGTGGTCCCGCGCCCGGCGCAGGTGCGCGAGCAGCCCGGTGGCGACCATCAGCCGGCCAGCAGCACCAGGACCAGGCCCAGCGCGGCCGGGACCGCCTGCACGAACAGGATGCGCCGGCTGACCGTGGCGGCGCCGTAGAGCCCGGCGACCAGCACACAACCCAGGAAGAACAGCTTCGCCTGGTACGCGGTGCCGTCGTCGGCCAGCAGCGCCCAGATCAGCCCGGCCGCGAGGAATCCGTTGTACAGCCCCTGGTTCGCCGCGAGCGTCTTCGAGGCCTCCGCGAACTCGGGCGTGGTCCCGAAGACCGCCCGCCCACGGGGCCGCGCCCACAGCACCATCTCCAGCACCACGATGTAGAGATGAATGACGACGACCAACCCGACCACGACGTTCGCTGCGATACCCACGTCGTCGCACACTACTTCCACCGCCGGCCGCCTCCCGTGCCGCGCCCCCGGACGACACCTGGACCGCGCCTCGCTCCGACCCCCACTTCGATACAGGGCCTAGCATGGGCGCGATGACTACTCCGCGAATGCGTGCCGACGATCTGCCGGCCGACCAGGACTGGATGGCGGACGCCGTGCGGCTGCTGTCCGGCCCGCCGCTCGACCCCGGCGTCGCCGGAAAGCGCCTCGGGCGGGGCAGCGGCGTCTACGCGTGGTGGGCCGCCCCGACGGTCTTCCCGCACCTGCCGGGCCCGCCGAACGAGCACGACCCGGCACTGCGGCTGCTGTACGTCGGCCGCGCGGGCAACCTGCGCGGCCGGATCCTGCGCAACCACCTGCGGCGGTCGGGCAGCTCGACGCTGCGGCGCACGCTGGCGGGCCTGCTGCTGTCCGACGGATACCGGACGACCTGGACCGACCGCGTCGTCCTGATTCCCGAGGACGAGGCGCGGCTGACCGCGTGGATGCACCGGCACCTGCGCCTGACCTGGGCCGAGGACGAGGACGCGGAGGAGATCGAGGCCGCGCTGGTCCGGCACCTGCACCCGCCGCTGAACGTGTACGGCGTCCGCCCGGAGCACGTCCAGCCGGCCGTGGTCGCCGCGAAGGACGCGTACGACGCCTCCAGCCGGCCGGCGGAGGTCTCCTGAGCGCGGGCAGCCGGGAACGGTAGCCGCTGATCAGCTGGCGGCCAGCGCGCTCTTGCCCCGGCGCTTCGCGTCGTACATCGCGGCGTCGGCGGTGCGCAGCAGGCCGTCCGTGCTGGTACGGGTGCCGATCGCCACGCCCACGCTGGCCCGGATCTGCAGGTGGTGCCCGTCGATCACGGCGGGCTGCGTGACGGCCGCGCGGATCCGGTCCGCAGTGGCGTCCGCGAACGCCTCGGTCGTCGGGGACAGGATGACCGCGAACTCGTCGCCGCCGAGCCGGGCGACCGTGTCGTACGGGCGCACGCACCGGCGGAGCCGCTCCGCGACCAGCGCCAGCACCTCGTCGCCGACGTGGTGGCCGAGCGTGTCGTTGATCGCCTTGAAGCCGTCCAGGTCGATCGCCAGCACGCCGACCAGCCCGTCCGGGTCGCCGGGCTGGGCCGGGCCGCGCAGCTTGCGGTGGAAGAGCAGGCGGTTGGCGAGGCCGGTGAGCGCGTCGTGGGTGGCGTCGAAGCGCAGCTGGTCCTGGAACGCGCGCGCGTCCGTGACGTCCCGGGCGTTGCAGATGTAGCCGCGTACGTTCTCGTCGTGCAGCCGGTTCGTGCGGGTCACCTCCAGCCAGCGCCAGGTGCCGTCCGCGTGCCGTACCCGCAGCTGGGTGGTCTGCACCTCGTCCCGGCCGGTCGGGAGCGCGAGCGTGCCGAGGTCGTCCGGGTGGAGGAGCGCGTTGAGCGGGAGACCGGTCAGCGCCTCGGGGGAGATGCCGAGCACGCGCTGCACCGCCGGGCTGGCGTAGGTGATCACCGCGGTCGCGTCCGCCACCACGGTGATGTCGCAGGCGTGCTGAACCAGCGCGCGGAACCGGGCCTCCTGCTGCGCGATCCGCTGCAGCAGCGCGTGGTTCTCGGCGAGCGCGGCGAGTTGCCGGGCGACGACGAGCGTGCTGATCAGGATGGCGCCGGCCACGATGCCCCAGGCGCGCGGCGACAGCTCGGCGCTCCACAGCACGGAGACCAGCAGCGCGTACGTGGCGGCGACCGCGACGTACGGCAGCAGGCTCACCCGTCCCTCGCGCCGCACGGCGCCGGCCGCGGCACCGCCGTACCGCATGCCGAGTTCCTGGACCTTCGGCGCGAACGCCATCAGCACGCACGGCACGAAGCTGGCCGCCATCGCCAGCTGGTAGTGGCCGGCGTCGGTGAGCGCGCCGCCGACCGCGATGCCGGCGCCGGTCATGGTGACGCCGACGATGCCGACCGCGGCCGCGGACCGGGTGAACGGCGGGTTCCCGCCGAGCGCGAGCTTGAGCACGCCGAGCGCGCAGATGAGCATGCCGGCCGCGCCGGCCACGGTCAGCACCAGCCGGGGCAGCCCGCCGTCGTTCGCGGCGCTCACCGAGTAGACCCAGATGAACGCGCCGACCGCGGCCAGGATGATGATCGCGTCGAGCCAGAACCGGAGCCGTTCGCCGCGGGTCACCGCGCCGATCGGGTGGGTGATCATGGTCCACAGCGGCAGGCAGACGCCCGCGGCCAGGAACGCCAGCTGCACCGCGCCGCCGGTGATCGCCTCGGCCGGGGTGGTCGCGCCGGCCGCGAGGAAGGCCTGGTAGGAGTCGCCGACCACGAAGAGCGCGGTGGCGTGTGCCATCGACCGCCAGAACCGGCGGGTGGCGGGCTCCGCGCCGGCCATCCGCCAGATCTGCCACGAGGTGAGGCAGATGGTCAGGTCCAGCACGACCTGCGCCGGCCAGAACAGCCGCAGTGCCCCGTCCAGGTCCGCGAGCGGGACCGCGTACCACAGCGTCCCGAGGACGGAGAACACGATCAGGCCGACGAGAAGTGGATCGCCGAGGGCGGCGCGGCGCACCGACCGCTGCCCTGTACCCATGTGCTGAACCCCCGCGAAGCGCTTCGACTGTGATCGCACCATCGCGCGCGGTGACGCCGACCTGAGGGCTTCGACCCCACCCGTGTGCCTTGCTAGGGTTCCGGCGTGCTCGGGGCGGACGAGATCGGGGCCGAGGTGGCCCGCGTCTCCGCCGGCAACCCGTTCTTCGGCATCGGTCTCGGGCCGCTGCCGGGCGCGCTGCCGATCGAGGACGCGGTCGCGGCGGTGGGCGCGTGGGCACGCACGGACGAGCCCCGGGTCGCGGCGTCGCTGACCGTCCTCGGCTACTCCGCCCGCCTGGTCGGCCCGGTGCTGGCGCTGCTCACCCGCGCCGGCATCCTGCTCGACCTGACCGCCGTGAGCTGCGCCTACGCGCCCGGCGCCGGCTTCCGGCTGTCGCTCGACGCGCCCGCCGGAACCCGCGGTGCGGGTCTCGAGGCCGCCTGCGGCGCCGCGCTGGTCGCGCACCTCTCGACGATCATTGCGAGGGTACGGGTGGTGGCCCCGGCCGCGCACGGACTCCTGTGGGGGAACGTCGCGTCCGGGATCGTGGGCACCATGCGCCAGCTGTCCCGCGTCGCGCCGCCCGCGGACTGCCGCCGGATCCGGGACGCGGTGCTCGCCACCGTGCCGCTCGACTCGGCCGGCGTCGTCGGCCCGCGCGACGCGTACACCCGGCGCAGTTGCTGTCTCTACTACCGCCTCGGCGCCGGCACCTGCGGCGACTGCCCGCTGCCCCCGGACATCGGCTCCCGCGCCGCCCGCCGGTGACCCGGGCGCCGGGCACGTCGCGGTGACGACGCGCCCGGCACCCGGTCACGGTCGGATCTAGCCGGTCGGATCGGGCCGGTCGGATCTAGCCGGTCGGATCGGGCCGGTCGGATCGGGCCGGTCGGATCGGGCCGGTCGGATCGGGCCGGTCAGATCGGCAGGCTGATGAACGTGCGGCCGGCCGTGTTGACGACCTCGATCGCGGTCACCCGGGCCGGGTCGATCGAGGCGCTGCCGTCCAGGTTCGTGCCGCCGGTCTCGGCCGCCTCGGAGACGATCCAGCCGCCCGCGATCTGCCGGTTGCCGTCCGCGGAGACCACGATCAGCCGGCAGTCCTCGCCCGGCGGGATGCCGGCGACGGCCGCGTTCACCCGGACCCAGCCGGCCGCGGGCGTGACCGTGGCGGTCATCCGCACGTTCGTGGCCGGGTCGACGCCGGACTGCACGCGCGTGCCGGCCGGTGCGCTCTGCGCGGCCGGCGGTGACGTCACGCCCGGGTCGCCGGTGCCGCGGCCGAGCAGGACGCCGCCGCTCACGGCCGCGACCAGGACCAGCACGGCGGCCCCGGACATCAGTCCGCGCTGCCAGCGGACGCCGCTGGACGCCTCCGCGCGGATCTGCCGGAGCGTGCGCGCGAGCACCAGGTCCGCGTCCGGCGGACCGTGCAGCAGCGCCTCCGGCGGGACCTCGCCGAGCGCCTCCTTCATCGCCTCGAGCTCCGCGAGCTCGGCCCGGCACGTGTCGCACGTCGCCACGTGGGCGTCCACTTCGCTGCGCTCAGCGGGTTCGAGCGTGTTCAAGACGTACGCTCCGATCAGCTGGCTGTGCTCGACCTCGGCACTCATCGGGTCACCTCCGCCACTCGCGCGACGGACGTGCCGGGCGCCTGTGCTCTTCTGCCTATGACGTGCTCGCGGAGCGACTTCATGGCGTTGTGTGATCGGGACTTCACGGTACCGGGAGGGATTCCCAGATGTTCCGCCGTCTCGGTGACGGTCCGTCCCCGGAAGTAGATCTCCACGAGCACGCTGCGGTGCTCCTCGGAGAGCGTCTCCAGCGCGTCCAGCGCGACGATCGAGTCGACGACCTGGTCGGAGTGGTCGCGGGAGACCGGCACGGTCACCGGCGACTCGGCCACCTCGGTCGGCCGGACCGACCGGGCCCGCGCGCGGTCCGTGATGATGTTGCGGGCGACCGTGAAGAGCCAGCCCCGGATGGAGCCGGTCGACTCGGACAATTCGTGTGCGTGCCGCCAGGCGCGCAACAGCGTCTCCTGGAGCACGTCCTCCGCGGCGGTCCGGTCCCCGGTCAATCGCGTGGCGTAGGCGATCAGGGCACCGCCGTGCTCCTCGTACAACGACCTGATCAACGCCTCGTCGCTCGACGTCCGGCGTTTGCGCGGCCGTAGAATCGCCATCGCGTCGCCCCTTAGAAGGTGTCGGTGGTGGTGAGGACCCGTCGGCCCGCACCACCGCGAGCTACGACGGTCCTCCGGGAACGGTTCACAGGAAAAGCGGACTTCAGTCCGGCCGGGGGTGGGTGGCCGGGGCGGTGGCGGGGCAGGAACGGTTCTCGTTCAGGCACGCGACGATCTCGGCCATCAGCGGCTCGGGAGCCAGATTGATCATGATGCCGTGGTCGGTGCGCGGGCTGCGGTGCTGTTCCGGGAACGCGTCCACGGTGAAATCGCCGGACACACGGTAGCCGACCGTGACCCGCAACCGGGGGACGGCGAACGTGCCGGGCGGGCAGGCGCCGTCCGCCCCCGGGAAGCCCAGGTGCCGGCGGTGCCCGGCGCTGTCCGTCCGCACGCCGTCCCAGCAGCTCGGGAACTCGAGGACGCGCCGCACCTCCCGGCCGGCCGGGCAGCGGGGATAGCGGTCGGTCCGCCGGTCCTCCGCGCCCTCGCAGGTCCAGGCGCGGATGCCGGACGTGCCGGTGGTCGCGGCCCGCGCGTCGCCGGTCATCGCGCGCAGCCCGCGCGGCGCCGCCACCACCGGGCCGGTCGCGGCGGCCAGGTACGCCATCCGCACCGACGTGGGCCGGAGGATCTCGGAGTGCTCGCCGCCGGCCCGCAGCACCGGCCAGTAAAAGGTGGACAGGTCGCCGTTCGTGCAGGTCGTGGTGCCGCGCAGCAGGGTGGCGTCGGTGGAGTCGACGTCGGTCGAGCGATTGCCGACGTAGTCGTGCACGTGGTGCTCCGGGCCCGGGACGCCCGGGGTGACCACGACGTTCGCGGTGTTGCGGTGCGCCTCGGCGTTCGTGCCGCAGTCGAAGACGTACCGGCCCGGTCCTGTCGGGATCACGACAGTCGCGGGGGCGCGCGCGATCGGCTCGCGGTCGCCGTCGTGCCGGGCGCCGGCCGCACCGGCCACGGTCAGCGCGCCGGCCAGCAACGCCACCTCCACCGCCAGCGCGGCGGCGAGCGACATCCTGCGGGGCGACCGGGCCATAGCCGTAACTCTATTGGTGGTTCGCCGGCACAGCACGTGAGCGCGGCCGGCGGCTGCCGGACACCGGCCGGAAATATATGTGAACCGGATCCCGGCGCCGGTCGTTCTAGCGTCAAGCGTCGAATGACCGGAGGCCGATCATGACCGTTCCGCAGCACGCCACCCGCGACCCTCGTACGGCTCCCGGGCTCGTCGTGCCCGTCGCCGGACCGGTGCGGCACGGTCGGCGCCGCGCCGCGAAACTCGCCGGCTTCGCGCTGCTCGGGCTGGGGGCGCTGGCGCTGCTGGTCGCGCTGCCCTGGCTGGGCATGGGGCCGGGCGTGGCGGAGGCGCAGCCGGGGCTGGTGCGGGTCGAGCACCCGCTGCTCTACGCGGCCGGCGGCGCGGTGGCGGTGGCGTTCGCGATCGTGGTCATCCGGCGCACCCGCCGGGTCTGACCGGACCCGGCGGGGGTACGGCGTACCCCCGCCGGATCGTGGATGTCGGTTATGCCCGGCCGCGCTGGGCGCGGTAGCGGGCGATCAGCGCGTTCGTCGACGAGTCCTGGTCGCCGGCCGGCGTCGTCTCCTGGGTCAGCAACGGCGCGAGCTGGTTGGCCATCACCTTGCCGAGCTCGACGCCCCACTGGTCGAACGGGTTGATGTCCCAGATCGCGCCCTCGGTGAACACGATGTGCTCGTAGAGCGCGACCAGCTGACCGAGCGTCGACGGCGTCAGCTTCTCGCCGAGGATCGTGGTGGTCGGGTGGTTCCCCGGCATGATCTTGTGCGGCACCACGGCCGGGTCCACGCCCTCCGCCTCGACCTGCTCCCGGGTCCGGCCGAACGCCAGCGCCGCGGTCTGGGCCAGGAAGTTCGACATGAACAGGTCGTGCATCTCGGCGGTGTCGTGGTTCGGCACGCTGAAGCCGATGAAGTCCGCCGGGATCATCTTCGTGCCCTGGTGGATCAGCTGGTAGAACGCGTGCTGGCCGTTCGTGCCCGGCTCGCCCCAGAAGATCTCACCGGTCTGGAAGCCGACCTCGGTGCCGTCCCTGGTGACCGACTTGCCGAGGGACTCCATGGTCAGCTGCTGGAGGTAGGCGGCGAACCGGTGCAGGTACTGCGAGTACGGCAGGACCGCGTGCGTCTGGACGCCGAGGAAGTTGTTGTACCAGACGTTGAGCAGACCCAGCGTCGCCGGGACGTTCTGCTCCAGCGGCGCGGTCCGGAAGTGCTCGTCCACCGCGTGGTAGCCGGCCAGCATGTCCCGGTAGTGGTCCGGGCCGACCGCGATCATCACGGACAGGCCGACCGCGGACGGCAGCGAGTACCGCCCACCCACCCAGTCCCAGAAGCCGAACATGTTGGCCGGGTCGATGCCGAAGTCGACGACCCGCTTCTCGTTCGTGGACACCGCGACGAAGTGCTTCGCGACCGCGCTGTCGTCCACGCCCAGCTTGCCGAGCAGCCAGGTGCGGGCCTCGCGCGCGTTGGTCAGCGTCTCCTGCGTGCCGAACGTCTTCGACACCACCACGAACAGCGTGGACGCCGGGTCCAGGTCCTGCGTCTTCACCGCCAGGTCGGTCGGGTCGATGTTGGACACGAACCGGGCCGTGATGCCGGCGTCCCGGTAGTCGCCGAGCGCCTCGTACGCCATCACCGGGCCGAGGTCGGAGCCGCCGATGCCGATGTTGACGATCGTGGTGATCTTCTCACCGGTGGCGCCGCGCCACTCGCCGCCGCGCACCTTCTCCGCGAAGGCGGCCATCCGGTCCAGCGTGGCGTGCACGTCCGCGACCACGTCCTGGCCGTCCACGGTCAGCTGCGCGTCGCGCGGCAGCCGCAGCGCGGTGTGCAGCACCGCCCGGTCCTCGGAGGTGTTGATGTGGTCGCCGCGGAACATCGCCGCGATCTTGCCTGTCAGGTCCTGCTGCCGCGCGAGATCACGCAGCAGGTCGAGCGTCTCGTCGGTGACGAGGTTCTTGCTGTAATCGACGTAGAGGTCCGCCGCCTGGCCGGTCAGCCGCTGCCCGCGACCGGGGTCGCCGGCGAAGAGGTCGCGCAGATGCGACTGGCGGACCTTCTCCGCGTGCGCCTGCAGCGCCTGCCACTGCGACGTGCCCGTGACCGTTTCACTCATCAGCTCGACCTACCCGTGTAGCCGTTGTCCGTCGTTTCATCCTTACGTACTCCGCCCCCGGAAGGTTGACAACGTGCCGTGCCTTACGGCCCCGGTATATCGCATATGTCGGGCCGGTTGGTGACATTCGGCAATCGTGCGGTCGCTGTGTGAGCTGCGTGGGCGAAACCTGAAAGTTTCATAACAGCGGACGAGAGTAAGGAGGCCGGTGCGGGGGCACTGAAGGACCGCTGAGCCTGGTAGTCGGGAGGTGGGCCGCGGTGGTTGGCAGCGTTCGGGCGCATGTGGAGAGTGGCGCGCTGGTGGTGGCGCTGGGGGAGCGGGCGGACCTGCTGTCGGCGGAGCGGCTGCGGCGGGCGCTGGTGCGGTGCACCGCGCACCACCCGCCGTTCGTGATCGTGGACTGTGCCCGGGCCGGGCGGTCGAAGCGGCTCGCGTCGCTGCTGAACGCGGCCGTGCTGTTCTGCAACGCGCGGCGGCCGGGGATAACGATGGTGGTGTCCGCGCCGAACGTGGCGGTCCGCCGGGTGCTGAAGGGCCGGGTGCGGATGTTCCCGACGCTGACGGCGGCGCTGACCGCGCTCCCCGCCCGGCGCAGGCACCCGGCGCGGGCGCACGTGCGGATGGATCCGGAGATGTCCGGCGCGTCGGCCGCGCGGGCGCTGGTCCGGTCGTTCTGCGAGCGTCGCGCGATCGGCGTGGACGTCGTGGCGGCGGGTGAGCTGATCGTGTCCGAGCTGGTCTCGAACGCGGTGCAGCACGCCGGCACCGCGCTCGACGTGACGGTCAGCCACTACCGCGGGCAGCTGCGGATCGCGGTCGCGGACCGGTCGACGCGGCTGCCGCGGTTCGGCGGCAACGAGCCCGAGCCGGGGCTGCCGATCCGGGGCCGGGGGCTGGACCTGGTGGCGCGCTCGGCGTCGCGGTGCGGCGTGCTGCTGGCGCCGGACGGCAAGGTGGTGTGGGCGAGCGTGGCGGTGCCGCGCCCGCGCTGGCGGCGCACCCGCGCGTCGGTCGCGGCGCTGGGCCGGGTGGCCTCGTGGCGTCCGGTCGTGCGCCGCCGGTTCGCCGCGCCGCGCCCGGTGCTCGGACTGCGTCCCGCCTGAGAACCGGTCGATCCGGCGCAACCGGCGGAAAAGTGTCGGCCGGCGCTGCTACCGTCCGTTCGATCGCAGGACCGGACCGGCGGCTGGAGCGCTATGACCATCAACTCGCACGTGACCACGTTCGCCGGGTTGCCGGTGGTGCCGTCCGCCGGTGACGTGCCGCCGGACGATCCGGGCGCGGTGGCCTGGCGCGTCGAGATCGAGGACTACGACGTCGCGCCGGCCGAGTTCGAGGCCGCGATGGAGGCGATGCTGTCGCGGGCCGGCGACGGCGGGCCGGTCGCGCTGGTGATCGGCCAGTGGGGCGGTGCGTACGAGGTGGCGCCGCCGATCGACCTGTTCGTCCGGCTCGCCCCGCGCATGCCCCGGCTGCGGTCGCTGTTCCTCGGTGATCTGACGTTCGAGGAGTGCGAGATCTCCTGGATCCGGCATCAGGACATCGCGCCGCTGCTGACGGCCTATCCCGCGCTGGAGCGGCTGGTCGTGCGCGGCACCGAGGGCCTGGAGATCACCGAGGCCGTGCGGCACGCCGCGCTGCGCGATCTGGAGATCCAGTCCGGCGGGCTCCCGGCCCGGCTGCTGCGGTCGGTGCTCGCGCTGGAGCTGTCCGCGCTGGAGCGCCTGAACCTGTGGCTCGGCGTCGAGTCCTACGGCGGTGACGTCGTCCTGGAGGATCTGCGGCCGGTGCTCGCCGAGGCCGACTCCCGCTGGCCCCGGCTGACCGCGCTGGGCCTGCGCAACAGCGAGATGCAGGACGCGATCGCGGCCGCGGTCGTGGAGTCCCCGCTGCTCGGCCGGCTGCGCGTGCTCGACCTGTCGCTCGGCACGCTCGGCGACGAGGGCGCGGAGTCGCTGCTCGGCGCCGCCCCGGCCCACCTGGAGGAGCTGGACCTGCACCATCACTTCATGAGCCCGCAGGTGGCGCAGCGGCTGCTCGACGCGCTGCCCGGCGTGCGCGTCGACGTCACCGACCGGCAGGAGCCGCGCGGCGACTGGGGGCGCTACGTCGAGGTCTCGGAGTGAGCGGGTTCGCCGTGCTGGGCAACCCGGCCAACCGGCGGGTCACGTCGTTCGCCGCGGCGGTCACCGCCGCGGGGCTGCCACCGCCGCGCGTCTACGCGTGGCGCGACGTGCTCACCGGCGGGCCGGTCCCGGGGCCGGGCGAGCGCGTGCGGGTCGACTCGCCGGGCGAGGACGCCGAGGTCGGCCGGCTGCTGCGCGGCGCGGTCCGGGCGGCCGCGCACGGCGAGATCACCGGGACGGCGGCCGCGCACGCCGGGCTGGGCGCGGCGCTGCGCCGGGTCGAGGCCGGCGGCGGCACGCTGCTCAGCGCGCCGGACGACATCCTCACCATGAGCGACAAGCCGCGGTGCCACGCGCTGCTGCGGGAGCACGGCGTGCCGGTGCCCGAGGCGCTGGCGGCCGTCTCCGGCTACGCCGAGCTGCGGGCGGCGATGCGGGCGGCCGGCTGGGCCCGGGTCTTCGTGAAGCCGTCGCACGGCTCGTCCGCGTCCGGCGTGCTCGCGCTCACCGCCGCGCCCGGCCGGGTCGCGGCCGTGACCAGCGTCGAGCGCGGCCCCGGCGGGCGCCTCTTCAACAACCTGACCCTCCGGCGGTACGACCGGGAGGCGGACGTCGCCGCGATCGTCGACACGCTGGCCGGGGACGGGCTGCACGTGGAGCGGTGGTTTCCCAAGGCCGGCCTGGGCGGGCGCACGGTCGACCTGCGCGTGGTCGTGATCGCCGGCGAGGCCCGGCACGTCGTGGTGCGGGCCAGCCGGTCTCCGCTGACGAACCTGCACCTCGGCAACGCGCGCGGCGACGTGGCGGAGGTCCGGGCGCGGGCCGGCGCGCGGGTGTGGGACGCGGCGATGGAGACGTGCGCCCGGGTGGGTGCGGCGTTCCCGCGTACGCTGATGGCCGGTGTCGATCTGATGATCCACGCGGCCTGGCGGCGGCACGCGGTGGCCGAGGTCAACGCGTTCGGCGACCTGCTGCCCGGTGTGCTGCACCGCGGCGAGGACACCTACACCGCGCAGGTGCGGGCGGCGCTGTGCGCGAGCTGATCCCGGGCCACGACCTGCTCCTGGTCACGCTGGACACGTTGCGGTTCGACGTCGCGGCGCGGCTGCACGCCGGCGGGCGCACCCCGGTGCTGGCCGCCCGGCTGCCGGGCGGCTGGGAGCGGCGGCACACCCCGGCCAGTTTCACCTACGCGGCGCATCACGCGTTCTTCGCCGGTTTCCTGCCCACGCCGGTCACGCCGGGGCGGCACGAGCGGCCGTTCGCGGCCCGGTTCGCGGGCAGCGAGACGACCGGGCCGGACACCTGGGTGTTCGACGCGGCCGACCTGCCGGGCGCGCTCGCCGACGCCGGGTATCACACGGTCTGCCTGGGCGGCGTCGGCTTCTTCAACCCGGGTGCGCCGCTCGGCCGGGTGCTGCCCGGCCTGTTCGCGGAGGCGCACTGGGAGCCGTCGTTCGGCGTCACCGCGCCCGGCTGCGTGGACGCGCAGGCGGACCGGCTCGCCGAGATCATCGCCGGGCTGCCGGTGTCGCGGCCGCTGTTCACGTTCGTCAACGTGGCGGCCGTGCACCAGCCGAACCGGCACTATCTGCCGGGCGCGGCGGCCGACACGGTGGACAGCCACGCGGCCGCGCTGGAGTACGCGGACCGGGCACTGGAACGGGTCTTCGCGCTGGCCGGTGGGCGCGGGCGCCCGTGCAAGGTGATCATTTGCTCCGACCACGGCACGCTGTACGGCGAGGACGGCCACGTCGGGCACCGGGTCGCGCACGAGGCCGTGTGGACCGTGCCGTACGGGGAGTTCACGCTGTGACCGAGTCGCCGTACCAGGGCTATCTGTACGCGTACCCGCACAAGACCGCGTACCGGCGGCTCGACCCGCGGCCGGCGCTGGCCGACGTGTGGGCCGGTGAGCGGCAGGACGCGCTCTTCGGGTACGTGCACGTGCCGTTCTGCGAGATGCGCTGCGGCTTCTGCAACCTGTTCACCCGGTCCAACCCGGCGGCGGAGCAGGTGACCGCCTATCTCGGGCGGCTGCGTGCGCAGGCGCGGGCGGTGCGGGACGCGCTCGCGCCGGACGCCCGGGTCGCGCGCCTGGCGATCGGCGGCGGGACACCCACCTACCTGACCGCGCCGGAGCTGACCGAGCTGTTCGAGATCGTCGGCGGGTGGGCCGGGGTGCCGCTCTCGGTGGAGACCTCGCCCGCGACCGCCACGCCGGACCGGCTGGCCGTGCTGGCCGGGCACGGGACCACGCGGGTCAGCATCGGCGTGCAGAGCTTCCTGGACGCGGAGGCCCGGGCGGCCGGCCGGCCGCAGCGCCGCGCGGAGGTGGAGGCCGCGCTCGGTGCGATCCGGGCCGCGGCGATCCCGGTGCTGAACGTCGACCTGATCTACGGCATCGACGGGCAGACCGCGCGGACCTGGCGGCAGAGCCTGGACGCGGCGCTGGCCTGGCGGCCGGAGGAGCTGTACCTGTATCCGCTGTACGTGCGGCCGCTGACCGGGCTCGGCCGGCGGGCCCGGACGCGGGCGGACTGGGACGGGCAGCGGATGGCGCTCTACCGGCAGGCGGTGGAGGTGCTGACCGGTGCGGGCTACGTCCAGCTGTCGATGCGCCAGTTCCGGCGGGCGGACGTGCCGGCCGACGACGGGCCGGACTACTGCTGCCAGGACGACGGCATGGTCGGGCTCGGGTGCGGCGCCCGGTCGTACACGACGTCGCTGCACTACTCGTTCGACTACGCGGTCACGGTCGGCGAGGTGCGCGCGGTGCTGGACGACTACCTCTCCCGGCCGGACGACGACTTCCGGTTCGCAGAGTTCGGCTACCGGCTCGACGCGTCCGAGCAGCGGCGGCGGTGGTTGCTGAAGTCGCTGCTGCGGGCCGAGGGGGTGCCGGCGGCGGACTACCGGGCGCGGTTCGGCACCGCGCACACGGACGACTTCCCGCAGCTGGCGGCGCTGGTGGAGCGCGGCTGGCTGGAGCCGTCCCGGGACCGGCTGACCGCGGCCGGGCTGGCCCGGTCGGACGCGATCGGGCCGTGGCTGGTGTCCGGGGAGGTGCGCGCGGCGATGGACGGGTTCGCGCTGCGGTGAGCGGGCCGGCCGGTGACCGCCGGCTGCTGCCGCTGCGCCCGGCCCCGGAGGCGGATGCGCCGCTCTACGTGCTCTACCGTGGGCCGCTGGCCAGCTGCAACTACGACTGTCCGTACTGCCCGTTCGCGAAGCGGGTCGACCCGCCGGCGCTGCTGCGCGCGGACCGGGCCGCGCTGCACCGGTTCGCGGACTGGGTGGCCGCGACCACCGACCGGCGGCTGTCCGTGCTGTTCACCCCGTGGGGCGAGGGGCTGACCCGGAGCTGGTACCGGGAGACGATCATCCGGCTGTCGCACCTGCCGCACGTGGACCGGGTCGCGATCCAGACCAACCTGGCCGCCCGCACCGGCTGGCTCGCGGACGCGGACCGGGACACCGCGGCACTGTGGACCACGTACCACCCCCGGCAGGTGCGTCGCGACCGCTTCCTGGCGCGGTGCCGCGAGCTGGACGCGCTCGGTGTCCGCTACTCGGTCGGGATCGTCGGCCTGCCGGAGCACCTCGACGAGGCGCGGGCGCTGCGCGCGCTGCTGCCGCCGCGCGTCTACCTCTGGGTGAACGCGGCGGACGGGCACGTCTACCCCGCGGCCGAGGAGGCGGCGTGGACCGCGCTCGACCCGCGCTTCGGCGACAGCGTGCGCCCGCACCCGTCCCGCGGCCTGCCCTGCCACGCGGGCGAGACCGCGATCTCCGTGCTCGGCGACGGGACGGTGCGGCGCTGCCACTTCGTACCCGCGGCGATCGGGAACCTCTACGACGGTTCGTGGCGGGCCGCGCTCCGGCCGCGGTCCTGCCCGAACGCGGCGTGCGACTGCCACATCGGATACGTGCACCTGAAGCCGCTCGGCCTGCGCGACGTCTACCGCGACGGGCTGCTGGAGCGCGTGGTCCACCGGGTCGAAGAATTTACGTAGCGGAGTATTTACACGCACTAACATGCTCGTAGCTCAACCCCTCGAACAGGGAGAACGCATGTTACGCAGATCCGCGGTGGTCCTGGTGGCGGCGCTCGCCGCCGTGCTCGGCGCGGTGTCGCCCGCGTCCGCCGGCGGCCCCCGGCACGTGCGCGGCACCGAGACGATCCCGGTGTACGACTACGCGACCGCGATTCGCGAGACCGTGTGGGTGGAGTCGCCGCTCGACTCCGACGGCGACGGGACCCGGGACCGGATCGCGGCCGACATCGTCCGTCCACGTGAGGCACGGACCCGGATTCCCGTGGTGATGGAGGCGTCGCCCTACTACGCCTGCTGCGGCCGCGGCAACGAGTCCGAGCTGAAGGAGTACGCGGCGGACGGCACGGTCTCGCTGATGCCGCTCTACTACGACAACTACTTCGTACCCCGCGGTTACGCGTTCGTCGGCGTCGACCTGTCCGGCACCGCGCGCTCCACCGGCTGCGACGACGTCGGCGGCCCGGCCGAGGTGGCCGGCGCGAAGGCCGTGATCGACTGGCTGAACGGCCGCGGTACGGCGTTCGACGCGGCCGGTGCGCGGGTCACCGCGTCCTGGACCACCGGCAAGGTCGGCATGATCGGCAAGTCCTGGGACGGTTCCGTGGCGAACGGTGTCGCCGCGACCGGCGTGCGCGGCCTGGAGACGATCGTCCCGATCGGCGCGATCTCCAGCTGGTACGACTACCAGCGCTACCACGGCATCCTGCGCACCCGGGAGTACGTGCGCTACCTGCACTCCTATGTGAACGGCCGGCCGGCCGAGGCCTGCGCGGACGAGCTGGCCGCGATGCGGGCGGCCAGCGGCGAGACCACCGGTGACTTCACCGCCTACTGGTCGGAGCGCGACTACCGCACCGCCGCCCGCACCGTGCGGGCCAGCGTGTTCGTCGTGCACGGCGTCAACGACAAGAACGTCGCGACCGGCCAGTTCGGGCTGTGGTGGGACGCGCTGGCGAAGCACGGTGTCGAGCGCAAGCTGTGGCTGTTCCAGGCCGGCCACGAGGACCCGTTCGACGTGCGCCGGGCCGAGTGGGTGCGCACGCTGCACCGCTGGTTCGACCACGAGCTCCAGGGCCTGCGCAACGGCATCGACCGGGAGCCGCGCGCCACGCTGGAGACCGCACCCGGCGTGTGGCAGGACGAGCGCGACTGGCCGGCCCGCGGCGTCCGGGAGCGCGCGCTGCCGCTCGGCGACGGCACGCTCGGCGCCGGCGCCAAGGGACGCGGCGTGACGAAGACGTTCACGGACGAGTCGCTGCGGGAGGACGCGCTGGTGGCGAACCCGTCCACGGTCGTGCCGGGCCGGCTGGCGTTCCTGTCGGCGCCGCTGACCGCGCCGCTGCGGATCTCCGGTGAGCCGTCCGTGACGCTGCGGATCCAGGTGGACAAGCCGACCACGGCGCTGTCCGCGCGGCTCGTCGACTACGGCACCGCCACCCGCGTCGACCACTTCCGTTCCGAGGGCGTGGTCAACCTGGCCACCGAGTCCTGCTGGGGTGCGGCGTCCGCGACCGACGACGCCTGCTATCTGGACACGGCGGAGGTGACGGTGACCGCGGACCACGCGGTGCTGACCCGCGGCTGGGCGGACGCGGCGCATCACCGGTCGCTGCGCTTCACCACGCCGCTGGAGCCGGGCCGGTGGTACGACGTGACCGTGCCGCTGAACACCTATGACGTGACGGTCGCGGCCGGGCACGTGCTCGGCCTGGTGATCGGCCAGTCCGACCCGCAGTTCACGGTGACCGACGACCGGAACGCCACGGTCACGGTCGACGTCGGCCGCAGCACGCTCACGCTGCCCGCCACCGGCGCCACCGTCACGGCACCCACGGCGCCGCAGACGATCGCCACCACCGGGCTCCCGGGCGCGGCCGAGCGGCGCGCCGCCGAGAACGTCCCGGTGGTGCCGCGGGGCTGATCCGGCACCGACCGCGCCGCCGGGCGCGGCGGCCGTCCACGCGACGGTCACCGCGCCCGGCGGACCGGGCCGTGGCCCCTACCGGGCCGCGGTGTCCGCTCTCGACCGGCCGGGCGAACGGGGTCAGGCCGTGATCACCGAGTGCGCCTCGGTGGGGTCCGGTGCCTCCCACTTGCCGACCAGGCGGTCGATGACCGCCGCGGGGACCGGGGCCGGCCGGCCGGCGTTCCGGCGGTGCACCACGTCGCGCGGTGCCTCCAGCGCGACGATCTCGATCCGGGCGTGGTAGGCGGCGCCGAGACCGATGCACAGGTCGCGCTGCTGGCGGGAGACGTTGGTGGCGTTCCAGACGAAGTCGCGCCGGGCGCGCAGGTGCACGCGGGCCTCCTCGTGCGCGGCCGCGGCCACCGCGCGCTGGCCGTCCGACGGGGACACGCCGAGCCGGGCGCGGATCGCGTCCAGGCCGACCACCGGCCGGTCCCGCGCGTGCGCGGTCACCCAGGTGTCCTTGCCGACGCCGGGCAGCCCGGACAGGACGGTCATGGTGAGGCGCGTGTCGTCGTGGGCGGCGTATCGCGGGTCACGGCCGGGCGTGCGGAAGTAGGCGAACCGCGCGTGGTCGGACGCGAACGGCCACGGCGTGTCCAGCACGCCGAGGTCCGCGCAGTACTCGCGGAACAGCGCGATGTTCTCCAGCACCTGGTCCAGGTCGCCGCAGATCCGGCCGGTGATGTCCGCGGTGGCCAGCATCGCCAGGTCGCGGTTGCGCGTCACCAGGCCGGCCCGCAGCACGATCTGCTCCAGGTCCGGCCGTTCCAGCGCCCAGAACGGCACCTGGTGGTGCCGGACCAGCGCGGCCACGTGCTCCCGCCAGTCCCGTGGCGCGCCCAGCTCCCACAGGATCCGGCGCGCGGCCAGGTCGCCGCGCCGGGAGTGACCGTGCGCGGTGATCCGCCCGTCGTCGGAGCGCCGGGTGCAGTCCGGCTTGGCCACGTCGTGCAGCAGCACGGCCGCGAACAGCCGCACCCGTTCGTCCGCCGGCAGCGCCCGCCACTCCGGCTGCGCGGCCAGCGCGGTCACGGCCAGGAACGTGTGGGTGAGCACGTCGCCCTCGCCGTGGTGCACCGGGTCCTGCGGCACGCCCTCGAGGCGCCGGATCCAGTCGAACTCCGCGACGATCCGCGGCCACGGCACCGTCCACGCCGGACCGGCCGGGCACAGCGTGGCGAACACCGTCCAGTCAGACCGCATGCATCACCGCCGGGTCGGCGAGCCGGTTCGCCACGATGGGCCGGTCCGCCCAGTGCGAGCCGGAGTCCAGCACGGCCTGCGCGAATCCGGCCCGCACCCACTTGTAGCGGGCGGCCACCCGGCCGTCCCGCTCGTCCTTGACGTAGAGGCCCTCCATGTCGTCGCCGGGGTCGGTCTCGGCCAGCACCCGGCCGGCGTCGACACCGGCCTCGGCGGCGGCCGCGCGCAGCGAGTCGCGCCAGGCGGGGGTCCGTACCGTGGAGGGTCCGATCAGGCCGGTCAGCGCGGCCGGCGAGGGGAACGTGCCGGACCGGAGCACCGGCACGCTGACCACCGGCGTCCCGGCCAGCATCGCGTGCCGGGACGGGGTGTCCAGGAACGCGCCGGTGGCCCGGTCCAGGACGTCGAACTCGCAGAACCAGTGCGGGAGCGCGTCGTAGAAGACGGTGTGCTTTGGCGTAGAGCCACTCGCCGTACAGCACGAACCGGTCGGTCAGGATCGGCCACAGCACCGGCGCGACCGTGGCCGCCCAGGACTTCAGCGGCGCGAACTGGCGCTCGCGCGGGCCGCCGGTCAGGTAGTGCCCGCGTGACTGCAACCGGAGCGACCCGTCCGCGGTGAAGCTGATCGCCGCGTTCGCACCGTCGAGTTTCTCCTCGACGACCAGGTGCCGCCCGCGCAGCGCCGCGAACGGCGTCTGCGACAGGTCCTCGTCGCCCGGCTGGAGGCGCGAGCCCACCAGGTGCGGGGTGCGGGGGTACTTGACCATCACGGTGGTATGTGTACAGGTCGGTACCGTCGCCGGGCCACGGATTTACGGGCCGGATGGGATTCCCATTTGTGCAGATCCCTGGTATTGCTCGTACGAAAGTCCGATACCTGACTGTCGGATCATCCAGGTACCAGTAGAACTCAGGGGTGCCGATGTACGTCTGGGTGGCCCTGGTGCTCGCCCTCGCCTCATGTGCCTTCATGGTCATCTCACTGGTGACCCTGCGGGCCGTGCGACGCGAGCGCGCGCTGCTGGCGGCGGCCCGGGCCGTGGCCGCCACGACCGAGACCCCGGAGTACGCGGGCGCCGGCCTGCTCGCCGACGAGAACGTGGCCGCCGGTGCCATGCTCGGCACGATCCTCGAGGCCGACGTGACCGCGCTGAACGCGCGGCTCAGCGCGGCCCGGACCGGCGTGGTCGACCTCGGCGTCAAGGCCGAGCTGGACCGGGTCGCGGACAAGCTGCGCGAGGCCACCACGGAGGCGCACCTGTGGCGCACCGTGCCGGAAGGCCGCGAGCACCTGCGCGCCGCGACCGGCGCGCTCGCCTCGGCCGGGCGGCACCTGGTGCGCGCGGCCGCGCTCGGCAGCGGCCGCCCGGCGCCGGTGGACGCGCCGCCGTGCCTGTGCGATCCCGCGCACGGGCCCGCCGCGGCCGAGGTGACGTGGGCGCCGTCCGGCGGCGTGCCGCGCCGGATCCCGGTGTGCGAGGCCGACTACACCCGCATCTCGGCGGGCCGGTCCGCGGCCGTCCGGTCCGTGATCGGGCCCGGCGGCCAGCAGCCCTACTACGACCTTCCCGGGTACGGCGACTGGCTGCTGGGCTACTTCGCCGGCTACGACCCGTACCTGGTGGCCCGGTTGCTGGACGGCACGGCGCTCGGCCGTCAGCTCCCCGGCCGGATCGCCGGCGGCGCGCACCGCCGGTCCGCCGGTGGCTCCAGCGGCGAGTTCGGCACCGTCCACTTCGCCTGAGGCCGCGGCGGCCCGAGGTGCCGCCCGTCGCCGACAGCGCGGCGAGGCGCCGACCTTGGAGCGCTGACCTGCGGAAACGCCGCTTCGGCGAATTGCTGTTCGCCGTAGCTGGTCTCATCCTGGTCAGGAAGACCGAGGCTAAGGAGCGGGGCCCGTGGGCGTGCGGCAGATCAAGGCGGCGGAGACCGAGGCGGCGTTGAAGGCGGCGGCGCGGCAGCTCTTCGCGGAGCAGGGATACCTGAACACGAAGATCACCGACATCACGACCACGGCCGGGCGGGCCACCGGGTCGTTCTACGACCACTTCGCCAGCAAGGAGGAGCTGCTCCAGGCGCTGGTCGCGGACATGAACGCGCACGCGGACGCGACGATCGCGGAGGAGGCGCACCCGGAGGAGCACGACCTGACCGACCGGGCGCAGCTGCGCGCGCACATCGGCACCGCCTGGATCGTGCTCCGCGACCACCTGCCGGTGGCGGTGGCGCTGATGCAGTCCGCGATGACCGACAACCTGGCGGCCGGCCGCGGCTGGCGGACGCTGCTGGAGGACACCGACCTGCTGCGCGCCCACCTGGAGGCGCTGGCCGAGAAGGGCCACCCGCTGCCCGGCTCGCCGGAGATGGTCGCGGCCGCGATGGGCGCGATGCTGTCGATGTTCGGCTACGCGCTGCTCACCGCCGGCGAGTTCGCGCCGAAGGCCACCGAGGAGGAGATCGTCGACATGCTCACCGGCCTGCTGCTCTACGGCCTCACCGGCCCGCGCGGTGCGGACGGCGAGGACGGCGAGGAGAGCGCGGAGACCGAGGCGGGCGAGGCGATCGAGGAGACCGAGGGGAGCGCCGGGAGCGCCGAACTCGCGGACCGGAAGGAACCCGTCGCGGTCGGCTAAGTTCCGGACGATCGCAGCCGATCGAGAGGAATGTGCTGCGCCGAGCGATGTGGCCGGTCCTGCTGCCCGTGCTGGCCTACCTGGGCGGCCTGGCCGGCATGCTCACGGTCGCCCTGACCGACGTGCCGGCCGGGCCGGTGGTCACCGGCACGTTCCTCGGCATGCAGGCGGTCGGCATCGTGCTCACCGCGTGGGCCGCGCTGGACCGGCACGTGGACCGCGGCCGGCGAAGACCCTGGTTGCTGATCCTGCTGTCCTGGCTGCTCTGGCTGTCCGCCGGTGTCGGCCTGGCGGCCGCGGTCACCGGCGGGTCGCGCGCGGCCGGCGTGCTGTGGTGGGGCACGGTGGCCGGCACGATCGCGCAGGGCCCGGCGCTGTTCGCCGCGGTGCTGCTCTTCCCGGCGCGGCCGATGACCGGGCGGGAACGGCTGAAGTTCGCGCTGGACATGGCCACGGTGGCCGGCGGCGGCTTCATGCTCACCTGGTACTTCATCATCGGCCCGGCGCTGAGCCGGCCGGTGCGCCTGGACGCCTGGACCTCGGCCACGCTGATCTTCCCGCTGGAGGATCTGCTCGTGGTGTTCGGCGTCTGCGCGGTGCTGCTGCGCGGTGCGGTGCGCAGCCTGCGGCATCCGCTGGCCACGCTGCTCGCCGGGCTCACGGTCTATCTCGCGTGCGATGTCTACATGTCGTACCTGACGGTGCGCAACGGCGTGCACCCGTACCAGAACGAGCATCAGCAGCTCGGGTTGGGCGGGTGGATGCTGACCGGCATGTTCCTGATGGCGCTCGCGGCCGGACAGCAGATCCGGGCCGGGCTCCTCGGCCGGGACGCCGGTCCGGCCCGGTGGCCGCGTGGCGTACCCGGCTCCGCTCAGCTGCCCTTCCTCGCGCTCGGCATGGGCTACGGCCTGCTGGTGGCCGCGCTGCGGCACGGCGATCTGTTCCCCTGGGCCGGGCTGGTGCTCGGCGTGATCGTGATGACCGGCGCGGTCGCGCTGCGGCAGTGGTCGTCGCTGCGCGAGAACCAGCGCCTGGCGACCACGGACAGCCTGACCGGGCTGGCCAACCGGGTCCGGCTGCGCGACGCGCTGGACGAGGCCGTGGACGCCGGCGACGCGGCCGTGCTGCTCTGCGACCTGGACGGCTTCAAGCAGATCAACGACGGGTACGGTCACGAGACCGGCGACCAGGTGCTGATCGAGCTGGCCGGCGTGCTGCGGCGGTCGCTGCGCAGGGCGGACCTGGCGGCCCGGCTGGGCGGCGACGAGTTCGCCGTGGTCCTCTCCGGGATCACCGCGCCGGAGGAGGCCGTGATGGTCGCGGAGCGCATCCTGGCGAGCGCGCGGGAGGTGCGGATCGGCGACGCGGTGCAGGGCATCCGGATGAGCGTCGGCATCGCGCTGACCGAACCCGGCCTGGTCCCGGCCGAGGTGCTGGCACACGCCGACTCCGCGATGTACGCGGCGAAGCGCCGCCACTCGCACGGCTGGGAGCTGTACGCGCAGACCGCGGAGGACCTGGCCGAGGGCCTGCTCGCGGACGAGCTGACGAACGCGATCCGCGGCGGCCGGATGGCCGTGGTCTACCAGCCGATCGTGAACCTCGCGGACGGCCGGATGGTCGGCGCGGAGGCGCTGGTCCGGTGGCCGGGCCGGAACGTCTTCCCGGACGTGTTCGTGCCGCTGGCCGAGAAGACCGGGCTGATCGGTGAGCTCGGCATGTTCGTGCTGCGCGAGGCGGCCACGCACGCGGCGGCGTGGCGGGCCACGATGCCGGAGTTCTACGTGACCGTGAACCTCAGCGCGCACCAGTTGCGCGAGCCGGGGCTGGCCGAGCGCGTGGTCGCGGAGCTGGACCGGGCCGGGCTGCCGCCGCGTCACCTGGTGCTGGAGCTGACCGAGAGCGCGCTGGTCACCGAGCGCACCGACATCTCGGTGCTGGAACTGTTGCGCGCGCACGGGATCCGGATCGCGATCGACGACTTCGGCACCGGCTACTCGTCGCTGCGCTACCTGACCCGGCTGCCGGTCGACGTGCTGAAGCTGGACCGCAGCTTCGTCGGCGAGCTGAACGGCGAGCCGGCGGGGTCCGCGGTGACCGAGGCGGTGATCCGGTTGAGCCAGATCCTGCGGCTGAGCCTGGTCGCGGAGGGGGTGGAGACCGAGGCGCAGGTCCGCGAGCTGCTGCTGCTCGGCTGTGTCACCGGTCAGGGCTACCACTTCGCGCGCCCGCTGGAGCCGGCCGCGATGGACCGCGTGGTCAGCGGCGGGCAGCGGGTGCCCTCATGACCGGGGCGTCCCGGTGTCGCCGGAACGCCCCGATCATGGTGCGGGTGTGCCTACTTGACGTCGACCAGGTCGACGACGAAGATCAGCGTCTCGTTCGGGGCGATCAGACCGCCGCCCGCGCCCTGCGCGCCGTAACCGAGGTGCGGCGGGATGACCAGCCGGCGCCGGCCGCCGACCTTCATGCCCACGACACCGCGGTCCCAGCCGCCGATGACCCGGCCGCCACCGACCGGGAACGAGAACGTGTCGCCCCGGTCCCACGACGCGTCGAACTGCCGGCCGTTGGAGTGGGCGATGCCGACGTAGTGCACGACGGCGTGCCGGCCGGGCGTGACCTCTTCGCCGTCGCCGACGGTGATGTCCTCGACGATCAGGTCCGCCGGCGGCGGTCCGTCGTGCGGGGCGACCTGCGGCTTGCTCATGGAACGGCTCCGTTCGCGTTACGAATGCTTACCGGCCCCAACCTAGCCCGACCGCGCGGGGGACAGCACCTCGGCGTGCAGGGTGGACATCAACTCGGGGATCTCGTCACCCGGACGGTAGGCGAACCGGATACGCACGGTGTCGCCCGCGGTGACCGTGGTCGCCGCCGGCAGCGGCACGACCAGGTAGTTCATCAGCCACTCCACCGGTGACGGCTCCTCGGTGAGCAGATTTTTCGTGATCATCCGCACCGCGTTGAGGACGCCGTCCCGGGCGACGGTGAACCGCACGTCGGCCGCGCAGATCGACGGCAGTGAGCCGGCGCCGTAGAAGAAGCTCTGGAAGATCGTGGGCGCGGCCAGCTCCACGGTCCGCGGCTGCGCGGCCGACGGATCCTGGAACAGCGGCGCCGCCACGGTGTACCCGTAGAACGTGAAGTCCTGGGACACCGGCTGCACGGCCTGGATGGTGGCGCACGGCAGGAACACCGGCGGCGGACCGGCGTAGGAGTCCAGGAACGCGCCGATCACCTCGACCTGCCGCTCGCGCAGCAACCCCACGTGCAGCATCTCGCAGACGACCACGTCCACCACCGGCGGCGGCGTGAACGCGCGCGCGTCCGCGTGCACCACCGTCACGTCGTCCCCGTGCGCCGCCAGCGCCCGCGACGCCGCCTGGTAGACGCTCAGCTCGCGCTCCACCGCGATCACCGACGCCGCACCGGCCCGGACCGCGAAGTGGGCCAGCACCCCGGTCCCGGCGCCCAGCTCCAGCACGCGCATGCCCGGCCCGACCACGCGCCCGATGGCGGTCCGGAACGCGCCCATCCGCCGGTCGTCGAGCAGCATCTGCGCGTGGTACTGCAGCGGGATCACATCGGCCGGACTCCCCTTATGGTGCATAAGGGAGAAATTACAGCAGGTCAGCCTCGGTGAGCAGCTGCGACAGCCCGGCGCCGTCCGGCGCGCCGAGCCACTTGCGGCCGAACCGGGCGGACACCACCGACGTGTCCGACTCCGGCAGCGACGGCAGCGTGCCGGCCAGCACCGCCTGCGCGGGAGAGAGCCGCCGGATCGCGACCGCGGCCACGTTGTCCGGGTGCTTCGACGCGAACTCCGCGTAGATCTCCTGGTCGTGCTGACCGTCGTCGCCGATCAGCAGCCAGCGCACGCGCGGGAACTCCTGGGACAGCCGCTCCAGCGTCAGCCGCTTGTGCTCCGGGCCGCTGCGGAACCAGCGGTCCTTGGTCGGCCCCCAGTCGGTGAGCAGCAGCGGCCCGACCGGGTAGAGGTGCCGGCGGAGGAACCGGTTGAGCGCGGGCGCCACGTTCCACGCGCCGGTGGACAGGTAGAACACCGGCGCGCCCGGGTGCGCGGTGCGCAGCCGCTCGTAGAGCACGGCCATGCCGGGCACGGACGCGCGGGCGTGCTCGTCCAGCACGAACGTGTTCCACGCGGCCAGCATCGGCCGGGGCAGCGCGGTCACCATGACCGTGTCGTCGATGTCGGAGACGATGCCGAACGTGACGGCCGGGTCGATGATCTGCACCGGCGCCTCGACCGGCTCGCCGTCGCCGCTCTGGATCGTGACGGTCTGCCAGCCGGGTTGCAGGCTCGCCGGGACCACCGCGTCCACGAAGCCGCCGCGGTCGCCGACCGCCTCGTGCCGCACCCCGCCGGCCGTGATCGTCACCGGCGCGTTCATCTGGCTCACCGTGGCGAAGCTGCGCCAGCCGCGCACGCTCTTCGGCTTCGAGGAGGAGGCGCGCCGGGCCAGCCAGCCGGTCTTCGGTGCCGGACGGCTGAGCAGCACGCGCGCCATCACCCGCACCCACTCGGTCGTGCCGTAACCCGCATACGCGATGATGCTCGGCTCCCAGCCGCGCTTCACCAGCCGCCGCTCGACGACCTCGTGCACCGCGTCCTCGAGCCGGGCGGCGCGATGCAGGCGGGGTCCGGTTTCTCCCACGGGGATAAGCGCCACCGTCACACCTTGCCACACCACGATCGGTCCGGCCACGCATGGTCCGATCTTGCGGGCCGGGATTCAACCACCAAGATCAAATTCCCGCGAGGGTACGGCGCACCCGCGCGACGGCCCGGCGGAGATCACCCGACGGCCGTCCGGGACCGGGCGATCACCACGTCGCCGCCGAGCCGGCCGTGCTCCGGATCGCGGGTCACGGCCGCGGAGTCCAGCAGCCCGTGGAGCGCGCGGACCGTGTCCGCCGGGCGGTAGACCGTACCGGTCATGGTGAAGTGCTTCAGCTCCGTCACCGTGCGCGGGCCCTGCGCGGCCAGGTGGTCCAGCAGCTCGCGACGCAGCGGTGCCGGGTTCGGTGTGAGCGAGATGTCCAGCAGCCGCCGGTCCGGGTCGTGCGGGTCACGCAGCCGGACCCCGGCGTACTCGTCCACCGCCCACAGCTCGTTCTTGAACGCCTCGAGGCTCTTCGCCGACGGCGTGCCCAGGCAGACCAGCACCGCCCGCCCGGCGTCGTCCACCAGCTCCACGGCCGCGTCCAGACCGAACCCGGCGTCCCGCAGGTCGCGCCCGTCCGCCGAGACGGTCAGCAGCTCGCCCGGCTTGCCGGCCCGGACCGCGCGCAGCGTCGCGTCGTCCGCGTCGCCGTCCAGCGCGACCAGCAGCGGCGCGCCCGCGGCCCGCGCCGCCGTCAGCCCGGCCGGCAGCAGCGCCGCGTCCGGGAGCGTGTGGACGGTGAGCGCGGCCGGGGTCCGCAGCTCCGCCTGCACCGCCGCCAGCCGCTCCCGGACCGCGTCCGCGTCCGGCGCCGCCACGATCATGGTCAGCTGCCGGCCGCGCAGCCGGTCCGCGAACTCCGCGAACACGCGCAGCGCCGCCTCCGCCGCGGGCACGCTCGACGGTGCGCGCGACACCAGCGCGAAGGTGGCCCGCCGCGCGCCGTGCAGCGCGCCCGGCGCCCACGTGTCGAGGTAGCGGACGAGCAGCTCGCGGGTCACATCGGTGAGGGACACCCGCTCATTCAACCGGATGCGCCGATCTCCGCCGCCCGCACCACCCGGCCCCGGCCCGCCTCCTTGGCCGCGTAGAGCGCCCGGTCCGCGCGGCGCAGCAGCTCGTCCGGCGGTTCCGTGCCGTCCCAGAGCGCCAGTCCGGCGGAGAACGACTGGAGGTCCGGCGTGGCGATCCGCAGCCGGTCCAGCAGCCGGGCCGCGTCGTCCTCGGTGCGGCCCGGCATCAGCAGCACGAACTCCTCGCCGCCGTAGCGCGCCAGGGTGTCACCGTCCCGCAGCAGCAGGCTCCAGGACATCCCGGCCCCGGCCAGCAGGTCGTCGCCGGCCTGGTGCCCGCGCGTGTCGTTGTAGTGCTTGAAGTGGTCCAGGTCGAGGATCGCCACCGGGAGCGGGCGGTGACCGGCCCGGGTCGCGGCCATGTCCCGGACCAGCTGGGCGTCGAGCGTGCGCCGGTTCGGCAGCCCGGTCAGCGAGTCCGTGCGCGCCAGCTCGTCGAGGAGGCGGGCCTGGTCCGCGAGCTGTCCGGCCTGCTCCTCCAGCCGCCGGACCATGCCCGCCATCCGCGTCACCACCAGCACGAAGAGCGCGGCGGAGGTGAGCGCGACCGCCCACGTGCTCGGTTCCAGCCCGGCGACCAACTGCACGATCAGGATGCCGGGGGAGAGCAGCACCGCGCCGGTGAGCGCGGCCAGCCGGAGGCGGGTGAGCACCTGTGGACGGGGCGCCGGGTCGCCGATCGTGCCGGCCGACGGCAGCAGCGCGCCCACGCCCCAGAGCAGGTAGGAGGCGAGGAACGCCATCGTGCCCAGCGTGGTGTCCTCCGCGAACGTGAACGTCACGTCCGCGATCAGCAGCGTCAGCACGGCCGCGGTGACCAGCCGGAACGAGGGGTTGCGGGCGCCGGAGACGACCAGCAGCCGGACCACGCCGCCGAGCAGCAGCACGTCGCCGAGCGGGTAGCCGAGCGCGATCAGCGTGCCGAGCGTGGAGTCGCCGCTCTGCAGCGCCGGCGCGATCAGCAGCACCCAGTACGGCAGCGCCAGCCCGGCCACCAGCATCGTGCTGTCCAGCCGGGCGAGGTGGTCGTCCGCGGTGCGGTGCCGCCGGGAGAGCAGCAGCAGGGCCGCGGTCAGCAGCGGGTACTCGGCCAGGTAGAAGCCGTCCGCGGGGGACGGGAACGGGTCGATGAACGCGATGTTCTCGTAGTAGATCCAGAGCAGGTCACCGACGACGGCGCAGGCCTGGCCGGCCGCGAACAGCGCCCACGGCCAGGAGCGCCAGTGCCGGGCCGCGACCGCGTTCGCGGCGACGCTGAGCGCGCCGACACCGACGTAGAGCGCGTTGCGCTCGAGACCGGCGGGCAGCAGGAACCACACGCCGATCAACAGGGGACCGCCGACCAGCAGGAGCCGGCGGAACTGGGTGATCACGGCCTACCATCGGCCCCGGGTGCGCCGCCGTGAGCGGCTGTGAGCGGTTACTCACGCGTAGTCAACATCCAGCCGGTCGAAGCCGTGCGCACGGAACCGGTCCATCGGGCCGCGCAGCGCCCGCCCGCAGTTGACCATGGTGAGCGACCGCAGCCGGGGCGCGCCGAGCAGCGCGGTCACGTTCGTCAGGCGCTTGCTGCTGAGCACGGTCAGCTCCCGCAGCCCCGGCATCGCGGCGATCTCGGCGCAGTCGAGCTCCGTGTGCACGCCGTTGAGCCGCAGCGTGGTCACCGTCTCCAGCGTCCGCAGCCGGCCGGCCGGGAAGCCGCGCCGCACCCCACCGAGCGCGAGCGCCTCGATCGGCGCCGGGATCGGCGGCAGGTCGGCGAGCCGGATCAGTTCCAGGTGCCGCAGCTCGGCCAGGCCCGCGATCAGCGTGTCCACGCCCGGCCGCAACTGCGTGGACAGGAAGCGCAGGCCCGGCGCGGCCGAGACGAGCGCGGGCAGCGCCGGCGGCTCCAGGTGCAGCAGGCCCCGCGCGCCGTCCGGCAGCGCGACCGGCGCGTGGGTTCCCCGGCCGCCCGCGCGGGTGGTGGGCGTGGCCGGGCCGGGGGTGATCACGAGCATCGGCGGCGTGACCACGGTCAGCGCGGCGGCCAGCAGCGGCGCCGGCACGGCCAGCGTGCGGAGGTGCGGCAGCGCGCCCAGGTAGGGCGGCGGCACGCCGTTGCGCAGCTGCGCGTCGCTCGGGCGCAGGTCCAGCCGCGCGATGCCGGCCAGCACGGCCGGGTCCGGCGGGGTGGCCCACGGGACGCGGATCTCGCCGTCCGCGGTGTCGGCCACGCCGGGATTCCCGGCTACGTGCGTCTCCGGGAGAGCCACCACCCAGCGGTGGCGGCTCTCCGCGAAGAGGTCGGGGACCGCCGGACCGACCTCGTGGTCGCGGCGCTCCGCGAGCGGGGCGTCAGGCACCCGTCCGGACCAGCCCGGCGCCCTCGCCCTCCTCCTCGATCTCGTCCGTCTCGGCCAGCCCGGCCCGCTCCTGCAGCCGGCGCAGCGGCCCCGGCGCCCACCAGGCGGCGTCACCCATCAGCCGGATCACGGCCGGGACCAGCAGCATGCGGACCACGGTCGCGTCCAGCACCAGCGCCAGGATCATGCCGACGCCGATGAACCGCATCATGGTCAGCGAGGAGAGCGCGAACGCGCCGGTCACCACGACCAGCAGGATCGCGGCCGCGCTGATCACCCGGCCGGTGCGGACGATGCCGGTGACCACCGCGTCGGCCGTGGACGCGCCCCTGGTGCGCGCCTCCACCATCCGGGACAGCAGGAACACCTCGTAGTCGGTGGAGAGGCCGAACACCACCGCGGCCATCAGCACCACGATGCCGATCTCCAGCGGTGCCGGGGTCACGTCGAGCAGGCCGGCGCCGTGCCCCTCCTGGAACACGAAGACCAGCACGCCGAACGTGGCGGTGAGGCTGAGCGCGCTCATCACCACCGCCTTGACCGGCAGCAGCATCGAACCGAACGCCAGGAACATCAGCACCAGCGTGGCGCCGGCCAGCAGCAGCACCATCCGCGGCAGCTGCGCGTAGGTCGCGTCGATGCTGTCCACGTTCCGCGCGGTGAAGCCGCCGACCAGCACCTCCGCGCCGGCCGGTGCGTCCAGCGCGCGGATCCGCTCGACCGCGTCGGTGGACGCCGTGCCGAGCGCGTCCTCGGACTCCAGCGCCGCGGTGATCTCGGTGACGCCGTTCTGCGAACCGCTGACCGTGGCCTCGCCGATGCCGGGCACGTTCGCCACCTCGGCCGCGAACGGCTGCGCGGCCGCCGCGTCCGCGCCGCGGAGCACGACCTGGACGCCGGTGCCGCTCATCGCCGGGAACTCCGCCTTCAGCTCCGCGAGGGCCTCGCGGGCCGGGTCGCCGGACGGCAGCACGCGCTCGTCGATCTCGCCGAACCGCACATCCTTGATCGGGACGGCCAGGAAGACCAGCAGCGCCAGGATCGGCAGCGCGACCAGCACCGGCCGCTTCATCACGAACCGGGCCAGGCGCTCCCATCCCGTACCGACGACCGGCTTCTCACCCTCGATCTGCTTCTTGCGGCGCGGCAGCGCGAGCTTGTCCACGCGCGGGCCGAGCAGGCCGAGCATGGCCGGCAGCAGCGTGAGCGAGGTGAACGCGGCCAGCGCCACCGCGGACATGCCGCCGTAGGACAGCGACTTGAGGAAGCCCTGCGGGAACAGCATCAGGCCGGCCAGCGCGATGATCAGCAGCGTGGCGGAGAACGCGACGGTCCGGCCGGCGGTGGCCACCGTGTTCCGCACCGCGGCGGCGGTGCTGCGCCCGGCGGCCAGCTCCTCCCGGAACCGGCCCACCATGAACAGGCCGTAGTCGATCGCCATGCCCAGGCCGAGCAGGCTGGCCACGTTCACCGCGAACGAGTTGACCTCGGTGGTCAGCGCGATCACGTGCAGCACGCCGAGCGCGCCGAGCACGGCCAGGCCGCCGACCAGCACCGGCAGCGCGGCCGCGACCAGCGAACCGAAGATCAGGACCAGCAGCACGAGTACGACCGGGAGCGACACGCCCTCGGCCAGCGTCAGGTCCGACTTGGAACGCTCGGACGTGGAGTGCTGGAGCGCGGCCGCGCCGCCGACCTTCGTCTCGACGCCGTCGACCGTGAAGTCGTCCTTGATCTCGCGGTAGTTCTCCAGCTTCTCGGTCTCGTCCGCGCCGGCCAGCGTGACCAGCGCGATCGCGCTGCGCTTGTCGGGCGTGACGAACTGCGCGGCCTGCGCGGCGGCCTGGGCGGCCCGCGCGGCGGCCTGCGGGTCGGCCGGCTGCTGGCCCTGCGGCTGCCCGGCGGCGGCCTGCGCGGCGGCCGCGAGCTGCCAGTAGGAGGTGGCGGACTCGACCCGGTCGGCCGGCAGGGCCGCCAGATCCGCGGTGATCGCTCGGGCCGCGGCCGGGTCGTCGACGTTCCCGCCGTCCGGCGTGTAGATGACGATCACGTCGCCGCCCTGCGCGCCGAGCGCCTCCTCGGCGACCTCGGCGGCCTGCGCCGACTCGCTGCCGGGATCGATGTAGCCGCCCTCGGAGAGCTGACCGAAGACGCCGAGGCCCCACACGCCGGAGGCGATGGAGGCGGCCACGACCACGATCACCGTGGTCCAGCGCAGGCGGTGCATGAGTGAACCCCATGACGCGAACATCGAGTTCGTACCCTCCGGTGCCGTTGTTTTTCGGGAAGCTCCAAAAAGTAAACACGTTTCACGCCCGGTCGCACGGGCCGGGGGTTGCTTACCCGCTTTTCCCGAATCGACCCGCGAACCGCCTCCCGCGCGTTAGCGTTGCTTTGTCGTGTTTTTCGTAAAATCTCATGACCCGTTGTGCGCACGGGAGGTGGTAGGCCCGTGGTGTCCCGGCCTCGATCGGCACCGGTGCCGGACCCGGAGGTGGCCGCGCTGGCCGACCTGCCCGTGCTCTCCGACATGTCCGTGCTCTCCGCGGACCTCGTGCGCGCCGACGAGATCGCCGAGGCGATCGGGCTGCGCCGGGTGCTGGAGACCACCACCGAGGCGTTCGTCTCGATGGACTCCGACGGCCGCATCCGCGCCTGGAACCCGGCCGCGGAACGCCTGCTCGGCTGGCACGCGGCCGAGGTGATCGGCCGGGTGCTGGCCGACACGATCATCCCGGAGCCGCTGCGCGACGCGCACGCCGGCGGCATGCGGCGGTACATGGCCACCGGCGAGGCCCGGGTCGCCGGGGAACGGCTCGCACTGCCCGCGCTGCACCGTGATGGCCACGTGGTCACGGTCGAGGTGGTCATCTGGCCGAACCAGGTCGAGGGCGTCTGGTGGTTCCACGCGTTCCTGCACGACATCAGCGACCGGGTCGCGGCCGAGGAACGGCTGCGCCGCGAACGGATGTTCCTCGCCACGGTGCTGGACAGCCTCTCCGACGGCGTCGTCGCCTGCGACGCGGACGCGGTGATCACCACGGTCAACCCGGCGGCCCGGCAGCTGCACGCGCAGGTCGCGCCCACCGTACCGATGGAGCAGCTCTTCGCCCGGCTCGGCCCGTGCCACCCGGACGGCCGGCCGATGTCCTACGACGAGCTGCCGCTGATCCGCGCGCTGCGCGGCGAGGTCGTGGTGGACGCGGAGGTGGTGGTCGGCGACCAGCGCCTGGTCTGCGCCGCCCGGCAGTTGCGCGACGCGACCGGTGCGGTCTCCGGTGCGGTCGTCGCGGCCCGGGACGTCACCGCGGAACGCGCGGCCGAGTCGCACAACGCGCTGCTGGCCGCGCGGCTGCGGCAGACGATCGCGGTGCAGCGCGAGGTGATCGAGGCGGCCGCGGACCGCACCGCGACGCTGCGGCTGGTCGCGGACCGGGCACTGGAGATGTTCCCGCAGGCGGACGGCGCCGCCGTGGAGATGCTCGACGGTGACGAGATGGTCTACACCGCGGTCTCCGGCTCGATGACGCCGTTCGCCGGACTGCGGCTGTCCGTCCACACGTCGCTGAGCGGGCACGCGGTCCGCGAGGCGGCCACCATGCGCTGCGACGACCCGGCCGACGACGAGCGGGTGGACCGGGACGCGTGCCGGCGCATCGGGATCGGCTCGATGCTGATCACCCCGCTGCTCTCCGAGGACCACGTGATCGGCGTGCTGAAGTTGACCAGCTCCCGGACCGGCGCGTTCGACGAGGGCGACACCCAGCACCTGGAACTGCTCGGGCACAGCCTGAGCGGCGGGCTGCGGCACGCCGACGACTACGCGGAGATCAACCGGCTGCTGGCCGAGCGCACCGCCGCGCTGTCCGAGGTGGAGGCCGCGAACGCGCTGAAGCTCGACCTGATCGGCATGCTCGGCCACGAGATCGCCACGCCGCTGATGTCCATCCTGGCGACCGTGGAGATGGCCGACGAGCCCTCCGTGGAGCTGCAGCTGATCGGGCGGCAGGCGACCCGGCTGGACACGCTGGTCCGCGAGGTGCTGACCCAGGTGGCGCTGGACGCCGGGCGGCTGCACGCGGACCGCGAACCGGTCCCGCTCGCCGCCGCGATCGCGGCCGCGACCGACCTGGCCGCGGCCGGCGCGGTGCCGGTGCACGGCGACGCGTCCGTCTCCGTCCTCGTCAACCGGGGCCACCTGCAGCAGATGCTGGTCAATTATCTGACCAACGCGGCCAAGTACGGCGGCGGCGCGGTCGCGGTCGAGGTCACCCGTACGGCTGAAAACACGGTCCGGGTCGGGGTCCGCGACGCCGGGGACGGCGTGCCGGAAGGGTTCCGGGACCAGCTCTTCTCGCAATTCAGCCGGGCCCGCCGGACCGCGGCCAGCAAGCCCGGAACCGGGCTCGGGCTCTACATCGTCCGAGGTCTCGCGCGTGCGAACGGGGGCGATGCCGGATATCTCCCGGGCGCACCGCATGGGTCGATCTTCTATCTCGACCTGGAAACGGCGTGATGTCCCGATCGTCCCGGTCGTGGCGGGTTGCCACCGGCGCTTTGCCAGACTGACGCCGTGCGAACCCGGCCAGCGACCGTCGACGATGCCTCCGTGCTCGCGGACGTGCACGTGCGCACCTGGCAGGCCACCTACCGCGGGTTCGTCCCCGACTCGTACCTGGGCGCGCTCGACCCGGTGCGCTGGCGCCCGTTCTGGCAGGACCGGCTGCGGGAGCCGGAGGGCCGGGCCGGCGTGCTGGTGCTGCTGCCGGCGGACGGCGAACGGCCGGTCGGCTTCGTCAGCTTCGGCCCGTCGCGGGACCCGGCGGACGGGCCCGGCACCGGCGAGGCCGTCGGCGAGATCTTCGCGATCTACGTGCTGCCCGCGTACCAGGGTGGCGGCGGAGGACGGTTGCTGATCACCGAGGCGCTGCGGGCGCTCGCCGCGGACGGCTGCCACCGCGCGACGCTGTGGGTGCTGGACGGCAACACCGCCGCCCGCCGCTTCTACGAACGCGGCGGCTGGCGACCGGACGGGCACACCAAACGCGACGACTCCCGCGGGTTCCCGCTCGACGAGGTCCGGTACGCCCGCGGTCTTCCGTGACCGCCCGGTGGCCCGGGCGGTCACGGGTGAGGACGGAACCGGTCAGAGATCCCACTGGGCGCGGAGCGCGCCGAAGACGTCGTGGAACTCGGGGAACGTCTTCTTCACGCACGCCGGGTCGTCGAGCGTGATGTGCGGGACGCGCAGCGAGGTCACCGAGAAGCTCATCGCGATGCGGTGGTCGCGCCGGGTGCCGATCCGGGCCGGGACCGGGACGCCGGGCTGGATCTCGATCCAGTCCTCGCCGGTCTCGACCAGGATGCCGAGGCGGCGCAGGTTGTCCGCGCACGCGTCGAGGCGGTCGCACTCCTTGACCCGGGTGTTGTAGACGTCCTCGATCCGGACCGGGCCGTCCGCGAACGGCGCGATGGCCGCGAGCGTCGGCATCGTGTCGGAGATGTCGCGCATGTTGGTGGTGATGCCGGTCAGCCGGCCGGTGCCGCGGACCGTGGTCGCGTCCGCGCCGATCGTCACCTCCGCGCCCATCCGGCCCAGCACCTCGACGAAGCCGAGGTCGCCCTGGAGCGCGCCGGCGCCGAGACCGGGCACGGTCACCTCCTGGCCGGTGATCGCGGCGGCGGCGAAGAAGTAGCTGGCGGTGGACGCGTCCGGCTCGATCGGGTACGACGTGGCCCGGTAACCGCCCGGCGGCACCCGCAGCGTGTTGCCGTCGCGGGCCACGGTCACGCCGAAGCGGCGCATCATGGCGAGCGTGATCTCCACGTAGGGCGCGCTGACCAGGCCGGTCACCGTGATGTTCAGACCCTCCCGGGTCAGCGGGCCGGCCAGCAGCATCGCGGTCAGGAACTGCGACGACAGGCTCGCGTCCAGCTCCAGGTCACCGCCCTTGACGCCGTCCGCGACCACGGTCAGCGGCAGGTGACCCTCCCGCTCGGTGTGCCGGACGTCGACGCCGAGCGCGCGGAGCGCGGCGGTCAGCGGCGCGACCGGGCGGCGGCGCATCTGCTCCGAGGCGTCGAACCGGAACGTGCCGTGCCCGGCCGCGACCAGGCCGGGCAGGAACCGGGCGGCGGTGGCCGCGTCCCGGCAGTAGACGTCGGCGTCGTCGACGGCCGGTCCCTCGGGACGGCCGGTGATCGTCCAGTCCGCGGTGCCGCGGTCGACCCGGTAACCGAGCGCGGCCAGACCGTCCGCGAACGCCTCCGTGTCGTCGGAGAGCAACGGGCGGCCGAGCACCGTGGTGCCGTCCGCGGCGGCCGCCAGGAACAGCGCCCGCGCGGTGATCGACTTCGATCCCGGAATCGCCACCACAGACACCCGAATTACCCCCTGCGCTCGCGTGGATTCGCTGCCACAGATCGTAACGGGCCACGCGCCGCCGGCTGACGGACTCCGTGCCCGTCCCGTCCGTCGGGAGCGGAAACGGGTACGGCCCGGAAGCGCTGCTTCCGGGCCGTACCGCGAACAGGTCAACGACGCTTGGCGTCGCGCGAGTCGCCGCCGGAGGACAGGCCCTTGTCGAGACCGGCCCGCTTCAGCGCGTCCGCCATCGCGGAGTTGGCGAAGTCCGGCCGGCCGCCGCGCTGGGCGCCGCCGGACCGGTTGTCCCGGCCGCCGCCGCGCCGGTCCTGGCCGCCACGGCCGCCGCTCTGACCGCCGCCACCGCTCTGACCGCCACCGCTCTGACCGCCACCGCCGTGACCGCCGCCGCTCTGGCCGGCCTGGCCGCCACGGCCGGCGCCGGCCTGGCCGCGCTCGCCGCCGCTCCGGCCCCGGTCGCCGCCCCGGTCGCCGCCGCGGTTGCCGCCGCCGCCCGGTGCGCCGCGCTCGCCGCGCGGGCCGCCACGCTCGCCGCGCGGCCGGTCGCCGCGCGGCGCGCCGCCCTCGGCGTCGTCCTCCAGGCGCAGCGTCAGCGAGATGCGCTTGCGCGGAATGTCCACGTCGAGCACCTTGACCGTGACGATGTCGCCCGGCTTGACCACCTCGCGCGGGTCCTTGACGAACGTCTTGGACAGCGCGGACACGTGCACCAGACCGTCCTGGTGCACGCCGATGTCGACGAACGCGCCGAACGCGGCCACGTTCGTGACCACGCCCTCCAGCTTCATGCCCGGCGTCAGGTCGGAGAGCTTCTCCACACCGTCCGCGAACGCCGCGGTCTTGAACGCCGGCCGCGGGTCACGGCCGGGCTTCTCCAGCTCCGCGATGATGTCGGTGACCGTGGGCAGACCGAACTGCTCGTCCACGAACTGCGCGGGGGAGAGACGGCGCAGCGCGCCGCCGTTGCCGATCAGCGACTTCAGGTCGCCGCCGGTCGCCTCCACGATCCGGCGGACCACCGGGTACGCCTCCGGGTGCACGCCGGACGCGTCCAGCGGGTCGTCGCCGGCCGGGATGCGCAGGAAGCCCGCGCACTGCTCGAACGCCTTCGGGCCGAGGCGCGGCACCTGCTTGAGCGCGGCCCGGGACCGGAACGGCCCGTTCGCGTCGCGGTGCAGCACGATGTTCTCCGCGAGGCCGGCGCCGATGCCGGACACCCGGGTGAGCAGCGGGGCGGACGCGGTGTTCACGTCCACGCCGACGCCGTTCACACAGTCCTCGACGACCGCGTCGAGCGAACGGGACAGCTTCACCTCGGACAGGTCGTGCTGGTACTGCCCGACACCGATCGAGCGCGGATCGATCTTCACCAGCTCGGCCAGCGGGTCCTGCAGGCGGCGTGCGATGGAGACGGCGCCACGCAGCGACACGTCCAGGCCGGGCAGCTCCTCCGACGCGTACGCCGAGGCGGAGTAGACGGACGCGCCGGCCTCGGACACCACGATCTTCGTCATGCCGAGCCCGGGGAACGCCTTGATCAGGTCACCGGCCAGCTTGTCCGTCTCGCGGGACGCGGTGCCGTTGCCGATCGCGATCAGGTCGACGTTGTGCTTGGTGGCCAGCGCCGCGAGCGTGGCGATCGACTCGTCCCACTTCCGGCGCGGCTCGTGCGGGTAGATCGTCGCGGTGTCGACGACCTTGCCGGTCGCGTCCACCACCGCGACCTTCACGCCGGTGCGCAGGCCCGGGTCCAGGCCCATGGTGACGCGGGTGCCGGCCGGCGCGGCCAACAGCAGGTCGCGCAGGTTCGCCGCGAAGACGCGGACCGCCTCCTCCTCCGCCTCCTGCCACAGCCGGGACCGCAGGTTGATCTCCAGGTGCACCAGGATGCGGGTGCGCCAGGCCCACCGGACCGTGTCCTTGAGCCAGCGGTCGGCCGGCCGGCCCTGGTCCTCGATGTTGAAGCGGGCCGCGATCGCGGCCTCGTAGGTGGTCGGGCCCTCGACCTCGGTCGCGTCCGGCGACAGGGAGAGCTCCAGCACCTCCTCCTTCTCGCCGCGGAACATGGCGAGGATCCGGTGCGACGGCAGCTTGGTCAGCGGCTCGGAGAAGTCGAAGTAGTCCTTGAACTTCGCGCCCGCCTCCTCCTTGCCCTCGCGCACCTTTGCCGCCAGCACGCCGCGGCTCCACACCTGCTCGCGCAGCGTGCCGATCAGGTCCGCGTCCTCGGAGAAGCGCTCGACCAGGATCGCGCGCGCGCCGTCCAGCGCGGCCTGCGGCGTGGCGACGCCCTTCGCCTCGTCGACGTAGCCGGCCGCGGTCGCCTGCGGGTCGTGCGTGGGGTCGCCGATCAGCGCGTCGGCGAGCGGCTCCAGGCCGGCCTCGCGGGCGATCTGCGCCTTGGTCCGCCGCTTCGGCTTGAACGGCAGGTAGATGTCCTCCAGCCGGGCCTTCGACTCGGCCGCCAGGATCTGCGCCTGCAGCTCCTCGGTCAGCTTGCCCTGCCCGTGGATCGACTCCAGGATCGCGGCGCGCCGCTCCTCGAGGTCGCGCAGGTAACGCAGCCGCTCCTCCAGCGCGCGCAGCTGCGCGTCGTCGAGCGTGCCGGTCACCTCCTTGCGGTATCGCGCGATGAACGGCACGGTCGACCCGCCGTCCAGCAGCTCCACCGCGGCGGCCACCTGCCGCTCCCGCACGCCGAGCTCCTCGGCGATGCGCTGGTTGATGGCGCCGGCGCTCGCCGCCACGAACGCCGCGGTGGTCGCGGTCGGCGTCACCGCGACCGGCTCGGCCGCCGCGAGCACCTCGGGCTGAGCCTCGGCCGGGGGCAGTGCTGGGTCCACAGACGTAGTCACGCTTGATCCACCTTCTGATGTCATCTCGGCCGCCATTCTGCCCGCACCCACCGACACTTGTCGCGCCACCCCGTGCCGCACGGCGTGCCGCCGCGGACCCGGCGAACCGATGTTCGCGCTTCCGGCGCAGGGGCGGCGTGCCTCCGGCGGCAGGGACTCCCGCGGGCACCGGTCGCCGCCGGGGTTCCTCCCGACGGGTGCCGTCGCCGGTGGCGTCGCACCCCACCCCGTACCGTCCGGGGGCAAATGATCATCAGGCTGTTAGCGTGGCGGGATGGCTGATTCCGAGGACCCCCGTGCGCAGCGGCTCTCCGGTGCCGGGCGGGCGCCCGGCGATCTGGCCGGGTCGCCGTTCCGGGCGGACCGGGACCGGATCGTGTCGTCCACGTTCTTCGCCCGGCTGGGCGGCGTCACCCAGGTGATCAGTCCCGGCGGCTCCGGCCTGCTGGTGCACAACCGGCTGACGCACAGCCTCAAGGTCGCCCAGGTCGGCCGCGCGATCGCGGAACGCCTGCTGGGCGACGCCGGGCACCGCGACCTGCTGGACAAGCTCGGCGGGTGCGACCCGGACGTGGTGGAGGCCGCGTCACTGGCGCACGACCTCGGGCATCCACCGTTCGGGCACCTCGGCGAGCGGGTGCTGGACCGGCTCGCGCGGGAGCGGCTCGGGCTCGCGGACGGATTCGAGGGAAACGCCCAGTCGTACCGGATCGTGACCAGCACCGAGATCCGCGGCGAGGCGCGCGGCGAGACGATCATCGGGCTGGACCTGACCGCGGCCGTCCGCGCCGCGATGCTGAAGTATCCGTGGACCCGCCGGGGCTACCCGGCGCCGCACCCGTCCACGCTCAGCCCGGCGCCGCGCGGCGCGACCGTGCCGGCCGCGGAGCCGGACAGTGGTTCGCTGAAGTTCGGCGCGTACGGCACCGAGGTGCGTGACATGCGCCAGGCCCGCGCGCCGTTCGAGGGCCGGATCGCGGACTGGCAGCAGACCGCGGAGGCGTCCATCATGGACACCGCGGACGACATCGCGTACGCGATCCACGACGTGGAGGACTTCTACCGGGTCGGCGTGCTCCGCCAGGGCGAGGTCGCGGCCGAACTCTCCGCCTGGCAGCGGCACGCGGGCGAGCTGGCGATCGAGTCGGACGCGGCGCTGGAGCTGAACGCGCGCCGGCCCGGCCGGTCGATCGAGCGGCTGCGGCGCACGTTGCACCGCAAGGACTCCTGGGTCAGCGACGACGAGGCGTTCGCCACCGCGGTCGCGCACGTGCGCCGCGAGCTGGTCGACGGGCTGCTGTCCGCGCCGTTCGACGGCTCGGTCGAGGCGGAGCACGCGGTCTCCCGGTTCTCCGACACCTGGACGCGCGGCCTGGTCGACGCGATCACGGTGACCGACCGGCCGTCGGTGCGGTCCGGGCACGTGCTGCTCTCCCCGGTGCAGTGGCACGAGGTGCAGGTGCTCAAGTTCGTGCACCACCGGTTCGTGCTGGAACGGCCGGACCTGGCACTGCACCAGCGCGGCCAGGCCCGGCTGCTCGGCACGCTGGTCGAGGCGCTGCTCGCCTGGATCGACGACCCGGACGAGACCACCCGCCTGCCGCGCCGGCTGCACGACCTGGTCGAGCTGGCCGAGGCGGAGCTGGACCCGGCCACGCCGCACCGGTCCGCGCAGGCCCGCGGGCGCGCGATCGTGGACTTCGTGGCGTCGCTGACGGACAGCCAGGCGGTCGCGATGCTGGACGCGCTCTCCGGGCGCTCCGGTCAACTGTGGACGGACGCGTTCGTGCTCTGACCGGCACCGGCGATATCGGGGTGTCGCGCTGGTGATCATTTCGGTAGCGTGCGCGCGTGCAATCACCCACCCCCGATCCCGCCGAGCGGCCGGCCGCGGCCACCGGCGACACCGCCGCGCCGTCGCCCGCCGCATCGCCGGCGTCCGCCGAGCCGGCCTCCTCGCCCGTTCCGGCTTCCTCGCCCGTTTCGGCTTCCTCGCCCGTTCCGGCTTCCTCGCCCGTTCCGGCTTCCTCGCCCGTTCCGGCTTCCTCGCCCGTTCCGGCTTCGTCGCCCGCTCCGGAGAGCCGGCCCGCATACCCGCCCGCGGTCCTGGACGCGCCGGTTCTCCCACCCGTCGCGGGCACCGAGGTGCCCGCGCCACGCGCTGCCGAGGCCTCGCCGGCGTCCGCCGCCGGTTCCCTGCCCGCCGGCCCGGCCCAGCAGGCGGCCGCCCAGCCGGCCGCCCCGGTCGCGTCGGCTTCCCCGGCCACTCCGGTCGCGTCGGCTTCCCCGGCCGCCCCGATCACGTCGGGTTCCCCGGCTGAGCCGATCACGTCGGTTTCTCCGGCCACCGTGATCGCGCCGGCTTCGCCGGTCGCGTCGGCTGGTCAGGCCGCGTCGGACGTTCCGGCGTCGGCTGTTCCAGCCGCTGTGGCCGACGGCGGTCCGGTCCCGGCCGGTGGCCCGGTTGCCGCCGGTGGCCCGGTTGCCGCCGGTGGACCGGCGGATCCCGGCTGTGGACCGGCGGTCGAGGCGCAACTGCGGCAGCAGCCGCCGGTCCTGCCGCCGCCGGTCCTGCTGCCGCCGGCGCCGTCGGCGGACGTGCGCGGGCCCCGGCCCGGCACCGTGACCGTCGCGGTGATCCTGCAGTACGTGGTGGTCGCGCTGCTGGTGGCGATGGCCGGGCTGCTGGTCTGGGAGGGCGTCACCTACGGCCTGCTGATCGACGAGGCCGCGGACACCCCCGGTGCCTCGCAGTTCGACGCGGCCGCGGAGCGCGTCGCGAACTGGTCGATGAACGGCGTGGCCATCGCGCTGCTGGTGCTGCTGGCCGGCTGGCTGGTGACCAACACGCTGCTCACCGCGCGCGGCAACAACGTGACCCGGATCCTCAACGTGGCCGGTCTCGGCGCCGCGCTCGGCCTGGTCGTGCTCGGCGCCTGCAGCGGCGGCCTGATCGGCGCGCTCCCGTTCTCCACGACCGGCTACGGCGCGAGCGAACCGTTCGCGGAGTACCCGCTCGAGGAGGATCCGTTCCTCGAGGAGCCGCCGTCGTCCGGTGGCTACTACCACGAGAACGCGTTCTACGACCGGCTCGCCGACCTGGTGTCCGAGCGGAACTCGGTCGCCTTCGACGTCGGCATGCCGCTGCTCGGCGTGGTCGCGGTCTTCCTGGCGGTCGCCGTGATGGTGCTTCTGCTGGTGCCGTCCGCGAACCGCTGGTTCCACCCCGGCCGTCCGGCCGCCGGCCCGCGCCCGGGCCCGCAGCCGTGGCCGCCGCACGCCGCGCCGCCGATGGTCGCGCCGTTCACCGCGCCGCCGTTCGCGCCGCAGCCGTTCACGGTGCCGCACTTCGGGCCGCAGCCGAACCCGTACGTCCCGGCCCCGCAGTACCCGGTGCAGTCGCAGACGGTCCCGGTGCCGCCGAACTTCCCGGTGCCGCAACCGTCGCCGGTGCCGCAGTTCCCGGCGCCGCACCAACCGCAGTTCGCGGTGCCGCAACACCCGCAGTACCCGGTGCCGCAGCACCCGCAGCACCCGCAGTTCCCGGTGCAGCCGCCGCCGTACGCCCCCGGGCAGCGGCCGTACCCGGGTGACGTCCCACCGCAGTGAGCGTGCCGGGGGTACGGACGGGCCCCGTCCGTACCCCCGGACGGTTTCAGGCCGTCAGCTCGCGCAGCAGCGCGTCGAGCGCCAGGTAGGACCGCTGGGCACCGTCCGACATGCCGGACGCGACCATGCCGTCGAGGTCCTCCTTCGAGGTGAACCGGGACGTCGTGGTGAGTACGGTGCGCCCGTCCTCCTCCGTCAGGACCAGCGAGTCGGTGGCGACGTGCCCGGGCATGCCCTCGAACTCGAACGTCTGCACCAGCCGGTGCGGCGCCTCGATCTCCAGGAACTCGCCCCGGAACGCGTAGGAGTTCCCGTCGTCCGCGTGCTCGACGTACCGGTACCGGCCGCCGACCCGGAAGTCGATCTCGACGTCCAGCGGGTTGCCACGCCCCCACCAGCGGCGCAGGTGCTCCTCCTGGGTGTGGCAGGCCCACACCAGTTCGCGTGGCGCGTCCACCACGCGGGTCATGACGATCTCGGTGTCGGAGATCCGGTCCACGGTGAGCTGTTCGGTCGTCATGCTGTCTCCTCGTCGTGTGCTTGCAGGTCCCGCAGGTAGTCGTCGAGCGTCGCGTAGCGCTCGTCCCAGAACCGCCGGTACTGCTCCATCCACGTCGCGACCTCGCGCAACGGTTCCGGGTCGAGCCGGCACGGGCGCCACTGCGCGTCCCGGCCGCGAGCTATCAGCCCGGCGCGCTCCAGGACCTTCAGGTGCTTGGAGATCGCCTGCAGGCTGACCGGGAACGGTGCGGCCAGCTCGTTCACGCTGGCCTCGCCCTCGGTGAGCCGGGCCAGGATCGCCCGCCGCGTCGGGTCGGCCAGTGCCGCGAAGACCTCGCTGAGTCTGTCTGCCATCGTTCCTCAACCACCTGGTTAATTAACCGATGGGTTGAGCTTAGCGTGCCGACCACCCTTGTCAACCGGAAAGTTGAATACCGAAAATCGCTCGCCGGACCGGCGGCGTCGAGTGACCATCTGCGGATGTCCACGGAGGAGATCTGGCGGCGCGCGGTCGCGCACGTCGCCGCGCTGGCCACCGGTGAGCCACTCGGTGACGGCTTCGCCGTCGCGCTGCACTTCCACCCGGACCGGCTGACCCGGTCCGGCGAGCCGATCCTGGACGCGATGCGCCGGGACAACCGCTACCGGTCGCAGTTCGAGACCGGCACCGGCAACGGCGGGCTCACCGCGTTTCCCGGCGGCGACCGGTGGCGGTGGGAGAGCCGGCTGTTCGGCGGCGTCTACGACGAGGCCGAGTTCCGGCACCGCCCGGTCTACGGCTCGCTGTACCACGCCGGCCGGCCGGCCGGCGGCTCGCCGCGCTTCGGCTCGTCGTACTTCCGGCTGGCCGCGCACGCGCTCGACCGGACCACGTTCTGCTTCCCGGACAGCGTGCTGGATCCCACGCTCTTCGGCGTGCGGGCCCGGATGTCGGTGACCGAACCGGGGCGCAGCGACGATCCGCTGGACGACTACGTCGAGGCACACGTGCACGGGCCGGTGCTGCTCGACCGCGACGTGGACGCGCTGGTCCTCGACCCGAGCTACCGCGGCACCCCGGTGGAGGCGGCGGCCGCCGCGCTGCCCTGCCCGGTCGAGTGGCACCCCGGCTTCCGGGTGACCGCGGCCGAGCTGCGCCGGCACCCCGGCTACCGGCCGGACCCGGGCCGCGAGTGCGCGGAGCGCCTGGCCGGGGACGGATACCTGGTGCCGCGCCTGATCGGGGACGCGGCCCGCGAGCCGGGGCACGATCCGCAGTTGCTCAAGTGGGCCTGGCACTATCTGGCGCGGTACGGCGGATAGACCATTTCTCCTATCGTTTCCATAGGTGATGCGGCTCGTTGAGCGGGCATGACTGTCGCGATCATCGGGGCCGGCGCGAGCGGCATCCTGGCCGCCCGCGCGCTCCACCGCCGATGTCCGGACCGGGATCTGGTCATGATCGATCCGGCGCCGCCGGGCGGGCCGGCCTATCGCGCGCCGGAACCGTGGCACCTGCTCAACTCGCGCGCCGCCGCGATGGGGGACGGCTTCGTGCGCTGGGCCGGGCCGGCCGACCCGGACGCGTTCCTGCCGCGCCGGCGCTACGGCGACTACCTGCGCGCGATCCTCGGCGGTCTGCCGGTCGACCTGCGCGCCGACCGGGCGGTCCGGATCACCCGGGGCCCGGCCGGGCTGACCGTGCACCTCGCGGGCGGGCTGCCGGTGCGGGCGGCCGACGTGGTGCTGGCGCTCGGGCCGCCCCGGCCGGTGGTGCCCGCGTTCGCCGCCGGGCGGCCGGGCCTGGTGCCGGACCCGTGGGCGCCGGGCGCGCTGGACGTGATCGACCCGGCGTGGCCGGTCGTCGTCGCGGGCACCGGGCTGACCGCGGTCGACGTGGCGCTCACGCTGCTGCGCCGCGGCCGGTCCGCACCGGTCACGCTGGTGTCCCGCCGCGGCCTGCTGCCCCGCACCCATCAGGACCACCCGGGGGTACGGCCGGACGCCGCGCTCGTCGGCGCACTGGTCGCCCGGGGCCGCTCGCTGCGGTCGCTCGTCCGCGCGGTCCGGGAGCTCGCGGCGGATCACCCCGGCGGCTGGCAGCCGGTGATCGACGCGGTCCGGCCGCACGCGAACACGCTGTGGGCCGCCGCGAGCGAGGCGGACCGGTCGCGGTTCCTGCGGCACTGCGCCCGGCACTGGGACGTGCACCGGCACCGGATGGCCGGCCCGGTCGCGGCCGAACTCGGCCGGCACCTGGCGAGCACGGCCGTCCGGGTGCGCTGTTCATCCGTACCGCTGCAAGATTTTGATCTCGGGTCGGTCCAGGTGGTGAACGCGGCCGGGCCGGGCCGGCTGCCGTGGGCGGCGGATCCGCTGACGGCCGCGCTGATCGCGGACGGGCTGGCCCGGGTCGGCCCGCACGGGCTGGGCCTGGACGTGTGCGCGCCGCTGTGGCTGCTCGGTCCGCTGCGTCGCGGGCGGCTCTGGGAGACCACCGCGATCCCGGAGATCCGCGCGCAGGCGGACGCGCTGGCGACCGCGCTCAGCCGCACGGATGTATCGGACGTCGCCGCCTGATTTTGGCATATCGGATTCGATACGTTGGTGGCATGACTGATGCGGCGACCATGCGTTCGCGGGCGGAACAGATCACGGAGGAGATGTTCCTGCCGGCGGCGGCCGAGGTGGACCGGGCCGGCCGGGTGCCGCGATCACACCTCGACATGCTGCGGCGGTTCGGCTTCTACGGCGTGGCGGCCCCGGCCGAGCACGGCGGGCTGGGCATGGCGGACATCGCCACCGCCGCGTATCTGCTGGAGGTGCTCGCCAGCGGCTGCCTGACCACCACGCTGGTCTGGATGCAGCACCACGGTGTGGTGCTCGGCGCGGCCGCCAGCCGGACGCCCGGCATGCGCGAGTCGTGGCTGCCCCGGCTGGCCGCCGGCGACGTGCGCGGCGGGGTCGCGCTGGCCGGGCTGCGACCCGGCGGCGAGGGCATGCGGGCCCGGCGGGTGGACGGCGGGTTCGTGCTGGACGGCGAGGTGCCCTGGGTCAGCGGCTGGGACATGATCGACGTGGTCCAGGTGGGTGCCCGCGACGACGCCGGCAACGCCATGTTCCTGCTGGTCGACGCGGTGCCGTCGGACACGCTGACCGCCACCGTGCAGGACCTGGCCGCGCTGCGGGCGAGCCGGACCGCGGTGCTGCGCTTCACCGGGCACCCGGTGCCGGCCGACCGGCTGATGCACGCGCTGCCGCTCGACTCGTGGACGCGCACCGAGGCCGGCGGCTCCGCGCTCAACGGCTTCCTGGCGCTGGGCGTGGTGCGCCGCTGCTGCGCGCTGCTCGGCCCGTCGTCGCTGGACGCGGAACTGGAGACGGCCCGGGCCGCGCTGCTCGCCGCGGACGCGGAGAAGACGCCGGCCGCCCGCGCGACCGCGTCGGAACTGGCGGTCCGGGCCGCGGCCACACTGATCGTGCACTCCGGCTCGGTGGCCGGGCTGCGTGGCGGCCACCCGGAGCGGTTGCTGCGCGAGGCCGGCATGCTCCTGGTGTACGGGACCCGGCCGCTGATCCGCGACGAGCTGCTGGACCGCTACTCGTTCCGGCCGGCCGGCGGGGCGTGACGCCGCCCGGCCCGACTCGGCGGGGCTTCCGCGGTGGCCGTCACGACGTGACGATCCGGTCGTGGAGCGGGGTGGCGCCGCTGATGAAGGCGGGCATGTCGGCGCCGCCGACCGCGCGTCCCGGCTCCTGGTCGCGGGCCGCGAGCGCGTTCAGCCGCTGCACCGGGATCCGGCCCGCGGACAGGCCGGCGACCAGCACCGTGTTGCCCCACTTCCGGCCGCGCAGCATGCCGTTCTCGGCGATCACGCACACGTCCGGCAGCACTGCGCCGAGCGTCGCCGCCATCACCCGGGACCGGGCCAGCGGCGGTACGTCCACCACGTTCACCGCGAGCAGCCCGTCCGGCCGCAGCAGCCGGGCCGCGGCCCGCACGAACCCGGTGCTGGTGATGCTCCGCGGCATCTGCGCCGCCTGGTACACGTCCGCGACGACCAGGTCGAACTCGCCGGCGGGCAGCTCCTCCAGCGTCTCCCGCGCGTCGCCGAGCAGCATCGTTACGCCCGCGTCCGCGGGCAGCGGCAGCCGGTCCCAGATCAGCGCCATCAGCAGCGTGTCCCGGTCGACCACGGTCTGCACCGAACCGGGCCGGGTGGCCGCGACGTAGCGCGGCAGGCTCAGCGCGCCACCGCCGAGGTGCAGCACGCGCAGCGGCACGCCCGGCTCGGCCACCGTGTCCACCACGGTGACCAGCCGCCGCATGTAGTCGAACTTCATCCGGGTCGGGTCGCCGACGTCGACGTACGACTGCGGCACGCCGTCGACCTGCAGCGTCCACGCGCCCGGCGCCGTCGCGTCCGGAACCAGCTCGGCGAGGCCGAAACCGGTCGGCATCGCCACCCCCGCAACGGGTTCAGGGAGATTCACGCACCCAACGTACGCCCACGAGAAAAGGGCCGGCGAGGTCCACCGGCCCTTTCCGTCACGCTGCCGGTTACTCCGACGGCTGCGGCACGTCGCAGTCCACCTTCGGGTTCAGACCCACGTAGTTCAGCGGCCCCGCCACGATCGTGACCGCGGTGGTGGAGATCTCCGCACAGTTCTCCGGGTCGTTGGCGAAGTAGCCACGCTGTCCCGCCGCCAGTGCGCCGATGATCAGCCAAATGACGATGACGACCGCTCCGATACGCACGCCAGCCTCCTATATAGAGCGTGTGACATATTCGCCCGCACGCTGCCCATCGTGTGGTATCAGCTCTCTACCCAACCGCGCTCCGCGCTACACGGCCGGTCGGACGGGCGCGCGCACGGCCGCGCCGGCGCCGGACGGCCATCGCGGCGAAATCACACCAGCCTCCTAGGATGCGATACGCGGTGTGACGACGGCAGCACGCGGCGGCGAACCTGCCGGGAAGTTGAGCGAACGTGGTCCGGGCCGGGTGGCGGCGGGGGCGCGGGATCGGGCGGAGACCGTCCCGGGCGGCGCCGGCCACCCGGTGACCGCGCGTTGCTCGCGCGGCTTCGCGCGTTACCCGAGCGGCTTCGCGCGTTACCCGAGCGGCTTGTGGAAGTGGTGTTTGCCGGTGCCGCCGGGCATGCCGGGGGTGTAGCCGACCTCGCGGTAGCCGTGCCGCAGGTAGAAGCCGGGCGCGTGGAACGACATGGTGGCGACCACGACGCGGTCGCAGCCGCGCCGGCGGATCTCGTCCTCGGCGGCGGCCAGCAGCCGGGCGCCGTGGCCCCGCCCGCGGTGCTCCGCGCGCAGCCACAGCGAGGAGATGCCGCCGCAGCCGCCCCAGGTGTAGCCGGTGAGGCCACCGATCAGCGTGCCGTCGTCGTCGGTCAGCCGGATGGCCAGGTTCCGGTGGTCGTCGGCACCGACCGCCGCCTCGTTGATCGCGTCCAGTTCGTCGGACAGGCGCTTCTCGAGGTCCGGGTCGTCGTCGCGAAGATCGAGCATGGACGCGAGTCTCTCCGATGATCAGGGCGCCCGCACCCGGATCATGCCGCCCCACGATGTGCTCGGTCTGCTACGTCGTGCCGCGTGCGGCCCCGCACGGGCGATCGGGTGGCGCCCGGGCCACGCCGTACCGGCCCGTCGATACCGCCCTCAGCCGGTCAGGCGGTCGGCGGCGGCGGTGAGGAGCGGGCGGACGGCGTCGGCCTCGGCGCGGAGCGCGGTGACGGCCGCGGGTGCCGGCGGGCGGCCGGCGCGGATCTCGTCCTCGACCGCGCCGGCGAGCAGGGCGAGGCCGTCGGCGCCGATGTTGGACGCGGAGCCGCGCAGCGCGTGGGCGGCGGTGCGGGCCTCGGCCGGGTCGTCCGCGGCCAGCGTGAACTCCAGGTGGTCCAGCATGGCCGGGACCTTGCGGAGGAAGTTCTCGATCAGCCGCACCATCAGCGCGCGTTCGGCGGGCGACGGGTCCGGGCCGGCGATGTCCAGCAGCCGCTCGTCCAGGGCGGCGGCGCGGGCGTCGGTCATGACGGCTGCCGCCGGCCGTCCGGCGCGGTGGGTGCGCCGATCTGAGCGCGCGCGGGGTCGTCGCGCGGCACCCCGGGGCGTTCGGCCATGCGTGCCCCATCGGATCGGCGCGCGCCCGGATTAGGAATCCCGGCTCATCGCCACGCGCGGCCACCGGTCGAGCCCGCGGGCGGCCTCGGCGGCGCGGATCGCGGCCAGGCCGGGCGTCAGCGCCCGCGCCGGTACGACCGTGAAACCGAGCCGCTCGTAGTAGGGCGCGTTCCACGGCACGTCGGCGAACGTGGTGAGCGTGGTCCGCCGGGCTCCCCAGGACCGTCCCCAGGCCGCGCACCGGTCGATGAGCGCGGCGCCGATCCGCTGCCCGGCGTGGTCCGGGTGTACGGTGACCTGCTCGACGTGCGCGGCGCCGTCGACCCGTGCGGCCAGCAGATAGCCGGCCGGCACGGCGTCGCGGAGCGCCACCCAGGCCCGCCCGTCACGCTGGTAGCGGGCCAGTTCGTCCGGGCCGGGCGGCGCGTCGGCCGCGATTTCCCACATGTTCACAGCTGTGAACGCGGCCCCCGCGGCGACCTCGATCGGCGGCAGGAACGGCAGGTCGGACGCGGTGGCGAGGCGGATCGAGAGCGGCACGGCGGCAGACTAGCGACCGGAACGGGACTGCGTACATCGAATACTCCCGCCTAGGCTGTCGCTCGGCACAGTGTCCAGCGTCTATGGGAGGCGTCGTGAACGTACGCACAACCCTGCGCAGAACCGCACCGTCGCTCCTCGTGGTGGCCCTCGCCGTGACGGTCGGGGCGCCCGCTCCGGCCCAGGCCGAGGCGCCCGTTGCGGCTCGGGCCGAGGCACCCGATCGGGCGAAGCTGAAGGGCCTGACCGCGACCGGGGCGAACCCGTACCTGTCGTTCGGCGCTCCGGACGCGCCCGGTGCCCGCGGCGCGGCGCCCGGCATGACGTTCGGCCTCGACGGCCGGCTGACCACCACGCGGATCGCCGCCTGGCAGCGCGCGGCGGCCACCGGCGCGGAGGCGGCGGCCACCCGCTCGGGCGGCGGCGCCGGCTCGTCCTACGCCGAGCGCGAACCGGCCACGGTGCGCGGCCGCAACGACACCCGGCCGGAGTTCATCCGCGGCGTCGGCTCGGGCCGGCACGAGTCCGGCTCGTTCACCGTCACCGGCACGCTCGCGTCCGAGGCGCCGGTGGCCGAGCCGCTGGCCCCGCCGGCCGAGGACGACGGCGCGATCCCGCTGGCCACCGAGACCGGCATCTCCGCGGCGCGGCGCGCGGTCACCACCAGCGGCACGATCGGCGACGGCCCGCACGGCTCGGCCGGGACCGGCACCGGTGACTTCGACTTCTACGAGCTGACCGGCCGCGCCGGCGAGGTGGTCACGGTGGACGTGGACACCCCGGGCGCGGTGCTGGACAGCTTCGCGGCGCTGTACGCGGCGGACGGCACGCTGCTCGGCGGCAACGACGACCAGGCGCCGCCGGCGGACTGGAGCAGCCGGTTCTCGATCGAGCTGCCCGCGGACGGGACGTACTACGTGGCGATCGGCGGCTGGACCGGGCCGCTGCTGCCGGCCGACCCGAACGACCCGGCCAGTGGGCCCGGCGCCGGCTCGGAGGGGCCGTACACGGTGCTGTTGCAGGTCGCGGCGGAGGACCACGACTCGTTCGCGGTCGACCTGGACAAGGGTGACGTGCTCGGGCTGAACGTGTCCGGTGGCGCGGCCCGGCTGGAGATCTACGACCCGAGCGGCACGCAGGTGTTCGGTTCGGTCGTGGACCTGTCGTTCATCGTGCCGCCGTCGTCGCCGCTGCCGAAGGGCGGCAACGCGGTCGCGGACCACATCGCGGCGGTGTCCGGCCGGCACCGGATCGTGATCGAGCGCGGCGCCGGGGCGTACACGGCGAACGCCGTGATCTCCCGCCCGGCGGCGGAGTCCGAGCCGCGGGGCACGAAGCAGACGCTGCTGATCGACACGAACGGCGCCACGATCGACCCGGCCATCTTCGACGCGGGCGCGACGCCGGGGGAGCGGCCGGTGACCGGCCTTCCCGCGTTCCTGCCGAACTGGGGGCTGACCGAGGCGGACCTGCCGCGGCTGCTCGACGTGGTCAAGCGCACGGTGAACGCGCAGCTGAACCAGGCCCGCCGGGACGCGCGGGTGGACGAGCTGGCGGTGCGCGTGGTGACGGACGCGGACGGCCCGGAGACCTGGGGCAGCCCGGACACCAGCCGGGTGATCATCGGCGGCACGATCGAGGAGCTGGAGATCCCCACGGTCGGGATCGCGCAGTCGATCGACCCGGGCAACTTCGCCCGGGAGGAGACCGCGATCGTGCTGCTGGACCTGCTCAGCGGCCCGGCCGGCGACCCGGTCTCGCTGAACACGTACCTCACGCCGGCCAGTGACCGGGTCGCGTTCGTCGGCCGGGTGCTGGGCACGCTGATCAGCCACGAGGCCGGGCACTACCTGGGCAACTGGCACCTGACCAGCGTCGACGACCAGCTGAACATCATGGACGAGGGCGGCGCCGACCCGGCGTTCTTCTTCGGCGTCGGCCCGGACAACGTCGGGGGCACCGCGGACGATGTCTTCGCCCGCTTCGGCCCCGGCCCGCTCAGCACGTTCGAGGGCTTCGACGGCACCGAGAACACCGCGGTGCGTACGGCCTGGGCGTTGGTCAAGCCCGGGCGGTGAAAGACCGCGCGGGGGTACGGGTTGCCGCCCGTACCCCCGCTGCGGTCAGCCCTTGACCGTCAGCAGCGGCCGTAGCTCCACCACCGGGGACGCGACGCCCGCGCCGCGCAGGCTGTCGACCACCGGTGCCACGTCCTTGTAGGCCCAGGGCGCCTCCTGCTTCAGGTCGCGGCGCCACGCGTCGATGATGTCTCGCCGCGCCAGCACCGCCGGGTCGCGGTGGTCGAGCGGCGTGACCACCCGGAAGTCGCGCAGGAACGCGTCGAGGTCCGCGTCGCTGCCCCGGGCCGCGGCGCCACGCGGCACCCGGCGGCCGGCTCCGTGGGCGGCGCTGCCGAGCGCACGTGGTTCGCCGAGCCCGCGCAGCAGATAGCTGGGCGCGCCCATCGAGCCCGGCACGATCACCGGTTCGCCCCACAACCGGTCCGGGTCGCCGGTGGGGCCGCCGGCCGGCGTGGCGCCCTTGCGGTGCAGCACGGTGCCGTCCGCGGCCGGGCGGAGCAGGTTGTGCGGCGCGTCGTAGATCAGCCGGGCGCCGACCTCACCGGCGACGTCGGCCAGCCCGGCGCGCAGCATCATGGCGAGGAAGAACCGGTTGCCGATCGCGAAGTTCGCCGCGTTCGCGAACGCGGTCAGGTAACGCGCCGGGTCGAGCAGCGGCAGGATCCCGTTGCGCGGCATCGGCACGCCGCGCGGCCAGGCGGCCCGTGCCGCGTCCCGGCCGATGGCGCCGGCCTGGTGGCCGAGCGACAGCGAGCCGCTGTGCACCATCAGCACCACCCGGCCCGGCGCGAGACCCCACGCGTGCGCGGCCGCCCCGTCGTGCACGGCGGAGACGTACTGGAGTTCCGCGAAGTGGTTCCCGCCGCCGACGCTGCCGATGATGCTGTCGTAGCTGACGCCGCCGCCACTGGAGATCCAGTCCTCGAACCCGGCCGCGGACGCCACCGGGAACCCGGTCGCGTGCAGCCGCCCGTCGAGCCCGGTCGTGTCGTCCGGCCGGACCTGCGCCCACGCCCCGCCGGGCGAGTCGGGAACGCCGTCGCCGAGGAGCCCGGGCAGCCCGTACCGCAGCAGTCCCGCGCGCTGTCCGGCGGTCAGGCCGATGCGCCGCCCGCCCTCGAAGAACAGGTGCCGCAGACGGCGTTCCAGCGCGTCCAGGTGCGGGCGGACCCGGTCGACGGTCAGCGCGGTCGCCTCGACGCGCATGCCGCAGTTGATGTCGTTGCCGACGGCCTGCGGCAGGAGCGCGCCGGCGGTCTGGATCACGGTGCCGATCGGGATGCCGGCGCCCTTGTGGAAGTCCGGTGTGCAGACCACCCGCTCGATCCGCGGTGCGGTCCCGGCGCCTGCCGTGGTCAGCGCGCGCAGCGTGCCGGCGGTCTCCAGCACGGTGAGCAGCTCGTCCACGGCCGCGGTCTCCAGCGGCACGTCGGGGCCGGCGCAGATCTCCACCGGCACGTCGTACGGGTTGGGCAGCGAGAGCCAGTTGTCGTCGAGCCGGACCAGTCGGGGGTCCGGCCGATGCACGAGGGGCATCGAGAAACCTTTCGCAGAACTGCTGACACGTGGGTACGGGGCATCGGCGCACGATGTCGGCCGTGCGCCGGTGCGTGGTGGTGCCTGACGGTTCAGCAGCCGCGAGGTCTTACGACCAGCATAGGAAAGGTGATCAAGTGATTTGTGACGCGGAAGCCGGGCCTCGGCTCCCGCGTCGAGCACGACGTCAGTTGGCGGGCCAGGAGAACTCGGCGACCCGGGAGGCGGCGATGGTGACCGTGCCGGCCTGCTCGGACTCGCCGCGCCAGACCGCGTAGCGGCCGGCCGGGAGGCTGGGGTAGACCGCGCAGTAGAGCTTGCCGTGGTTGATCAGGCGCTCGCGGACGGCCACGTGGGTGCGGGCCGCGGTGAGCGTGTCCAGCGGGCTGATCTCGATCTCCAGTCCCTGCTGCTCCGGTCCGGTGTAGATGACCAGCGCGCCGGTGTCCCGGCCGATGTCCAGCATGACGCTGCCGGTCTCGGAGGTGCCGTAGTTGTGGTGGTGGTGCGTGTGCATGGCGAGCGCTCCTCAGGACGGGTTGTTGAAGCCGTCGTACGGCAGACCGAGGTAGGGGAAGTGGCCGAGGAACCCGGCGGTGACGTCGGCCGCGGTGATGCCCTGCTCCAGCAGCGCGGTCGCCTCGTCCGGCGTGAAGTCCTTGTCGATCAGCGGGAACGTGGCGCCCGCGACCGCCCGCAGCGCGATGCCGACCACGTCGTCCTCGGGGCGGCGACCGTTCGGCCAGCCGGCCGCGTCGCCGGCGACCAGGCCGAACGCGTTCGGCTCCGCGGCCGGCGGGATCGCGGTGTTGAGGCGCAGCAGGTCGGCCTGGGTCTCGCCGGTGAAGTTCTGGAAGCCGTCGATGATGCCCTCCGGGATGCCGGTGAGCAGGATCGCGAGCAGGTCCGCCCGGTCGGTCTTGTCCGCGACCAGCTTCTCCAGGTTCGGGAAGACGTCCGGGTAGAGCACCGGCAGCAGCGTCGCCAGTTCGGGCCGGGCCACGAACTCGGCGAACCGCTTGTCCTCCTTCGGCTCCAGCGCGTTGAACTGGTCCTTCTGCGCCATCGGCACGATGACCTCGTTGAACAGCGGGTTGCCGAGCCGGGAGACCTGCACGGTCGGGCCGAGGTCCAGGTCGTTGCCCTTGTTGCCGTGCAGCACCCGGACCTGGCGGCGGCTGGCCGTGGTCCACACGCCGATCGTCGCCTCGGCGTCGGTGTACTCGTACTTCTTGCCGCCCTTGGTCACCGACGTGATCGGCAGCTGCAGCGCGATGCTGTGCACGTTCGTCTTGTCGAGCGTGTTCACGCCGTCGCCGGCCGCGTCGAAGATGTTCTTGCCGGTCACGTGCAGGTTCTGGAACGGCCGCAGCGTGCCCAGGTCGAAGATCGCGCCGAGGTCGACGAAGAAGCCGTCCGCGCGCTGCCCGGCGAAGACGCGTGCGCCGCCCTCGAGCTTGTAGACCGCGTCCTTGGCGAGCTTGGCGTAGTCCGGCGTGGACGACGGGCCGATGTTGCACGGCGGGCACGGGATGTCCTTGCCCAGCACGGTGGCCTTGCCGTGCATGTCGACGCAGGTGACCGTGTAGAACTGCTGGCGGTTCCAGTCCGGGTCGTCCAGCGACTCGATCGGCCCGGTGTTGTAGAGGAACGTCTTGTCGTTGTTGATGACGGTCCGGAACCGGAACTGATAGGTGAGGTCCGCCTGCGCGTCACCGTTGTTGTCGATGTGAATCTCGTAGAGCACGTCGTCGCCGAACTCGAAGAAGTTCGGTCCGCCGGACGGGACCTGGAGCGGCAGATAGTTCGCGATGATCGTCACGGTGTCCGGCTTGTCCGGGCTGACGAACGCGTAAAGGTCGGTGCTGTCGGCGACCGGGTCCTTCGAGATCTCGGGGGCCTCGCGGTGCGAAGACATGCTGGTTACCTCTTCGAGTCGGGAGAAGGGCGAGGGAAGGGAGAGCTACTGCTTTTTCTTGGCCGCGTTGACCAGGTCGGACGCGAGACCCTTGTCCTTGACCTCGATCACCCGCTCGCCGACGAAGATGCTGAGCAGTCCTTCGCGCGCATTGACCACCTGGACGACGATCGCGTCGTCGGACTCGGCGCCGTTCCCCTGCGCGGCGGCGAATCCGGCCACGGCGGCCGTACCGATTCCGACCGTCGCGGTGCCGGCACCGATGAGCACCTTGCGGCGCGACACCGCGGGCCGCGAGCTGTTTCGAAACATCGTCATTCCTTCTTTCCGCCGCCGCCTTCCGGAAAGGAGCGGCGGTGTGTCGGGTGATTCAGCGAGGCGCCCATGAGTACGCGACCGGGAGCCGCGATGGTTCGACCGGTTTTCGGCGTGATCCACATACGCACAGCTCACGCACAGTTTGTGACCTATGTCACGTGTAATTGCGGGTGAACGGACCCATCCACGCCGCCCGCGGCTCCGGATGTCCCTGTGTGGAAGTCTCTGCCCGGGTGCCGGAACGGCCCGGGAATCCACCCGCCGGACGAGAGGAACTCCGGTCTACCCGCGCCGGGGGCGGCATGGCAAGGTAACCGGGGTGGAGCAGTTTGTAGTCAGCCGGTGTGCGTGTTGCGGGTACCGAACCGGGGGCGGTACGTGCCCGGTGTGTTTCTGGACCGAGGACGGATCGAGCGACCGGGACGCGAAGGTCGCCAAGGGTGGTCCGAACGGAGATCTCAGCCTCGACGAGGCACGACTCAACTTCGCGATCTACGGCGCGAGTCACCGTCGGTACCTGGACGTGGTGCGCAAACCGCGCGAGGACGAGATGCCGTGAACGACCGGCCTCACGTGGCGGCCACAGTGGACGTGAGGTCGCGTTCACCGGAGCTTGTCGCCCCCGAAACCCCCGCGATATAGGTCACCGTCGAAGATTCTGGGATGGCCGCGCCCCCGCGCCCCCGCTTCTACGACCTCTGCACCGCCGACGGTACGGCGTACCACCGGATCGCCCGCATGCCCGAGGCCGGACTCGTCACGTCCACGGTCGTGCAGACGTGCGTGCGCTACGCCGAGCCGGACCGCTGCCGGTTCTGCGCGATCGAGGAGCCGTTGCGGGAGCCGGACGGCACGCTGCCGGTCAAGCGGCCCGCGCAGCTCGCCGAGGTGATGCGGGCGGCCGTGCGGCTGGACGGCGTCCGCCGGGTGTCGCTGACCACCGGCACCGGGCCCGGGCCGGACCGGGGCGCGCGGTACCTGGCCCGGTGCGTGCGCGCGATCCGCGCCGCGATCGGCCCGGCCGTGCCCGTGCAGGTCACCTGCGAACCCCCGGCCGACCTGGCCGCGCTCGGGCTGCTGCGGGCGGCCGGCGTCACCGCGATCGGCATGAACGTGGAGACGCTCGACGACCGGCTGCGCCGCCGGTGGCTGCCCGGCAAGGCCCGGATCCCGCTCGCCCAGTACGAGGCCGCGTGGGAGCACGCCGTGCGGGTGTTCGGCCGCGACCACGTCTCCACCTGCCTGCTGATCGGGCTCGGCGAACGCCCGGAGGACCTGATCGACGGCGCCCGGCGGCTGGTCGCGCGCGGCATCCACCCGTTCGTCGTGCCGCTGCGGCCCCTGCCCGGCACGCTCGCGCACCGCGACGGCCGGACCGGGCCGCCGCCCGAGCGGGTCGCGATGATCACCGCGGCCGTGGACGCGCTGCTGGCCGCGCACGGGCTGGCCGGTGGCGCGGGCATGCCCCGCCGCGCGGCCGCGATCGGTTGAGCGGGCGCACCGCGCACCGGCCCGGCCGGTCCCGCACCCGGCGCGCCGGGCCGGGCCGGACCTCAGCGTGCGCGCAGGTGGTCGAGCACCAGCGGGTCGATCCGCGCCGGGACCAGGCGCTCCTCCAGGTTCTCGATCCCGGCCCAGCTCGCCAGCGCGTCGTCCAGCGTGGTGGTGACCGGGTGGCCGAGCTCCGTCAGCCGCGCCGTCACCTCGGCGGCCAGGTCGCCGGTGAGGTCCAGCAGGGTGGCCGGGTCCGGCTTCTCGAACAGCATGGTGTGGATGCCGAGCAGCCGGAACAGTTCCGTCACCGGGTCCGGGTGATCGTCGGCGCGCAGGTCGACCAGGACGTCCCCGGTGCCGCCGTAACCGCCGCCCTTGCACACCACGTAGAGTCCCGCGCTCTGCCGGCCGCGCCGGTCACCGCCGGCCCGGTCGCCCGCGGCCAGCGCGCGCAGCAGCCGTTCGGCGAATCGCCCGGCCGCGGCCGCGGGGTCGAGCCAGGCGTCCCGCACCGCCTCCAGCACCCGCGGGCCGGCCAGGATGTTGCCCTGGATCGCGTAGCCGTCGCCGGTCAGGTGCCCGGCCCAGTCGTGGCAGGCCGCACCGGTGAACGCGGCGCCGTCGCCGGCCGGGCCGACCACGCCCACCTGCCGATGGTCCCGCTCACCGTCGCCGGAGACCAGCGCCGCCACCGTCTCCGCCGCGGAACGGCCCTCCCGCAGCAGGTCCAGGCCCCGCGGCCGGTATGACAGGTTCAGATGCGCCTGCGTCGCCACCGCGCCCAGCGAGGCCTCCGCGGCCGGCACCAGCGCGCCCGCCGCCAGGAACTTGCTCGCCACCGCCACACCGTGCAGTCGCCCGTCGGCCGACCGCCCCACGATCGAGAACGTCACCGCGCGAACCTACCCCCGGTTTGTGCGTTCCCGCGACGGGTAAGCCGCGGTCAGGCGCCCGCCGAACCGGAAGGGAAACACATGACGTTGCGCGCGATCGTTCTCGGCTGCTCGCTCAAGTCCTCCGACGAACCGTCCAGCTCGGAGCTGCTCGGCCGCGAGGTGCTCACCGCGCTCGCGGACCACGACGTGGACGGCGAGTTCGTCCGCGTCGCCGACCACGACGTCAAGTTCGGCGTCACCACGGACGAGGGCGACGGCGACGCGTGGCCCGCGATCCGCGCGAAGATCATGGACGCGCAGATCCTGGTCATCGCCACGCCGATCTGGCTGGGCCAGCCGTCCAGCGTCTGCAAGATGGTCCTGGAGCGCCTCGACGCGGAGCTGTCCGAGACCGACGAACAGGGCCGCATGCGTACGTTCGGCAAGGTCGCGGCCGTGGCCGTGGTCGGCAACGAGGACGGTGCCCACCACGTGGTCGCGGAGGTGCTGCAGGCGCTCAACGACGTCGGCTTCACCGCGGCCGCGGCCGGCTCGACCTACTGGGTGGGCGAGGCGATGGGCGGCGTGGACTACCGGGACGCCGGGCCGAAGCCGGACACCACCGGCAGCGCCACCAAGACGCTCGCGGCCAACACCGCGCACCTGGCCCACCTGCTGGCGAAGGAGCCGTACCCTCCGGCAGGCTGAGATCGCGGGGCGTAACCTGGCCCGGTGCTGAGCGATCTTGCGGAACGGCGCGGTCTCCTGCGGCTGCTGCTGCCGCTCGGGGTCATCTGCGTCGCGGCCGGGCTGTCCGGTGCGGTGTTCTCGCCGCTGCTGTCGCTGTTCCTCAGCACCGACGTCGCGGCCGGCCCGGCCCAGATCACGCTGTTCCTGGTCGCGTCGCCGCTGGCGGCGGTGGCCGTGTCCACGGTCGCCGGCCGGCTCTCCGACCGGTACCCGATCCGGCGCGCGCTGCTGGTCGCCACCGGCGTGGCCGGCGTCACGGGCATGGTCGCGGCCGCGTACGTCCGGGACTTCTGGGTGCTGCTCGCGCTCGCGGTCACGGTCACCGCGTTCGCGCAGACCACGTTCCCGCAGTCGTTCGCGTACGCGCGGCAGGCGCTCGCGCGCGTCGACGCCGGCCGGTCCGCGATGGCGATCAGCACGCTGCGCATGCTCTACTCCGCGGCCTGGGTCGGTGGCCCGCCGATCGCGGCCGTGGTGCAGTCCGCCGGCGGTTTCCGGTACGTCTACCTGCTCGCGGCCGCCGCGTTCGCGGTCGCCGTGCTGGTCGCGCTCGCCTGGCTGGCCGAGCCGCCACCGGTCCCGGCCGCGGTGCCGCAGCACGCCGGCGGCCCGCAGCACGCCGGCGGCCCGCCGCCGCCCGCCGGACCGGACGCGTTGCCGCCCACCGGGCCGGCCGGCTCGTTCCCGCAACGGCCGAACGCGCCCGGCTGGGTGCTGGCCGTGACGGTCGCCGGGTTCACGCTGCTGCAGACGCCGCTCACGCTCGGCATCCAGGCGCTGCCGCTGTTCGTCACCCAGGACCTGGGCGGCGAGACCAGCGCGTCCGGTCTGATCCTCGGGCTGTGCGCGGCGCTGGAGATCCCGCTGATGCTCGGCTCCGGCGCGCTCGCCACCCGGCTGCCGCTGCGCGGGCTGATCCTCGGCGGCGCGGTGCTCGGCACCGCCTACTACGGGCTCGCCGGGCTGGCCACCGAGGTGTGGATGCTGCTGGCCGGGCAGCTGCTCAACGCCGGCTACATCGCGGCGGTCACCGGGCTGGGCATCTCCTACGTCCAGGACATGCTGCCGCGTGAGCCGGGCCGGGCGACCACGCTGTACAGCAACACCTACACGATCGGTGCGATGCTGGCCGGCCCGCTGTTCGGCGTCGCGCAGACGCTCGGCATCCGCTGGGCGTACCCGTTCGCCGCCGTCCTCTGCGCCGCCGGCCTGGTGCTGCTCCTGATCACCCGCCGCGCCTACCCGCGGTGACCGGTCACCGCGGGCTCTCCGCCAGGTCGATCAGGGTGTCGATGCCGGCCAGGGACATCACGCGGCGCAGGCGTGGGCTCGGGTGCAGCGTCAGCGGCACGCCGGCGGCACCGGCCGCGCGCCACGCCGCGATCAGCGCGGCCAGCCCGCGCGAGTCACAGAACGAGACCTCGGCACCGTCGATCAGCAGGTGCCGGGGTGCGGTCGCGACCGCGTCCAGCAGCGCGCGTTGCAGCGCCGGCGCGGTCGCGCCGTCGATCTCGCCGCCCACATGGACGGTCAGGCCACCGTCCGGGCGGTCGTCGCGTCGCAGCATCAGGTCCGTCATCTCTACCCTCGGTCGTCTCCCCGGCCCGGCGGTGTCCAGTCCAGGCAGACCGCGACCGCGTCGTCGATCGACTCGCCGCCGATGAACGCGCGGAGGTCGCCGATCACCGAGCGGACCGCGGCGAGCGGGGACAGCGCGCCGCTGCGGGCCAGGAACCGGTCCAGCAGGCTGTCGCCGTACCGGGTGCCGCGCGCGGTGGCCTCCACGATCCCGTCGCTGACCACGAACAGCCGGTCGCCGGGCTCCAGCGTGAACGTCTGCGTGGTGTACATCGTGCCGTCGAACATGCCGAGCGGGTCCTGGGCCTCCAGCGTGACCGCGCTGATCTCGCCGTCGCGCAGCCGCAGCAGCCGCGGTGAGCCCGCGTCGACCGCGGTGACCACGCCGGTGTTCAGGTCCAGGTCCAGCAGCAGTGCGTCTATGTGCTGCGCACCCCGGTGGTAGGAGTAGATCGCCTGGTCCGCGAGCGTGGCCTGGTCCGCCACGTCCAGCCCGGCCCGGCGCGCGTTGCGCAGCGCGTTCATCGCCAGGCAGGTCAGGGTGGCCGCGGCCACCCCCTCGCCGTGCCCGTTTATCACCACGACCTGCAGCCGGTCCGGGTCGTCCGACCAGTCGAACGTGTCGCCGCGCACCGCGTACGCCGGCTCCAGCTGCCCGGCCAGCGCGAACGCGGGCCCGGTGCGGCCCCGACCGGGAAGCAGCCCCCACTGCATCTCGGCCGCGAGCGTGAGCCGTTTCGTACGCGCGGCCACCGCGTACCGGTCGGTGCCCTCGCGCGCCGCGACCAGCGCGTGACCGAGCAGGTCCGCGACCTCGGCCAGCTCCGCGCGCAGGTGCGGGTCGTCCGGCGTGGGCGTGACCCGGATGACGCCGAGCCGGTCACCGCGGACCGAGACGGGCAGCCACAGCGCCGCGCCGTCCACCACCTCGGCCAGGTGGTCGAAGGCGCGCCAGGCCGGTGCGCCGGGGTGGGTGACGGCCGGGCCGCCGTCCAGCGGCACCAGCTCGCTGAGCCGGTAGTCGATCTGGAACAGGTCCAGCGCGGCGATCGCGTACTGCTTCGTCAGGTATTCCGACAGGTGTTCCACGATCTGGTGGGCCGGTGCCGACATCAGCGTCCGCTGGGCGCCGATCAGACGATCGTGCATCGTGCCTCCCGCGGGCGAACGAGGATAGTCTTGCCTGCACCATGGCTTCCGACGGTGATCCGGACGTCGCCGCCGCCGCCGTCGACGCGGCGGCGGACGGGCTGCTGACCGCGTTCGACGACGACCTGCCCCAGTCGCTGTCCGCGTCGCAGTTGCGCGCGGTGCTGACGCTGGAGTCGCTGCCCGCCGGGGTCAACCTGCGGGGCCTCGCCGACCGCCTCGGTGTGGTGCTCTCCTCCGCCAGCCGGCTCAGCGACCGGCTGGTCGCGGCCGGGCTGCTGGACCGCCGGCAGTCCGACGCGGACCGGCGTGAGGTGCTGGTGCGCCTGTCGCCGTCCGGCCGCCGGTTCCTGGCCGAGATGCGGGCCCGGCGGCGGGAGCGGCTGGCCAGGGTGCTGGCCCGGATGACGCCCGACGACCGCGCGGCGCTGCGCCGCGGCCTCGAGGCGTTCCGTGAGGCCGCTGACTAGAGCGGCCCGGTGTTCGCGCACGAATCATCCCCTCCCGCGCAGAAAGATACTTGCTGGACGGCAACTATTCAACGCCGGGCGGCGTGGCGTGGCTTTTGTGCAACAACCCTCGGGTAAAAGGTGCATATCGGGCGGAGCAACGGGGGTTCTCCAATGGTGACAGTCGGTGGGCGGCGGCTGCTGCTCAAAGCGGCCGCGGGCGGCCTGGTCGGGGCCGCGCTGCCGGCCGGGACCGCGGGGGCGGCCGTGCCGTGGGTGCAGGCGGCCCGGTTCCTGGACGCGATGACGGACGCGTACGACCCGGCCGGCCCGCGGCTGCCGCAGTCCTACTCCGACCAGGTCGGACTGATGGGTACGGCCTTCACCTACGACGCGGCGCTGACGATCCTCGCGTACCTCGCGCTCGGCGACGTCAAACGCGCCGTTTCGATCGGCGACGGGCTGCTGCACGCGCGCACCCACGACCCGGAGTGGGGGACCGGCCCGCTGCGCCAGGCGTACGCGGTCGCGCCCTACCGGCGCGGTGACCGCTCCTGGACGCACCGGTTCACCGCGCCGGACGGCACCGTCGACGCGGGCGGCCCGTTCCGGTTCACCGCCGCGTTCACCGGCGACCAGGCCTGGGCCGGGCTCGCGCTGCTGGCCCTGCACCGGCGCACCCGGGACCGGCGCTGTCTCGACGCCGCGACCGCGCTGGCCGGGTGGGTACGCGACGAGGCCCGCTCGGCCGGCCGGCTCGGCGGCTACACGCTCGGCCGGAACCGGCAGGGCACGCCGATCACCGCGCAGTCCACCGTCCACAACGCGGACCTCTACACGCTCTTCTCCCGGCTGGGCTGGAAGGCGGAGCAGGACCGCGCCCGGCGCTTCGTCGAACGGGCCTGGATCGTCGGCGAGGAGGAGTGCTGCTTCTCGGCCGGCTCGCCGGACGGTGACACGCTCGACGACGGCGCCCGCACGCTCGAGGCGCAGACCCATCCGTGGCTGGCGCTGCGCGACGAGCGGCACCGCGGCGCGCTGGCCTTCGTCGACCGCCGGCTGCGCGTCATCGACACGCCGGACGCGCCGAACAGCGAGCTGACCGGCCGGCAGCGCTACCGCGGGATCACGGTCAGCACGCTCAGCCCGGCGTCCGACCCGGCCCGGCCGATCGAGGAGGGACTGCCGCGGCCCGACCCGCAGGCGGTCTGGTTCGAGGGCACCGCGCAGTACGCGGTGGCGCTGCGCGCGGCCGGTGAGCCGCGCGACGCGCTGCGCGAACGCGACCCGGTCACCGACGCGCAGGCCGAGCTGGGCCGCGGGCAGACCGTCGGCGGCCGGCCGCTGCCGGAGAAGGCCGGCGTGGTGGCCGCGTCCAGCCCGCTGCACGTGGGCTTCGCCGACTCCGGCTACTACCCGAGCCGGCACCTGGCCGCGACCGCCTGGTACGTCCTGGCGATCAAGGGAGTGAACCCGCTGTCCTGACCGGCCCCTCAGTCGTTGAGGGAACAGGACGACGACGGGGGTACGCATGAGAGCAGCCGTGGTGCTCGCGCTGGCTGTCACGATCGGCACGGCCGGGCCCGCCCGCGCGGACGCCGGGACCGACCAGCTCGAGGTGTGGACCGGCACGGTCACGGCGGTCCAGGCCGACCGCATGCGCGCGGCCGGCCTGGAGGTGACGGGCCCGGGCGCGGTCGAGGCGGTGCTGACCCGGCGGCAGGCCGACCGGCTCGCCGCGCGGGGCGTCCGGCTCACGCCCCGGACCGTGCGCGGCGAGCGGGCCTCGGACGCGCTGCGCGCCCAGGCGCGGGCCGGGTGGACCGCGTACCGCTCGTACAGCGAGCCGGGCGGGCTCCGGGACGAGCTGACCGCGACCGCGGCCCGCTTCCCGGACCTGACGAAGGTCGAGACGATCGGCCGTACCGTGCGGGGCAAGCCGATCCTTGCGGTGAAGGTCACCGCGGGCGCGCGCCGCGTGCCGGACGGGAAACGGCCGGCCGTGCTCTACGCGGGCGCCCAGCACGCCCGGGAGTGGATCACGCCGGAGATGATCCGGCGGCTCTACCACCACGTGCTCGACGGCTACGGCACCGATCCGGAGATCACCCGGCTGCTGGACACGACCGAGCTGTGGTTCCTGCCGGTCGCGAACCCGGACGGCTACGACCACACGTTCACCGAGGGCAACCGGCTCTGGCGCAAGAACCTGCGGGACAACGACGGCGACGGCCGGATCGGGCCCGGCGACGGCGTGGACCTCAACCGCAACTTCGGCTACCGCTGGGGGTACGACGACGAGGGCTCGTCCGGTGACCCGGCCGCGGAGACGTACCGGGGGACCGCGGCCGGCTCCGAGCCGGAGACGCGCGCGCTGGACGGACTGTTCGCGCGGGTCGGGTTCGAGTTCTTCGTCAACTACCACTCGGCCGCGCAACTGCTGCTCTACGGCGTCGGCTGGCAGGTCGCCACGCCCTCGCCGGACGACGTGATCCATCAGGCGCTGGCCGGCGACGACGCGCACCCGGCCGTGCCCGGCTACGACCCGGACCTGTCCGCGGAGCTCTACACCACGAACGGCGACACCGACACGCACGCGGCCGAGCGCCACGGCACGCTCGGGTTCACGCCGGAGATGTCCACCTGCGCGGTCGCGGCCGACTCCGTACCCGACGACCGGTGGCGGGCCGAGGACTGCGCGAGCGACTTCATCTTCCCGGACGACGAGAAGCTGATCTCGGCGGAGGTCGCGAAGAACGTGCCGTTCGCGCTGGCGGTCGCCGCGTCCGCGAAGGACCCGTCGCTGACGCACACCACGCCGGACTTCGTCGCCGACCCGTTCGCGGTCTCCTACGGCACCGACCAGCCGGTCGCCACGATCGCCCGGCGCGCGTTGCGGCACGTCCGGCTGCACTACCGGATCAACGGGGGTACGCCGGCGGCCGCGCCCGTCCGGCGGTGGACCGGCGGCGAACGCTACGGCACGGACGGCACCCGCTACTTCGCGGAGCTGCGCGGCACCGTGCCCGGCCAGCGGCCCGGCGACCGGGTCGAGGTGTGGTTCAGCGGCGAGAAGGACGGCGTGACGGTCACCGGCGGGCGGTTCGGCTACACCGTCGCCGACGACATCGGCGGTGACGTGCTCGTGCTCGCGGCCGAGGACGTCACCGGCAGCAGCCCGGAGCAGGCCGGCACGTCCGCCCGCCACGTCGCGGCGCACACCGGGTCACTCGGCCGGGCCGGCTTCGACACCGACGTCTACGACGTCGACGCGCGTGGCCGGACCGCGCCGCACCACCTCGGCGTGCTGTCCCACTACCGGGCCGTGGTCTGGGAGACCGGCGACGACGTGATCCCGCGGGACCGGGGCCAGCCGAACGGCACCACCACCCGCGCCGCGGCCGCGACCGAGCTGGCGGTCCGCGACTACCTCAACGAGGGCGGCCGGCTGCTGGCCGGCGGGCAGCACGCGTTCTACCCGCAGTCGCTCAACGGCGGCCTGGTCCACCACCAGACCGGGCCGGGGGAGTGCACCGACGCCGCGTCGGCCGCGTGCGTCGGGCTGTCCAACGACTTCCTGCAGTACTGGCTGGGCGTGCACACCTACGCCGGCGGCGTGCAGCGGCACCCGCTGTCCGGCACCGGCGGCGCGTTCCGCGGCTGGACCGGCACGCTCGACGACACCCAGCGGCACACCGCCACGTTCCTGAGCACGCCCGGCTCCTCGCACGTGCCGGTCGCGTGGGAGCGGCGAGGCGCCGCGCCGTTCGGCCCGGCCACCGGCGAGCGCTACGTGTGGAGCGGCCGGCGCGACGCGGCCTACCAGCGCCTCAGCCACCGCGTGACGGTGCCGGCCGGCAAGCACGCGTCGCTGCGGTTCGCCACGTCGTACGACATCGAGAAGAACTGGGACTTCCTGGTCGTCGAGGCGCGGCGGGCCGGGACCGACGAGTGGACCACGCTGCCCGAGGCCGGTGGCCGGACCGGCACCGCGCCCGGCGAGAGCTGCCCGGTCGACCTGCACCCGGCGCTGAGCCGCTACCTGACCAAGGACGGCGCCACGTGCGCCTCGACCGGACGCTGGAACGCGGCGACCGGTGCGTCCGGCGGCTGGCAGCGGTGGAGCGTGGACCTGTCCGGATACGCCGGGTCCGAGGTCGAGGTGGCCGTCACGTACGTCACCGACTGGGCCACCACCGGCCTCGGCGTCTTCGTCGACGACGCCACCGTCGTCGACGACGCCACCGTCGTCGTCGACGGCACCGCGGTGTCGGCCACGTCGTTCGAGGACGGCCTCGGCGGCTGGACCGCGCCGGCCGGCTGGACCGCCACGACGCGGGTGTTCGAGGACGGCGCGGTGATCACCACGCCGGACACGGTGCTGCTCGGTTTCGGCCTGGAGGGGCTGGCCCCGGCCGCGCGCGACGACCTGGTCCGGCGCGCCATGACCCACCTGAAGATCAAGCCCAAGACCCGTTCGGGGGTACGGTGACCGCGCACACCTTAGAACTTTGTCGGCATTCTGGCTGTTTTCCGCGGCATCGGTAGCCGGTCCGGGTGCAGTTGGTTGTCATTCAGTTACCCATCTACCACTCAGCGTGTTTACTGCCTAACGTTCACGGCATGAACAACGACATCCCCGCGGTGACCGCCCAGGGCCTCGACGCCGAGCTCCTGCTCAACGCCGACCTGCTCTTCCTGGACGAGGTCATGGCCCGGGTGGGCGTCGACGGCATCACGGCCGCCTACGCCAACGCCGGCCTGCTCGCGGCGGTGGATCAGCACGCGGCCGCGGTCCGCGAGTCGCTGCGCGACGCCGGCCGGCCGGTCGACGCGACCGGGCTCGCGGCCTACGGCCGGTCGATCGCGGCGGCCGCGCGCCGGGCCGGGCGCTTCCTGCCCGACCCGGGCGGCGCGCACGTGGCGCCGCTGGACTGGCTGACCGCGGAGTGGCACCTGCTCCGGCTGGTCGCGGTCTGCATGCTCGCGGAGGACGCCGCGGTGCTCTGACGCTGTTCGGCCGGCACCCCGGTCCGGCTCCGGCCGGGCCGGGTGCCGCGTTCCGGGCCCGGTGACGCCCCGCTCCGGCGGGGCGTCCCGCGTTTACGGCGTACCACTCGGATCTGATTTATCGTCCTTTTGTGCACGGCACGGTTGCTTTGCCATCAAACCGGACGAAACTACTCTGCCCGCATGAAGGTTCCCACCATGTTGCTGGCCGCGGCCGCGTTCGCGCTGCTGCCGGCCACCACGGCGACCGCCGCTCCGGCCGCGCCCGCCGCACCCGCGGCCGGCGCGTCGACGATCGTCGCGAAGTACACGTTCGACAGCGCCGCCAGCACCGTCAACGACGCCTCCGGGCGCGGCCTGCCGCTGAAGATGCGCGCGGCCGACGGCGGCGCGGTCCGCTACGTCACCAAGGGCTCCGGGCGTGCGCTCGCGTTCCCGGTCCGCTGCGTCCAGAACGCCGCCAAGTGCCCGCGCGTGCTCCTCGAGGGCGGCGACGACGCCGATCTCGACCCGGGCACCAAGCCGTTCACGTACGGCGTGACGCTCGCCGCCACCGCGGCCGCGGTCGGCAGCGAGTCGAACATCCTGCAGAAGGGCGTCGCGGACGCGCAGGGGCAGTGGAAACTGCAGATCGGTGGCAAGAAGAAGCTGCCGTCCTGCGTGATCGCCGGTGCCGGCAAGGGCGCGAAGCGCTACATCGCGAAGTCCTCGGCCGGCGTGCTGGACAACAAGTGGCACACCATCAGCTGCCAGCGGACCG